>JBCBRY010000210.1:0-12760 GCA_039819485.1 Bacteroidota bacterium | reverse complement strand
TTTTTCCCCCTTTGGAGGGGGTTAGGGGGAGGATGTACTCGTTTTGTTTTTAAAAATTAAATTTTGTCCTGTACTCATAAGAAAAAATTAAAAGCGAAATGGATAAAATAAAAACCATAAGGGAATTCATATCAAATGGTGAATTAGATAAAGCCTTAGAAACTTCCTTGGAAATATTTGAAGGCAATCCTATACATGACAACTTTGTTCTTTTAAATGGACAATATCAAGATTTAAAAAGAAGAAATAATGTAAATGTCATTTCAAATGAACTATATACCAAAGAAGTTGCAAGAATAAATTTCGGTTTAATCAATTTGTTGGCCAACATTGAATCCAATGAAGTTTCGAAATACCAGAATGAAATCGACGGTCAGGATTTTGGGAACATCGTAAGGCTTTTTAAAGAATCTTCGAGCAATGCAGTTGCAAAGTCGAGTGAAGAAATACGAAAGCAGTATACTTACAAGCTGAAAATTTATAACGAGATGTTTGCTTCATTCGAAAACAATATAAAGACTGAATATCCAAATATATTGTTTGAACGAATAATATATGCAAATGAACTTGAAGAAATAGAATACAATTCGATTGCCAGCTTTTCAATTGACAACAAGTTTGAGTGGTACGATAAGTGTTTAGTGGTTAGTGCTTTAACGATTAGGCTCATTAATAGGTTTGACATCTCAAGATTTGAATTGTTGGTTAATTTTTTGAGTTCTTTTGAACATAAAGTTTGGCAAAGAGCATTGGTAGGCGTACTACTTTCCGCAAACAATAAATCCGAAAAAATTAAAGGTTATCCACATGCACTGAACAAATTAATTAAGCTAAGACAGGTACAGATAATCAGAGAGGGGGTAACTTATGTTGAAGAGATATTCAGAAATAAGAAATTTCAGTATGACGAAGATAAATTAGAAATGTATGTTTTAAAAAACAACTCTGAAGTTCATAAAATAATGGAACGAGAAGAGGTGTCTTGGGAAGAAGCCATGAAAATTAAATTACAAAGTCAGCTATCACAAAATTATGAAGACTTGCAAGTTTCTGGTTTCCAGCACTCTATGCTACTTGGACTGTTTAAAAAACATAAGAATTATCCTTTTTTTGAGAAACCTCAACATTGGTTTTTGCCCTTCTATGCTAATAACCCCTTTGTTAACAAGGCAATGGAAGATTGTCAAAAGAATATTAATACAGAAAAATTTATCAATCTTTTGGCGTCAAGTTTATCCGTTTGCAATTCAGATAAATATTCATTGTGCTTTGCTTTAGATGAATACTCTGACATGCAAGTTAAAATGTGTTTGGAGATATTTGCAAGGGAACAGAAAGGGTTAACGGAGCTTTTTAAAGAAGACCCGAAAGAACTGGAAAGCTCAAAGCTGTCTGTTTTTGACCATTATATTCAAGATTTATATACTTTTTATCTCAACTACCCGAAAAATGAATTTAAGAATTTCTTTAGTTCATTAAGTAATATTTATGAGTCAGATATTCTTGAAATAATACTAGAAAAAGTTAATGTATTATATGTAAAAGGTAATTCTGAATATTTATCAGGTGATTATACCAAAGCATTAGCAACATATCTTGAATTGGAAAAACTTCAGTCTGATGATGCTGCAATAAAAAGAAGAATAGCTCATTGTTACCGAATGGCGGAAAAAGATTATTCCAAAGCGATTTATTATCATGAGATGGCGTATAAATTAGAACCGAATAATGTTTGGAATTTACAAAATACTGCTCGTTGTCATACAAGTATCGAAAGTTACAAAAAGGCTAAAGAATATTTGCAAAAGGCAATTGATATAGAGCCTGACAATCTTGAAACCATGTGGTTTTTCTCATTTTTTTATGCAAGCCAAAAGAAATATGCGGATGCCCTTAAATTTGATATACAAGCATATCAAAAAAAACCAACTCTTGAAAAACTGCATTCCGTTGGGTTTAGATTTTTCCAAATGGGGGATTTAGCAAAAGCATTCAAAATATTTAAAGATTGTTTACAGGACAAAAAAACTGGCCACTATGCAAAAATGAACTTAGGACATGTTCTTCTTTGTGATAAGCAAGAAGAGGCTGCACTTAAATTATACGTTGAAAGCTCCACTCACTGGAACTATCTTAATGATTTTTTAGCAGGCATGGATGAGGATTGGGAATATCTTGAACCTCACGGTATTTCTAAAGATTACTATGAAAAGATTAAGCGTAGAATTATAGAAACCAGAAAAGAAAGCACGACTTCCAACAATATGTAAAATGTTCGAGCAGTCTGCGCACTGTTGTAGTAAGTGTTGAACAGAGTGACACACGCTACCCCCTACCGCATCCAAAACGGCCTTTCCTCCTTCCGTTCGCTCCGAGTTTTCCCCGTATCAAAATTCCGCAGATTGTAAGTAAAATTCAGCATGACAAACCGCGTCAGTGCATTGGTGCGGGTGTCTTCGATATAGGTCTCCGTGACGGATCGGGAAATGTTGCGGTTTTGGTTGAGCAGGTCGTTGACGGTAAGGGTGATTTCGCCGCGCTGGTTTTTGAAGACCTTTTTACCAAGTCCAAAATTCCAGATCATAAAGGAATCATCGAAGCCATCGGAGAGACCAGAGTAGAACTGGTGGGCCAGCTCGTTGCGGAATACGAGGCCCTCAAAAATGATCCAGTTGAACTTGATGCGGGAGTCCTGCGAGAAGAACTCCGTATCGCTGTCTTTTTGCAAAGTATTGATGACCCTGTTGTAGCTCGGACGGGCGATGAAGGTGAAGTCCACCTGGTCACTGATGTTGCTGCTGAGGGTCAGCCCGGCGCCATAGGTGTGGCTGTTGGCGTAGTTGAGCTGGTCGTCGATGAGGCCGGGCGTGCGGATGTAGCTGTAGTTGAGGTCGAGGTTGAAATTGGATTTAATGAATCCAACCGGTACGCCATAAGTGATAAACGAACGGATATTGCGATAGCCATCCAGGTTCACCGGGCGGGTGAGCTGTGTTCCTCTGGTCAGGCTATCGAGGCCGAGTTCTGAGAAAATGGGATTGTCCTGCCGGGCGAAGTAGGTTGCGTTGGCGATGTGGTCATCGGTGAGCGTACCACCGAGCATTGCGTAAAAAACCGTTGATTTTTCCACATTGGTCGTCCGGTACCGTACAAACATACTGTTGGAAAAAGACTGCTTCAAGTTGGGGTTCCCTGCCGAAAGCTGAATAGGGTTGCTGTTGTCCACCACATTTTGCAATTGTTGGATGGATGGCAGATCAGTATTGGTGCGGTAAAAGACCCGCACATTTTTTTCCCGCCCCTGGATGTTGTAGCGAAGCATCGCAAACGGCAGGAAATTCTTAAATGACTGTTCCGTATTCAGGGTCTGCGGAAAAGTCTGATCATTGTTCAAGGTGGCATGCTGATAACGGGCGCGCGCCACCACCATCAAATCGCGGCTGTGCCGGTAGTTGTAACCGATGCCGCCCCGGTGCGTGGTGTAATCGTTGGAAAAAACGTTGCTGAACTGTTCATTCAGGTCGGTGTAGTCTTGATCGGCCTCCGAAAAATCAAAAGTACTTTTGTCGGAATCTTCCTGCTGGTAACTGATTTCATAATCGAACAGCAACTGCTGCCGCTCATTGATGGGTTCGGTATAATTGAAAGATGTCCTCGCATTCCAACTGTTCACATCAAGGGTACTTTGCTGATCGAGGGTATCCGCTCTGAAAACGGGTTGGTAAAAATTGTTGTGCGACTGCAAAGAATTATCCCCTTCCTGCGGAGAATAACCAGTCGATAAATTGATCGAAAAAGTACGCCCCCGCTTTTTCATTTTATGCCGCCAAAGCAGGTTGTTGGTGAAATTTACACCTGTGAGGTCGGAATTATAGAGGTTCGACGTTTCACTCAACAGGTCTTCCCCAAAAACGGATTGTCCATTTGTATCAGAGTCGCCTTCGTTTAATTGCAGGGTCAACCTCGGTCGCATGATAAACGAATTTGCCGAGTCCAATTCAAATTCAATACGACCGTTCAGCCGGTGGTTGGTGTTGTTACTGTTAGCGATGGATTCTTCTTCATATATTTCACCAAAACCTTGATTACCAATGAATTGTTGTGTCAGGTTTTCCTCGGCATGGCTGTCGCTGTTGTTGAAAAAATAGCTGCCGCTCACGTCCCATTTTTTGCCCCATTTATCCGAATAATTGATACCGAGGGCATGGGTCTGTGCAATTCCGTTTTGAGCATTTACCAAAAAATCGTTGACGCCCCCACCCCGCCGTCCACCTCCTCTGCCTCTTCCGCCCCGGCCGCCTCTTCGACTGCCGCCTCCCGAACCCATCACTCCCAGGATGTCATCTGTGGAAAAATTCTGGATATTGATGTTATTGCTCATCCCGATGATGGACACCCGTTGGTCGCCGTTGAAAAAATTGATACTTCCTCCCACCTGGTAACGGTCATCCGATCCATAGCCAGCGTAAACCTTTCCGAACTGCCCATTGCTCTTGCCCGTCCGGGTAATGATGTTGATCGTTTTGGTCGTATTGCCATCATCAAAACCCGTGAATTGGGACTGATCGCTGGCCTGGTCATATACCTGGATTTTGGCTACTACTTCTGCCGGCAGGTTTTTCAAAGCAGCTGCCGGGTCGTTGCCAAAAAACGGCCGGCCATCCACCAGCACCTCTCCGACATCCTCTCCCTGGGCCTGTATTTGTCCATTTTGAATGGAAATCGTCGGCATTTTTTCCAGTAATTCCTCTGTGCTGGCATCTTTCATCACTTTAAAGGCATCTGCATTGAAGGCTGTGGTATCGCCATTCTGGGTAGCCATGGGTATGCGCTCTTTCACCACTACTTCGCCCAGGTTGGTTGCACTGGCCTTCAAGGTTAAATCCCCCATGTTGATATTGGCGTTATCGACGGTCACCTCTTGCACCAAATTTTCAAAACCCAAAAAAGTGATGGCTACTTTATAGCCACCCGTTTCTACGTTTTTGATAAAAAACCGTCCATTTCCTTCCGCAGCTACTACGGTCACTTCCTCTCCCCACGGATATTGCAACGCGACATTGGCTCCGGGCAGTGCATTGCCTGTTTCATCAATGGCTTTGCCTGTGATGGTGAAATTTTGGGAAAAGGTTGAAAAAGAGAACAGTATTAAAAGGTAGGTAAAAGTATATTTCATGAGGAAAGAATAGTTGGTGGATGGATGGTTTGGCAGAAGGGTCACTAAGATTTTTGCTCAAATTATAAGCGAAACCGTCTTAGTTATTTTACCTGAATACTGGGCAAAACTCAATTGTCGTAATTCTTGAATGCACACCCTCCCGCCGGTCCTCTCCAAGAACTTGGGATTCTCTCCCTTTTGGAGGGGCCGGGGGGAGGTTGCTGCGGTTCAATTAAAATCAAACGATTTTGCCCCGTGCGCAGCTGTTAATTCTCCCTTCAAAACAAAGACCTGCCAGCGAGAAGCCAGCAGGTCACATTAGAAATCACCCGACTGTGATTTATCTTTGGTTTTCTTTGGTCTTTTTCTTCGGCTCGTTATCGCCCTGGCCCTCACCTTTTTTGCCTCTTCGTTCCCGGCGTTGTTGCATGCGTTCGGCCTTCATTTTTTGCCACCCCTCAAATTGAGCAGTGGTCATTATATTTTTTAACTCTTCATCTTGCTCTTTGTTCATCCGCATGAACAAATCCCGCATGGCCGTTCGATCGGGTTGTTCACCCATCTCGGCTCGGGCAGCCTGCATTTTTTTGGCGTATTTCAAATTAATCTCGCCCACTTTTTCGGCTTGCTTGTCCGAGAGGGAGAGCAATTCTTTCATGCTCTCAGTTTGTTTTTGAATTCTTTCAGTCGGGTCAGCATTCCAGTCTCTGCGTTGTGCCTCCAGGTCAACGGCGGCACCAAAAAGCAGTATTAAGGTCAGGGTTCTTACAAGAGATTTCATCATGGAAATGTTAGTTTTTAGTAAAAGTTCATTTAATAATAAAATGTGACCCGACTTTG
The DNA here is from genome assembly GCA_039819485.1 of Bacteroidota bacterium. GTDB lineage: Bacteria > Bacteroidota > Bacteroidia > Chitinophagales > Saprospiraceae > UBA6168. The sequence continues at coordinate 6,762 of JBCBRY010000210.1, read as the reverse complement.
ACTTCATTTCACAAAGATGGTTTAATCAAATTCTGAGAAAAAAGTTTATCAATGAAAGCCTTTTTATAATCAACGAAAATTCACGGTCAATAGTTAGCAGCGAACGGTAAATCGGCTATTCACCGTTAACCTTTAACCGTTAACCGTTCACCGTTCACCGTTAACCGTTCACCGTTCACCGTTCACCGTTCACCGCTGTCCATTAAAAAGCTTCAAGCGTGAGCCGCACCATTTCCCCAATCTTTGAGGGTTCCAGCCAACGGGTGACGATCACTACTTGGTGTTCTCTGTCAATAACGATAAAATTGCCCCCAAAACCTGCGGCGTAGTACACATCTTCGGCTACGCCTTCCCAATGACGGCTGCCTTCCGCTTCGTTGAGCCACCACATATAACCATAGTTGGCATTTGGAATGGAGGGAGTCGTGGCGGCATCGATCCAGGACGGAGCGATAAGTTGTTGGTCTTTCCACTTGCCATTATTTAAAAACAAGAGACCAAAACGAGCATGATCTTCGGTACTGATAAACAAACCACCACCAGAGTGCCCGCCACCGCTGACGGACTGCATTTCAATCCCATCCACATTGGTCCAGGAATTGTCATAGCCGAACCACCGCCAGGTAGTTGATGCACCGATGGGGTCCATGATTTTTTCTTTAAGGACCTGTGGCAATGGTTGCCGCCAGACTTGCAACAAAGAATAAGCTAAAAGATTGACCCGTACATCGTTGTATTCCATCACCGATCCGGGTTCCTGAAGTCTCCGGTTTTTCCAATCGTCCAGCCCGCCTTCCCGTGGAGGCCGGTCGGCCCAGTCGTGCCCGCCCCAGAGGGTCCCCGACCAGTCGGAAGATTGGTTGAGTAAATGGGCCCAGGTGATTTTAGCATTGTGCTTCCCATCAAACTTCCCATCCCAGACATATTCCCCCACCTGGTCATTGACCGACTCAATCAGCCCCGCCTGCAAGGCCAGCCCAGCCACGGTTGATAAATAACTTTTGGTGACACTAAAGGTCATATCCACCCGTTTGGTATCACCCCATTTGGCAACGACATATCCATTTTTCAGAATCATACCTGCTGGCCCGCCACGCTTTTTAACGGGACCTAACAATTGGTGGAAAGGCTCCTGCTCAAACCCTTTCAGAATGGCCCGCCGCAAGTCGCGAGGGCCGCTGTATTCATTGGCTTCGGCAAAATCGATGGCCTTGCGCAATTTGGCGGCATCAATATCATGGGCTTCAGGTTTGCTTTTTTTCCATTCATGTTTTTCAGGAAAATAGGATTCGATATTTTTCTGGGAAAAGGCATTTTTTGCCAGCAGAAAACAAACAATATAAAGTAGGACAATTCTGTACATAGTTTATGTGTTACGATAATAAAAAACGAAAATAAAATTAAATCAACACAGAGTCACAGCGACATGGAGGATTTATTAGAAACAAACGGTGTTAGCGTTTGAAACGCGAACACCGCTGAGCGTCAGGTTAATCCAAATATTCAATCACGTATTCCAAATCATGCAAATGGAATTTTACGCTGAACCCGGCGAATTTTATCCGCACCTCCGGATTGACTTTTTTTTTCATTCCTTTTTTATCAAAATTAATTTTTGGGTAACGGTCCATAAAAACATCCAGTGGTTCGTCAATTACAAATTCCACATGCTCATAACCTGATGGATAAAACGAGCCAGGTTTGGGAGAGGGCAATTCCAATAAAAATATTTTTCTTTTTCCATGAAGGATGGGATCAATCAATTTAAAGGTAGCAATAGGGCGGCCGTTAATATTACTTTCCGTGAGCAATTCTCCGATCTGAATTAATTTATTTTTCAAATCAATATATTGCTGCACGCTTTCAGTACGGTAGCAGATATGATCGAGCTGATATTTTTCTACATTTATTTTCTTTTTATTTAATTCAATAAATAAATTTTCTAAAAATTCAGAGGGGTCTGTTAAAATATTAAATAACGGGTTCATTTCTATTTTGAAAACATAGTCACACAGGGCACAACTTGTCCTGTGTTTTAATCGGGATGGAAATTATTTTTTTTCAATAGAGGTATTCATAAATTATTGCCATAGTTCATTTAATCCATGTTTCCTCTCCCCGGCCCCCTCCAGCGGGGGAGAAAAAGAACGTGCATTTCTCCCCCGCTGGAGGGGGCCGGGGGGAGGAAATACATTAAGGTTCTTTATTTTTAAACGCCTCTATTTTTTTTTATGACTTAATAAAAATTCACTCCGGTGTCACATAAGCGGCCGTAATTCCACCATCCACCAAGAACTCCGTTCCAGTCATATACGAGGAGTCATCCGAAGCCAAAAATAAAGCGGCTTTAGCCATTTCTTTCGCCTCACCAAACCGGCCCATCGGAATATGTACCAGTCTCCGTTGTTTTTTTTCTTCTGTATTTAAAAATTTCATCAGCAATTCTGTGCGCAATGGACCAGGGCTGAGCGCATTTACGCGAATATTTTCACGGGCATGAATAACTGCCAATTCGCGCGACATGGCCAGCACGGCACCTTTGCTGGCTGTGTAGGCAATTTGTGGCGTAGCTGCGCCCAAATGGGCCACAAAAGATGCGGTATTAATGATGGAACCACCACCAGATTTTTGCATCAGCGGAATGCCATACTTGCAACCAAAAAATACGCCTTTCACATTGATGTTCATGGTCAGGTCCCATACACTTTCTTCGGTACTCTGACTGTTGCCATCGTCGCTATGCATGATCCCGGCATTGTTAAACAGGATATGCAGCGCACCATATTTCCGTCGGGCGGTATTGATCATCCTTTTGCAATCTTTTTCGGAAGAAACATCTGCCTTACAAAAAACGGCCTCCTTTTTTTTATCGGTAATTTCTTGCACCGTCTTTTTTCCTTCCCTCGTATTGACATCCACGACGACGACTTTTGCTCCTTCTTTGGCAAATAATAAAGCGGTCTCTTTTCCGATTCCGCTACCTCCCCCGGTGATGAGGGCAACTTTGTTTTTTAGTTTCATGATTGGTAGAGGGCAGAAAGTAGAGGGTAGATGGACGACGCATATTCATATTCCATCCACTCCCTACCAGCCACCACTTAAATTCGCTCAAAATATCTTTTTCGTTCCCAATCGGTCACGGCATTGTTATAAGCTTGTTGTTCCATTTTAAAATGATGGGTATAATGTTCGACCACCTTTTTTCCAAAGACTTTTTTTGCGAAACGACTTTTGGAAAATCTATCTGTTGCTTCCGCCAATGAATACGGGACGCGCGGTAAATCTTTGGCGGCATAAACATCTCCTTCAAATATTTTTGGCGGCTCAATCTTGTTTTTTATACCGTCCAAACCACAGGCCAATGAAGCGGCAAAGGCCAAATAAGGGTTACAGTCAGCACCGGGGATTCGGCACTCAATCCGCAAACTATTTCCGCTGCCGACTACCCGGAATCCAGCCGTACGGTTATCAAAACTCCAAGCCAAACGGGTAGGTGCCCAGGATGCATCGACGTACCTTTTATAAGAATTGACCGTCGGCGCATAAAATGGCATGACGTCGGAAACGTTTTTTATCCAGCCTCCTAAAAAATATTTAAATACATCAGAACCTTGTACCGGACCAATTTTTTTTCTGCCGTCAAAAGCATTTTTATTTCCCTCCCACAAACTCATGTGAATATGGCAACTCGACCCCGCCCGGTCCTCGTGGTATTTGGCCATAAACGTAATGGAAATGTCCTGCTTGTCGGCCAATTCTTTCAAACATTGCTTGTAAATGACATGGCGGTCGGCCATTTCCAGTACGTCGGCATAACGGACATTCAATTCGTGCTGGCCCAGTCCCCATTCACCCTTTGAGTTTTCAACTGGCACGCCAGATTTTTTTAAATGCCGGCGGGCCGCAGCGTTAAAATATTCTGTACGAGTACCCTGCATAATGTGGTAATCCTCCAGGTACCACCCTACGGGTTTCAAATTGTGGTAATTCTTTTCGGAGGCCTCCCGGTAATTATTTTCAAATAAATAATATTCGAGCTCCGATGCAGCGTAACAGGAATGCCCCATTTTTTCAGCTGCTTTCAACTGTTTGCGTAAAACAGAGCGAGGTGCAACTTCGACCCAGTCGTGCGTTTTTTCATCTTGAACATCGCACAAAACAATGGCTGTTTTTTCGAGCCAGTCGGCGATCCTCAAAGAATTCAGATCTGGCACTAAATGAAAATCACCATAGCCCAATTCCCAATTCGCAAAATCATAACCTTCCACAGGTTCCATTTCCATATCGGTGGTCAGTAAATAATCACACCCATGTGTTCCGTCATCGGCTGTTTCTATAAAAAATTCAGCATCGAACCGTTTGCCCACCAACCTGCCATAATGATCGGTAAATGCAACAATGACCGTTTCAATGGATTCCGCCGCTACTTTTTCTTTAAGCTCTTCAATTGATAATTTTCCTTTTAATTTCATTTTGCCAAATGGTTTTTTTCACGCCGAAAAGTAAAGCATTTTTGAAGTATTGCAAATTTTTTTTTGAATGGTTGACCACAGGTTTTAGAAGGATGATAAATGGTTGTTTCTCCATTGTTGTTTTTTATCTACTCCCATTAACATTGTTTCATCCTGCACGTCCCACATTTTTATCAAATATTCCGTAATTCAGTTAACTTTTTATTTTGTCGGAGGTTACCCATTAATAACATTCAGTTGGAAAAAGGTGATTCCGGTTCACCCCTTCTTGACTATTTTAGCACCAAACATTTTAAATGCTTTACATTTTTGTTTTATGATGAAAAATTTACTTTACTTTTTATTGCTTATTTCATTCAACCAGCTTCTTGCCCAGGGTTATCCTTCCTGCGACGGCCTTCGCTACCGCACCGATGTTTTTACTGACGTGGTGTCGACCAAAGGCTTGCAATACGGAGCCGGTACTACCATCGCCGGCGACAACAAAGAACTTTTTATGGACATTTACGAACCCGCTGGTGACACAGCCTCTGTCCGGCCAGCAGTTGTCCTGGCGTTTGGTGGCAGTTTTATCTTCGGAGAGCGGGAAGACCTGGATTGGCTGTGCGAGGCCTTTGCCAGGAAGGGATATGTCGCAGTAACCATTGATTACCGGTTGTATGATCTTCCTTTGTTGCCGTTGCCGACCGGTGAGGAAATGCAGGAGGTCGTCGTAAAAGCCATTTCAGACATGAAGGCGGCCATGCGGTATTTAGTCGAAGACGCCAATACCGAAAACCTCTACCGGGTAGACCCTGATATGATCTTTGTGGGGGGCATTTCGGCCGGTGCCATTACCGCTGCCCATGTTGCCATGTTGGACAGCACGGATGTCATCTCGCCTGATCTCTGGGATTTGATCACTGATAATGGAGGCCTGGAGGGCAATTCAAGTGACAACTTAGCATTTACAAGACCGGCAAAAGGGCTGGTCAATTTTTCGGGCGGGTTGAACGATGCTTCCTGGATCGATGCCGCTGATCCACCGTTTGTTAGTGTTCATGATGAGTTTGATGGCATCGTACCCTACGGTGAAGGATTCGCCTCCATCTTCACTGTGAACATTATTTATTTCGAAGGCAGTCAAGTAATGGAACAAGTTGCCGATAGTGTGGGGGTAGAAAATGAATTAATGACAATTGCCGGAAGCGATGGCCATGTAAGTTATTTCTCGAACGAGTCGGAAAGAGAATCTATTTTGACTTTTGCCTCCAGTTTTTTGCACGACATTATTTGTGGGGAAATCATTTTGAACGACGAAGAAATAATGAATGAGCAACTGGACAATATTTCGGTTTATCCAAACCCGACAACCGGCATGTTATTAATAAATAATAAAACACAGTTGGATTTAAAATTATCACTCTATAATTCATTGGGCCAACACCTGCAAAATTGGGAAAATACCAATTCAATTAATTTAGGTGATTTCCAGCCAGGCATTTATTATTTACGCATCAACAACTTTAAATCTTCCGATAAATATTTAATGAAAAAAATAATTATTGAACGGTAGTAATAAAAACAAATTGGTGGATTCGTTTTGTGCCTTTTGTGGTTTATTTTTTCCACAAAAGGCACAAAATTTTACAAAAGAAATTTATTATAAAATTTATTTATCAATTCAGGTTGCGGATAATCTGGTAGAAAATAATCAGGTGGTCAAAAAAAATGGCACTTTTCCTTTGCCTGAAAAAGAGTTCTGAGATTTGGAAATCAAACATTTGTCCAAATAAAAGTGTCATTTTTAGCGCTCTTTATTTTTATCCAAGCACTTAGATGGCAGGAAATAGAAAGACTTTTTTAATCAGAAACACCTTTATTTTCTGGTTCTTATTCACTTGTGTGTCACCACCGTTACCCCTTTTATTTCTACATCACACCATGAATTAATTACATTAATTCATAAGTTTCAAAAAACTCTTTTCTGGCGATGCGATAAATTTCACTCTGATCGGGTGGCATCACTAAAAAATCATTTTCTTTAGCGATTACCGGTTCCCCCCAAGGGGCCTCAAAGTAAAATTCTTTTGCTAAATCCTGCTCCCTTAAAAAATCATTGCTTAATTCAATTGCTATTACCTTTCCGGTTGGATAATATTCGGTAAAATCATCTGGCGCATCCTTGAAATATGCATAGCGGGCCATAAATTTTTCTTGTTTGACTATGTACAATTCTGCTGCATCCGTTTGATTTTTGACAATATAGTCGTCCGGTTTAGCATGGTTGATCGTTTCCAGCCCATCTTTT
>JBCBRY010000209.1:0-13031 GCA_039819485.1 Bacteroidota bacterium | reverse complement strand
ATTTTAAAAACAACTTTATCTGGATTCTAATTAAATCCAATTGTTTTGATCTATTGCATCAATAGAGACGCGCTTGTATTGCATTTCCAAATAAACAGGGAACGAATTAATTGTCAAAAAGAAGTCTTACATGGAACGTAAAACCCGAATTTTTCCGTGTGAATAAATTTATCTAAAACCGATTTTACGATGATTGCTCATTCAATAAAAAAACACAAATTTTCTACATTATTTTTCTTAAAAAAATTAATTGCCATAATCTTGATTTTACTATTTTATTCATACACTTCACTCAGCGTACAGGAATGGATCGGTGGGATAGGTGATTGGAATGACCCTGGCAATTGGGATACGGGAACAGTACCTGGAAATGGAGATGACTTATACATTTATGATGGAACCGTAAACGTGAACGGAGGTGCTGTGTCAGTCTACAGTATTACCCTTGAAGGAAGCGATTTCATTTTCGCCAATAATGCAGCCATAAGTGCCATTGCATCCTCGATCTTGGAAATAACCCATGCAGGAACTCAGAGCGCTTCCGGTTCTGGTTCTATTGAAATACACGGAATTATAGAAAAAGTCAATGCAGGTTCAATTACGGACATGTCTATTGATTTTGTACACTATGGAACGGCCAAGGGTGATGGTACCATCACCTTTGGTTCTTTGACAAATAATGGAATTGTTGCACCGGGCATGTCAGTTGGTGAATTGATGTTCAACAATTTTAACAATACTTCAGCTACCCATGAAATTGAAATTGAATCAGTAGGCACAGGCGGCGTGAATTATGACTTGTTAAATATTACCGATGCCGGTGTTTTTAGTTGATTGAATACAGACACAGAACTGGTTGCGGGATATGTACGTGGTGGCCATCAAAACTCCTCTCGAACGAAATGAAATTAAAATAGTTGTTAAGTAATTCGTATTAATTGGTTTTAAAACAAGCCAAAAAAATTGGTTTTGTAACATGGGTAAGCGGGAACTTGCCCATGTTTTTTATTTACAATATGACTAATGGCTTTGTGCCAAACATTGGTGATAGTTATGTTATTTTGACAGCTTTTTCCGCATTGGGGACTTTCTCCGAACACTTGCCCGAACTGCCACCAGACTGTGAATGGGCCAGTACTTACGACTCCGCAAAGTGACCATCTCGGTCGCTGCTTCCCAATTGCCCGTCGAGCAATCCCGCTTCGAAGCCAATACGATCAAAGACCACGTCGAGTTGGAATGACGAACAGATTCAGAGACCAACAACAAAGAGTTTTTGACATCCATCAGTAGCGGCGAGACGCAAGAAACGATAAAACTCATGTTCAATTCATTTTTTCAAAACTCAGGTGAAATGATTCACAAACTTGTACTCAGAACGGTGTTACCGCTGGGTTTGTCCCTCAGTTAGTAAATACGTACGCATAGGTGCAAACGAGTGCTTACCACGCAGGCTCTTTTTTTATTTTACAGAATTCTCTAAAGTTTATTTCTTTTGCCCAAAGAAATACAAATTGAAAATGAACAATACGATGCCAAAAAAGCAGATATAGAATTGAACAGGAGCTATTGAACAATTTCTATCATTATAATTTTTGAATTTTCATTTTCAATTATCCATTTAAAAAAATTGTCTTTATGCGAATTATATTCATGGGCACTCCGGATTTTGCGGTTCCGTCATTGGCCATTTTACTGGAAAACAATTTTGACGTAGTTGCGGTGATTACTGCAACGGATAAAAAAGGGGGCAGGGGGGGCAAAAAAATAATTGAATCACCCATTAAAAAATTTGCAAACAGCAAAGGTATCCCGGTATTGCAACCACCGAATTTAAAGTCTCCAAAATTTATTGAAGAGCTAAAAAGTTATGCCGCGGACCTTCAGGTTGTGGTAGCCTTCCGGATGTTGCCGGAAGTAGTCTGGAATATGCCTGGCAAAGGAACATTTAATTTGCATGGATCATTGTTGCCCAAATACCGCGGAGCTGCACCCATTAACTGGGCAGTGATCAACGGAGAGAAAGAAACGGGAGTGACGACTTTTTTTATCAAACATGAAATCGATACCGGTGATTTATTGTTTCAGGAAAAAATACCGATTGGTGAAGATGATACTGCTGGAAACGTGCATGATCGAATGATGCACGTGGGTGCTGATTTGGTTCTCAAAACAGTCCAAGCAATTGCGGCCGATAATTATGAATTGAAAAAACAGGATGAATCAAAAGTTTCTAAAGCACCAAAAATATTTCATGAAACTTGTGAAATTAATTTCAATAAAAATGCTAAAAATGTACATGACTTTGTGCGAGGTATGAGCCCATATCCGGGTGCATGGACATTGGTTGGTGATCCGGCCCTGTTAGGGGATGGAAGTTTTTGGGAAAAAGAAAGCTGGGAGAAAATAAAAGGAGAACAATTAAAAATATTCAAAACATCAAAAATTATTATTCCACACGGGTTAAATACTGGTCAGTTATTGACAGACGGAAAAAAGAAATTATTTGTTGCCTGTCAGGATGGATTTATAGAAATATTTGAATTGCAGTTGAGAGGCAGAAAAAGAATGTTGACACCGGACTTTTTAAACGGAATGAGATCTTAATTAATTAAAATAAAAATGGCCATAAAAATGAAAAAATAATTTTTTCATTTTTATGACCATTTTTATTTATCCTATTTTTTGACTATTATTTTTTCTGTGAAATATTGATCTGCTACGATTAAATTAATAAAATAAATTCCACTTTTATTTAAAATATTGTTTTGGTTGACTAAAAGGTTAAATTCAGGAATATTGCCATCCGCCGCATAAATTGTTTTTCCATTTTCATCCGATATTTTTAACGTCGCATTTTTATCGATTGGAAAGTTATTATTCCATGAAAACAGAATGGGGCCATTGGTAGGGTTTGGTGAAACCGCAATTCCTTCCAAAGGTGAAAATTCGGCAGCAAAAGACAGGGCTGGCAGCCAAGTCAATCCACCTTCAGGCCTTGATCCTGAATCTGTTAGCCCATTGAAATCAATAGTTTTTTCGAATGAAGAACCATCAGGTCTAATCCTGTAAACAATTCCATCGTCGCTATTGCCGCCCCGGTTGGCCACCCCGTATATCCATCCATCGGAATTATTGGTCAACAATGATCCACGCGGAGAAACACCATTAATAACATCGAATTGGTGGATGGTTTCATACGAATCATCGGACAAGGAAATTCGATAGATTGTACCGACCAAATTATTTCCGCCATTCTCCGTAACACCATATAAATATCCGTCGTTGTTATCGTTTAATGGGCCGGCAGGAGTACCGTTTTCATCGGTGCTGAAATTTTTTAATACCGTATAATTTGTACCGTCTTTATTAATTTTAAAAATGGTTCCATCTTCTTCATTGGAGGAACTTCCACCAAAAATAGTGACTCCATAAAGTTGACCATTTATATTTTCAATTAATTTAAAGGAAGGGGTTCTGCCTGTATTGTTGGCATTTGAAAAATGGTGTACGACTTCCAGGTTGCTGCCATTTTGATCGAAGCGGAATATCGTTCCAAAACCGTCATTGCCCCCACTTTGTGCAACGCCATAAATTTTACCGTCAGATCCTTCAATTAAACCAGCTCTTGGCTTTGCCCCCAGTTCACCTACAATAGAAAATGTATGGATTAATTGAAAAGTATTATCCCCTGGATTTATTTGGAATATAGTACCATTGTTAAATTCGCCGCCATTCAAGGCTGTCCCAAACAGGAGTCCGTTGGAGGCCAGCAATAAATCAGTGTTCGGGTTGGCTCCGGAAATTTCATCAAAATGAAAAATGGTTTCAAGTGAACTGCCATCGGTTAAAAGTCGGTAAACTGTTCCAAAACCATAGTTCCCGCCTTCCCGGGTAGAACCGTAGGTCCACTCATCATTAACCAAAATTGGAGTTGCAGACGGTACGAAACCATTGCTGTTTGTTTTTGAAAAATCATGTAAAGTTTCATAACCTGTTCCATTTTCACTAACAGAAAAAAGAACACCGCCATCGCTGCTCCCACCTCTCGAATTGGACCCAATTAATTTTCCATTTATGGCCAAAACACCAGCGTGGGGATTTGCACCTTGGTCATTAAACTCATGAATTTTATTAAATCCGGTGCCATCAATATTTATTTCGTAAATAACTCCTTTATCGTAGGTGCCTCCGAGCCTGGTTGTACCAATTAATTTTCCGTCAGTTGTTTCGATCAATTGATTACCGATAAAAGGGTTCCTTCCTTGCAATTGAGCAAATTCATGTAAGACGGAATAATTATCACCATTTTTATCGAGGCTAAAAATGACGCCAATAAAATTACCACCCCCTGAATTAGTATTTCCGTACAATTTTCCATTGGCCCCCTCCAATAGCGTGCAAAAAGGAAGGCTACCGTCGTCAACAGAAAAAGGAAATGTTTTTAGCAGTTCGAGACCAGTACCATCTTTTTGGATTTTGAAAACTGATCCTCCAAGCTCAGGGCCACCGGCCCACAAAGTACCGTACAAAGCTCCAGTAGTGTCTTCAATGAGTCCGCCATAAGGATTTCTTCCTTCCGTATAGTTGTCAAAGGAATGCAGCGAGACGAAGCCGGTTCCGTCTTTGTTTATTTTGAAAAGGGTACCATATTCAAAACTTCCACCTCCGTTTGTCATGCCGTACAAACTGCCATCTGAGGCTTCCAGTAGCACCCCAAAAGGAAATTCACCTTCGGTACTGCTAAAATGATGAAGTATGGAAAAATTACTGCCGTTGGTATCGATACTGTAAATCACCCCTACCGTATTGTTCCCACCAACAGTGGTGGTTCCGTAAAGCTTTCCGTCCGAGCCCTCGATCGGGGCGGCATAGGGCCTTGCTCCGTTCAGGTCATCAAAATGATGGACGACTTCAAAACCAGTGCCGTCCAAAGCAACTTTGTAGATGGTTCCGTAAAACGAATTTCCACCTGAATTAGAAACGCCATACAGCATCCCGTCACTGGCATGGGTCACACCTCCTAAAATTCCATAGGGACCAACTGCATCAAAACTGTGTCGAATTTTAAAATCAGTCCCGTTTGCGGTGAGTGAATATATGGTTCCTGTATTGTTTTCGCCGCCATTTGAGGTGACTCCAAGCAATAAGGGATCTGTTTGTGCGAGCGAATTTTGGATAAAAAAAAGAAGGATTACAACTGCTGTGTAATAGAGACGATTCATGAGTGTCCGTTTTTGGTATGATTGTAAAGATTGTCTGTGCCGTGTAAGCTGATTTTTTTCTTCCCAATCAGCTTGTCGGTTGACAGGCAGAACAGTACGAATGAATAATTTGTTTGATGTGTTGTCTTTTTAAAGTTGATCGATAGATATCAGGAAAACTTTGACAGGAAAGATTTTCTTAGGATTTCAATGTGCGGCAAAGTTAGATTGTTCACATGAAGCGATTGTAAATTTATTGCTAACACAAATAAAGAAATCTAAAAATCTGGATGGAGAAATTTAAAAATAAAAGGGGCAGTGTGCAACTGTGTTACTTGTTTGCCAGATTGCATCAGAATAGCATTATTGATGATCGAAAATTGAAGTGCTTTCCGCTGGGTACCAATTACCACCGAATGAGGGCAGACGCCCAGGTGAACCCACTGCCAAAGGCCGCCATACAGATCAGATCTCCTTCATTTATTTTGCCTGCGGCATGTGCTTCGAACAGGGCAATCGGAATAGTGGCAGCAGTGGTGTTGCCATAACGTTGGATATTGTTCCAAACCTGATCGTCCCTTAGTTTCAACCTTCGCTGCACGAATTGACTGATTCTTAAATTCGCCTGGTGTGGAATCAGCATGTCAATATCTTCGGGGGTAAGTTGCTGGTCGTGGAGGGCTTCCATGATCACCTCCGGAAATTTGGTAACGGCTGTTTTAAAAACGAGCTGCCCGTCCATGTTTGGAAAAGTCATGCCATCATCAACCATTTTTTTAGTCACGAAGCGGCCGCCGTATTCTACGTTTTCATCGTAACCAAAATCGATGTCTTCCCCCATTTTCTTGAAATGAACCCCAGAATGGGACCCAGGGTTGATCATGGCCAGTTTTTCAGCATGGGTGCCATCGGAATGGAGCTTGGTCGTCAGGATGCCTTTGCCTGCTTCTTCCGTAGGTTGTACGATGACTGCACCGGCTCCGTCCCCGAATAGGACCGTAACGTTTCTGCCGCGGGTACTGAAATCAAGTCCCATTGAATGAACTTCTGCTCCTACCAGCAAGATATTTTTATACATTCCGGACTTAACAAACTGATCAGCCACCGAGAGCCCATAAACGAAGCCAGAGCACTGGTTTCGGATATCAAGAGCACCTATCTCTGTGTTGGTGATGCCCAGCTCGCGCTGTAGCAGTACGCCGCAACCTGGAAAAAAATAATCGGCGCTCAAGGTTGCGAAAATGATGAAGTCGACATCCTCCTTGGAAATACCGGCGTTTTTGATGGCCATTTTTGCGGCCTCTGTTCCGAGGGTTGCGGGTGTTTCATTTTTAGCGGCATACCTGCGTTCTACAATTCCGCTTCGTTCCCGAATCCATTCATCAGAGGTGTCCATGTGGCGGGCGAGGTCATGATTGGTAACAATCTGCTCTGGAACATAGTAACCGATTCCGGCAATTTTTGAATTGGGCATTTATGTAGGTCAGTTGGCGGCCAACACTGGACAGAAGGTCGGTACACCTGTCCAGCACCAAACCGCTGATTAAGCTAATTCGAGTGATTTTGTCTTGACGATACCGGCCAGTTTTTCCAACGTGAAATCGATATCTTCTTTGGTGGTATAATGCGAGAAGGAGAAACGAATCGATTTTCTCTCGGCATCGGCACCAATTGCGTTCAATACGTGCGATCCAGCCTCAGCCCCCGAACTACATGCGCTTCCACCAGATGCACTGATACCGGCGATGTCAAGATGCAACAACAACATGGCCGATTTATCTGATTTTGGAAAACAGACATTCAAAACCGTGTATAAATAGTTCTCTTGATCACCGTGAAAATGAATGTCTTCAAACCGGTTCAGCAATTCGGCCTTAAAGTAACTTCTGAGTTCATCAATTTGTTTACGGTAGGATTCCAAGTTTTCACAGGCCAGTTCCAATGCTTTGGCCATTCCAACGATGCCATATATGTTTTCGGTGCCAGCCCGCATGTTTCGTTCTTGCGAGCCACCATCGATCATCGGTTTGATCATGGCATCTCCATTGATGTAAATAAAACCACAGCCCTTTGGTCCATGAAATTTGTGGGCACCACCTGAGAGGAAATGAATTTTAGTTTTAGAAACATCGATGGGAATATGGCCGATGGTTTGAACAGTATCGGAATGATAATAAGCACCGTATTCTTCGCACAGCTCAGAAATCCGCTGCATGTCTGACAACGTACCAATTTCATTGTTGGCGTGCATCAATGATACCAGCGTTTTAGTACCAGGGGCCTCTTTCAATTTACTTTCCAGTTGGTCATAGTCCAGGCGTCCCAATCTGTCTACGTCGACATATTCAATTGTAACACCCTGTTTTTCAACCGCTTCAAGTGAATGGCCTACGCAGTGATGTTCCGTCCTGGAACTGATGATGCGGGTAACGCCGAGGTCGCGCACGGCGCATTTAATGGCCATGTTGTTACTTTCTGTTCCACCGGAAGTAAAAAATATTTCTCCGATGGAAGCTCCTAAATAATGGGCGACTTTTTTTCTGGATTCTTCTAATTTGGCCCGTACTCTTCGTCCGCAGGCATGGATGGAAGATGGGTTGCCATAAAATTGCCGCATGCTATCGCTCATCACTGCAATCACCTCTTCGCTGAGTGGAGTAGTGGCGGCATTGTCAAGGTAGATTCTGTTCACTGTTCGAATATTGCTTTGCAGCTCGATAAGTTGCCAAGTCTGCAATGATTAAATAATTTGGTTAGGCTAATTGTTGTCATAGCAAGTGATAGGCAAAAATAAAAATTCTTTAAGAACGTAGGACAATGCACCATTTTATTTTAATGCTTCCACATAAAGCATCGGCACACTCATTTTCAATTCTCCTTGCCATTCGGCCTGTTCGTTTAATTTGTTTTCCAATAGTGCAAATACTTCGCTGGTCTTTTCATCCGGCAAAATAGATCGCCAGCCCGGCAGAAAACCTACAACGACCAAGAGGTGGTTCAGTAGTGCGGTCCCATCGACAAAACGCATCTGAAACCGGTTTCTGACCATTTTAACGATGGAGAACCCGGCCGTTTCCAGTAGCTCCCTGATGGAAAAATCAGTTCCTCGATGAGCGATCTGCTCTTGCATTGCAGAAATGTATGCTCCCAGGTCTAATTCTTTCAAAACGCTTTCGTACAATTGATAAAACTCCTGGAAATGTCCTACTAAATTGGTCGTGAGACAAAACTTCCCGTTTTTTTTCAATACCCTGAAACACTCGTTGCACACCCTTTGCGGTTCCGCAAAATTGTTGATTCCTAAATTTGATACAATCAGATCAAAGTACTCTTTTTCAAATGGCATTGATGCAGCGTCACCTTCCACCAATTCTACGTTCTTCAGGCCCGTTTTTTCAATTTTCCATTTTGCCCGCTTCCTGCCTTCCTGCCAGATATCAATTCCAAATAGTTTCGATTGGTTCCCAAGGCATTGTGCCAACTCGATTAAAGGGAAACCACTGCCAAAACCTACATCCAGCACGGTCATTCCTTTCTGCATGGGCACATGTTCCATCAAAAGTTGACCGAAACCAGCCGACCAAAAAGACAATTGGTCAAAAAGCAACGGAACGTCCGGCGACTCCAGGGAATAATTTTTCTTTAGGTATTCCATTCGAAAATAATTTGATTACAAAGATGTCTCATTCATTAATAATTTAAAACATTTCCCGAAAATCCTGACCAGGTAAAATTTGCAGGTGGTTCGACAGCTTGGGATTTTTTAAATAACTTCGATTTTTAACTTTGAACCTAAGTGGGGACAAGACAGTATCGAAAGCAAACATTTCAATTAATCTTTTAAAAATGAATAAAACAGTTTTAATAACGGGAAGCAATTCGGGAATTGGGAAATTAACGGCTGAATTATTTGCCAGAAAAGGGTGGCAGGTCATTGCCACTATGCGAAATACAGCCAAGGCAGGCTCATTGGCAAGTATCAAGAACGTCCATATTTATGAATTGGATGTTACTGACATGGGCAGCATTCAAAGTTCCCAAAACACCATCCTGCGTGATTTCTCAACAATTGATGTGGTAATAAACAATGCAGGATTCGGTGTTTACGGCGCTTTTGAGCTGGCCAGTGAAGAGGACATTGACCGCCAATGGGCCGTAAACGTAAAAGGACTGATGATGGTCACCAAAGCCTGGTTGCCACATTTCAGGAAAAATGAAGAGGGACTTTTCATTAACATTTCATCTGTTGCCGGCATCGCAAGCTATCCGCTGGGCTCCCTGTATATTTCATCAAAATGGGCTGTCGAGGGATTTTCCGAAGCTTTGTACTATGAAGTACGCCCGTTCAATATCAGGATAAAGTTAGTGGAGCCCGGTGGCTTCAAAACGAATTTTCAAACCACCTCAATCACCTGGACAGCTGATTCAAATATTGATGTCTATCATGAAAAAGTGAAGGCGACCCAAGAGTGGAGGAATGCCCGTCAGGACAAACTGCCTGATGCCATACTTGTAGCTGAAAGGATTTTCGAAGCGGCTACTGACCCTTCCGAAAAAATGCGATATCTGGTCGGGAAGGACGCTGAAGAAATGATGGCATTCCGCAACGAACATGGAGCTGAAGCCTACGTGCAAAAATATTTTAACAACTACCATGATCATTGAAAATTGAACATGGTTGATCTCGTTATTTTCAATTCAAAAAAATGGCCGGCTTAATATTTAAATTCGGTTTTAACGCCTTTAATTCATCCAACGGATTGGTCAAGGAGAAACCAGTGCTTTTTATTTTATCGCAACTAAGGCTAAGGTCTGCTGGGCGGAAGGCAGGCATGTCTACATCTTTTTGAGATGCCTCGATGATTTTTGCATTTTCAATACATAAAACTTCTTTCATCATTTTGGCAAAATCATACCTGCTCATTGCCAGGGAGCCACCGAGGTGAAAGATGCCTTCAGCATCTTGTTTTAACAAATGATAAAAACAGGCCGCACAGGACTGAACACTTAGAAACTGCCGTATTTCATCATGAAAGGCGGTAACTGCAACAGATTTGCTCCAGGCATCGAGCCATTGAGAAAAAAAACAGTCACGGCCATATTGATTGCTTCCATACAGCACTGCCAATCTTAAAATAATGGCTCTGTTATCTATTTCTTGAATGGCTTTTTCAGCGTTCAGTTTTTGCCGGCCATATTCATTCTTCGGATCGGGATTGTCTTCTTCGCGGTAATTTCCTTTTGTTCCATCAAATACTTGTTCACTGGAAGCAAACAGGAATTTCACCTTTTTTTCAGCACACATTTCTGCGAGGACAGCCGTCGAATCGACATTGAGAACCCTTGAATCCTCTGGGTTTTTTTCACAAAAACCGGTACTCGAATTGGCCGCTAAGTGAAATACCGCATCTGGTTTGACGGTCTTCAGGCATTGCCAAACGTCGTCTTTTATGGTCAATTCCAACGGATAGTGTTGGTAACCAACTGAATTCTTACTGTTTTTTTCCCTTGAAGATTGGACAATTTGCCAATCTTCTACCGGGTAATGGCTACAAAAACCTCCAAGAAACCCGGACGAACCGGTGATCAAAAGTTTTTTCATTTCATTTGTGTGAGGAATCGAACGCATGCTTCGCAAAGAGACCGCAGCGGACGCAAAGCAATCTGATTTACTCTGCGTCCGCTGCGGTCTCTGTGTGAAACAACGTATTGATTCTACGCGGTGATTTTATAAAATTCAAATTACAAATTTGTCAATTATACCCTTTTCCTGAAATCATTCCTCGCAAACAAACACTGCTCAGAACGGCTCTCAAACCAAAATTAGCAATCGAAATAACGTACAATATTGACAAGGGCGAAGGTACTGTAGCTGATCAAAAAATAGCATACTTGTTTCAAATTTTAGCAAACTAAACCCTTTCCCTATATTCGCATCCAAATTTATTCATATCCGTACACCAAAACACCTGTAAATAAATTAGAATGATACATGAAGGTTGAGACCGCCCCCTACACATTGATTGAAGATATTGCTGGACTGGAAGAATTCAAAAGAATCAACCATGGTATTGATTGGATGGCATTCGACACAGAATTCATTGGCGAAAAACGCTTTGTCACCTTAATCTGTTTAATTCAAGTAGCTACTGACCACGGTTACTACCTGATTGATCCTATCAGAACAAAAGACTTAACGCCATTATTGGACATGTTGACCGATGAATCGATCATGAAAATTGTCCACGCGGGAGAGAACGATTACCGTCTTTTTAATACCCATTATGGCATTATCCCTAAAAATACTTTTGACACGCAGATTACCTCGGCCTTCATAGGCTACAAATATCCAGTAGCTTTTAGCAAGCTGTTGGAAAGTGAATTGCGGGTAAAGGTGAGCAAAGGCTACACCGTTACCGATTGGCAACGCCGGCCGTTTAGTAAAAAACAGATTCGTTATGCACTGGATGACGTTATTCACCTGCGAAGACTCTGGGAAAAACTGACCTATAAGCTGGAAAAAGTAGGACGGTTGGAGTGGGCTAAAGATGAACTGAAGAAATTGGAGCGGCCAGAACTGTATGAACAAGATCCATACAAAGAAGCCATCAACAGCAACTTGATCAGAAGCCTCAGAAAAAAGGAACAGGTGTTTTTGTTGCGTCTGTTTCTCTGGCGCACAGCTCAGGCGCGGAGGCTGGACCATTCAAAGGAAATGGTTTTGCCAGGAAAGTTCATCAGCCCAATCGTTCGGGCCATCCACAGCGGGGTAGATGCATTGCGGCAAAATCGCAGGCTGCCGGATTCGGTCGTAAAGCGGTATGGCAGGGAGTTTTTAGCGATGTACGAAGAAGCGGTTACGAGTGAAGAAATAGAGATACTGAGCCGTATCCCTCCTGACAACAGCGATAATCCTAAGATGGATATTTTAATGGAAATGCTTGATTTGTTGGTTCGTTACAAGTGCTTGAAGGAAGGGATTTCGCACTATATGGTAATGCCTCGTTCAGTCTTGAAACGGATGAAAAACGACAAAGACTTTTTCGATCCGTCTATCGACAATGGCTGGCGCAAGAAATTTTTAGGGGATGAAATAGTCAGCTGGTTCAAAAACAGGAAAAAACTGGAGATCGAGTTCGAAAATGGCAAGTTCGAACTGAAAATGCAGGAAGAGCCTGATTCATAATTTCATCAGGAACTCCGTCAGGTTGATTCCTGAATCAAGTTGCAGCCGTTTCCGCAAACGGTATCTGCTGGCCTCAACACCCCGAATGGAAATGTTCATGAGTGAGGCAATTTCCTTGGTAGAAAGGTTCATTTTCAAATAGGCAGAAAGCTTGAAGTCGTTGGGGCTCAGGTTTGGGTACCGTTCCCCCAGTCTTTTCAGAAAATCGCTGTGCACATGGTCAAAGTGTTTTGAAAAACGTTCCCATTCACCACTTAAGCTGTTCTCTTTTTTCACCAATTTCAACAGCCGGTCAATCTCACCGTAGACATCTTCTTTTTTCCTGCTGCTTTTTTTCAATTTTTCCAGCGACGCTTCAATGGACGTCAGCATTTGGCTTTTTTGTAAAAGGTTCATGGTGGCTGCTGCCAATTCCTGGTTTTTGAATTTTACTTCTGTTTCCAGTTTTTGCCGCTCCAACAAATCAATCTTTTCTTTTGATTGCTGCACAAGGAATTCTTTTTTTTCTTGTTCCTCCAAATGGGTACTTTCCAAAATGGCTTTTTCCTTCTTGTATTTTTTATTTTGAAAGATGACAGAACCGATAAATGCTCCGATCAATAAAATGCCATAAAAGGAGTAGGCGAGTGTGCTGGCATACC
>JBCBRY010000208.1:0-13123 GCA_039819485.1 Bacteroidota bacterium | reverse complement strand
TTATTTATTTATTTAATTTTTAAGGAACTAAAAATCCCTTGGCATTTAGCGGGACTTTTTGCAATTGCCATTACTTTTTTAGCTCCTCAGAATATGCGGTTATATTCTCATTTAGGGCTGGCCCCAATATTTGTTTTGCCTTCCATTATTTATTTTCTTTTCCGATTGGAAAAAACCAAGGACACAAAATATGCCTTTTCACTTATGGCATGCACATTTATCGGAGCATTTTTACATTTTTATTTTTTTGCCATAATTGCCATTTTTGTTTCAATTTATTTCTTTATTTCCGGGATTAATCTTTTGTATTTTACATTTAATATCAAATCATTAAAATCAACTTTTAATCCTGATATCAATACAAATACAATTGGCAAATTAATTTTAAATTATTTAATTGGCATTGGGATTCCACTTATTTTCTTTACCATCTGGATGATATTAAATGATCCGATAACCGATCGTTCTCCAAACCCTTATGGTTTTTTTGTATACCATTCTAATTGCACGAATATTTTTTCATCTCCTCACCTACCATTATTTACCTGGATTAACGACAGCTGGTTTTTAAAAACCAAGGTTGACTTTGAAGGTTGGTCTTATGTCGGCCTGGTGGCAGACCTCTTTTTGATTTTCATCCTCTCAAGATGGGCTATCAAACGATTTAAAGTTCAATTATTAAATTTTATACCTGAAGATGACCGATCGTTTTTAATTAAGCTACTGATTGCTGGCGGCATAATGGCTTATCTCTCTTGTAGTCAACCTTTTATCATGAAAGGATGGGAACACTTACTTCAGTATACCGGTCCTTATAAGCAATTTCGATCAACAGGTCGTTTTGCCTGGGCATTTTATTTTTCAATTAATGTGATCGCTTTCGGAGGTTTTTACTATTTATTTCAAAGGATTAAAATGCATAAAATGAAAATCGGCCTTTTCGTATTATTGATCGGCGTTTCATTTTATGAGGCTTATACCTTTCACTCCAATGCATATGTGTACAGAGATTATAAAATTCGTTATGCACCTGAGTTGGAACCGGGAAAAGAATTTACTACGATTACAGGTATTGATTTTTCGAAATACCAGGCCATTGTTCCCTCTCCTATTTTTTTAGTAGGCACCAATAATATAGAGGCTCCTGGCAGTGCTTATATAATTCAGCAGGCATTGGTTTTATCAAACCAAACTGGCCTTCCAGTTACAGGAGCTATGTTAACCCGTTCGTCCCATAGCCAAGGATTAAAGCAACTGCAACTGGTCACCGAGCCGTATCGAGAACCGATGTTGTTGAACGAAATAAAAAGTGAGAAGCCATTTATTTTATTGGAAAGTGTAACCAAGAAAAAGGAGTTTACAGAGAAGTTCGGGCATTTAAAAAATGAAGCGACTCTTTTATTTGAAAATGAGAGATGGCGCCTTTATGACTTACCGATTGGCAGTTTTCGTAAAAGGATTGAGAATAAAATTACCACGTTAAAAGAAGAGATTAATAACGATAGTTTGACTCAAATAAATGAATTTTTAACTACTGACTCCATCGAGAATTTTATCTATTTAAATTTTGATGGTTTTGATTGTGCGGACAGTTATTTCTCAGAAGGATGCTTTACCGGAATTGTGGGCAGGGAGAATTATTTATTTACGGGTCAATTGCCGAATGCAGCAATCGATCAAGAATACCACCTTTATTTATGGGTCAATGTATTGCCAGATCGTTTTGCCACTACCCTATTCAGGGTAACAGAAAAACTCGAAAATGGGCAGGTGAATATTATCTGCCAAATTAATCCCGCATGGGGTTATAAAGTATTCGACCAGGAGGGTTGGGTGATGATGGAAATTCCGTTTAAAATCAGTTCACCACAAAGTGAAGTCACCGTGACTTTTAAAAAACAGGAAGATTATGATCTACGTTTAATGTCCGTGGACGAGCTTTTAATAAAACCCTCCAACACCTCACTTTACCGCCACGGCGGTAATTATGTCTGGAAAAACAATCAGGTATATTTTCACTAAAAATGCCTTCTTTTGTGCCCGTTATTAATTTGCTTTAAAACAATATTAGAAAAATGAAAGAGCCAGCAAAAATTTCACAGATTCGAATTAACATTGGCCTTGATGAAAAAAATGTCCCGGTCAAAATGGATTGGGACGGTGATGACAGTTCACATAAAGGCAACCCAGCGCCTTGTAAAGCAATGCTTCTTTCTTTGTTCGACAAAGAATCGTTGGATACGATAAAAATTGATTTGTGGACGACTGAAATGCAGGTCCATGAAATGGACCGGTTCTTCTTTCAGACCTTACGGGCCCTTGGAGACACCTATTTCAAAGCCACTCAAAACAAAGAACTGGCAGTCGATATGCAGAAATTTGTCCACTATTTCGGAGAAAAAACAGGGATCATCGATAAACAGTAAAAGTCCTGGATCAAGTTACGCTGTTTTCAGATTGAAATGGGTTGATCGATTCAATTCATTTATCCGAATCAATAAAAAAAGGCCGCACCTGAATACAGGTGCGGCCAATCTTTCATAACCCGGAGTTATCCGGTTTCATAGTATTCTTGGATAAAGAAGTAGTTCCACGCTCAGGTGAAAAATCTTCATCCAGTCCACATTACGGTAGTATTCCTTCGATTACAAAGTTTGCAATGTGCCCATCGTTCAATGGATGGCTCAAGGTCGTGTTAAAGAGCATCAACTGGCGGTCGTTGCCCGGACCCTGATAGATTGACATGGCATTGATATCGATATCAGCTTCTTCATATCCTCTCGTGATCCAGTTTGCAATTGGGTTGTAATCTGAATCGTAAGTAGGACTTGCAGGGTCAAGGTAACGGTCAACCTGATCTCCGATAATCAATGAGAACAGATAGTTAATGTCGTTACCAGGACCTTGGTAAACAACCCGGTCATTGGAGTTGAAGTCACCACCCCAGAGGTAATTGACTCCACCTACTTCAATCTGACCATTGTCACCATAGGTTGGTGTTGCAGGATCAGTGAAATCGACTTCAGTGACGATCGGACTCAGGTCCATAGCTTCTGCAGACATAATGCCCAGGTGGTTACGGTGGCGAACCACGACGTAGTATGGCCCGGCTGGTGCGTTGATGAAGGAAAGATCAGATGCGCCATCCATATCAACAACGTCTCCGTCAGCTTGCAGCAGTGCAGAACGAGTTGTAATCACACTATCTAAGTTAGTTGAAGAACGGAGTTCAACAAATACCCAGTCAACGATGGCATCTTGAGTGGAAATACTCAGGATTGAGGTACCTCCTCCATCAATTTCTTCGTCTCCACCATCTCCAACGTGAACGAACGGTGTATCGACCTGTGTTCCGACTAAGTCGTCTACGATGTCACCATACGGATCAACCGGTGGGAACTCTTTAACAAAAGCATCTAATGAATTGTCAATCTGACGCAGTTCATCTCTCATTGCATATGAGTTCGAAGTATTGAATATCTGTCCACCTTGCAGGTAAACATCGATGGCCAATTGGATACCGATACAGGTAGGTCCAAGGATCGGATCACAAGGATCGAGTGGATCACCATCGAAGATGCCGTCACCATCGGTTTCCTCACCGTTACTGATTTCATCACCGTCAGGATCCTCTTGGTTATCCAATAATCCGTCGTTATCAGAATCTGTATCACATCTGCTGTAGAAAATGTACTGTGGCGTAACTGCATCAAATGGTGTATCACTATTTGAATAATCCAATTCAAGATAATTCCAGCCAGCCGTATCGTTGGCAATCGTCAGATAGTCTTCCCAGATATCGTCTAACTGATCACTATCATCATCAGGATCGTTATCGTTATCGACACCGTCCAGGTCAAAGTCACAAGTTCCGGTTCCACAAGCATCCTGTACAGTCAAAGTCATTTCATACGTAAAGGTGTCACAAGTACTTGTCCAAACATGATTACGGAACATGAATCCGTCCATACCTTCTACCAAAGAGATTCTCAGATCTTCGCTGGTAGTTCCTGAATACTCTCCAAAATCAGTAGGATCACCGTTGTACGAGTTGTTTACACCTGTTGATTGTCCATCACTGATATCAGCCCAGGTCACACCATTATCAGTAGACACTTGCCACTGGAAATTAAGAGCGCCTGAAGAGGAAGCAGGAATAGATATTTCTGTATCAATTGTATGTCCGATGTTACTACAGACAGTTGCGTCAGCAGGTTCTGGGTTGATCGTAATTGGACCTTCAACAAATAGTTGAGCTAACTGTGAGATTTCCCAATCACATTGACCAGTTCTGATCTTACAACGAAACTTGTAGTTGTACATACCAGCTGTATTACTAATGGATAGCTGGTTAGTCGTATATCCTGAGAAAGTATTACCCGGAAGCTGTGTAGGAGTAGTGATATCAGTCCAAGTACCAGGATTACCACTTACAGAGTATTCCCATTGGTACTGTACCGTACCTACACCTGTTGCATTATCCATGGCAATCGTAAATTGTACAGGAGCAGTAGAACAAAGTGTAACGTCATCTGGCTCATCGGTGAAAGTCAATGGACCTTCAACTGCGATCAATGCGCTGTCAGTAGTCAACGTATCACAAGTGCCTGTCCATCCTTTCATTCTTACATAAGCTCCATTCAGTCCTTCCAAAGGAGTGATCAGGAGTGTATCGCTTTGAGCACCACCAATGATGTTGGTACCGTTCCAGGTATCACCGTTGGTCAGGTTCTCCCAGGAGCCGCCTGGCGTGAGAATCTGCCATTGATATTCAGTTTGTAAACCAGCAGGATCAGCTGGATTTGAAATTTCAGATAAGAACAATGCTTCTGCATCGTCACAATTCTGGATGCCTACAGGCTGTAAATCGATCGCCAATGGACCTTCAACAGTCAGCACTGCCGAGAATGAATATACATCATTACAAGCACCAGTTCTTGCCCGCAGACGGAAATGCCATCCTGTCAGACCTGCAACATTTGTAATTCCAAGTTGAACCGTATTGGTACCAGTATAACCAGGACCACCACCATCAGCAATATTAGCAAAGCTGATTCCGTCAGAAGAGGCTTGCCATTGATAGTCAAGCGTACCTGAATTACCAGCCTGAATAGCTGCCAACCCTTCAAAAATTACACCTTCAGCAGAACACTGAGTGATGTCATCCGGATGATCAGTGAAGGTAATCGGACCTTCTTCTACCAACAATGCAGGATTTGAGTAAACAAAGTCACACTCAGTAGTATTGATCCGGCAACGATACATCAGTGAGTCATTTCCTGAGATATCAGAAATACAGTAGAAATTAGTATTCGCACCACTGTTCAAACTACCGTTGATTACGTTGATCCAGTTAGTTCCGCTATCGATTGAATACTGCCACCTGTACTGAATAGTACCCGAACCTGAATTGGAAGCTTCTACCTCGAAGCATACCGGATCGCCAGAACAAGAGATCGTATCTCTTGGATGCGTAACAAAGGCAATTTCACCTTGTACATCGAACTGAGCATAATCAGAGTAAATCGTATCACAATAAGGAGTCCATGCTTTCAGACGAATACGATCTCCGTGCAGGTCGAATCCTACGGTATCGAAAGTAATTTCATCTGTTGTTGCACCAGAAATGGTATAAATTCCGCCATTTGATAGATCACTGTAGGAAGCACCGTTGTCATCACTGATTTCCCATTGGTAAGCAATCGCAGCCGTACCAGCGTTTACTGCTTCTGCAGAAAAGGATACGCCGTAACCTTCACACTCAGTAGTATCTTCTGGCATAAGCAACCAGGTAAGAGGACCTTCAAGCGTTAATGTTGCAGCAGTGGAAATCAAAGTATCACAGAACTCAGACCAGATCAAAACGCGGTACTGGTTGTTGTCTCTGCCTGAAGTTTCAATCACACTCAAAGTATCGGTGTTTACACCGTTCACACCATCTCCACCAGTTGGGATCAAACCATCGGCCAGGTTAGACCAACCTGAACCATCGTTCTCTTGCCACTGGTATTGGATGTACAATTCATTTGTTATATCAAGAGATTCGTTGAGGATGTCAACTGTGAAAGTCACAGGATCCTCAGAACATTCGGTAGTATCTCTTGGCTGTGTAACAATGCTGATCGGACCTTGAACAGTCAAACAAGCACGGTTAGAATAGGTCCGGCTACACAAATCAGTGAAGAATGCGAGACGGTAGCATCTGCTGTATAAGTTAACTGCGTTTGCAACATCAAGTGTTTGCGTGTTGAAGTTACTGTAGCGACCACCGTCAGAAGTACCATCGATATCTGACCAGTTCACACCACCATCGGTAGAAAACTGCCATTGATACTGAATATTTCCAAAGTTCAAAATAGAAGCTGTAGAAGTGAAAGAAGTTCCATCATCACTACACAGTGTCACGTCCAGTGGTTGAGTATCTACAGTGATAGGCCCTTCAACAACCAGTTGAGCTGAATTAGTATATACAAATCCACAATCGCTGGCAGTCACTGCCATTCTATAATAAAGTCCGTGCAGACCGCTTGCATCGGTAATTGCAAGAGTAGTACCTGTAACACCACCGTATGTTGGAGGCGAACAATCGACCCAGTTCACATCATCAAGGCTGTACTGCCACTGGTATTCCATGATGGCTGTACTATCACCCGCATTGTCGATTGCTGCAGTGAAGAATACCGGCTCACCGGCACAAATAGTATCAGGCTGCGGCTGAGCTGAAACGGTAAATGGCCCTTCTACCACCAAACGAGCCTCATCAGAATACACCTGATTACAATCAGTTGCAACTGCAACGGCACGATACCAATAATATTCAAGACCAGTAACATCATTGATAGTCAAAGTTTCGCATGCAGTCGTTTGCAAGGCACCATTTGTACTTGAAGAGTAATTAGGATCTGCACCAATTTGGAGTGAATCCCATGTAGCACCATTATCAGTAGAATATTCCCAGTGGAAGTAGAAATCACCTTGAGGAATTGATGCACAAACTACGATAGTTGTATCGTTTCCAGCACAAGTTCTGATTTCCTCCTGAGCAGGTTGCTGTGTGAAAGCTACGTTCCCGCTTACATCCAAGTTGGCTGGATTTGAGCAAATCTGACCACAAGTTGAAGTATTGATACAAACCCGGTAATCGTTGCCATCAAGGCCAATAACATTGGTAATTGCTAATGTATCACCACCTGTAGAACCTGAAAGAATACCATTTGTATTGTTGTAAACAGTACCTTCAGATAGGTCAGAGAAACCAGAGCCATCATCTTCCTGCCAGATATAATCAACAATTCCTAAACCTGGGTTTTCAAAGTCGAACCAGAAGAATACCTCGTTACCGGCACAGTTCGAAACATCCACTGGATGAAGATCAAATGAAAGTGGCCCTTCGATATCGAGGACAGCAGCATCCGTGAAGATTCTGCTACAGAAATCCGTAAAGATGGCCATACGATATTGCCAGCCGTCCATCAGTACGTCAGCGCTGGAAATAGTAAGCGTCGTTTGATCAATGTCTGAATAAGTTGCACCTTCCGGAATCGCTCCATTTGCGATATCTGCCCAGGTGCCACCATTGTCGGTAGAAACCTGCCAGTTGTATTGCAAACTACCGGTAGGAGCATTGGCATTGGCACCAGCACCAGAGAAAGTTGCAACAGCACCATCACAAACTGTGATATCTGATGGACTTGAAGTAACCGTAATTGGTCCTTCTACGGATAATAATGCTCCCGTCGAGAATACGGTATCACAGACATCCGTCCATATTTTCATTCGATAATAATTACCGTGTAACCCTGCAATTGGATCAATGGTCACTGTTGTGGTATTTGTACCATCGTAGACAAGACCATCTCCGATATCAAAATAAGTAGCTCCGTTATCGGTCGAAACCTGCCATTTATTATAAATGGTTCCAGACAAACCAGCATTTAAAGTAGTTGCTGAGAAGGTAACCCAATCTTCAGAACACTCTGTCACGTCAACTGGATCAGCAGTGATCGAAATAGGACCATGCACATCAATGTCAATCATACCGAACATAGAGTCGGGATCAACCGCACAGCCCATCGAATCAATGACCGTCGTTAAGGTATATACAGTTGTTGCAGTTGGTACTACTCTGATCGTGTCACCGCTCAAGTAGTTAGTGATAGTTGAATCATTGGCACCATCGTTCAAAACAACAGAATACGGAGGCCAAGGGCCTTCAATGGTAACTACCAAAAGTGCAGTATCGATAATATCTCCACCGCATATAGCATCAAATCCATCCAGATAATCTAAAGTGGCAGTTTCTATGTGGAAAGGATCACAAGGGTCACAAAGATCCGACGTATCTACACCAGGATCAAACGAACCGTTACCGTTGGTATCTTCCAAACCGTTCAAAATACCATCGCCGTCACAATCGTGACAGCTCCAGGCTGAAGGTGCGTAGTTGTCGGAATAATTGTAATAAGTAATACCTCCACTAAACTGAATCACGGAAAGGTCGTTCCCAGGGTTTGAGTTCATGGAGTTGGGTGGACAAAACGGGTCCGTTTCGACTGGCGTCCCACAATCCATGAGGAACATGGTATCGGGACAGGGCTCATCCCTATCAATTGTAAAAAGCAGGGTTTCCACACCTGCCGTATAATAAATAGGATAGTTTGGCTCTGCCTGAACCAAACCGAATGAAATGTATTGCCGGGTCGGATCCTCCGTCGGCGAAACTACAGTTGCGTTGTTTTGCCAAAGGCCGCTGACGCTCGTCAGGCCCGACCAGGAAAAACCTGCAGGCATAACGATCGTAACCTGACCCGAACCAGTAATGGTCGTAGAGTCAGGTGAAACACCGTTCGGTCTAACGTAGACACCCCAGGTATCATCATCCATGAGTTGTAATTTCATCTCGAGCTGCGCAAACGCTGAGGTGAAACCCAACACCATAAATGATACCATGAGTACCAGTTTAGGGTAAATGTTGGATTTGTACATAATTTTCTTTTTTAAAAAATGATTAGTTATGTGGACTTAAAAAAATTGATTACAAACTAGGTGGGAGGGACCGGTGGGCAAGTGTCAAAAAAAAGGGCATTTCCCCCGACTAAGTCGGGGAGAAGGCTGCCCGAAAAAAACACTATAAACCCAAAATATCTTTATCAATTTAGCTGTGAATCTTTTTTCACAACCTGATTTTATTTATTTCAATTACTTTGTTTTCAGCCTGTTCTGATCATTTTTTCCTCGTCTCCTCAAGACTGAAAAACACAAAACCAGTCCAGCACAACGGAAGACTTTCCATTGTGTGCAGGGGGTGTATGTCAATAAAAATTGTTGGTGAACCTTTCAGGAAAAATTTATTATATCTTCCGGTTACCAGTGGAGTTTACAGCCAAATTCCAACAAAATTCATTTGATAATAAGTGAGACGCCCGAAAGGAGCGAAAAGAAAATAATATGATATAATCGAAGTACAAGGGCTTCATTTAAGTAATTTGTTCACGTTTTGTTAGCTGCAATCGAACAGCCAATTGTTTCTAACCAAAGGGGAATTTAAAAATGGGGAGGGAATACTTCGGGAGGACAGATACACGTGGGCAATTCTTATGCCATAATTCTTAATAGCTTGTTAAGAAAGGAAAGTAAATAAGATTTGAATAAGCAGGCCGTACTAAAATAAGCGTAGCTGTGGGTGCTTTATCTGTTCATGCAGTTCCAAGTTGTAGGCAGGTGTAGTTCGATCTGAAAAATATTTGTTTTTTGCCAATTTAAATTGGCTGCGGATGATCTCAGCATAATTTCCCTCACCCCGCATTCTTTTTCCAAAACGATGGTCGTTGGTCTGGCCACCATGGCAATCCTTTATTTTATTCATCACTTTGTCGGCCCGATCAGGAAATACTTTACGTATCCAATCCTCAAAAATCTGGGCTACATCCCCATTTAAACGCACCATGGTGTACCCCATACTTCTTGCTCCCAACTTCGATGTCCATTCTGCCACCTTAAAGATTTCCTGGTCATTGAGGCCAGGGATAATTGGCGCAAACATAACGTTGACAGGAATCCCGTTGGCTGAAAGCTTTTCAATGGCATGCAGCCGATTATGAACCGAAGCCGTTCGCGGTTCTAACTTGCGCCGGAGGTCTTCATCCAAAGTAGTCAGAGAAATTGCTACATGCACCAAATCTTTTTCCGCCATCTGGCGGAGAATGTCCAGGTCCCGAAGTACCAGGCTATTTTTTGTAATGATCCCGACTGGGTGCCGGTATTTCCAAAGCACTTCCAAAATACGGCGCGTAATCTCCAGTTTCTTTTCAATTGGTTGATAGCAATCTGTATTGCCGGACAACATCAGCGGTGCTGCTTTCCATTTTGGATGCTTGATTTTTTCTTCAACCAGTTTCGCCGCATCTTGCTTGACCAGGATTTTCTGTTCGAATTCTGTCCCGGCACTGTACCCCCAATATGGATGTGTATTTCGGGCATAACAATAGACGCAACCATGCTCGCATCCCTGATATGGATTTAATGACCAATCAAGTGGTATATCCGGACTGGGAACCTTATTAATCATGGTTTTCGGATAAACTGAAATATACTCTGTCCTCAATGGTTCCTCCTGGTCGAGGTTGGCCGTTGGGTCTTCATCGTATATCAACTCTTCGAACGGATTCGGCGGGTTAATCTGAGCCCCCCGGCCTTTGATGTATGTGGGCAAATGGATCATTAAAACACATTTTGTTTTACAAAAATACATTTTTATTTTTTTTAAAACAATTTTTGTCAATAATTATGTTTTTGAAATACCGAGCGGTATTTGATTCAAATCGATTCGTTCATGAAATTCTGAGTTTTCGTTACTTTATCAAAAGAAGATTTGCACGGTCAAACTTTCAGTTGAGTATACAGAATAGCCTGTGAAATATATTACTTTTGGATTTCGGGAATCGAATAATTTCTTTTAATCAATTGGTTATGAACAAGTTGAAACGAAAGCGTTTTATCAAAGGAATAGCAGCTGGTACGATTGCGCTGCCATTTATAATCAGAGGTCTCGGTGGAGGCCAGGCCGCCAATTCTCAATCAGCACCAGGTGTGATCACCAATAAAAAATACAAATGGCAGATGGTCACAACCTGGCCACCTAACTTTCCGGTAGTAGGTGAAGGCTGCAATATGTTTGCCCAATGGGTAAAAGAAATGTCAGGTGGCCGCATGGAAATAAAAGTTTACGGAGGAGGGGAATTGGTACCAGCCTTGGAAGTATTTGATGCAGTACGAAACAACGCTGCGGAAATGGGAAGTGGTGCCTCTTATTATTGGGTCGGGAAAGCACCTGCTGCCCCATTTTTTACCACGATTCCATTTGGCATGAATGCCCAGCAAGGCAATGCCTGGATGTTTTCAGGTGGCGGACTGGAACTCTGGGAAGAACTGTACAGCGATTTCGGACTTCTGCCGATGCCGGGCGGGAATACTGGATTTCAAATGGGCGGATGGTTCAACAAAGAAATCAATGCCATGGCTGATTTTGAAGGACTTAAAATGAGAATGCCGGGTCTGGGTGCCAAAGTCTTGCAAAGGGCAGGCGGCACTCCTGTTCTACTGGCCGGTGGTGAAATATTTACGGGACTTGAGCGGGGCGTAATCGATGCAACAGAATGGATTGGCCCCTACCACGACTACCTCATGGGCTTTCATCAAATTGCCAAATACTACTACTCTCCTGGTTGGCATGAAACAGGCTCGATTCTCGAAATACTGATCAACAAAGATAAATTCAATGCCTTACCGACCGATTTACAACAGATTATCCGGACGGCCTCCTATCGGGCCAATCATTGGATGTTATCTGAATTTGAGGCGAAAAACGCCATATACCTGGAAAAACTGATCAAAGAAGAAAACGTAGATGTGCGGCAATACCCAAGAGAAGTGTTGGCACAGCTTAAAACATACACCAATGAGGTAATGGCCGAAACAGCTGCTCAGGATTCCTTTTCTCAGAAAGTCTACAATAGCTACCAGTCGTTTATGAAGCGGGCTTCGATTTGGGCAAAATCCTCAGAAAAGATCTATTATGACGACTTGATGGGGTGAGCAAGCGATCAGGCGGGTAGACAGACAGATGAAAAGCCTTTAAGAGGCAAGTGCTTGGACAAAAATAAGTAACACCAAAAATTACACTTTTATTTAGACAAATGTTTGATTTCTAACCCTCAAAACTCTTTTTCAGGCAAAGGAAAAGTTTCATTTTTTTGACCACCTGCTTACATAAAAGAAAAGAAACTAAACAGATGCACAACAGCTTTATATCAATAGTGACCATTGTCGAAAATGACCGGGACTTTCGAAAGTTGCCGGAATATTTGAATGGCCTGCACCAAGTATTGAGCGAGTCATTCAGCGACCATGAAATCATTTTGGTAAACAATAGCCTGATTCGAGACTTTGGGGACATTCCGAAAAAGATTTCAGCTGAAATAAAGAAAAGCATCTATCTCCTGAACTTGTCTTCCGTTGTCAACAGGAACCACGCGATCGTTGCTGGCCTGGATCGTGCTAACGGTGATTATACAGTCATATTTGAACTTACTTTTTTTAGAAATACAGCTTTGGTGAAAGAATTATTTGAAGCCGCTTCAGAAGGAAAGGACATTATTTACTTGCGTGCAAAAAAAAGGAAAGCGAAAAAAAGGTTCCGTTTATTGTACACTTTATTTTACTGGATACTGAAAAATTATTCTGAATTAAAAATTGACAATCGCGCCCACGACACCCGAATTATTTCCAGGCGTGCATTAAATTCCTTATTGAGGCTCCGGGAAAATTTGCGGTACATGAAAGCGATTTATTCAATTATTGGATATCAGACAGATTACATCGAAGTCGAACAACCCATCGAAGAGCACAACACTTCTTTTAACGAAAAATTCCGCACATCCTTGGTTGCCATTTCTTCTTTCACCAGCTTCTTACGATCTCTGTTGATGTGGATATTCATTGTTTCCATTTTATTCATGGGAGTTGTTATAGCAAATGCCTTAAAAGTTAAAATAACAAATGTAGATTTTTTTGGAACTCACCACGAAGCCATTCCGGGCTGGACCTATCTGGTTGTTATTTACTC
>JBCBRY010000207.1:0-13143 GCA_039819485.1 Bacteroidota bacterium | reverse complement strand
TGAAAAAGATTTTTAAGACTTGGAAATCAAACATTTGCCAAAATAAAAGTGTCATTTTTAGCGCTCTGTATTTTTGTCCAAGCACTTACTATGAACAGTTGTGCAGTCCCCGACCGACTTCCGGTCCACAAGTCACAGCATTGTGATATCCCAATTTAGTTAACCCACTAGGATATAATAAACTTTCATTTCTATTGCTACCAAGTCTCCGTTAATTGTTTTACCCATCAAAAGTTTGGATTCATATTGGACTCCTGGATTGCTATACCCAAATATATATTGTTTGTTTGCTACGGGAGAAATTTCTACATAATCTGCATTTTTCCATCCCGTATCGTTACTGGTACCGCTATGCTTCCACGCACGGATAGAACCAATGACACCATTATATTGCATCATTATATCCGCAATGGGCATATCCAAAAATTTGGTGAGTTCATCAATGAAATTAACTTCTGGCAAAGATTGTATTATGGTGGAATCAACAACGTTCAATCGAAAACTCGGTCCCCAACGCTTGTCCATATCTTCTTCTGAAGGCCAGTTGCCTTTTAATTGCAATGAATTTTTTAATTCTTTTTTCTGGAGCATCCCTTGGCTGAAAAACTGATTTTTTGGAGATTGACTCTTTGAAAAAAAAGTTTTTTCACCGCTTTTGTTAAAAAATGAGTTGGAGTTACCTGAACTTTTTTTAACCCTGTTTTTACTTGTTTTCATAATTCTGTTTTTAAAAAAATATTTAATACTAAATATGCAGCTATCACATCGTTCTGAAATCTCTGATTGATTCAGAGATAAATAAATGAACAGATAGCACATTGATAATCTACAGATAGAAACCATCTGTTATTTAACTCTACTGGCGTGGGTAATAATTTTGGATGTAATAAACGGAAAGGTATCTTTTCAGATAGTGGCTTCCTTAGGGCTCGTTTTACATTAACCATTTCTTGAATGCAAGATAATAATATCCCAATAAATTATATGCATTTGCCTGACAAACTTATGTGCCTGTCCCTGAAATTTTATTGCCGAGAGTAATAACCCTTATAGGCCGAAAACCATTTTATCTTTAAATTTTCATTATAGTAAAGTCCTGATCTGGTGTATTGGCCGTCCGCCTTTTGGCCCATGATGCAGTACTTGCTGGTAATAGTACAAGGCAGACCTTCCTTTAATTAAACGGTTGCTGCCATGTCAACTTTCCAACCTCTTTCTTGCACCCAATTTCCTGTCCAGATACAGGTTTTTATTTTTATTTAAGGGTATTTATTGTTACAAATGATTTATTAAAAAAAATCATCGAAATGTTTTCTTTAATTATAAAAGACTATACCTTTGAACACGAATTAAAAATGTTTCGGAGCAAGATTCATTTTATTAGGAGATATTTTGTATGTTTAATAATTACTGTTTTAACTGCGCTTTTCTCTTGTTCCCTTCTTAATTTCATTAATTAATAATTTTCACAAACTCTAAAATTTAATTTATCGAATCCTTCTTTGTGTGCAATGAACACAAAAGATGGTAAGGCTATAAGCACTTTCGGTGTAATGCGTGGTGCATTTAGTTGCAACAAATACCTCTTTGTTGATGGCTGAACCCTTGTATTGCCCTGGTAACTAAAGTCATTAATTAAAACAATTTACTATGCAAAGACTCCTCTATTTACCCGTTCTCTTGATCATTTTTCTCTTTATTTCAAATGATACCATACATGGACAGGAAAAGTCCAGTGCCTCTGGATTCAATTTTACAAGCTGTGATGCTACCATCGAATTTTTGAATGGAAACGACGAAGTTCTGGAATTCCTTGAAATCGGCCATTTTGGAGAAGATGGCGGTCAAGGGCTGACCGGATACACTGATGGTCCAAACCATAACGTTAAAAACGGTAATGGCCCGGCCGACAATTTTATTGACCTGGACGGTGACCGCTTTTATGTGAAAGTGGACTACCCAGAAGGGAACGTAAATCCCACGGCCATTGATGTGATAGAAATCAAGATCGGCTCAGGTGTGGATGACCTGACGGTCAATGAAGCCTATGAGACAGGTGAGAACACTGGTATATTCAAGACAAGGTCCCAGTTGTTGACGGCAGTTGGACTGGACCAATTGGAAAATTACAACTGGGGGCCCCCTCAGGCTATATCAGACGATGATTTTAAGGCCAACGACGGACAAGGTAGCCTGATTGATGATGACAAAAAAAATGACCGTACTCATAATGTAACCATTACCGGACAAGTGAAAGTTGAGATGAATACTGGAGCTACAAAAACATTGGATGTGTGTGGCGCTGCAAAACGTAAGAAAGTAAAGTTGTCGTATATCCAATTTGTTGAGCCGTCGTACAGTACTGGCGGGGGGATAGATTATAACTTGGACGAGTTATTCGGGGAGTCTTATTTTTATAAAAGAGAAAAAAAAGAAATTGATGAATACATGGGTGAAAGTATCCAATTAGCAGATGCTTTATGGGCCCAAGCCTGTATAGCTGTAGAGCCGGTTCACATGTTACAGCTCGTTGGCCCTCCTGCCTATTTTGCCGATAATGAAATTGATAATGATGATCTGGTAAATATACTGCATGGGCTGGAAGTTCTTACACAAACAAATCCAAGTGAAGTGATTGTTGCCAATGTAGCTAAAATGTTATTGTTTGATGACATGGAGGCTGATCAAGGTTACCGACCGGTAGCGATAACTTTTTCGCCTGGGTCAATCAGTGGTGTAATCCCCGCAGAACATGTTATAATAATCTATGAATCGGGTGAACATATTACGGAGATATTTACGTTGGCACATGAACTCGGCCATGCGCTTGCTCCCTCTATAGAAGACGTACAAGATTCTCCAAAATACCTCTATTTTCCGCAAAACCTCTTTGACGATCAATTTAGCTGGACGCCTAATTTCGCCAGGAGAATTACCAAATCAGTGGAGAACGAGGCCAGGCAGAACACAACGCTTTTGCATGGAATGTAATCAATTTTATCACTCTAAAACTAATGAGAAATGAATAAATATATAATTAATATAGTCTTTTTGGCAGCCTCAATGTTGCTCACTTGTCAAGTGGCATTCAGTCAGGATGACCATTTGGCACATATAGAAAGCATTATCGGGGACGATTTGGAAAGCTGGTATGCAGTGCCAGCGCCAACCAACAGATATTACAACACCTTAGCGTCCAATCCAAATAAATACCACAAAGGATTTAAGTCATTGCTGGCTAAATACCTTGCTGAAGCGGACATCAGGAAAATTGGCAGGCTGACTTTACTGGCCAGAGAGGTTGACCATCGATTTTTTGCCAAAGAACTGATCGATGGAAACCTGATCTGGACATTGCAAGAAAAATTTGTCACTCAGTATTCAGAAGATCGAATGCTTGATTTTTTCGCTGAGTTAATTGAAATGGATAAAAGCAAAAACAGGTTTGACGACCGCCGAAAAAACGAATATAAAGCAAGGTATTTAAACGTCGTTCGAATACTGCAGGACAGGGTCGTCCACGCACTTCGAAAAGAGAAAATCTGCGACCTGGAAGCGAGTCGTTATTGTTTGTCAAAATTGGCAGATAAAGCAAATGTCAGTCAATTTGGTAAATACATGTACTATTTGGGCGAGAGCTGCAACGACAATGAAGAAGTGAAGACAAAGCTAAAAGAAGTGCTTACCTCGGTCAGTTACCATAACATAAGTTCTCTGAAAGATTTATATGAGTCGCTGTTTCGGTCTTAAAAAACAGCCCCGCATCTAAATTTCAAAGTACTCGCTCAAATCGAACAAATCATGCTCGAAATTGAAGATAATCAACCTATTTTTCAAAAAAGCAAAAAAAAATATTTTGAAACAACTTACAACACTCTCCATCTATTTTCTGGCCTTTCTATTCTTTGGCCAGGGGGTTGTTTTCTCCCAAAATGAAGACATTACAATTCAGGTTTTTGATAGCTGCCCTGATGTCGATGAAGGTCGGATCTTACTGACCGTAAATGAGGGCAGTCCCTATCCACCGTACCAATTTAACTGGACCGATATTGATGGTGACCCCTTGCTGAACGAAGAAACGATGGGGGTCAGCCTGTTGGAAGGACTGGCTCCCGGACAGTACTGTGTGACGGTCACCTCTGTCGTAAGTGGCTGTGAAGCCAGCACTTGCGATATGTTCGTTGAAGCTAAACAAGCACCGGTTATCGAATTAGAATCCGCCAGTTGTGTCTGTCAGGGCGGCCACGGAATGATCGATATTACCGTAAGTGGAGTGGACGATCCCGACTATGATTTTACCTGGATGGGTCCGGGTGATGAAATAGAAGACCCAAAAGTAGAAGACCCCATCGTGTTTTTCGAGGACGGTACTTATACCGTGACGGTCTATGAAGACAACGGGGGCTGTTCCGCTACTCTGGATGTTTACGTCCCCCAGTGTAATTTCATCCTTGCTGATTATACGCAAATAGCCCCAGATTGCAATGAAGAAGGAACGAGTACCATTTCTTTGAACGTTCCTGCTGGGATGGGACTGCCTCCCTATGAAGTGATCTGGACAAAATTAGGAGAGGGCCTGATGAAGACCGAAGTATCGGAGGACGGGACTGCTGCCCTTGAAAATGTGGGGGCCGGTGAATATTGTGTAACCGTACTGACCGATAACGGTTGTGAGGAAAATATCTGCAACCTGCTGGTGGAAGAATTGCCAGCTCCAACCATCAGTTCGACCGTAACTCCCGTGACCACCGGGAATGACGGAGCCATCTCGTTGTCGGTCACTGGGGGCACTGGCCCAATTACTTATTTATGGAGCAACGGTGGGCAGGCTTCTTCGATACAAGGTCTGGCGGAAGGCTCCTACTCCGTGACGGTTACCCACACCAATGGAGACTGCACGGAGGTACTGAATTTTGACCTGGACAATTGCCAGGGAATTCTGGATGAATTGACCAATAACGGTATCGAGTCAGCTATTACCCCGTTGTCTGCAAACGGCGACAATGCTTCCATTGACGTCACGGTCTCGGCATACTACCCAGGTTATGGATTTACGTTTACCTGGATGCAAGAGCAGCAAGGGGGGGGATTTGGGACGGTGCATGTCGGTGAAGACCTGGACAATGCAGAACCCGGCGTCTATTGGTTGATCATCCAGGTAGATGGTTGTCCTCACTCCTCTAACCATGAGTTCATTATTTGCGATTACATCGTAGACGTCGAACTGGACCCAGTCGATTGCGAAAACTTATTTATCAAAATTGATGAACCAGGCTACAATGGTTATGACTATGATTGGACTCCGGGCCTATATGGTAACGGACATATCACCTATGCTGAGTACGGTACAGAATATTGTGTGAATATTACTGAAAACTCGACCGGTTGTTCGACCTATATCTGCATCACGCCGGAACTTCCACCAATTTCCCTCGACGCACAAGTCACCAAATCGACCAACGGGAATGAAAATGGTTCAATCAGTGTGTCTGTTACCGGAGGAGTAGGCCCCTTCAGCTATGCCTGGCAGGATGACCCCGAGGAAACAGGCCCGGATAGGACTGGATTGGGCCCCGGAACCTACTGTGTAAGGGTCACAGATGCTTGTTTCAATATAGAACAATTATGTGTAACGATCGAGTGTGAATTTGGATCAAATGAAGTGGCGACCAACATTACCCCGGTAGATTGCTTTGCAGAAGTTCTCGGTTCAATACAGATCATTGAACTGCCCAATGTAGGAACTCCGACCCCATCATTTTATTTTCAATGGACTGGCCCGGAGTCTTTTACTGCCAGTACCCAAAATATTTACAACCTTGAATCGGGTAGCTATTCTGTGACCATCACCGAGGCCACTACGGGTTGCTACACGATGGCTAATTATTATGTACCGGCAGAAGGCAGGGCACCGTTTCAGTTGGAATTTGACAAGTATACGGATTGCCATCCTGTTAACAATGGATCGATCACTGCTAATGTGGTCGGTGGCACCAATGGCCCGTTTACCTATCAATGGGGGACGCTGGGCGTCATACCGATTCAATATCTGGGGAACGGTCCTACCATAACGGGCGTATCTCACGGTTGGTATCAGCTTTATGTAGAAGACGATTGGGGGTGCAGTGTGAGTGCCAGGGTATACCTGAGCCGTCCAAAACCACCTTTCCGAATTGAAGTAACCGCAACCCCCACAACGATATGTTCGCCGGATGAACCGGCTGTTGGAGAAGTGGAAATCGTAAGTGGTGTTGTGAATGGATTTCCCGTGACCTATGACTGGTACATGGATGACCCTCCAACTTCTTACACCAGCACCAGCCCCATCAACAATAATTTGACACCAGGCCGCTGGAACGTTACGGCCACCGATGCCTACGGATGTGAAGTTTACGGTGTAACAGAAGTCGATCTGACAACA
Source organism: Bacteroidota bacterium (assembly GCA_039819485.1). Classification (GTDB taxonomy): domain Bacteria; phylum Bacteroidota; class Bacteroidia; order Chitinophagales; family Saprospiraceae; genus UBA6168. Next base: position 6,722 of record JBCBRY010000207.1, on the reverse strand, counting down.
CTTGAGCTTTCCTCGGAAATTACCGAATTCTGTAGCGAATCTACCATCGCTTTACAGGCTTCCGGAGGAAAACCTCCCTATTCTTTTTTATGGGGAGATGGCAATACCCAACAGGTAAGGACCGGCCTGCAGAACAATACTTACACTGTAACGGTCACGGATGGAGATAACTGCACCGCGGAAGGGAGCTATCAGGTAACCAACCCCAATATCCAACTCCTGACCAGTTATGATGTAGAAGATAATGGCTGTGCCGCCGAGTGTAATGGTGAAATTGAACTTACGCTTAGCCTGGAGAACCCGACATCTGCCAACGTCACGTGGGAAAATAACTCTCATTCCTTGAAGAGGATCATGCTTTGTGCCGGGGATTACCATGTGACTATCACCAATGGAGACTGTTCAGAAGAGCATACCATTACGGTTGGCCAGGCCAGTGACGGCGCATTTACCCCAGAGTCCGTAGTGATCAGAAATTTTGGGTACAATTCAAATGGTGGTAAAGCACGGGTACAGCTTTCAAGCCCGCTGTTTGAATATCCAGGGAGTTTCGATGTATATCACTATGACCCTCAGAATCCACCTCCTGGCAACCCGCCACCTCCATTCGAAACTGAATTTTTGTTCTCTGAAACGGAATACGTAGACATTCCTGTGATTCACAGTGAGGTGCCAACATTCTACGTTGTTTATAACGCTCCCAACGGATGTAAATATTACGGTAATTTTCCAGGCCCTGATATCTGTGATGATAGTGTGTTGGATGGTTTTAATTTCTCTCCAATTGAACACGTCGGCAACAGTCAGCAATCATGCGGGCCTGGCCAGAATAACAGCTACGATCTCACCGTGTATTACCATGGGCCCAACTTTCCCTATTTCGTTGATATCAGTGTTGTGAATCCTGACCAAACAGAAACCCTTGTCAAAACTGTGAAGCTTGAAGAAGGATTTGACATTAATGACCCCAATGATAATCCAATCAGGGTAGATGGGATACCATCCGGAGAGATCAGGTTCGAAACGTACAATTTATGCGACAATTTCTTTAATGTGTCCACGCATATCAATTGTTGTGAAGGAATACTTCCATGTGACGAGGTTACCAGTACGGTCACCAATTTGGAAGGTTCAGGTACTGCGAAAATTAACGGCCCTTATTTTACCATAACCGGCAATTATGTTTCTTGTTTTGACTATTGTGGCGGCCTGGAATGGTGGCTAAGCGGCAACTGTTCTTATGTGAAATTTGATATACCTGGTTTTACGTCCAACTTCAATTGCTGGACCGGCACCGTGAACATTTCGTATGGCAACGGGGAAATGGTAACCCTCGAAGTCGTCGATGAACCGAACCATTACATGGATGCTGATCGCATCAATTCAGACGACGATGATGTATTGTGGAAACCAGACAACCCCGGCACTTATCCCTTCGTCATCGAATTTATCGGAAGTAACGGTTCGGCAAGTTGCACGACCACCCAATACATCGATTATTATGGCAGTGGCAACCACAATGACATCATCGGGTTCCAGGATGTACTCCAGCAAGGGTACCCGGAGGAATTTTATGATGCTTACAGCTCGATCTGGAAGTGCGGTGGCTGTGTACCTGCGGGGTCACAATACGTCATGCAAAACGACCAGGGCCAATGTGATAATGAAAGTAGCTGGACTTCTCACTTCTTCATTTACAAACCGAATGACTATTCCAACCCCTGTGAAGGAGGAGGCTGGTTGAACACCTATGAATTTGATGCCGATGGAAATGCAGTCATTCAGGATATTCCGGTTCCGGCCAATCCGGCGATTGTTTTGGGGCAATGGGATGAAATGCACCAAGTACAGCCAATTTGGGACAGCAATGAAAATGACTGGTGTTCAGAATATGGCTTCTGCTTGTTCGATGCGAACATTGGGCCTGATCCGATCTACGATGTCTATGTTGATATGCCACTGATCGTTTCTTGGGTCAATCCGGCTTCTTGTGAGTCCGTTGATTGGGGGGATCCTCACTCGGACAATTTCAACCCATGCGGTGAAGAGAACGAATGCTCCGATGGCTTGATATGCTATGAAGGTTCCTGTTATTCTCCTTGTATTGAAGGGGAGTGCCAGACTGGAGAATGTGTGGACGTAATCATTAACGGTGAAACCGTGAGCCTCTGCCTGCCAGAAGCAGGAAGCACAGATTGTGTCCCTACATGTGAAGATGATGAGGAATGCTTTGAAGGTTATTGCTATCCTGCAGAGGAGGTGGACATTTGCGATTATGAGGAAACGCTTAATGGAGAAGGGAATCAAACGGTTTTCTTCTATCACGACCTACCTGTAGGTACCACCATCATTTTTAAGTACAATACGTTCCATCAACCGGATGAGTTTTTCATAACTGGTAGTGGATTAAATGAACATATTAAGTGTGATGAAGAAGGACAGGACGGCCCCCAAACAGTTAATTACACTATTACAGAACCCCCACCAAACGTAATAGCCGTTACCGGAGTGTCCTGTACAGAAGCCCATTCTCTGTTTTGGGTAAAGATCAGATGTGAATATTTTGATGATGATGATCCAATACATGGACTCATCGCCCCGCCTTCCAACGGTGGAATCCACGAGGTATCGGCATTTCCCAACCCGTTTACCTCTAAGATCGATATCGCAGTTCCCGATGTGCAAGAACCATTTGAAGGAGAAATCCAGTTGGTCGACCCATTTGGAAGTGTCGTAACGTCAAGGGTCCACTTTTTCAACAAAGGACTCAACAACATGAGCATGGAAGGATTGTCGGATCTGGCAGGTGGGTTGTACATTGTTTTGATCAAAAAAGATGGAGGTATATATGCCTCGGATAAAATGATCAAAACAGAATGATGTTTTTCACAGTGTATCAGATCGGTATCACTATGAATGGGAATTTGTAGTTTTGAATACTGGAAATCTTATGGGGCCCTGCACTAAGTGCAGGGCTTCATAGATTCAGCCGCTTGATTTATGGAACTTTTTATTAGCATAAAAAAGGTTAATTGGAAAAAAAAATGGTTGGGAGTCATCTTACTGCTTCTAATGCCTTGGTTTCTGAGTTCACAAGAAATAATCACCTACGACAGTTCATTTGTAGGGCCAACTCCTCGTACCAACGTCGGAAGAATTGATATAGGGCAGTGTTCGCACACAGATTTGGGTGAGGAATTTATTATCAGGCAACTGTTTGACATTTTAGTGACGAGTGATGGGACAGAATATGCATACGGGAAAACCCAGACTTTTCAGGATACAACCTTGATGATCAATAATGATCCGGGAGGAGGGGTTATCGAGTTTATCGACTTTCTGACCATCGATATCAATAAGAGGGGATGGACTTGTGATGAACTGGGGTTTTCCTATTCTGCTGGCCAGGGGATCACAAAGAAAGAGCTTGCGCTCTTTGCCCAGGAACAGTACCTCGGAGACCTCCCTCCAAACATGCAGTGTCAGGGTGGTCTTACTTATCGGAAAGGAAGGTTTTATCTCCACAGTATTAACAACCAACTTGTTGAGGTAAATATGAAAAATCCTCTTTTAAGCAAGGTGGTCATGGACTTTCCTGCTGACGTACTTCCGATCGATGCTTTGACCACTGTCCAGGTCGGTTGCGACAGTTCGGTAACCTATGCCATCGGCCGGACACCAACTAATTCTAAAATTTATGAGGTTGATTTCACTGATTGGTCTTTGCAAGGGCTTTGCGACTTGCCTATATCCATTGTAGGTGCTGGCTCAGAAACCGAATGTATGCTTCCTCCGTGCAATATTCTGGTTGATCTTGACTATGATAATTCTTCTTTTGCCTTCCGGGGTGATTTCTGTAGAGATACATTCTGTGTGCCTCCGGTATCGGTAACGGATACCGATGTGGTGATTGTCTCGGCTTTTGACTCGCTCGAAACCGTTACCCTTGAGCTAACCGGGTTCTTAAATTTAGGGCAGGAGTACCTGTCCCTCAGTGCAGCGAATAATATCAATATCCTTGGAAACAATACTCCCTTTCTGACACTTGAAAACAGTGGCAATGCCACGATTGGTGACTTTGAAACTGCACTTCAAAATGTCCAATATCACAACGATGCCGCCGATCTGAGTTTTGGAGTGCGGAAGGTTTTGACCACGGTCTATGCCGGGGGCGAGTCCAGTCTGACAGCGGTGTCGGAACTCCCTCTTTCCAATGAACAAATGATCACAGAACCGAATATCCTCGATCCCAGTTGCCATGGGTTTGCCGACGGTTCTGTCAGCCTGTCCTCTTATGGTGGAGTTGCTCCATTCGATTACTCGTGGGACAATGGCACCCAGGGAGCTTTCCTGGATAATCTGTCACAAGGAACTTATGTGGTATCGACCGTTGATGCCCTGGGCTGTGAAAAAATCGATACAATCGTTTTGGTGGAACCAGATACTTTGATACCGTCAATAACCTATTCCGGGCTCCCTGCAATCTGCGACAGTTCCGGCAGTTTGGAAGGAACGGCCGTGGGAGGTACCATGCCGTATTCCTATTCTTGGAGCAATGGAACGATGGATAGTATCAATCTCGGATTAAATGCTGGTCAATATGAACTGTCCGTCGAAGACACCAATGGCTGTATTGCTACGGCCATATTTGAAATCCCTGAAGGGGATACGGTACTCGTCGTACAGGATGAGACTATTTGTGCCGGTGAAAGCATTCTATGGAAAGGAGTCACCTATTCAAGCGACACATTAGCATGCTTGGTGTACAGCATGCCAAATGGCTGTGACTCCACCGTTTGTCTGTCGCTATCTGTCCTTCCCTTGCCCGCTGTTGCTATAGAAATTCAGGGCAGTTTATGTGACCAGGATGAAGTGACACTTTTGACCGGACCGTACAGCAGTTACCAGTGGTCGACAGGGGAGGGTACCCCCCAGATAACGGTTTCTTCACCTGGTGATTACGGGGTCACTGTGACCGACAGTTTAGGATGTCAGGGTAGCGCCAGCCAAATAATTGATCCGACCATTGATTTTGATATAACTTTCGGCGACCCTTCCTGCTTCGAACGCAATGATGGTTTTATCAATGTAGAAACAGTCAGCGGTGGAGTCCCACCTATCAATTATTCCATTGACGGTGGTTTTCAACTTCAAGCCAATGGCCAGTTTTTTGACCTTTCACCCGGCGATTATGAAATAGTCATTGAGGATGCGACCGGATGCACTAAAACATCTTTTATCACTTTAGCGGAGCCTGACCAGATAATCCTAGATGCAGGAGGAGACCTTGAAATAAGTTTAGGCGAAAGTGTTCAGTTGGAAGCGTTTACCACTGCGGTCGACCCTTCTGTGAATTGGAGTCCTCCTGACTTTCTCGATTGTCCACAGTGCCTGACGACCTCTGTGATGCCTCTTTCGTCTGTTACCTATGAAATCGAAGTGCAGGATAGCAATGGTTGCAGTACCACCGACCAAATCAACATAACCGTAAATGACGAATCAAGCTTTTTCACCCCGAACGTATTTTCCCCCAATGGAGATGGTATCAACGAATTCTTCACTGTTTACACGGGGCCTTCTGTGGTTTCAATTGCATCCCTGAAGATTTTTGACAGATGGGGCGGGTTGCTTTTCGACAAAAAGAACCTTACTCCCAATACTTCAGAAGAAGGCTGGGACGGATCGGTTAAAGGAGATCCGGCCCATGCTGGGGTCTATGTATTTTTAGCCGAATTGTTGTTGATTGATGGCCGCTCTATCTCTGCATCTGGTGAGGTGAGTCTGATTCGATAGACTTGCAGGAACGGAAAAAAGCATCTAAAGAAACAAGTAGTTCGCACAGCTGGGTCCGAACAAAACCCTTTAAACATACTGCAAACTTGGATGGGCACAGCTCCATCTAAATCACTTGATTATATTAATGTCACAGGACCCGGAGAAAGGAGGTTGGCAGCGAGGTTGTGGATGTCCGAGGTTTAATTTGTCGGCTATTTGACTTAGTTGGACATTTTAAGGTTTCTTGTTTTTTTGTCAAAACTTGCCTGGCTAATGGTTGTTTTAGCAACAATTTAGTCAAAGTAATTATACCTAAATGTAGGTATTTTTGTTTTACTGTCTTCATCGTCTGGTTTCAAAATAAAGCGACATGGTAAATATCTTTATAGGTTCCTCACTCGAAGATAGAGGCATAGCCAAAAATATTAAGGAAGCACTATCTGGTTATGCAATCTGTCAAATGTAAATGATCATGAAAAAGGTACCAGGAATGATCACGAAAATGGTACCACTGTAAAAGTAAAAAAATCAGTTCTTATCCGCCATAAAGTCCTTCACTCTATAGCTGTCCCCCGTAATCTTTATGATATAAGAATGGTGTACGATCCGGTCAATGATGGCCCCTGCCAGGACTTTGTCCCCGAAAATCTGCTGCCAGTCCTCAAAATTCCTGTTGGAGGTGAATATGGTTGACCTGGTTTCGTAACGGGAGCGGATGATCTCGAAGAAGTCGTCCAGTGCCTGTTGGGGTATCTTCCGGAAGCCCAGTTCATCGATGATCAAGAGGTCCGTGTTCAGGATGTTGGACAGTATCCTCCGGTGCGAGCCGTCGGCCCTTGCCGCCGTGATCCTGTCCATCAGGCCGTTGGCATGTGCGAACAGCACTTTGTGCCCCTTGTTGAGGGCCTCCAGCCCGATGGCATTGGCCAGGTGTGTCTTGCCCACCC
>JBCBRY010000206.1:0-13145 GCA_039819485.1 Bacteroidota bacterium | reverse complement strand
CAGGACTGGTGGCATGTCTACAACAGTATCCGGCCGCACAGTTCAATCGGGTACAGAACGCCCGATGAAATGGAAAAACTAAACGAGAAATTCTACTTTAGGGCGGTTGCGGCTTAGGGGAAGAGGACAGGTTCAAATATTGAACCTTTAGTTTTTCTAATTAGAAATATTCCAATAAAAGGTTGACCATCATTTTGTTTATAATCAATGAAGACAACGTATCCGCCTTTTGACATCGTCTCCCGACTCATTAAATGTTCCAATCCAACCATTGCGTCTCTCGTGAATTCAATGAAATCTTCGTCGGTTCTTTCAGAATTTATGTAGTTGCTATAATAGTCTGGAAATTTAGTGTGATTTCCAATGTTGAATATGCCAAGCTGGGTTTTATCATCTTTATAACTGTTTAAAAGCGTATTGGTTAACCCTCTTGAATTTGCGTCAATAACTGTAAGTTCTTTTGAAAATTTTCTATCTGTTTCTTTTGATTTCTGTTCTTTAATAACTTGATGAACAATTAGTTTGTTGAGTTCCATATCGGCTGTATTTTATATATTCTAAATTTTGAGCTATATACTGGGTACACACATAATAAAGACAAACATAACAAAATAACGTGTAATGATAGATAGAGTTCTTTAGATAGTTAGAGATAAATCCAGCACTTTAAAAGCTAAATCTCAAATCGTTTTTAGTTAAATTTCTTTATAATATAAGTTGCTTGAATAATGATAAAATTGAAAAGGAAGGTTAAGTACTTAAAAATGGTAATAAAAAATTCAAAAATTCAATTTGTTGTACCTATGTTGTACCCAAGTCTCCTGAAACAAAAAAAGCCGAGTCAAACGACTCGGCTTAAACCATTGATTATCAATGAGTACCGAAGGTGGGAAACTTACCCATTTCTTGCAACCCCTTGAAAACCAGCAACTTAAAAAACCGCGTGCCGAGTGTGTGCCAAGTTACTGTGCCAGGTTAATGTTTTTCGGTTAAAAATTGCCAAGCCAACTCGAACGGTATCACCTCCGTCTCGAAAACTTGGGCAGTGACATAGCTTTTACTATTATTGATCTTTTTCCATAGGTATTTAATGCGTGGTTGATAGCGGACTGGGTGAAAATTAGCATCGTAGAATTTCTCCAACATGAGTAGAAACCAGCGGGGCCGATCGTAGTCAGAGCGATTCAAATGCCGATTGGTGTAAGCTCTTAGCTGTTTGGCCTTGTCTCCAAAGGCTTCTTTTTTATGATCGATCCATAGGTGCAACAGGTGGCAGACAATGACGGCAACATTGTTTTTACCTTTGTCCGCATTAAGGGTTGGGACGCTGTTTAGGAATTTGTACAGCCGAAACGATTGCGGCATGTGAAGCCTGCCCAATTTAGCATACAGTTCGAGATAGCTTTGGATTAGTAACCACCTTTGTTTGATCACAGGCGTTTGCTTGAACTTCATGGGTACGCTATGAGCCGTTTTCCATGCTTGAAAAGCAATCTTTGGTTTGTTAGAGTGGAAACCTACTAATGCCTTATAGATCAAGCTGATGTGCCAATTAAAACTTCCCTTACGGGCAACCTTCAAACATTTACTGGCCATAACTTCAGCCAATGAGTTTTCACCCATAGCAATGTGAATCGGAATCATTTGGCGTTGAAAGTTCCATGTAGTCGTATATGGAAGAGGGTTTTCGTAATTAGTAAAAAATGCAAGTGCCTGCTTGCAGGTATATATGATTTTCACATGGTCACTGTGAACCCGATGCCAAAGGTTGGCCGTAGAGTAATAGAAAAGATTGAAACGATAGCTTTTGATTTGTTCCTGACCCGCAATTGTTTTCAACTCTTCAGGAACATTCGGCAATTCTTTCTGCCTGGTAATGCAATAGGCAACTTCGTTGTAAAACTGGATAATCTCGATTTCTTTAAAATAGGCAAACCTCAATTGCCTGACCCACTCCTTGTACTTGTCGTATTTCTTTTTATTGGCTTCAACGACTGCGTAATGATGCTCTAACTCAATGGCAATGGCCAGGGCAAATTCTGTAAGACCCAAATACACCAATTTTTCAAATACCTTTTCTGATTCGGGGATGGCCACCAATTTGTTTTCCGTTCGTATGAGTTTTATTGCTATGGTGAAATCATTTAGTGCCTTAAATTCCAACTGGATGTATTTGGAATAATCGTTGAATGAATAGAACAGTACTCCTCCCAACAGTTTTCTTTTCAATTGACCATATACCTCCCTGAAATGTTCTGTGGTTTTACCGATGCCATTGAAGCAGGACTCAGCTTCTCCCCTCGATGCTCCCCCCCGAAATAGATCATACAGTGTCAGCATAAGCCCGGTTCTGGGCTTATAGGTACTTACTTGACTTAATTGTTTGATAGGTTCCATTTCTTATACTTTATGTGATCCCCAGTGAACTATATGTCGTTGAATATCAAATGTTTACGGATAATAAACGTGTCATAATAAATTATATAATGTCTTTTATATGCCACTGATTTGTGGTGGAAGCCATAGACGCAATCATCTTTTTTTGTCAATCAAACAATTATTAACCTTTAAAATCTGATTGACATGAAAAATGTATCTAATTCTTCTTTCCCAAAAACAGCTTCATTGGCTGATTTCCAAAACTTAGAAATTAAAAACGCGGAAAGGATAAAAGGCGGCGGAGAAATTATAATTATAGAGGATTTATCTGGTCACTAATCATAAAAAACAACGGCCCTTTTTTAAAGGGCCGTTTTGTTTAACTAATTGTCTATCAATTATTTAGAGGCAAGTAAATACGATCAATTTAAAAGCCTTTTTAAGACTTTTAGGAGCCAATACAACCTTTCTATTAGATTGCTGCTCAATTTGTTGCATTCGGTTCCTTTTGAGCGTCTGTGGTTCATTGTTATCAAATTTAAAGTGTTCTTAATTGTAAACTGTTGTTTGCAGCGCACTCTAATTTAGCAAAAAACCACACCGTTGAACCCTACTTGCTTCTTTGCCTCTTCAATCGCTCTATTTCATACTCCTTTTTCATTTCTTCCAGATCGTTTTCCGGAATTTTTGCCTCAAGTATTTTCAGAAGGCCATTCACGGCTTTCATGGCCAGCCTTTCCCATATTTTTTGTTTTTCTATTCTTAATTCTTTTTGCCCAAGAGATTTTATCAATATCTCTTCGTTATCACCGCTATCTGTCACCTCGATTGATTGTCCTCGCAATGGTTCACCATCTCCAATAAACCAATACCTAATACTTATATCAGGCAATTTCTCCAATATTACTTTTATGATATTTCCTTCAGGTAATACATTGTTCTTTTTCCAATTTGACACATTAGAAGTGGATGTACCAATGGTTCTTGCAAATTCAGATTGAGAAATTTTTTTTAGATGTAAAATCTCTGTAAGTCTTTCACCCTCAGTTGATTGTGTGCGTTTCATTGGATAGATTAGAAATTAAGAAGGAAATTTATTCCATTTAAACTTGCAATATTCGATCAATCGAACATATATTTGTGTCACAATAAGACAAAATAAGTCATGTGATGTCAAAAATAGTAGAAAAACAAGTTTTAACAACAATTGATGTACTGAAAATTGAAAAGGTCAGTCATCGTACTCTTATGCGTCACTTAAAAAAATTGACCAAAGGAGCATTGTTATACGACAAATACAGAACTTATAAAGCTGGAAGACAATGGAGGTTTGAAATTAAGGTCGCTGCCTAAAAGATTCATAATGGAAATTTTGTTAATGCAAAATTTCATGGTAGCGGCCAACGGGTCGCTACTTTTCAACTTGACAATCGAACTTAAACCTATACCACAGACGGACGCAGTATCGGGAAATTGAGGTGTTTCGCCGGGGTACAGTTGGGATAACCTGGCAAATTAGCGGTGATGGCCATATATGCCGTTTCTGAGAAAGTAGCCCAACCTTTTGCCCGTGCCAAAACTGTAATAAATGATCTGGCTAAAATGGGAGGTGGCGTTAGTGTCACCTCCCTACTCTCGGGAACTGTGGTATAATAAAGATTTGGTTTTTTGGGGTTAAATAAACCTGGTGCCCCTCGTTGGGCATCGGGTTTTTTCAGACTATGAAACATTATCTCAGTGCCTCTTAAAGACAAGGATTATAATTTGTTAAGAGTGCCGTTGCTCCTCACCTGAATAGTAGCGGCATTTTTTCTACCCTATAATCCAAAGACCTGTTTTCGTTTTTTTTTAATGCTCCCGGCTTTTAGTCGGGACTATTTTGAAATTAGATAGAGCGATTTTTATACGCCGTCCATTATTTTTCCGGGCGGCGGTTTTTGCTCAATAAAATATCTGTCAGGGTGAGAAATATTCACTTTGGAAAATATTCAGGGAGGCGGAAAGCCGCTCCCCGATATTAGTTTAAGTTGCTTAGTTCCAAGCGAACTAATAAGGGAAAATCGGCGGGGTGCCTACGTGCCCCGACTTTAAAAAGAAGCTGCCCGAAAGGGCATAAAAAAACCCGCATTAATGGGCTGCAACCCGCGCGGGTAATGATATTCGGAATGCAACAAAATTAAAGGCATTTTTTCATTAATGCCAATTTCCTATTGAGAAAACATCACAGCATTCCTACCTATTTTATTTTCTAAATTAAAAATTAAAGCCTGCCAATATTTATGTGCATTGACAGGCTTTGTAAAAAAGAATGTGATGCAAATTTCTAATTTATTCTTGGTACAGTCAAAAAATATAGCAATAGGTTTTTCCCTTGCCTCTTGGGCAAGCAGTAAGTTTCTGGCAATTACCACTTTGCTTTTTGTATACCCGGCGCTCCAGGAATGGAGCATAAATATTGATAGCCCGGCTGTTCGGCCATTGGTCGTTTATGCGGGCTGTACAGCAATGTACTTTCTTATAGACCAAGGAATAGTGCCGCTTCTCAATTGGGTGTTTAAATCGAACAGAAGGCTTTTGAATAGACCGCAGAGAAAATTTTTCGACCTGGTGGCTTTTATATTGATCTTCAAATTCTTGGCAACCATTACTTCATCATTCTGGGCCGCTCCAGAAATTGCGGATACCTGGACCTCCGACCAGGAGCAAAAGGAAACTTTTGAAGCTGTCATTTTAAATGACAGCTTGAATAAATCAAGCAAGGAGAAATATGCACTTTTTTATCAGTCCCTTTTGAGTTCAGAAACCAAAAGGATCATAGAGGCCGAAAAAAAAGGAAGACAGTATATAGAACGTGCGATTAACGACGGTGACCGTTGGCAAAGGGAATCCTATAAAAAAGAAGGTTTCGCCTGGTTGCTCAATAAAAAGAACGATGACCCTTCCGACAGGGCTTATGCCCAACAAATAATAAAAGCGAGAAATCTGGCCGCCGATTTAATCGAGACAGAAAGGAAAAAGGCAGCCATTGCAGCTAACCAGACTTCTGCCCTGTTGAATGATAGCAGCAATGAAAAGGTGACTGCCTTTTTAATTGCATCTGCTGAAAAAGCAGAAGATGAACTGAACCAAAAAAAGCAGCGCCGGAAGTCCTACGTTTATATCGCCGATTTTGTGGCCGCATTCATACTCATATTTTCCACCTATATATTGGCAGTCCGCGAAAAAGCCGGTGAAGTTCCCCTGAAGCAAAAAAATATATCATCAATTTTAGGAGCATTTGTTTCCAAAAGATATGATGACTGTTTGAACTGGTTAGAGGAATTTTTAAACGTGGATATTAATGGGGATGGTTACATAGGAAATTCCGGTAAAACAGTTGTTTCAAACAGAAATGAACAACCTGTTTCAAGCAGCCAAACAGCTATAGCCCAAACAACCCACCAAATTGGTTTTAAAATCCCTGAAACAACTGTTAAACAGCCGTTTCAAAAAGAACAGCCACTTGTTTGCAAACAGTCTAACAGGTCGGTTGAAACAGTCCTTGTTGCGGACAAGGAATTGAGGTATATAAAACAAAGGTTGAAACAGGCATACCGAAGGATGCAAACACAATTAGACCCCACCACACCGAAAAATAATTTCAATGATTTTAAAGAACAACTTGAAAAAGCTGGATATACGATCATCGAAACAAGTAGAGGATTGAATATCATTGATCCACCAGGCTAACAGCCTCCCAATTTTCCTTTTACACATTCACTAAACAAACTCATGAGCTACACTTTCCACTGAAATTACAGTAGGGTAGGGTAGCTCTTTTGTCCCCCTGCTTGAAAGGTAATTATGATGATCAAAAACTATAAAACAAAATGATCTACTCACGGCTTCACGGCTTCGGCTACCTCCTGAGCAGGTGGCTCGAATCAAGTGATGGATATGAATATGCCTACGCTGCCTTTTACTTCGGCGGGGGACGGCACAGGATAAAAAAAAGCGAACTGGTACATTTCGAACCGGTCGATATATTTTCATCGAATTAATGATCAAACAATGACTTTAGGTTTTTCAAAAAGGTTCAAAAACGGGATGCCCACCTATTTTGTAGAAAAGATTTGGAGGGGTATTGCTGACAAAAAACTGTCGGATGACGGTTATGGAAAATGGCTATATGGGGCCAACCTTCCGGACGTGGCCGTAACAAGTGTCAAACCAAAAATCCACACCATAAGACTGGATAAAAACAATCTGTGGAAACCGGGGAGGGATATCCATTTTGTGATCAATAACCGCACACCAAAGAGGTACCAGTTTGCACCGGTCCTTAAATGTATTTCCGTGCAGGAGATAGAAATAAAAAACCTTTTTTCGGATCAAATGGGAGTAAGTATAGATGGTGACTTTCTGCAAGATTGTGAAGTGGAGGATTTGGCCTTTAACGATGGCTTTGATTCGGCAAATGATTTTTATGATTTTTTTAAAGGGGGTGACTTTAAGGGCAAGTTGATCCACTGGACAGACTGCGAATACCTTGGCCTGCCATTTTAATCCCGGGTTCCATGAATGCTATCTATATAAAAAAACACAGACTGTCCGAAGCCGAGGTAATTGCCCTTGAGGTTTGGAAAAAATTAAAAATGCATTGCCCTAAGGGAAAATGCAAAATAGCGGGGAGCATACGCAGGAGAAAAAAAGAAGTAAAGGACATTGAAATAGTCTGCGTGCCCAATAGGATAAACGGTGATTTTTTTGGATTTAAAAAAATCAACCATCCAGCCTTTGTAAAGGCTGTGAAAGGAATTGGGAAAGTCACAACCGGAAATATCGAGGATGGGAAACAGGTGAAAATTGAACTCTACCAGCACGATATAAAAATAGATTTATTTATGGTGGAAGAGGGAAATTTTGGGATGCAGTTTTTGATCCGTACCGGCCCGTCCGAATATTCAAGAAAGATACTCTGGAAATTCAACCAACGGGGGTACCGCTGTGAAGGCGGGTATCCGGCCAATGGAAAAAACAGGCTCGCATTTTTCAACGAAAAGGAAATATTCGAATTCCTCGAAATGAAATATGTGGAACCGGAAAAAAGAAAGGGATAAGCCATGCAAACAGTTTCCATTATAGAGATTAAAACCACAAAATTATTTGTGTCACGAAGGGCCGTAAAATCCGACCTGCAAAAAGGTAAAAAGATTTATGTGCCCAAATTAAATGGCGGTTATGCGATCATGAAATTCGAAGAGGAAAAAAATGGGGAATTTATTTTCCAGGATACAGGGGGCGCTTTCCTGAATTACCCGGCCGCGTTTTTAAAAAATTTTTATTTACCAATAAAAAAAGAACAGTGATGTCAGCCAAAAAAAACAATAAGGAACAGAGTATAATTTTCAGGAACAAACCGATCATTTCCATTTACGGCCCGAAAGCATCCGGCAAAACAATGCTGGCAGAATCCATCGCCGCAAATTATAATGGTTACGAAGTAAGACGGGTAAATTCCAGTTCCGAAAATATTTACAAAATACTGGAAAAGAGAAAATATTCAGACCTGATAAAATTGATGATCATCGATGAAGTCCACAAACAATTGGACATCGACCGCATAATGCATGCACTTGAAATATCCCCGATAATGCACGAATCAAAAAACAGGTTGATCACCATTCCCCAATTGATTTTTACAGGCAGCTTTTGCCATGAAATCGGTTCGATCTGGAAAATAAAATTCTTCCAGTTTGGATTGAACCGGTAAACAAATCCCACTACAGCACTAAACAAAATCCATGAACGAACTACATCTTTTCCCACGGGGAGCATAATATTTTTTTGCTAAACCTGAATACCTGATCAAAGAATGATTTCCAACGCAAACGACATAAAAACATCGGACATTCTGGAAGTGGCCAAAACACTGATCCCCGGTTTGAAAAAAACAGGGGCCAATTGGAAAGCATGTTGTCCGTTCCATACAGAAAAGACCTCTTCTTTTGTCGTTTCCCCTGATAAGAACATCGCTACATGTTTTGGTGCCTGTGCGCAGACATGGACACCCGTGAACCTGGCAATGGAAATGGAAAACCTGACCTACCCGGAAGCATTGGAAAGGGTAGCGGCGATCAACAGCATTACGGTCCGGTACCAGGACAAACAGAAAACCCTTGAACAGATCAACCGGGAAAAAGAAGAACGGGAACGGAAAGAAGCCCTGTTGTTGGTAAACAGATTTGTCCAGGAAAACCTGGGCAAAGATGGTCAGCATCAATTCCCCTGCCTCGACCATGACGACGTGAACTATGTGGACGGATTTTGGCAAGACCATCACCGTTTTGACTGCTATGGCCGGTCCTACCAGGCCCGCACCATTGAGAAGTTCGGGCTTTGGATTTACCCGGACGACAATGTACTGGTCAAGCAATGGAAAGACCTGGGACTCGACAGGGAAAAGCTGGTCCATCTCGGACTGATCTCCAAAAGCGGAAAGGGCGAATATGATACCTTCCGAGGGCGGCTGATGTTCCCGCTCCACAATTATGACTATACCAAGTCCATCGCCGGTTTTGCAGGTCGTGTTTCTCCCCTGAACCCCTATAAAAATGCAGTGAAATACCGGAACAGCAACGAAAGCCTTTTGTACAAGAAAAGGAACTACCTGTACGGGCTGTTCCAGGCGAAAGCAGCGATCAGGAAGGCAGGAAAAGGATATTTGGTGGAAGGGTATACAGACACGATTACCATGTCCGAAAACGGGTTTGAGAACACGGTCGGTGTAAGTGGTACTGCGCTCAATCCAGCTCAGGTAAAACTGATGAAAAAACATGCTGATGAGTGGGTCATTGTCCCCGACTACGATCCAAAATACGAGAATGGCCGGTTGGTGGATATTCCTGGACTGGTTGCGGCTAAAAAGTGGATAGAAGCCTGTATAAAGGGCGGCGTGAACCCAAAGGTTCAGGTGTTGCCAGCTTACCTGGAAGATGACACCAGGAAGGTGGACGCAGACAGTTTTATCCGGGAACACGGCGGCAATGCCCTGCTGACCCTGATGGAAGACAGGGACCTGGGTATCCAGGACGGTTTTTTGTGGTTGGTCCGCTCGATCATTGGCACCGACAAGGAGGCAAATGCGCTCAGGGCAGGCCTGGAAAAGGCAGTGTACCTGCTTGAAATGATGGATTCCTTTTACCGTGAGCATTACATCAAGGTATTGACCGGTGCCAAGTGGCTGCACATCAGCAAGAAGGAAATCGAAAACCGCATCCTCAACAAGGAACTGGACAAAAAGAAAAAATCCTGGTTTGACGGTGAAATGTCCGGAGAGCAGGAATATGACTGGCGTCGGTACAAGATATTCATAGGAAGCAACAACCCCAAGCTCAAAAAGAAATACATGAAGCTGGAAGGAAACGGACTGCATGTGCCTTTGACCAATTTCATCATCAAGCCCATCTACCACGTCTACAGCAACCAGGAACCGGCCAGGAAGGTGCAGATCATCAACGAAGAGGGGGAGAGCTTTATCCTCGACCTGGGGACGGACAAGTTCACGACCAAGGACAAGTTTGAACAGGCCGTGGAAGCCTTTGGCAACTTCGTATTTACCGGGGATTGCCGGAAAGGCGATTACACCAATATCAAAAGAAAACTTTACGCAGAAATGGAAACAGTATACCGGATTTCCACGCTCGGACAGCATTCGATGGGCTTTTTCTCCTGGTCCAACGGGATATCGTTGCCCGACGGCTCTTTTACTGACTGCATGCAGGACGGACGGGTACAGATCGGCGGGAAAAACTTTGTGGTCCCGGGCTTTGACGTGGAGGAAGAACAGAACAAACTAAGTGACGATGCCCCCAACACGGACAGTCACATAAAACTTTTTCGAATGGTAAAAGGAAAAACTTTCAGCTTTAATGAATGGTGCAAACTGATGCTACAGGTACACGGCCAGAACGGCTACATGCTCATTGCCTACTACCTCGCTGCCATCAACCGGGACCAGCTATGGCCGGAACGGTTCAAGGGGTTTCCCATCCTAAACCTATTTGGGCCACCACAGAAAGGAAAATCCACTGCCTGTTGGTCACTGTCGGCCATGTTCGGAAAGCCAAGGACACCGATCAACCAGCACGACTGCACCACTGCCGGGATGAACGCCCGGCAGGAGCAGACAAAGAACGGGCTCGTCTGGATCACGGAGTACAAGAACGATGTGATGAAATACCAGATAGAGCTATTGAAAAAAATGTGGGACGGTACCGGGCGTGAAAGGCGGTCCGGCGAGCGGAAAAAATCGACGGAACAAACGGTCGTGAACAATGCTGTACTGCTCGATGGACAGCACCTACCAACTGCCGACATTGCCCTTCTTACCCGCTGCATCACACTTTTGTTCGACGGGTACGATAGCAGTCCGGAAGGGCTGGCAGCATTTGCCAAACTGGAAAAAGAACAGGACAGCGGACGCCTGAGCCAGATCACCGGTATGCTCCAGCAGTACCGGGAACTGATAGACGAAAAATTCGACAAGGCATTTTTGGAGGCCAAAAGCTCGGTCAAGATGCACCTTGGCGATTTCAACGAGGAACGGGTGATCAACAACCATGTCATCCCGTTGGCAATTGTCAAGGTACTTGAAGAGGTATTGGATTTTCCCCAAAAAGAAAAAATCCCGTTTTCCGCCACCCTGGAGGGCTTTGTCGTGGAGCTGATCCTCCGGCAGGCCAAGTATATCGAGAGCGAAGACGAGCAGGGTGATTTCTGGCGAAGAATGTATGACATGGCGGTGCGCGGAAAATTGAAGCACGGTTCCCATATTATTGTACAGCAGGAAAAAGAAATCAAGCTTTACGATGTGGCCCATAAAAAGGATACCATCGAAGCAGGTTCACAATTCGATGAACCTACCAAAATTATTTTTCTGCACATCGAGGGCTGTCACACCCTCTACCAGGAACATTTCAAAATGTCCACCGGCGGGAAAGGAATGGGCCTGATGGAACTGAAGCTCTACCTCGAACAGTCAAAACCTTACCTCGGCCGGAAAAAGTCCAAACGGTTCAAGAATGGTGTATTCTCCTCTATGGTGTTCGATGCCACCAAGCTGGCAAGCCTGGGCATTGATTTCCGGTTGACCAAACATGCACTGGCCACCTTGGCAAGCCAGGAAGGTGATAAAAAAGACGGCAAGGATAAAAACGAACAGGATACCGGCGGCGATGGGGGAGGGGATACTCCCCTCGATGACCTTCCTTTTTGAACAACCAAAAATTAGTTGCGAATTAAAAATCAACAATCAATATTAAAATCCAAAGCATGAAATCTCACTCCATTTTATTTCTTCTCCTACTTCTTTTTTCATGTAAAAAAGAGGAGGACTGCACCAAGCAGTTGCAATGTTACAACGTAACTCATTTGATAAGCGATTGCGACCAGGACTAGGACAATGAAATCACCGCACAGGAAAGGGCATTGTATGAAATAAATGCAGTGCCGGACACCCAGTACATCGGTACGCACAACGTATGCGATACCAGCGAAATCCAGGAAAACAATGTGAAGAACAACCAAATATTGATCGAATCATATTTATCGCACGGTTTGGATTCCTATGCCGCTTTCCGGGCTGATTATCCGATTTATTTGATTTGCGAGGACTGAAATTTCTTATACTATGAAGTGCAAAGAGAACAAAAAAGAATTATTGAAATTATTGGATCAGGCGAGGGTATCATATTTCACTTTGATGCTGGAGTACTTACAAATGAAAGCGGCTAATAAATATTTGAGGAAAAGAAATAAAGAACTTAAACGAAAATTCAAAAATCAATAACCACCAATTTTTTAGACAATGAAAACCTTATTTAATACAGAACCAACAATGCCAGAGCTTAGAGCTTTGACCTGGAAAGAACCATTTGCGAGCTTAATGATGTGGTGCAAGGTTGGAACAAGAACATGGTCAACTGATTACAGGGGACTTGTTCTTATCTGCGCTGGCAAAACACCATACAATAAAAGAGAATTGTTTGCCTTATGCGGTGAGCGACAAATGAAGAGAGTCGAATATTATAAGACACTGGAAACATTTAAAAATAATGAAGGCAAAGCAATCGGCATCGCTGAATTATGGAATTGTAGACCAATGAAGCCATCGGATGAAAACGCCTGTTTTGTTCAATATAAACCGGGTCTTTACTGTCACTTTTATAAGAATATCAGAGCAATAGAACACATGCCTTACAAGGGTCAACAAGGATGGAAAAAACTTGCTCCTGAGTTTTGGGAAAAAATAACTCTTAAATCATAAATAGAACCAATATTTTGAACAGCGCATTATTAAAATCTACCAAACAGTTTTGGGAAACACCGCCCGAAATATTTAAGCCATTAAATGATGAGTTTGGCTTTACATTAGATCCGTGCGCTGAACCATCGACAGCAAAGTGTGAAAAATATTTTACAGTGGATGACAATGGATTATATCAAAGTTGGGAGGGTGAAATTTGCTTTGTGAATCCTCCCTATGGAAGTCATTTAAAAAAATGGATTGCTAAAAGTTGCTTGGAAGGGAGAAAGGAAAACACAACGGTAGTTATGCTGATACCGTCCAGAACTGACACAGCGTATTTTCACGATATAATAAAGCCTCACGCAAAAGAAATAAGATTTCTTCGAGGTAGAATAAAATTTTTAATGAACGGCCAGCGTAAAGATCCGGCTCCATTTGGATCGATGGTGGTTGTTTTTAATTGACCGTTTTAACAAAT
>JBCBRY010000205.1:0-13183 GCA_039819485.1 Bacteroidota bacterium | reverse complement strand
GTAAAAAACAATATCCAAACCTCGTTTTCCAAAGAAAATAAAAGTCGAGCCCCTTCATTATTTCTTCGATACCTATTGTAGAGGTTTGATACTTTATGGTATTAGGGTGAAAAAAATAATGATGGATTAAATTAATTCTTTCCAAATAATAGGTCATGTCTCGAACCGTAGATTTTTCTAATTGATTTAATAATTGTCCGGTAGACTGTTCAAACCGGGTAAATAGATTTCTTTTTCCGTAAGCCTGGGTTAATAATTTTTTTTTCAAAAATGGATCCGTCCTGATTTCCTTGACAACCAGAAACTCCTCGATGAGCAGGTTTAATTTGTAAACTGTTTCAGTAAGTTTTTTTTCAGAATAGATCGTATTGGGAAATAGCCGGTGAAATATTTTTTTTCTATCGAGCCCGCGACTGTCAAATGCCGGATAATATTTCCGAAGTATTTTATACAGGTCGAGTACGGTGCTGCCAGTGGTCTGGGTTTTTGACATGATGTATTTCCGGCACTCATTTAATTCCGTTTTTTCTAGTGCCTGCAGCAATCGGATGATTTTAAGACTTTTCATGGCAGGATGAATAGTTTGATACGTAAAAATATTGTTATTATAAAAATTTTACTGTATTAAAAACTTTATATAAATAACTGATAATTAATGTTTTGTAATAATTAATTATGATAATTTACTATAAATATAAGAAGATAATTTGATAAACTGGATTTGTTTTAGAGAATTGATAAAATGAACTTGTGGTCATCTGTACAATGATTCAAAAGTTGAATGTATTAATTGTTGTTTCTCCGACTGCTGAACCAGGGCAAAGAATGTCAAATTAAGAAAAACGTTTTCATACATATAATTAAAAACAGAAGTTGTTTGAAAATTCCTATTGGGTCAAAAAACTGGATTTACGGCCAACAAGGAGTTTTTAAACAACTTGATAATTAAACAATGAAGAAATCAATATTAGTTCGCTTAAATTTCTTGCTGCTGTGTCTGACTTTAACCATGTTTTCCTGCAAAGATGAATGCGATGGTGTCAACTGCCAAAACGGTGGCGTCTGCAACGATGGCACCTGCGCCTGTGAGCCATATTACGAAGGGGGATTCTGTGAAACGGAATCATGCGAAAAGTTTCTTGGTACATATACCGTGATTGAAGATTGTTCCGAATTAGGTCCATCTACCTTCAATGTTTCTATCGAAAAATCGGATGGAATAAATAAAATAAAATTTGTAAATTTCTATGGGATCGGTCTAACGGTTATTGCGGAAATAAATGGCAATAATTTCACTATTACCAATTACGTCGATTTGGGTTTTATAGTCAATGGATTAGGTTCCATTAATACAAGTGGGAATATTATTACGCTTTCGTATTCAGTGGAGTGGCCGGATGAGACGAAAGATAATTGTTCAGCTACATTTACCATATAATATTTTTAAGATGAAATTAATTCTGTGTCGGCCGGCTATGATATTTTTTTTCATTCTTTTTTTGAGTTGTCAAAGAGATGAAGTCAATAAATCAGAATCAACGGTTGAAAATGTTCGGTCATCTTTTTTTATTGATAAAGAAAAAAATAGTTTTGATTATAAAAACTTCCAATTGTGTATTTCCGCCGACCGGCGAATATATTATGACGGCGAACAATTTAATACGTTTAAAAGGAATAGATCCCTAACGGGTTGTCAGCGTAATCAGATTGAAACACCTTGATATTTTAATCGGCTACGCAGTAAAATATTTTCCACAGACTTTTATCAATCACACATTAATCTTTCTATTTATGAAAAAGCTTATAATTCTATTACTTGTAAGCGGACTTTATCTGTTTGCAAATGCCCAGTCACTTGTCCCGGAAGTATTGGCCGGCGCAGGCAGTTTTGCAGATGCAAATGAAATTAACCTGCAATGGACAGTAGGGGAAACAGCCGTTGACCATTATTATAATAGTTCCTACACTCTTACGGCCGGCTTGGTTCAATTCGTCAAATTAAACGGAAATTGTGACTGTGAGTATACCGCTACCATAGAAATCAAGGGCCAAGCGATTGAAGTAGTTGTTTATCCTAATCCGGCAAGCCATAAAATAAATATCAATCTCCGGCCATTTGTCCGGTCCTTAAAAGCCACTCTGGTGGATTCCATGGGGAAAATCATCAACTCGGTTGAGCTTGCCAACGAGCTGACCCAGCTAGATACAGGTGGTCTTCCAAACGGACTTTATTTCCTCACCGTAACAGATGGTTGGCAATATTTTCTGACCGAAAAAATAAACGTGATCCGTTAATTTCAAAAAATTAGAAAATGAAAAAAATAAATTTACTCTCCACTTTTCTGTTTTGTGTTTTTTCCTACTGCTTGATGGCGCAGGTGCCTCAGAGCATTAACTACCAAGCAATTGCCAGAGATGCGGATGGTTGTCCGTTGACCGAAGAAACGATCGATATACAAATAACTATTAGGAAGGACAGCGCTAATAACAACAATATTATTTACCGGGAAGACCATAGTCCAACAACTTCGCCGAACGGGTATTTTAAATTATTGATCGGTCAGGGTGATAATGCAATAGGTGATTTCGATCAAATAGATTGGTACGACAGCCCCTATTTCTTAAATGTAAAAATGGGTAATGAAGATATGGGGACCAGCCGAATTGTTTCTGTTCCCTATGCTCTTTTTGCGGAAAGAGCCCAAAGTGTTGAAAATGATGAAGTAGACGATGCCGATGCTGACCCGGACAATGAAATTCAAGAACTCGTACGGGTAGGAAACCAGGTTTTCTTAGACCCGGGCCAAGGATCGGTTACGGTTGATGATGCAGACGCTGATCCTGAAAATGAGATTCAGGAATTATTATTATCAGGCAATACACTTAGTCTTGTAAGGCAAGGGGGCTCGGCAAGCGTCGATTTACCTATGCCCGCCGCAGTCTGGCAGGAGGATGGAACTGATATATTTTATGGAGAAGGAAATGTATATGTCAGGAACAGTTCGAGCAGTAATGAAAACCTTGTAAGTTTTGTTGATGGAGGCAATGGCCGCGGATTCGTTGTAGCTCACAAATCGGGAATAGATAAAGCTTATATGTTCGGTTCTGACTTGAACACAGGAGTAATTAATACTTTGGGAGAAAATGGTAATCTAAACGTTTTAATAGCATCATTGGAAGATTATCCTAATCATGGCGCTGTAGGTGTCTTTGATTCGGACAATAATCAACAGGCAGGCATGTATGTAAAGTCGACTGGGGAAGGAGTAATATTCGCCGATTGTAAGAACTTCAGAATGGACCACCCCCAGCAATCGGACAAAGAAATCTGGTATGCCTGCATCGAAGGCCCTGAAGCCGCTGCCTATGAACGGGGCACAGCAACACTTACCAATGGGGAAACATTTGTTCCATTCTCCGAACACTTTCAATGGGTGGCCAACCACGAAACAATGACGGTTGTCCTTACACCTCTTTCATCCAATACGGTCGGTTTGGCGGTCATAGGGAAATCGGCAGGGGGCTTCAAAGTAAAGGAGTTGATGAATGGCGCAGGCAATTTCGATTTTGATTGGGAGGTAAAATGCGTTCGCAAGGGGTATGAAGACTACAAGGTAATTCGTAGTAAACGGGAAGATTTGCCAGCACATTAACAGCGAATCAGCCCGGAAAACCTAAGGGGTATAGAACTGTGGACCTTCCTTTCAAATACTTAATAACAACTATGAACAATAACCAAGAGGATCGAAAATTAAACCCTGCACTTGAGGTTCTTGCAGTTTGTGCTTGTTTCATTTTGTCGCCAATATGGACCATGGTCCTGTTGGTTGCCATGTCCCCCTATATGACCGTCATGCTAATCGTATTTTACACCATCGTATTTGTATTGATTTTCAGCTAAACCCAAACTAATATTTTATAAATAGTAAAAGTGTTCGGAAACAAAGAATCCTAATGTGTTCCTCCCCTCGCCCTCCAGAGGGGGAGAAAAGAACGTGCATATCTCCCCCTCTAGGGGCGGGGAGGAGGTAATATGCATTGAACGAATTAATTACATTTATTAATTTTGAACACCTTTAATGGATCAAAAAAATAATAATATGAAACCTTCGCCACAAATTGGGTGGGCTCAATAGTCTGCCTCGAACCCGCTTCGAGGGCCACCCAATTTGTCTTAGTTCTCTTTAATTTTTCAAATTATTTATTGACGATATTTTGATGTTCCGGCTTTTCAAGGATTTGTCCGCATGCTTTTCGTCATACATGCTTACTTCACGTTGTCATTGCTTTTCAGCTTTCGCAAGTATTCATTTATCAGTGATTGTTGTTCTTTGCTGACCGGCAGGTTGGCTTTTGATATTTCATTAAATGAATGCAGCGCTTTGTCCGGGTTTTCCAATTCATGGTTGATGGCTCCGATAAGGATCAAGCTCAGCGTTTGTTGCAGTTTGTTGCCGGTTGCTAAATAATATTGATAGCCCATTTCAAAATAGGCCAGTGCATGGTGCCGGTCTTCTATGGCCAAATGGGCCTCGCCCAGTTGATAAGCGGTGCCAGCGATCAGGCGGGGGTTGGAAAGTGTTTTTCTTAATGCCATTGACTTTTTGTAAAAATCAATAGCTTCTTTCCATTTTTCTTCGCGCTTGTAAAGTTCTCCGATCTGGTTGTAGGTAGCGGCCATGCCCACGGTGTCATCAATGTTTTGTTTTATTTGCAGGGCCTCCAGGTATTTGTCGAGGGTGAGCTGAAAATCTTCGTTTTTGAAATGGCTGATCATGGCCAGTTGGTGGAGGATGTCGCCTTTTGTTTTATGGTCTGTGCCCAGTGACGAGAAGAGGTTCAAAGCTTTTTGGTAATGGTTGCCCGCCTCCTCCAGTAACGGCGGGTTGTCGCTTTCTACAAATTGCAGCAGGTAGATGTTTCCTATTTGCTGGTGGCAGGCCATGATACCCCATCGGTCATGGACTCGTTTTCGCAGATCGAGCGATTGCAGGTAGTACTGCAAGGCGAGTTGATATTTGCCAAAATCCTGTAGTGCCCTGCCAACCTGGTGCAGTTCGCCTGCCTGGCCTTTCAGGTCGTCCGTTTTTTCCCACACCTGTAAATTTTGTTCATAGAATTTAAAGGCTTCTTCTGGACGGCCGAGTTCAAGTTGCAGGTTGCCCAACTGGCGGTAAGTGGCCAGCAGGCCTTGCAGGTCGTTGAGTTCAATGGATATTTTGATTGATTTTTGGTAATGTTCAGTTGCCTCGTCGTAGTTGTTTCTCCGTTGTTCGATCACTCCCATTTGGTGGTAGCAGGTTCCCTGCCCCGACAGGTCTGAGATTTGTAGATTGCTATTGATCAGGTGTAAAGCCTCCTCCCATTTGCCCAGCATGAGCATTACATTGGCCAGTCCGCTCAGGCAAGTGGAGAGGCCAACCGGGTGATCTGCCTTTTCAAAAGATGCTGATGCCTGTGAATAATGGAAGATGGCCTGTTGGTAATCGTCTATATGCAGATAGGCGCGGGCCAATATCTGATGGCTGAACCCTAAGGCTACCGGCGATTGGGTTCGACTGGCTACGGTATGCAAATAGTTGCCGGTATCAATCGCTTTTTTGATTTTGCCTACATCACTGTAGAGGGCGCTTAGGTTCCCAAGGACTTCGATTAAGAGGTTTTCTTCAATTGATTCCTTTGACACTGACCGCATGGTTTCCAATGCCTCATGGTACATGCCCTGGCTGGCCAGTGCCTTTGAGAGGGCAAGGCAGGCGCCGGCATGCTCGTTTTCCATTTCGGCTTGGTGAAAATGCCAGATAATATTTCTCGAAAGATCGCTGTGCAAGGAAGGACCGGACTGCCCAATGACGTACTGAAAATAATTGGCTGCTTTGTGGTGCCATGATTTTTGGGTGGCGGCATCGATTTTTTTCAAGCACCACTGGGAGGTGAGCCGGTGAACAAAGAACATTTCATCTTCACGAAAAACCAATGAGAGGTCCTGAAGGGTTGTCAGCAATCTTTTGACCGTCTCGGTGGTAGCTCCGGAGAGTTGCACCAGCCCGTCTTCATAGGTTTGCGTCCGGAAAATAGAGGCCATGCAAAGTGTTTCTT
The DNA here is from genome assembly GCA_039819485.1 of Bacteroidota bacterium. Lineage (GTDB taxonomy): Bacteria > Bacteroidota > Bacteroidia > Chitinophagales > Saprospiraceae > UBA6168. The sequence continues at coordinate 7,084 of JBCBRY010000205.1, read as the reverse complement.
TTTCCTTTTCATCCAATTTCTCCCAGAGCAGGCCCAAGAGCAGGTCGTGGTTGGCCAAAGAATTGGCGGCTCTTTCAAATCCAGCCTCCATGTCTGTCCATTGGACATCGTTAGAATGACGAAAGTAACTGTTTAGCAGGCTCAAAGCCCTGGGGTGGCCGCCTATCCGTTCAAATACAGCTATCCGCTCGGTCAGTCCAAAGGTGGCCAGGCCGATAAAACGGTTGAGGAGTTTGTACACCTCCGGAAAAGTCATTTGAGGCAAGTCGATAAAATGAAGCGGAAGTTGTCTGGGTTTGTAACGGGTGGTAAAAATGAGGTAGGCGTTTCCGTTTAGTGCCTGGATTTTTTCACATAAACGCTTGAGGAAGCTGGCTAATGTGTCCAGGTTGATATTGCCGGGATGGGCTTTTCCATCTTGTTTTGGCTCCTTTTCTTTGCCTATCTGGTTATCTTCAAAATTGTCAAAAAACAAAATGGTTTTAGCATTTTTCAAAAACCCGTGGAGCAGGTAATTGAGCTTCCCCTCCCAGTCCAGTTCTTTTTCCTTCACTATATTGATGAGTTCCTGCTTTAATTCCGGCCGGTTCGTGCTTTCAGCTATTTTCAGCATAATGCCTTCTGGGGAGACTTTCCCAACAAATTCGATTATTTTGAATCCTTTGTTTTTGTAGTTGTCCATGAAACGGGCAGCCAACGAGGTTTTCCCAATCCCTCCCAATCCGTGGATGCAGATGGTTTTCCGGTCGGGGCGGCCGCTGTTTTTGGAATCGAACAAATTGGTGAGCCTCGCCAACAACCTCCGTCTTCCGACAAATCCATGGGCAATCAATTTGGCAGGGACTGGTTCTAACTTTCCGTCTCTTACGCCTTTAAAGTTGATGCCTGAACGGGGAATTTGATGTAGAGAAAAATTTAACTGGGGCGGCTGGTTGATGTCCAATAATTTTTCCACGGGCTGGTTGAGGAAAAGGCAGGGGACATCCCATTCGGCCGGGCGCTTCCCGGAAGCGTATGCCGGCGTTTTTTCTGAGTGCCAAATGACTTGCCGTGCTTTGAAGAAAGATTCCAAAATGCTTTTTCCCAATGTAAGGTGCTCATACAAACTGGCCGTGAATAGAGTGACGGTCGCATCCAACACCGGATAACGCATCGCCAAAACGGCCGGCACTCCGCTTTTCAGGAGGGTGGTCGCTACACTGTTCTGTCCGGAATGGCCAGATTCACAGGCGGCGATAATGACCAGCTTTAAATGAAGGCGGTATGGCTTCAAGACAGCGGCCAGTTCTTTGGCTGAAACTTGTGCCAATTCTCCCTGGGCCGTTTCCAGGTTCAAATAACCTTCTGGTTCCTTTATTTTATCATGGTAGTAAAAGCCATGGCCGCTGATATGGACAATATGGTGGGCGCCTTTGGATAGCGCGCGGTCGATGGCTGCCAGGGAACCTATTTCCAAGAACTCGATTTGTACCCTTTTCGTTTTTGGGATGTCACTCAAGCTTTGGATAAATTGTTGGTCGGCGGCATCGATGGCGTTAAAGACCAATTCCTGCTCCCTCTCCAAATCCATGAACTGGCCGGACAACCCCGGGGGCAGTGCCGTCACGAACAATATTCTCAAAGTGGGCGACGGCGATTGTTTCGAAGAATTAAGAAATGACTGTAAATCTTCCTCCTCGCTGCGGGTGAGCAAAAGGTTGTCGTGGGCAATTACCAGTGGTGTTTGAGCTGTTGGCTGCTGAATTAATTCAAACGGTATGTGCAGGATTTCGGGCCAGTCCGAGCTGATGACAACGGTTAATTGCGCAATCTTTCCTTTGTCCAACCATTCGAGGAATGTATCCATCCGGGGCCGCAGTGCACTTTTTTCCGGAAACAGGGCCGGGTAGAGCTGGCCGGTTATTTTGGTTTTTACCTCGTCAAATGCTTTTAGGTTCTGTGAAGTAAGTTCTTCCGACTGGTGAGCAGGCTTGCCAGTTAATTTATTCCTCAAAAAGTAAAACAGCTCAAGGTCTTTGAGCAGGGTGTCCATCAGGGGGAGGGGAGTGGGGACGGACAAACTGCCCTGTTGGTCAGCTACGTTTTGTTCGAGGGCCAGGTGCCATTCGGATTTTTCGTTTTGTCCTATTCTCATAAAGAGGACGGGGTCAGTGGAATCAACCGGGGCAATGGTCAACGGGACGTTGGCGGTTGGGGCAAACTGAATTTTTTGCTGGTTCATGTATTGTTCCGCAGATTCATACCCCAGGTAAATGGCGAACTGTTGCCGTGTCGTAGGCCTCCCCTGGCTCTCTTTGGTTATAAATATTTTCCGAAAATTGGAGTGGTGTATCGCCTTCCAATGCTCAATGGCATAGCGTCCTCTGATAAATGGCACTCCGATCAGCTTGGCCACTTGGTAGTTATCCTCGCTTTTTTTGATCAGCTTTTCTTCCAGGTCTACCAAAAAGGTTTTCATGGCTTGCGTGTTCCAGCCGGAAGGGTGCCCTTTTCCATAGACAGACATTATATCTTCTGCTATACTCTGCCAGAACGGAGATAATTTTTTCATGGTTGACTTTTGAAATATTTTTCAAATCGGGCGCTCGAGAACTTGCTTTTTATCAAGGTATGCTTTTTATGGTACTCAAGACAAGCTTGGAACAACTGCTCTCCCCAAAACATTTTCAAGGCAGTGAATTCTTTTATGCTGAATACTTCCACTATGCTGGGAACAATGCTTTCGAAGCTGTATGCGGTTTGATCCGGCAGTTCTGCAAGCGTGACAGCAAGGAAACATTTTTCAGAATGGGTGGACCTAAAAAGCAATGGATAGACCAACAGCTCTTCGTATTGCAAAATACCTTTCAGGGCGGTGGCCTTGATAGCCTCTGCCTGGAAAACCCGGAGCATGGCAAACGGGAGTTCAATCATTTCTTTTTCCATCTTGAATTCTTTCAGGGCTTTCAAAAGATTGAATGCGCCTCTAAAAAGTATTTTGATCTGTACCAGGTTTTCTTTTTCTTTATTTGAAATGTGTTCTGAAATGATCAGCCAGATATCGAATATGTAATCAAGGTTGGACTTAAACCGATAGATCCATGAGTTGCTCAAAATAAGCAATGCTTCGTAAACAGCCCCGCGATTTTTAACCAGGGACATAACAAAATCCCAGTATGCTTTGTCATAAAAAGCAAACCGGAAAGAGAGTATTTGTGGCAGAAAAGCCACGGCAATTAACTGGTGTTTTTCCAGCCCTTTTTTTAATATCCTGTCAACGAAAAACTTTTTGTCATATTCGTACTCCAGGACATTGCGTAATTCTTCCAAGATCAGTGCGGCTTTGGAATTGAGCAATATGATATTGTTTTTCTTAAAACGGGAATGCGCTTCTTCCAGGGTCGTTTTTTCTTTTTCCAGCAATAATTCAAATAAGTGGAACAGTTCCTCCCGGTACTTCGAAATGAGTTGGTAGCCATTTTCTGTATAGGCAAACGCACTGATCAACCGATGCATTTCTGCGGTATCAAATTGCTGGTTCAACTGCTCGATATATCCTGTGATGAGCGTTTGGTAGTGCTGGTGGTCCACTATTACGATTTCCTCGGAGGTCGCAAATTTATAGAGCGCATTGAGGACCTCCTCAATAGTGATATGCGGTTGCAGACAGGCCATTCCCTTGATCAAATATTCCGCACTGACGGCCATCTCCTGAATGTTGGTTGAAAAAAAAGTACTTGCTTCCTCTATCCTGTCGGTCAGGAAAGAAGACAGGTCGGTGATGTTTTGTTTGAGGAAATTGTCGGGCGGGGTGCTGGACATTAAATGCTGGAAGGCCAGTACATAAAAGGCAGCAGACCAGCCAACTACTTCCCTGGCCAGTGCATTGGATGCTTCCTCGTCCTGGTCGGTATTGGCGTCGTGGTCAGTTGCCATGTTGACCCGGTCTTGTCTTTGCTTCAGATCAGCCTGCAATTCAGTCGGTGCCCAGCAATAGACTTTAAGATGGATGAATTGATCCATCTGTAAGGGATCGATCTGGTGTAAGATTTTCTTCAGTGTGCTTTTGTTCTTTACCAGGTGTTGCTGTTCAAATTCATTGATGATCCTCAACTGGTCAAATATCTTCTCGATCGCCGTGGTATCCGCGCTGTCGGTCTTGTTTTCCCCCTGCCCGTTTGGCTGGGCCAGTTTTTGCAAATTGAGCCAGATGTTACCGATGAAGTTTTGGATGAATTCTTCGTTTTTATTGAACGACAAACGGGTGATGAGCCTGTTGCTGTAAGCAACGAGCCCCAGGTGTTCGTCCCTGCTATAAACTTTCTTCATGAACAGGTCAAGGTTGCGCAGGATCAGGTGCCCAAATTGGTGCTGGTTGGTGACTGGCACTTTGGCAAATATCCGGCCTATGCTTTCCAGCAACAGGCTTTCCCATCTGGAATCAGCGGGTGTCTGGATATAGCTCAAGAAAAATTTTTCGAGGAATGCATCGTCCATGTAGTCAGCAAGGTGATCGCTTTTCAATTCACCTAAGAGATACAGATGGAGGTGCTGATAGTGGAGTTTTCCGGTTTTTTGGTAGCGTCGCTGCAATTTTTCCAGAACCTTGTCAATGGTTTTCCGCCTGCCCTTTAAGGAAAGGTGCCCTACCAACATCCGCGCAAAGTTCCATTGGACTTCATCGTTCAGCAAATAAGATAAAGCCTTGGCGGTAATCCGGTCTCCGACAAAACCTGCAGCCAGAAATTCCTGAAAAGTGATGGTGTTGAAATGGAAGCGCCATCTCAATGACCTGTTGCTTTCTTTGATCCCCAATCCAAGTTGGGACAAAATGTCGGTCGTCTTCGAAAATGGGGAGATCGTTTCTGATGCCTCGAACAAAAACAATTGTCTTTTTTCCATTTCGTAGGCAAAGGCACGGGAGTTCAACAAAAGCTCGTCAAATGACTGTGGGTAACTTTTGGTGTCATAGTATTTCTTCAGCCAGGCTAACAGCCGGTCTTGGAGGTCATAATCCGATTCAATGTTTCGCAGGATGTTTTCTGGCTTTCTCTCGTTCAGGAAGATGAGTGTTATGTAGGACAGCATGAGCGGGTTGAACGAGAAATCATTTAGTATTTGATTTTCGGTGATGATCTTGATCAAGCGGTCAAAATCGGTTGACCGCTGGTTGGTACTGCCAAGGAAAAATTCGATGTAACGTTGCCTGGTAGTGGTATTGAACCCGATTATTTCAAAGGTGATGTCGTAATTGAACTGCGAGTTGATCAGCCCGTAGGGCCTCGTGAAAACAATGAATTTTAAATTGCCGGAAATGGTGTTGATGTCATCCCAGAGCTTTCTCCTGAACTCTTTTTTGGTTTCATCCAGACCGTCAAGCAACAGTAATATTTTTTCCGGGAAACTGGACATGTACTGCCAGATCAAATGGTGGGGATCGTTTTTGGTCGCAAAATATTTCCTGGCGATGTATTCAATAATGCAATTGCTGTTGCCAGTACGAAGTTCCCGCAAATTGATATGAACCGGGTAAAAAGGCTGTTGCTGTTCCTCGGGGCCGCTCCACTTCCAGCACAACCACCGGGCAAACGTGGATTTGCCCGCGCCCGGGTTGCCAACAATGACCAGCCTTGAGTGATCCATCAGGATGTCTTCTGAAATAAAATCATGCGGCAGGGCATTTTGGAAAAGCACCCGGCGAATGTTTTTCTGCTGGTAAGATTCCTTTTCCTGCAGCATCAATGCTTCCTGACGTGATATGGCCTCTTTGTCGAGGTACGAAAGATCAATGTAAAACTCTGACATGGGAAAGTGGCCTGAACTTTCCCGGACGCCGCCCACAATGGCGATGTATTGAAACTCCGGCTGGGTTTGATACTTTGTTTTTAGCTGCGAACTGAACGATTCGGCCGATAAAATACCTTGCCCTGCTGGGCGGGGAGAATTGGAAACAGCGGTCGCCATTGTTACCTGCTTTTTTACGGCAGGCTCTTGTAGCCCATATTCTAAAATGTATTCATAATAAGATGCCGAACCTAAATAAATGGCAAATTTGTTCCAGGTACCAATCCGGCCTTTACTTGTTTTGTACTGAAATATTTTGCGGAATGTAGGAGGGCTGACGGCGAGGTTGACTTTGTTTTGAATATCCTTCAACTTCTTGACGTCGCACAGTTCTGCCTTTTCAGGGTTGTCTTTGAATATCCTCTGTAAATCGTGCTCCATGTCTGCAAGGAAGGTCCCAATGTGGTCTTCGGTCCAGTCCCGGGGATGGCCAAGGTTGGTTTTTGTGCTTATTGCGTCCGCAACGTGATCCCAAAATTTTTCGGTCATGTGTTCTTTGTTAATATCTAATCCAGGTCAGGCCTTTTGCCTTTGAACGGCTTTTTGTGTTTCGGCTGGCCATCTATGTTTCTTGTCAATTCTTCATATTTATTGTAAAAAATCTGTGTCGTTTCTCATGTCGCAATGTATATAGAAAATCATAAAAACAGTGATGCTGTCATTCATATTGGTAGAACGGAAATAATTTTTTCATGTTTGAAGAACTATTGTTGATGCTGGGGAAATACTTGAGAAAAAGTCCTTTTATTTTCAGCAATAGATAGAATAATTTTAGGCACAAATAGTTTATCATTTTGGCTGTGAAAAATGAAAATTAAGCGCGCTAACATAAATATTAATGTTTCAGTAATTCTAAAAACCTGTCTTTTTCAAGTTCATAATTAACTTCTTCATCTCTTGTATAATACCTTTCAACTAAGTCGTACACATCTTTTGGAGCATACTGTTTTATTTTTTTTAAATTTTGATTGAACAAAGCTAATAATTCATAAACCACGGCATGGTAAGAGCGGGGGTGTGGCTGGAGTCTTTTGTGAATAATAACAGTAGGTCTTAAATCTTTATTTTTTGTGAAGTAAGAAAACAAGAAATACAAACAGATAACTTTGGGCTTCTGATTGAAAAAGCTAAAACAGTTCTCGGAGTAAAATTTCCTGATAACATATTTACGGCTCAAAAAAGGTTCTACCAATTTAATGAATTCTTTTTCCACAAATGATTTTCGTATAGTACAGTAATTTTTTAAAAATTGATAAATAGC
>JBCBRY010000204.1:0-13583 GCA_039819485.1 Bacteroidota bacterium | reverse complement strand
GCAAAACGATTTAAAATTTTCTTTTCATTGAATAACTGGTGATTCAAATAAATGATTATTTCGATCAATAAAAAAACACTGGTAATTATATGCAGGCGATTGCCCTTCCAGCTTGCTTTAAGCACATTGACATGAAATTCAGGGTCATTAAAAGTGATCAATAAAACAAGCCCCGGTGCAATGATGAAACTGAAAACCCAAAAGGCAATATATTTTATTTTATTGCTTTTTTTCAGCAGGCGGTTCCTGAATCCACTAAACAATAAAATCGGGGCAAACAAAATACTCAGGGAAAAGATGTGGAAAAAATATTTATTCCAGGAATTACCATCGAGTGCCCCGATCATGGTGATGCTGGCGAACAGAATAACTGAAAAGAAAACCCAAACGGTATTGGACATTAAAAAGGAGGCAATATTGTTGGCAAGGCGATCCATGTACTGTATTTATCCAACAAAAAAAATAAAAAGATCGGATGTGTTCAACAATACTTGATAAAAGGGAAGCTTTTCGTGATTAAAAGGGAAAGGCAGGTTTTTAGGCCCAACTACGTCATTTGAACACGGCTTTTCACAGGTTTAACACTATAAATTGGATGAGGAATCGGAGGCCGATACATTTGTTTGCACAAATCAATACTTAAACAAAATGACTTTATCCATCTCCAACCTCACAAAAGTTTATCCAAACGGTGTAAAAGCAATCGACCATTTAAGCCTCGAAATCGGGAAAGGAATGTTTGGTTTGCTGGGCCCCAACGGGGCGGGAAAATCATCTTTGATGCGAACCATTGCAACACTACAGGCTCCCGACAGCGGAACGGTTTATTTCAATGGCATTAATGTGCTGGAAGATGAAATGAGCCTGCGGAAAATACTGGGGTACCTGCCTCAAGAGTTTGGGGTGTACCCAAAAGTTTCTGCTTTAAATTTGCTCGATTATTTTGCCACGTTGAAAGGGGTTGCTTCAAAAAAAGAACGCCGGAAATTAATTGATAAAATACTGGAAGTAACCAATTTGTACGAAGTAAGGAAAAAACATGTTAGTGGATATTCCGGCGGTATGAAACAACGCTTTGGCATTGCCCAAATGCTGCTTAATAGTCCGCAGTTAATAATTGTGGATGAACCTACCGCTGGACTTGATCCCGCCGAACGCCAGCGCTTCCTGAATATCTTGAGAGAAATAGGAAATGAAAATACCGTGATATTTTCGACTCATATCGTGGATGACGTAAAAGAACTTTGCCACGAAATGGCCATAATGAACAAAGGGCGAATTTTACAAAAAAGCATGCCCGCATCGGTCACTCAAAAATTGGAAGGGAAAATATGGAATAAAATAATTCAAAGAGATGAACTCGAAAAAATGGAAATTATTTTTGATGTGCTTTCCTCAAGCTATAACCCGGACAATTCTATTAATATTCGAGTGCATGCAAGCACAGCTCCAGCTGATGGTTTTATAAAAATAAAACCAAATCTGGAAGATGTCTATTTTCTTGCTTTGAAAGAAAGTAAATGTACCAAATAAAAATTTTTTATTTCCAGCGGAAGTGTCCATAAATAGGTAACGCTAATGCATTTCCTCCCCCGTACCCCCTCCATATAGAGAGGTCGGCTCGCGTTCTTTTCTCCCCCTCTGGAGGGGGCCGGAGGGAGGAAGTATAGCTGAAAAAAACAATTTTCAATTTCTAATTTTCAATTTCATGTTCAGTACCATTTATAAATACGAAATAAAACATTGGCTGCGCCAGCCGTCCACTTATATATTTGCTATTTTGTTTTTTATTGTTCCTTTTGCTACGATGACAGGTATGGCCGGGGAGTCGGCTGACGGATATGGCGGGCGGGTTTTAAATTCCGCATTTAATGTCAATCGGGTAGCTACTTATTTTAATATTTTTCTTTATTTTTTGCTGCCTGCTTTTGTCGGTGTTTCTATTTATCGGGATTTCAAGAGCCGGGTACATTCCGTTCTTTATTCTTATCCCTTTTCGAAAAATGATTATTTATTGGCAAAACTTTCAAGCGGGGTAACGGTGGTTTTAATGATGTCGATGTTGGTCATGTTGGGATTATTTGTCGGGATAAAAATGCCCTGGGTAAATCCTGAATTAATTGGAGATTTTGGCCCGATGGCATTTGTCCAACCCTTTTTATTATTCATGGTGCCCAATGTTTTGGTGCTTGGGGTTATTGTATTTGTCGCCGTTACTTTTACCCGGAATATTTATGCGGGGTTTGCTGCCATTATTGTTTTGGTGCTGTTGCGTGCAGCGTTCGGTCGATTGCTGGCCGGAACGGATCAACTGTTTTTGAATGCTTTGCTGGAACCATTGGGAACGGGAGGTGTCCAGTATTTTACCCGCAATTGGACCGTTGCTGAAATGAACGAATTATTGATTCCTTTTAAAGGAGCCATAATATATAACCGGCTGCTTTGGTCGGGGTTGGCAGCTATTTTGTTTGGCTGGATGTACAGGGCTTTTTCGTTGGGTCAGCAAGCGCCTGTTTTTTGGAAAAAAACTAAAGAAGAAAATATTGCCCCAAAAAACAATTTTGGGACTATCGAAAAAATTAACCTTCCGAAGGTGCAATTTGATTATTCTTTTTGGCAACAAATAAAGACTACGTGGCAGCTCTCCAATATTGAGTTTAGGTTCATTGTCGGAAGTCCTTTGTTTTTGTGTCTGGTACTGGCAAGTATGGTCTTTATGGTTTTTTCCATGTCCTTGATGAATCCCCGCTTTGATACGGAAGTTTATCCGATGACCTGGCTGATGTTGAAGTTGCCTGCCCAAATGTTTTCAGGCATTATTAATTTGATTACTTTTTTATATGCGGGTTTTTTGGTGCATCGTTCCCGGCTTGCCCGGGCACAACAGTTGGTTGATGTCAATCCGGTTTCCAATTGGGTTTTCCTCTTTTCTAATTTATTGGCGCTGATAAAAATGCAGGTAGTTTTGTTGGCCCTGGTGATGCTGGGTGGGGTGTCTGTTCAATTGTACAATGGTTTTTATGATGTTGAAGTGGGGCATTATTTATTTGAATTATATGGTGTCAATTTGATTCACTTTGTGATCTGGGCTTGTTTGGCGCTGTTTATTCAATCTCTTTTTACCAACCCATATTTGGGCTTTGTTCTGCTGCTCACTGCTCCGGTTGGTTTTATTTCTTTGTCGCATTTTGGGCCGGAATATTTAGGCTGGCATTTTTTAGAACAAGGTGTTTTTAGGTACAACCAGGGGCCAGGGGAAATATTCGGACTGGCCTATTCGGACATGGATAAATACGGGCCGGTGTTGCCCGCTTATTTTATTCATAAAATATATTGGCTCATGGCGGGCTTTGTTTTATTGGTTGGGGCGGGGTTGTTGTGGGTGCGAGGTTTGACTTATTCTTTTGGTGAACGCCTGCGTGTTGCACGGGGGCGATTTAAAGGAAAACTTGCAATTTTGACGACGCTGCTATTAATTGGTTTTTTTAGTTTGGGCTTTACTATTTATTATGATGGAAACATCGTTAAAAAGCATTATTCCCAAAAAGAAAAGAAGTTGGTTTTTCTTGAAGCAGAAAAGAAATATAAATACCTTTTGGGTATGCCTCAACCAAAAATAGTGGACGTAAAAATAAATATGGATATCTATCCTGCGGCCCGGCAGTTTAAAGCAAAAGGTAAATATGTGTTAATTAATTTTTCTGATAAAATCATTGATACACTGGTGTTGAATTATTTTTCTGATTTAAAAATTAATTATCAATTTGATAAAAAAGCAGTGCCCATTAGTCAGGAGAATATCGCAAATATTTGCCATTTGGATATTTTAAAGTTGGCAACTGGTATATTGCCCAACGACAGCCTGGTCATGACTTTTAATGTGGAGAATTTTCCGCAGACATTCTTACGCACAAATAGCTATGTGAAAAAGCACGGGACATTAATTAAAGATGACGTTTTTCCCCGTTTTGGGAATTGGTTAGGGACGATCAGGGAGATACTGTACCTGCCCGTTTCAGAGAGCCTGTCTTTTCCTGCGGACAGTACTGCATTAAAGCAGTCTTTTGTGTCCAAAGATTCCGATCGGATAAAATTCGAAGCTACAGTGAGTACGAATGAAAATCAGGTAGCCATCGCCCCCGGTTATTTGGAAAAAGAATGGACCGAAAAAAATCGCCGTTATTTCAAATATTCAATGGAAGAAAAAATTGCGCATTCATTTTTATTTATGTCCGGCGAATATGGTATCGTAAAAGATAAATGGAAAGACGTCGGACTGGAAATTCATTACCATAAAGACCACACCTATAATTTAGACCGGATGATGGAAGGGATGAAAGCAGGACTGGATTATTGTACCGAAAATTTTTCTCCCTACCAGCACAGACAATTGAGGATTGTTGAATTTTCACAAACGGGCGGCGCGTCCGCACATGCTTTTCCAAACACTTTACCGACGGGAGAGGAGGCTGGTTTTATCCAACATGTATGTGAAGGAGAGACAGCTGGAGTGGATGTGGTTTTTGGAACAGCGGTACACGAAACAGCCCATCAGTGGTGGGGGCACCAGGTTCTGCCGGCCGATGTACGCGGCGCCAAAATGGTGACCGAATCCATGGCGGAATACGTCAATGTGATGGTGAAAGAAAAATATAAAGGAAAAACGGAATCCCGTAAATTTCTAAGGCATTGTTTAGAATTATATTTGAGAGGAAGAGCAAGAGATCGGCGAGCAGAAAATCCATTGATGTATACAACAGCAAGACAAAATTACATCCACTATGCCAAGGGGGCGCTGGTGTTTTATGCATTGGCCGATTATATCGGGGAACAAAACCTGAACAGGGCAATTAAAAATTATGTAGACCATGTCGCATTTCAGGAAGGTAGTTATACGACGTCGGAAGAAATGTTGGATTTTATAAAAGATGAAATTCCGGATTCGCTTAATTATTTAATCAGGGATTTATTCGAAACAGTCACTTTGTACGATAACAGAATGGTTAGTGTAAATACGAAACCTCTGACTGATGGGAAATATCAGGTTGAACTGGCATTTTTATCGAGCAAATATCGGAGTGGAAAAAATGGCAAAAAAATATTTAGCGAAAACCAAGTGGACTCTCTGGCCTATTTAAATGATAAATCGGAGGAAATAACAAACTCGCTCCCACTGTCCGATTACATTGAAATTGGCATATTTGGCGAAAAAGAAGTTGACGGTAAAAAAGAAATTGTTCAGTTGTATTTACAAAAGCATAAAGTTGAAAAAATAAAAAATAAAATCTCCATCGTTGTTGATGGTTTGCCCACTGAAGTTGGCGTTGATCCGTACTTGAAATTAATTGACGTGGTGGCAGAGGATAATCGGATGAAAATTGAACTCCGGGATCAGAGGAATTACTGAGTCAAATTGAAGGAACAGGCAAAAGGGTTTTTCAACACAGAGGCACGGAGAAAAAATAGGTACTCTTTGTCTCCGTGTTTGTTTATCGCAGTGATATGTTTTAGGCGACTTCTGTAGCCTCTTTTGCTTTTTTCTTTGCATATCGCTGAAAAGCGACCGAAGCAATAAAACCCACCGCCGAAAAAATTGCCAACATAATGAAAACATGCTGATGCCCCGGCTCACCTGGTGAACTGTCCAGTAAATATCCCGTGATGGGCCCCACAAAAATATCGGGGGTATAACCAACCAAGGAAACCAGCCCCACCGCAGTACCCGTCAGCGCCAGCGGAATGTGCCCCTCGTGCAAAACTGCGAAATACAAGGCCCGGATCGAATAGACGCCGATACAGGTAGCAATTAGGGAGATAAAAAACAACGCATAAAGTCCTGGCCCCAATATCCCGGAAGCAAAAAGGAGGGCACCGAAAAACATGATTACAAAACCAATGGTCACCCATAAGGAAGACCGGGTGCGGTCGGCAATGACGCCAAAAGTAATCCCCGTCACCGGACGGACAAACAACAATAAAGTGCCTACTTTGGCTGCATCTACTTCATTATATAACATCACCTCTTTGGCGTAAAGAGAAAAAACGTCTGTTATTTTATAGCCAACATACCCACATAAAATAATCACCATTAACAACCATACCGTTGGGATTTTTACGACAGTCATGACACTGTCAATTGAAAGTTTGTTGTCGGCGTTGTTTGTTGCTGAACTCTCTTCTGTCCCTGTTTTCAGCCAGCGCCATACCATCAATGCCACTACAATGATCAAAAAGGAAGTAAATAAAATCACCTGGCGGAAGGCTTCTCTTCTTTCATCGCCCGTCACGTTTTCCACATCTTCGGTCATAAAAAGGGAAAAAATATAAACCCCAACTACTCCCATGAGTGCGCCTACCAGTCCACGTCCACCATCCAGAAACCCAAATGCCTTACCTTGTTTCTGATCACCGCCCCACTCCCTGGTTGCCTTGATCATAGCGGCCCAAAACAAAAGAATGGTGGTGCAACCCCAGTAACCGTAAACCAAGTTCAGGACACTGAGGGAAGGATAGGAGGACAGTGCAAAACCTCCCAATGCAGTCATTATTAGGGCAACGGCCATCAACTTTCGGGGACGAAACCGGTCGGCTATGATTCCCCCAAAAAAATAGGAAGCCATGGCCACAATGCCATAAATAGAAAAAGCTGCACCCAGCTCAAAGTTGTTGATCTGAAATACTTCCAGGAAGGTAGGCCGGAAAACCCGTGGCAATACAAAGGGCAACAAAAAAATAGCTTCTCCGGAAAGGATGAGCAAGGCAATAATGAGATACGGAGGACTGGTCTTTTTCATAAGAGGTGGCCGTTGGCGAGGCGCAAAATAGGGAAAAGAAAGGACATGGGAGGAGCGGGCAAGCAGGCGAGCCACAAGCAGCTTTTGAGCTCAACTCTAATAAAGGACTAATTTTTATGTAATTAAAAACACAGGCACATGAGAAGGCATAGAAAGTCAATAAAAATCATCTATGTGTTCTTATGTGCCCGTGTGTTAAAAAAATCTGTGGTCGTATGTTTTTTTATCAAAACGACCAACCTACGCCATCCCCAATGCCTCCAGTTCCTCTGTCGTTACGTTCACCAGTTTTCGATTGACAGCGTCCCATTCGATTCGTTTACCGGTACGCAACGAAATGGTGGCCATATGGGCCGACATTGCTTCCTGAAACCCTTCCTCGATGCCGCAGCTGACCTTGGTTCCATTGCGGATGCCACTCAACCATTCCCGTAAATGGAGGAAGGTGGAATCCACCCGCTTGCCGTCGCGGTAGGTGTACATAAGTCCTTTGTTCGCAAAATACTTAGCGGTAGCACCTGTCACGGCGTCCACGCCTTTGGCCCGCGGGTCGTATGCGTACATCGGCACATCGAGGCTGATGGTTTCATCTTCGATCATGTCTTTGTAGCGGGTCGAGCGGGGATCGGCGTGTACCGTCAGCCGGCTGCCGAGTTCCAGGGTGGCATCATGGCCCATCAGCAAGGTGCCCCGGTAATGCTGGTTGCCGAGGGTGGAACTGTAGATGAAGGTCATTCCCTTTTCTTTGCCGGCTTCCTGGCTGGAACCCATGCTGAATTCCGGATATTCCATGACCACTTGCATGACGTCCGGTACGTTGCGGCCATCGCGGTGCGTATAAATGCCGCCGGAGGCAGTGCAACTGGCGGGGATGCCCATTCGCAGCAAGCAGTTAATGCGGTCGTAGTCGTGGGTCAGGAGATCGCCGGAGAGGCCGGTACCATAGGCCCACCATTTGCGCCAGCGGAAAAAGTGTTCTGCATTGAACGGGATCGTTGGTGCGTTGCCGAGGAATTTTTCCCAATCGATGGTCTGTGGACTGGCTTTTTCATGGATGGTATATTGCCAGGCACCGTTGTCATCGTTGCGGTTGGTGCTGGTCTGGATCAGGGAGATATGACCCAGCACCTTTTTCCTGATGATTTCCTGGGCGGTCAGGAAGCTTTGTGTTTGCCGGTGCTGGTGTCCCAGTTGAAAGACCAGCCCCGAGTTTTCCACGGCGTCGTATAAGTCATATGTTTCCTGCACTTTATGTGTCATGCATTTTTCAACATATACGTGTTTGCCGGCATTGAGGGCGTCAATGGCCATTGGTGCGTGCCAGTGGTCAGGCGAGGCGATGACGACTGCGTCCACGTTGGGATCTTCGAGCATGCGGCGATAGTCATCATAGATTTTTGGCTGCTTGCCGTCGCGGGTGCCTGCTGCCTGCGCGGCCTCGGCCCTGACGGTGAAGAGGTCGCACACGGCCGTAATCTCTACGTTGTTGCTTTCCTGTTCGAGGAAGTCTTTGAGACGGGTATCCTTCGAATTTTTGAGCGCATTTTTTTTCATGCGATCCTTCCATGCAGGCGTGGCAAAACCCAGGGCGCGGGTGAGTTGTTCGCCACGGATGCCAAACGCAATGAGGCCGATGCGGATCGGATCACCGGCCATCGGTCCGGTTTCCGGTGGGGCCGCCGCCTCCACGTTCAATTCTTTTAAAATGTCATTTTTAATGGCTTCGTCGTGCCGGCTCTTGGCCGATGCACTGAGTAGAAAGGCGCCCGCAATGGGGATGGTCGCCAAACCGAGCATGGCATCGCGGCGGTTGATTTTATTTTTATCCTGATTCATGTTTTTTTGATTTTGTAACTCGGATTGTCAATCCGAGAATTAGGTGTCCGGATTGACAATCCGAGAAGTAGCTGCTCGGATTGTCAATCCGAGTTACATTCATTCAGACAACTATTTTTTCTTCTTTTGAAACGGGTACGCCATTGGAGGTGCCAAGGGTTTTTTTCCGTTTCATGAAAAAGCGATCCAAGCCAATAGCCCGGCTCGCCGGAAAAACCAGCAAGACGACCATAGCCGCGATTTCGATCAGGTTTTTATTGACCAATAAATAGCTGCCTTCGCTCGGCAGCGCATATTTTACCCCGATGAGTGGTGGATGTGATAAAAAATAAAGCCCCAGCAAGGCGATGCCACCGACTAATGCCACGCGGGTAAAAGCGCCTAGCAACAGGGCCAGGCCAATTAGCATCAAACCCCAGATATTGAGGAAGTCGATTACCTCAAGCAATTTAGGATTGGCGGCAAGTGCATAGAAGAATTCGGCAAAATACCCTTGTGAATCCATCAGATACCCGCCAGCCGACCAGCCAGGGTTCCAGAGTTTGACGACTCCTTCATACAGTAGGTGCCATCCGATCAGGATGCGGAGTACGGCCAGCGACCAGGTCTGGGCTGCCGTGTAGGGAATGCTGTTGGTTCGATCCATTTTATTGATAAATTGGTGAGAAATGAAAGAAAGGGCAATATATTGATAGTCAGTATTTTGAGAAGTATAGTAGGTCATTTTTTTGCATGATATATATCAGTTCGTTGGATAGCTGGCAGATAATTTTTATTTTTACTGCAATTACGAATAATATAAAAATGAAAAAAACCAAACTAGGTGAATTCGAAGAATTTGTACTGCTGACAGTCATCGTTTTACAAGAGCAGGCTTACGGGGTCATGATCAAAAAGGAACTCGAAGAAAGACTGAATACTTCATTGAGCGTGGGGTCGGTCCAGTCTGCTTTGAAAAGGATGGAGGAAAAGGGATTTCTGACATCTGCTTTTGGAGAAGCTACGGCGAAGAGGGGAGGGAAGCGTAAGCGGATTTATTCGGCGACCGCTTTTGCCCATAAAGTACTGGCCGAAATCAAAGAAATCCGGGCCGGCCTGTGGGCGGCAATGCCAAAATTAAGTTCGTTATGAAAGATCTGATTATGCCTCCTCGGCTACCACTGAAGTTGTTGCGTTTTCTGATCCGAAGAGATTTTCTCGAGGAAATCGAAGGGGACATGGAAGAGGTTTTTTATGACAACCTCGAGCTGTATTCTGAGCGGAAGGCAAAATGGCTCTATGTCCGGGAGGTACTGCTGCTGCTGCTGCGTTCCAATCTCGTCCGGTTTCCAACGTTTACTGATCTTCTCAATACAAATATTATGGTAAAACATTATTTGCAACTATCCCTCCGTCAGCTTGGACGGAATAAAGCTGATTCTTTTCTCAACCTTTTCAGCCTGGCTGTCGGTATAGGCATTTGCCTGGTCATTTGCCAATATGTGTTTTTTGAAATGAGCCATGACAGAATGCATAGCGAATACGAGCGCACTTACCGGGTGATACTGGACCGGTTTCAGGACGGTACGTTGCAAGGGCCAGATCTTTATATGGCCCATTCCCTTGGAGTTGTGGCAGAGGAGGAGGTTCCAGATATTGCGGAACACGTGACCCTGTATGTACCCGACGAAGGTGCCTATGTAACCAATCTGGAACAAAACCTACCTATCACAGTTGACGGCAAAGAGATGCTTTTTGCGAGCAAAAGATTCCTGCACGTATTCGATTTCCCATTGAAAATGGGGAATAAAGAAACGGCATTTGACAACATGTTTAATGTCGTCATCACTGAAAAGGTAGCTGCTCAGCTATTTGGGGAGACGGATCCGATAGGGAAAAATTTAAAAATAGGAGGAGGGGCTTCGGCCGGAGATTATCTGGTGACGGGGGTATTGGAAGACCTGCCTTCCAACAGCCATCTACAGTTTGATTATTTGTTTCCGATCGAGAATTTCTTTGAATATGGATGGTTGGGGGTCGTGAAAAGAGAACCTCATGTCCCAATCTTTGCGAACTATCTGGTCGTTCATGAATCGGCCAGCCCCCAATCTGTGCAGCAACAGCTAAACCGGGCGGTAGCCCGGTACAGCAGAGAATGGAACCCTTATGAAAATATGAGTGAAAAAGTTCGCCTCCAGCCCATTGCCGACATTCACTTAAAATCCGAAACATACACCAATGCGGATTTCGTTGCCAATAAGGGAAACCTTCAGGATGTCCGTTCTTTCATCATCATCGCCTTGTTCATCTTATGTATTGCCTGGGTCAACTATATCAATTTGTCCACTGCCCGTTCCATTTACCGGGCCAGGGAGGTGGGCATTCGCAAGTCTATTGGTGCTTTCAGGCAACAATTGATCGGCCAATTTCTCACAGAATCGCTGGTCATTAATTTGCTGGGCGCTTTTCTGGGGGTTGGCCTTGCCGTTCTGATAATACCTGGCCTGAACCATATTATTGGCCGTGATATTGGTTTTCAACTTTTCTACCTTCCAATGTTTTGGGGTTGTTTTGTGTTGGCCATCCTTTTTGGAGCAGTACTCTCAGGACTTTATCCCGCATTTATAATTTCTGCATTCAAGCCAGTGAGTGTGTTGAAAGCCAATTTTGGAGGTAAGCAAAAAGGTCTCACACTGCGGCGGGGGTTGATCATGTTCCAGTTCCTGGCTTCCCTGTGCCTGATGTCAGGGACCTACCTGGTCTATAAGCAAATCACTTTTATGAAAAGCCAGGAACTGGGAATGGACATCAAAAAAATTGTAGCTATTAGAGGTCCAAAACACATCGAAGTACTCGACGGCGGCCCACAGCTGACTTCCTATGAAGGGTTGCAGGCATTCAATCAGTACAGCCGTAAGACTTTCCGAACATTCCGGGAGGAAGTCAATCGCCTGCCCGCCATTTCTTCCATGACCGGGTCGTGGAGCATACCGGGCCAGGCATATGGTGCCTCGGTGAAGGATGTCCGAAAATGGGGGGCACCGGAAAGTGAAAACCGTCCTGGGAAGATGTTCTCGGTCGGCCTGGATTTTATGAAGACTTATGGACTGGAGCTACTGGCCGGCAAGCCATTTTCACAGGAACTATCGGAGGAGTCGTTCGTCTTGTTGAATGAAAAAGCACTGGGCACCTTTGGGTTCACTGATCCAGAAGGGGCACTGCAAGAAAAAATACTGGTAAACGATCGGCCTCACACCATCCTTGGCGTGGTAAGTAATTTTCACTGGAAATCTCTGAAAGAAGCACACACTCCTTGGTTGTTGAGGTTTGTTGGGGGCACCCCTCCGTACATTTCCATCAAACTGGATGCGGCCAATGCAGAAGAATCGCTGGCCCGGGTGAAGGCAACTTATGATGCTTTGTACCCAGGCAATCCATTCGATTATTTTTTTGTGGACGACCAGTTTGACCAGCAGTACCACTCGGATGTCCAGTTTGGGAAATTATTTTTGTCCTTTACTTTGATCGCTATATTTATTGCATGTATGGGTCTGTTTGCGTTGGTCACTTTTTCGGCGAGCAGGAGGATCAAAGAAATCGGGGTAAGAAAAGTATTGGGCGCCAGTACTGGCAACTTGATATTGCTGTTGTCCCGGGAATATTTATGGTTGCTGCTGGGGGCAATTGTTCTGTCAATTCCTGCCGTTGTTTACTGGGGAAGGACCTGGCTCGACAACTATGCTTTCAGGACTGAATTGGGCATTGATTTTCTGCTGGTACCTGGACTGGTGATCACCCTAATCGCTATGTTGACCGTTGGTCGCCGGACTTATTTTGCGGCCATTTCAAACCCTGTGGATTCATTGAGAAAGGAGTAAGTTTTTGTTTTATACTGGTGCGAGGTCCGTAAGAATTAATTAAGTTACAAAAAATGACAAGGCTGTTTAGACTTTAAATATAGACTTTACCAAAAGGTGGAAGCCATGTTTTACAATTTTTTTAAGTACAAATTTGTTGGTTGGTGTGTGGGAATTAGAAGTTGTTCGCTAATAAATGTTAATATATCCAACGTTATTTAATAGTCCCAAAATTAATAAAATTAAAAAGGTCAAAATGATAATGAAATAGAAATATTTTGAAGGGTATAGTATGAATTTATTTATTTTTTCTAAAAAAGAAGCAATTATAAATTTCAAGAGATCAAGGCCTTGTTTATTAGGGTGAAACTCTCTATTTGATGCAAAATCTAACAACTCCAATTCCTTTAGATTGTTTGTAATTGGTTCGTAATATGCTAATTTTATTTTATAAGGATTTATTTCGTCTATCATCTCTTTTAAGGTGATCTTACCTTGTATTAAGTCTTCAAGAAGGTTGTTGAACAATATTAAACCTTCCAAGGTTTGAATGCTTTCATTGATTTTTTTAATAGTAGGAAAATAACCTTTCTGAAATAAGAACTCTTTGGAGAATTGATACATTTTTAATGCTTTCTCAAAAGATTTATTCTCAAAATGAAGTTTTGCATCTTTGATTATCGTCCTAAATATAGCCTCCTTTTCATCTAATAAGTGATCAGGCCACTGGCTCTTTTTTGAAGGTATGTTTTTACTAAGGCCAGTAACATTGTCTAAAATAATTTTATACGGTTTGTCTGGGTCGTGTTTCCATTTTTTACTGACTATAGGGTGGTCTACTGATGGCAAGACGCTATGAATGAAATCACTAAATACTTCTTTTAGCAAAATATTTGATCTGCAATTAATCGGAAGTAAATGAATTTGATTACTAAAAGCCCTTCCTTTACTTAAGTTGATCCTTTTGTACACATCTCTATTAAGATTATTGTTGATCAAATCTTTGGTGAGTAAAAACATAACTATATCAGCTTCAGTTACTCCCTTTTCTTTTTCTTCAACATAATTACTTCCGGCAATTAATGCACCTTGTGTTAAATCAAAATAATTTTGATTT
>JBCBRY010000203.1:0-13987 GCA_039819485.1 Bacteroidota bacterium | reverse complement strand
CTATTTTCCAAAATTTAAAAATTCCAATAAAAGTAATTTGGAAAATAGGTTTTTAAAGAAGCATCTAAATTGAATTTATCTTCTCCATATAACTGCATCAGAATGGGCAGTCCGGTAGTTACTTTAGTTATTGAGGCAAGGTCATATAGATCATCTTTTTTAACGGGGTTTGTTTTTTTGTAAGTATGGTAGCCATATGTTTTGGATAAAATGATTGTTCCATCTTTTGCAATTAATAATTGAGCGCCGGGGTAGGCCTGAGAGTCGAGACCTTCTTTAATAATGGAATCGATGATGTTTTCCAATACAAAAAATTGGTCGGTGTTTTGGGCAAAAGAATTTAATTGGAAGAAAAATAAAAAGAGGGGCAAGGTGAGCCCCGGAAGTGATTTAAAAATAATTACGGGGCTGCAACATTTTTTTGAATTTAATTTTGCCGACATAGATTTTGTTATTTAATTTTCAAATAACCTCATTCTAAAACAGGAATAAATTGGGCCTGTAAATTCGGCTCTTCGCTAAATTCATCAATGGGGAACATGGGGCGTTGAATTCTTTTGTAATCCAGCCGTTCCAGGTCTTGATCGACGCCACCCGGGGTCAATGCCATCAACCAGCCTTTTTGGAGGTTAAATAATTCAGGCACTAAATAACCGATCTTGACAAAAACAATGTCAGCCTTTTTTATCTCCAGTCCCAGTTCGGCAAAATCTTTTTCATAATGATATGGCTTTCTTTTTTTAGTGACGATGACGTAGGTATTGTCCACCTTGACCACCGCCTCAACTTCGGCATTTTTATCTCCGGTTTTTATTGCCTCTACAGTGCCCGATAATTTAATCGGAGGTGAATACCGGTCGTCCACATCGGCTCCGACATTGGCTGACACTGTTCCGCCTTCGCCAACGGCCAGCGCTTGTTCGATTAATTCGGGCCCTGGTATGGATGCATAAATGATTTGTAGCGATTGGTCGGCGGCAAGGTCCTCGTGGTTCAATATTTCAGTTAATGTCCAGGTAACGTCGCCCGCTCCGCCGGCCGTTGGGTTGTCGCCCATGTCACTAATAAAAAATGGTCGTTCTTCACTGGAGATGGCTGCCTGGATACTTTCTTCCAACGTGGTAGTGGGCGCCACAAATTCGAATTTATCCCTGGCGGTCCAAAAGGCGCTGGCCAGTTGTTCCGCTGCGGCAGCTACCTTCTGTTGGTCGTCGCCGACGGCCATGACTACCCCGTGATTTCGTGGCTCGTCTGCCCAGGGGTAGCCCATCCAGATGGCGGCATCAATCACCCCTCCGTCTTCAGTCAACGGCTGTACTTTGGCATACAGACTTTTGCCGGGCTCTACCCGCGTACTGGTTTTTTCACCAGGCAACAGAATGGGTACCTTGATTCTGGCTTTGAATTTTGGCTTGCCTTTGCCACTTTCCAGTCGTTCCACCAGGTTGGTAGCGGCCCGTTTTTTGGAATCCATGGCGTCTTCGTGCGGTGCCATGCGATAGCAGGTGATCAAATCAGTGTTTTCCGCCAATCGCCCCGAGACATTGCCATGCAGGTCCATCGAGGTAGAAATGATTGTTTCATTGCCTACCACTTCCCTGACCCGGATGATAAAATCTCCTTCCGGGTCGTCGATTCCTTCGACACTCATAGCACCGTGTATGTCCAGAAAAAGGCCATCGTAAGGTAAGTTTTCCTCCAGCAATTTCAGTGTTTTCCCTAAAAGGGACTCATAAGCCTCCCGAGTGACGATGCCACCGGGCAGCGCATGCCCCCTGACGGTCGGGAACCATTCGGCCCTTTGCCGCAGGTCCGCCGTTTCGGATAAGAAAGGATATTCAAAATAAATCCCATCCTTGTACCTTGGATGAAAGGCCTGCTCCTCTGTTTTGGCAGGAGAAAAGGTACTCGACTCAATGGCGATGCCGGCGATGGCGATCCGTGGTAAGGGTTTTTCTTTTGGACTACAGCCAAAAAGCAGAAAAAGGGAAATGATTGGACTTAAACGAAGGAATGTCTGCAACATAGAAGTGGAATTCTGATTACGCATATTTAGATGTATGAAAAACGAGGGTCAAGGATTTATTTCCTTTGGCAACTCCAATAAAGAAGGCATCTATTAAGCCATGAAGGTAATAGATGCCTAATGATTTTAGTAGGTCGGAATGGTAAAAATAGGGAATTTTTGGCAGAGGTGATAGGGGTGAAGGCAGAGAGTGAAAGGTAGTAGGCAGAGAGTAGAAGCTAGAGGGATATTGAAGTTAAAGCTTAAAAAACTAAAAATCCCTCTACTATCTACCTGCTCCCTTAACCCCCTCCTCCGCCCGGCGCTGCGGAGCAGCGACTCGGGCGACTGCCATACATGCAGGGCTGTCCCCATGTTTATCAATCAGTACAGCTACCCCCAACCAATTCAAAAATGGTACTGCTTGAAGGCCTCGATCGCTTCATATTCCGGAAGGCCGAGGCTGTCGAACATTTTGGCCGTGTTTTTATTCCGCGCTTCGGAGCGCTGCCAAAATTCACGGGCATCGTGGCCAGGGAAAAGGGGGCGGTCTTTTTGTGACTGGTGCTTGAAGATGGCTCTTCTTTTGCGCAGCAGCTCATCGGGACTGATGGGGACGGCCATGTCGATGTCCTCCAGGTCCCACTCCTGCCACGCCCCCCGGTAAAGCCACACCTGGCAGTTTTTCAGCCATTTGGTATTGTTGTTTTTCAAGCGCTCTAGTGCTTCGAAGATGGCTTTCAGACAGACCCGGTGGGTACCATGCGGATCGGACAAATCCCCAGCAGCGTAAATTTGGTGTGGCTTTACTTTGTTCAGGAGTTCCATGGTAATTTGGATGTCTTCTTCTCCTAATGGTTTCTTTTTTACCGTTCCTGTTTCATAAAATGGCATATCCATGAAGTGTGCCTGCTTATCAGGGATGCCAACATACCGGCATCCGGCCTTGGCTTCACCTCGCCGGACCAGCCCTTTTAATTTTTGTACTTCTGGTGAATCTACGTCACCTGGTTTTTTTTCTTTGATTTGTTTGGTAATGGACTTATAAATGGAATTGGACACCTCCTTTTCCAGTCCGAATATTTCGTGAAAATCATTCATGAAATCCGCAAACCGCACAGCGTCATCGTCAAATACTGCTATGTTGCCGGAAGTCTGGTAAGCCACATGCACTTCGTGGCCATGATCCACTAATCGAAGGAAAGTACCGCCCATCGAGATGACATCATCGTCGGGGTGGGGGCTGAAAATGACCGCTCTTTTTTTGTCGGGTTTTGGTTGTTCTGCGCCATATTTGTAGCTCAGGCCTTCTGGTTTGCCACCTGGCCAGCCATTGATGGTGTTTTGCAGGTGGCGGAAAATCCGGATATTGATGTTGTGGGCAGAATCATATTCGGTTACCAGGTCGACCATTTTGTATTCGGAATAATCGCGGTTGGTCAATTTCAGAATGGGCTTTTTCGTTTCCTGACTGAGCCAGATAACAGCCCTTTTGGCCAGGTCTTCATTCCATTCGATGTCCGAAACAAGCCAGGGTGCTTTGACCCGAGTCAGGTTGGCACTGGCCGCCTCGTCCAAAATGATTGAAACATTGTCATGGTTTTGCAGGTACGTCGCTGGTACCGAGTCGCTTATCTCTCCTTCGATGGTTCTCTTGATGATGGGTGCTTTGCCTTCGCCCCATGCCATCAGGATGACTCGTTTGGCGTTCATGATGGTTTTGACACCCATCGTAATGGCCTTTAGAGGTACGTTTTCCTCTCCGAAAAAATCACTGGCAGCATCGACGATGGTGATGTGGTCAAGACTGATTAGCCGGGTGAGGGAATTGATGCCGGAGCCTGGTTCGTTAAAACCAATGTGCCCGGTCCGGCCAATGCCCAGTATCTGTAGGTCAATGCCTCCATAATCTTCTATTTTTCTTTCAAAGTTCCTGCAATATTCCTGGACATCGCCTTTGCCCAGCGTCCCGTCCGGGATGTGGATGTTCTCTTTTGGAATATCGATGTGGTCGAAAAGGTACTCTTTCATGAAGCGGACATAACTCTGCAACGCTGCTGGCTGCATGGGGTAGTATTCGTCCAAATTGAAAGTAATGACATTTTTAAAACTGAGTCCTTCCTGCCGGTGCATCCTTACCAGCTCATCGTACAAAGAGGTTGGGGAAGAGCCGGTCGCCAACCCCAAAACACAGTTTTCCCGGTTGGCCGCTTTCATGCGGATCAGGGAAGCGATTTCGTAAGCGGCGGCTTTGGAACCGTCAGCGGCGCTGTCAAAGATCTTGGTGGGGATTTTTTCAAATTTGGTGGCACTCATGTTGGATTGTTTTATCGAAAAAGACTTGCCTGTGTACGGGCACAGGAAGCATGAAAAAAATAGTTTTCAAATTTGAACCAAGTCCTTTTCCATGATTTTTTTGTTCGTAAAATTTGTTTTAAAAATGTGATGAAACCGCTGGTTTAACAGCTATTTACAGCACAAAATTAGAAAAATTTTTGAAAACTGTGTACGGGCACACAAAAATATTTTACCTTTATTCCTCGAAAAAACAAATTATATGTTGTGAATAGGCAAAAAAGAGTTCTTTTTTATAAAATATTGACCTGTCTCGATTTTGCTTTTATTCCTTTTTTGTCATCCTAAAATTTATCAAGAACACCTAGATGAACAGTCGTATCAGAATCATTGACATCGCCAAAAAAGCAGGTGTATCGAAAGGTACCGTCGACCGGGTGATCCACAAGCGGGGAAACGTGTCTCCCGATGCCCGCGAAAAGGTCATGGCCGCCATGCAGGAACTGGACTATCAGCCCAATGTGATTGCGAGTGCCTTGGCCTATAACCGGCAGTGGAAAATCGCCGCTCTTTTGCCCGAACATCAAAACGACCCATTTTGGGAACAGCCCAAGGCAGGCATTGACCGGGCCATTAAGTCGCTCCGGGATTATGGGGTCAGTGTGGAGAAATTTGACTTTCGGGACGGAGACGAAGGGCATTTTCAGGAGATGGGGCAGTCCATTTTGGCGGGCGGCTTCGATGCGGTTTTGGTGGCCCCGATTTTTTTAAGTGAAGGTCACCAATTTCTCGACAAATGTGCCCAGCAGAAAATCCCTTATCTGCAAATCAATACTTATCTTGAAAGGAACGACGATGCTTTTTTGTGCTACATCGGGCAGGACTCTTACCAAAGCGGACTGTTGGCGGCTAAGCTGCTCAATTTCGGCATGTCTCCAGGAGAACAGGCCATGATCCTGCACCTGGAACAGGAAGTCTACAACTCCAAGCACCTGGTGGAAAAAGAAAGAGGTTTTGAAGAGTTTTTCCAGCGTCATCGCCAAAAGAAAATTGAGGTCGTCAAATCCACTTATGAAGACGTTTTTGACAAAAATGAACTCAGGATTTTTTTGGAAAAAAAATTTAAGGACTCTCCCAATATCAAAGGGCTCTTTGTTACTACCTCAAAAATATTCCACGTGGTCGATCTTTTGTCAGAAATGGGGCAGCAGGATGTCAAGTTGGTGGGATTTGATTTGATAGAAGAAAACCTGGAACATCTTAAAAAAGACCGCATCAGTTTTTTGATCAATCAAAATCCTTTTAAACAAGGCTTTTTGGGGATCATGAATATTTTCAACCATTTGATTATAAAGAAAGAACCCGCCAGGATTCAGTACCTGCCCCTGGATGTCGTCATGCTGGAAAACTTGCCGTACTATTTGGAGCAGGGGGAGGAGCTGCATTTGGTGATTTAAACCAACGATTTGAACTCATTTTTGTCTGAACTGCCGGTTTAGAGTTTGATAAATTCTTTCACTTTTCTGGAATGTGGACTTTCAAGAATCAAGAAATAAGACCCAGGGAGAAAGGAGCCAACATTCAAGTCAAAATTGGTGAGCCCTGCTTCTGCCATGAGGGAAGAGCCGTGTATCTTTTTACCGTTCGTGTCGACCACTTCGATTTTAATTTCACCTTCTTCCTGTGAGCCAAAAGTTACAGAAAGCACATCATCGGTCGGATTGGGTGACAGTTTTTCGATCAGAAAATCTTCCAACGGCCTTTTCACGGAAATAATTCGCGAATACTGCACTCGGCCATCAAGAGCGGTTTCCTTCAATCGGTAAAAAGAAAAATGGAGGGGGGAGTCATCCTCCAGTACATAGTGTTTGGGCTCTGTTGAGTTGCCGGCCGCTGGTAACCGGCCTATTTCTTTCCAATGTGCCTGACCATCCGCAGAGCGCTGTAAAGTGTGCCATGCAGAATTGGACTCACTAGAAGTCGTCCAGCTGATGATATTGATTTCATTTGCTATTTTTCCTTGAAAATCGGTTAATTCAATGGGCAGGGACAATCCTTGAGGACATCCGGTGAGGGTAACATTTCCTGCATCAATAAATGCATCGATGCTATTCGAGTTGTTATCAATTATTTCAAATATCTCAATGCTCACACATCCATCATTGTCGGCCGGGAAGTTGAGGTTGAGCTCCTGGAGGTTACTGTTACTGCCACCTGTATAGCCGTTGTTACAGGGGGGCGCGTTGTTTTCTCCGAGTGCAGGTCTCAGGTTGACCGTGCCTTCAAGCTGTAAGACGACCTCGCCGCAGTTGCTGTTGCCCATGGGGGATAAATCGATTCCGGACCAACTGAGGCCGACTATATTGGCATTGGCTGAAAAGCCACATATATTGAAAGTCTCGTTGTTTGGGTCCCCGGAGGTGTCCCAGGACGTCATTCCCCCCACCGAGATTCCATTAAGTTCGGCAGGAACACCGTTTCCACAAGTCTGTGCATAAGTACTGCATGCGGCCAAAAGCCACACCATCAATGATATTGCCTTTTTCATCTTCTCTTCGCGTTTTGAAAACAAATCTGGGGGATAAATAGCAGCACCTGGCCTTTAAACAAGCAGGCCGCCATTGCAATTATTTATTCTTAAAATATTAGAAATTTGAAGCGTTTTATTTGTGCGTAATCTCTGTGTTGATTAAGCGAAAACAGATAGGATGAGATTTGCAGTGAAGTTTAAGTGGCTCCGTCGGAAATGGAGAAATCAGTCATTAAATCGATTCTCAATGTCAGGTAGCCTTAAGGGTGTTGGAATTGAATCAAAGGAAATTGTTTGCCTTATCCCGGTGTGCTCATTCGAGTCTTTCGCAAAATTGCAATTAGGGTGCCGGAAGGGGGCGGTTAATGTCCAAAATTGCTGTTTTCGTGACGGAGCAACCACTCCTTTCTCCACAGACCACCCCCATATCCAGTGAGTTTGCCATCCGATCCAATAACCCTGTGACAAGGGATAATGATGGACAGGCGGTTATCTCCGTTGGCCCTGGCGACTGCCCGTACCGCTTTGGGTTGTCCGATGGCCTTTGCCTGTTCGGCATAAGAACGGGTTGATCCGATGGGAATGGTCAATAGCTGGTCCCATACTTTTTGCTGAAATGCAGTGCCTGGGGTGATGAAATGCAAGTCAAAGTTTTTCCTTTTGCCTAAAAAATATTCATTCAATTGTTCGGTCAAAGTATGGAAATGTGGGCTGTGACCTGGAACTGTTTCTGTTTTCAGGTATTTTTTTAAACGTAAAAGCTGGGTCTCCAGCATTCTTCGGTCAGTAAATTCCAAAAGGCAAATTCCTTCCTCAACGGCTCCGGCAAGCATGGGGCCGAGTGGAGTTGGAATGCGGGTGATGGTAATGAGTTGTTGCTGCTGGCTTTCGACCGGAGCAAATCCCGTTGTTTTTTTGAATGATTCCCCAAACCCGCTCAACGAATCATAACCATTCTCAAAAGCTGTCTCCGTTACACTTTCTCCATATTTGATTTGGCCAAAAGCCTGGTTGATCCGCTGCATCCGGAGATAGGCCTGAAAAGTGATGCCATGATTTTTTAAGAACCAGCGCCGTACTTTGCTGGAGCTGATCCCCCGCTCTACCAGGTCGGCGTTTTTCAGCCTGATGGCTGGGTTGGCTGCTACTTCTTTCATCAATCCTTTTAACCAATCTGGAAATTCACCTTTTAATTTCATGGGCTGGCAGACCTTGCAGGGACGAAAACCATTGGCAATGGCATCTTTGGTGCTTGCATAATACTCAACGTTTTCTGGTTTGGGTTTTCTCGCCGTACAGGTAGGCCGGCAAAAGATGCCGGTAGTTTTGATGGCGGCAAAAAAGATGCCTTCGAATTGGCTGTCTTTATTCACCAATGCCTGATACATAGTGTGTCTGTCTGGAAGGATCGATGTGGTCATTTTTTAATTTTTCACAAAAGTAAAATGACTCTGCCAGAAGGCACAACCGGAAATCTGACAAGTATTTTTTTCAAAAAATGGGATGAACTTAGTCTCACGTGGATCGCAGATGTCAGGCCATTTGCTTTTGCCCGGTTCTAACCTTAACGGCCTCGTAGTTTTCCAACTTGATCTGCCTGGTCAGTTTTCGGAAGGTGTAGGTTGGTCCGTACCACAACGTGGTATTTTTCCCTTCGGCGGTCTGGTACCAACTGCTGCAACCGCTGGACCAAACAGTATTTTTTAATTTCTGTTGCAGGTCCCTATTGTAGTTGTCTTGGACGGATGCTTTCAGGTCGAGGAATTGGCCTTCCGGTAAATGCTTGAGATAATCCATGATGTAGTTGATCTGCGATTCCATGATATGGATCACGGAGTTGTGTCCCAGCCCGGAGTTGGGGCCAAGGATAAACATCAGTCCGGGGTAGCCCGATGCTGCAATGCCATAGTAGGCTTCCGGCCCTGTTCCGTTCCATTCCTCGAACAGGTTACGGCCATTTCGTCCAATCACGTCCATGCCCCGTCCTTTATACTCGGCCGAGATAAAACCTGTGGCGTAAACAATGGCATCGAATTCCCATTGCGTTCCATCTTTTCCAGTAATACCGCTTCCCGTGACTTGATCAATGGGTTCGGTCACTAGTTCGACATTGGGTTTTTGCAGCGCCGGATAGTAGTCGTTGGAGGGCAATACCCTTTTACAGCCGATCTGATAGCCAGGTGTGACTTTCTCCCTGAGTACCGGGTCGGCAATGGACTTGTTAATGTGCATTTTGGCCACCCAGGTAGCTAATTTCAAAATGGTGTCGTTGCCGAAAAACCCTTTGCCTCTCGCTTCCATGAACCAATAGATCATCTCTCTGAATAACCAGTTTAGCGTAGGTATTTTTTTAAAAACTGTTTTGGTGAAGCTGCCGAACTCTTTGTCTTTTTTGGGCATGATCCACGGCGGAGTCCGTTGAAAAACAGTGAGTTGCGCTACTTTGTCTGCAATGGCTGGTACGATCTGAATCGCAGAAGCACCGGTGCCAACGATGGCCACCCGTTTGCCGGCCAGGTCGAAATTTGTGTTCCATTCTGAGGAATGAAAACTTACTCCTCCAAAATTTTCTCGCCCATTAATTTTTGAAAAAACAGGAACATTTAACGGGCCCAGTGCGGCAATGACCGTTTTGGCAGTAACGGTATTCCCTCGTTGGTCGGTCAGTATCCAGAAGCCTTGATTTTCATCAAAGAAGAGATGTTTGATTTCCGTGTCGTATTGGATGTGTTTGTCCAGGCCATATTTTGTGGTGCATTGACGGATGTAGTTCAAAATTTCGGGCTGTTTGGAAAAAGACCTGGACCAGGCCGGGTTTCTTTCAAAGGAAAAAGAATAGAGGTGGGAAGGAACATCGCACCCGCAACCAGGATAAATATTGTCGCGCCAGGTACCGCCAACGTCGGAAGCCCTTTCAAAAATGATAAAAGAGTAATTGGTGGATTGCTTTAGTTTGATGCCAGCTCCAAGGCCGGCAAATCCAGCTCCGATGATGGCGGTGTGGAATTGTGGATTTTTAGCAGGGTCGCCTTTCATTTTGAAGTTGTTGAAGAGTTAATTTATTTTCTAACAGAAATGCGAATGATGGGTGAAAAACAGCTTCTGAGAAATTAAGGGAGGAAATTACAAATTAATTGAATATTCAACGCTTAATTTCTGTTACGTCGAGGTTGTTTTAATTTAACCCATCATTCGCATGAAAAGAAAACAAGCCTGCTATAGAAAATATCAGGCCCTAATTATCCTGGTGGGTGAATTTTAATTTTCAATGCTCAGATAAGGATAAATAATTCTTGATAAATAGAGTCCTTGCGGGTATGCTGCTTTGAAATGTTTGGCTGTTTTTCCACTTATTAAACATGCTTCAAAATCGGAAAGGGACATGCGGCCATATCCAATTTCCAATATATTGCCGGTTAATATCCGGACCATTCCCCGAAGGAACCGGTCAGCAGTGATCTCAAACGTCAGTTCGTTTTCATGGGGGCTAACCATAATTGTTGATTTTGAGATATTGCAAATAGTACTTTTATACAGGTCAGGCTGCTTGCACATGGACCGGTAATCACGATAATTCGGCAGAAGGGCGATCGCTTTTTGCATTTTGTCCGTGTTGAGGTTTTCCTTTGGATAGAAGGCGCTCAATTCACTTTTAAATGCATTTTTTACGGTGTGTATCCGATAAGTGTATGTTCTTGAAATGGCGTCGTGCTGTGCATGTGCCGTTCGGTCAGCGGGGATAAAGCCAAAGACAGATATATCGTTGGGGAGCATTTTGTTCAGCCGGAAAACGGGGTCGAAATCGAAAGGCTGGTCGATTTTTATGTGGCAAAAAAACTGGCTGGCATGTACGCCCGCATCCGTTCTTCCGCAGCCGATGCAATTGATCTTTTTGCCGGTCATTTTCTGCAGGGCTGCTTCCAATATTTCCTGAATACTCGGATGTTGAGGCTGTCGCTGCCACCCATGATACCGGGTTCCTTTATACGCCAGATGAATAAAAAATTTCATGCGCAAAAATAAGGCAAATGCAGTGCTGTTCGAAGGTTGATATTAAATTGATAACAGGTTTATAAGGATTGGTGTTAGCAGTTTATTTTTTATCAACTAAAATATTTAACGAAAAAATACCTGAAAAAAAGAACGGGTAAATCGCCATTTTTGAAAACCCCACATAATTTTTAGCTCCTGCCAAAAATTTGTTGTTTCGTCCAGGAAGGATAAAATAGTTTGGATATCATTTTTAAAGTACATCGTCTCAAATAATTTATGCCCGTCATAATTATAACGAAATAAAACATTCAAAAATATAGCATCGTATAATTCGAAACGAGGTTTGAAAATACCCTGGTTTATGGGGCGGTTGTCTTTTAAATTTTTAATTATTTTTTTTACGTTCCGTTCACAGTTTTTAAAAGAATACCCCGTCGATGGTTTGACCCAGCCCCCGGCAGTCCCAATGCGGATGTGATTTTTATTAGAATATTTTTTGAAAGGAAAATCACTCATAGGAATAATTCCTTTTTCAATTTCTGCTATTTCAAATTCGTCGATTGAGAGGTACTCTTTAATATATTTTCGCAAAAAAGATTCATAGTCCTCATCACTTACTAAATCGGGGCTAAAGAAGGTAAATTCCACCATTGCTTCCTTTTTGTTGAAAGGCAAAATGTACATAAAACTCGATGCACCTTTCCAGCGCAGCCGGTAATCCATCATGGTGAAATGTTCTTCCTCGAAACGGTCTTCATTTGTGCGGATGACCCAACCTTTGAAGTGCTGGAGTACGCGGGTATATTTGTCTTTTTTTTCAAAAAATTCAACAGGGACCCGGCTGTCAAAAACCAGCTTTGCCGAATGTTTTTTTTGATCCCCGGTAATTTGCATGGGGTCTCCATCGGTTACCGCTTTTACCTCTTCCGTTATCCAGTGGATGTTTGTTTGTTTGGTCAGTCTTTCTTTTGCAAAAGTGTAAAAGTCAATCGCTTTCAGGGATTTATATTGATAGGGCAGGAGATTTAGTTTTTTCTTTCCTGTTTCGGAATAAAACAAACCGGACTGCCATTTTTTGGATATGAGTTCGTCCCATTGTCCATTTCCTTTTTCCCAAAAAGACCAGGTGCGGTCATTTTGGTTTTTCTCGTCTTTTTCGAGCAGCAGTATTTTTTTGTCAGCAAAAAAACGATCAGTACCCAATGCCAGCGCAAGTTGTAAACCTGCGGCTCCTGCACCAATGATTGCTATGTCGTATATCTCTTTTGGCATTTGAAAAATGGAAAAATGAGTTTAAAGGAAAACTAAAGAACAAATGATCGAGTGAGGAAATAGTTCTTGAATTTCAGCTACTAAGAATATGGAGCGCTAAAAATGACACTTTTATTTTGGCAAATGTTTGGCTTCCAAGCCTTAAAACTTTTTTTCAGGCAAAGGAAAAGTGTCATTTTTTTGATCACCTGCTTAAGTACGCACAGGTTTGATGATTTAATAGAGACACGTCATTTGTATTATCTTGCCCGATCATTTTTTTTAAAACAATATTTCATGGTCACCGGTATTCCTCTTTTGCTGATTATTTTTATTGCTATCGCATTTATCGTTGTCTCTTCCGCTTATTGGAAACTGCATCCGTTTGTAGGATTGATATTGGCCAGTGTTGGAGTAGGGCTGGCAGTAGGGGTTCCGTTGCCCGCAGTCATCAAGTCCATCAATAGTGGTTTTGGCGGATTGATGGGTTACATTGGGTTGATCGTCGTATTTGGCAGCATCATCGGCGTCATTTTAGAGCGTTCGGGGGCTGCTATGAAAATTGCAGACCTGGTGCTGAACCTCGTCGGGAAAAAAAGGCCTGCCCTCGCCATGTCGATCATCGGAGCGACTGTCAGTATTCCGGTTTTTTGCGACAGTGGTTTCATCATTTTATCCGGACTTAATAAGGCGCTTGCGAAGAGATCGAAAGCCAAGGAAGCAACGTTGGCGCTGGCCCTGGCATCCGGTTTGTACACGACCCATACCCTCATACCTCCGACACCCGGGCCAATTGCTGCTGCGGGTAACATAGGGGCGGGTGACTACATCGGAATGATTATGCTGATTGGCTTTCTGGTGGCAATTCCAACCGCTATTGCCGCTTTTGTTTTTTCAATAAAAAGAGGACCGGCCATAGAGGTAGATTTAACCTCAACATACGAAACTGCTTCTGAAAACATGCCTTCGGCCCTTCGGTCTATCGCTCCGATTTTGATACCCATCCTCTTGATTGCCAGTGCTTCCGTAGTCAATTTGTTACAAATGAAAGGTCAATGGGTGGACTGGCTACAGTTCCTTGGCCACCCATTGGTGGCATTGTTGATCGGGCTGTTGATCTCGTTTTCCCTTTTTAAAAAAATGGACCAGGCACACCTTACCGGCTGGGTAGGGGAGGGCATTAAATTGGCGGGGCCGATACTGATTGTCACCGGCGCCGGTGGCGCATTCGGAGGTGTGTTGAAAGCGACCCCCATTGCGGAGATGGTTGGCGCATGGGTGGCTGGTGGTGAGTTTTCCGGGAGTGCATTTTTGATTATAGCCTTTCTCATAGCAGCTTTGTTAAAAACATCCCAGGGGTCATCCACCAATGCTTTGGTGATCACCTCTTCCATGTTGGCGCCATTGGTGGTTACTTTGGGGTTCGAATCGCCTTTCGAAATGGCGTTGATCGTTATGGCCATTGGTGGGGGTGCCATGACGGTTTCCCACGCCAACGACAGTTATTTCTGGGTGGTTTCCCAATTTAGTGGTATTTCCATGAGAGATGCTTACAGGAGTTTTACTTTAATGACTGGTTTGCAGGGATTGATTGTTTTATTGATGACGCTGCTGCTTTATTGGCTGTTTTAAAAAATATTAATACACCTGGTGATGATGGCTGTATGGGTTTGAGCTATGTTCTGTGCTGGCGCCCCCGAAGCGAGCTGGAGGCACAGCGCAGTCGTCCTCACTTCCCGCTCAGGCCCCTGCTGCACCCGGCACTGCGTAGCAGCTCATGGACTTTTCTTAATTTAGACTGGCAATGCATAAATTAAAATATAAGCAGGTGGTCAAAAAAAATGACACTTTTATTTGGACAAATGTTTGATTTCCAAGTCTCAAAACTCTTTTTCAGGCAAAGGAAAAGTGTC
>JBCBRY010000202.1:0-14018 GCA_039819485.1 Bacteroidota bacterium | reverse complement strand
TACCGTTTGCAAACGGTAACACCGCTGGCCCCGCCTTAATGTCCATTTATTTGATTCTGCGGAACCAGAAATGACAAACGAGGGCTTTAGCCAAGGCCCCGTCCATTTTCGCCATCACTCCATCCGAATCGACTTCACCGGGTTCATCATGGCAGCCCGCATGCTCTGGAAACTCACCGTCAGAAAAGCGATGGCAATGGCGGCACCTCCTGCCAAAACAAATACCCACCATTCAATATTGATCCGGTAGTGAAAATCCTGCAACCACTCGTTCATTGCGTACCAGGCAATGGGCGAGGCAATGACCAGTGCAATGGCAACCAACTTCAAGAAGTCTTTGGAAAGCAGGCCGATGATGCCCCCCGTGGTAGCCCCCAGCACCTTGCGGATGCCGATTTCTTTGGTACGGCGCTCAGCGGTGAAAGCCGCCAGCGCCAGCAGGCCGAGGCAGGCGATGAAAATAGCCAGCAGGCTGAACAGGCCAAATACCTTCCGCGTCGTCATTTCCTGTTCGTACAAATTGGCCCATTGGCGGTCGAGGAAGGCGTAATTGAATGGTTGATCAGGCTGGAACTGTTTCCACAAATCTTCTATCTGCCGGAGTGTCGGGAGTACATCGCCGGCACTAAACCGTACCGTCACCAGGCCGTCCACGCCCGCTACAAAATTCCGCTGGTTGTTCACTAAAAACAAGGGTGAAATCACATGGTGCAATGATTGAAAGTGAAAGTCTTTCACCACACCAACGATGGTGTACTGCCGTTGTGTGCCGTCCTGGAAATTGAGAAATTGATCGTTGGTCACCACCGTTCTGCCAATCGGATCGTCCAGCCCCATTTCCCTCGCCGCCGCTGCATTGACGATGATGGAGTTGGAGTCGGCAAACTCCTTGGAAAAACTGCGGCCGCTCAACATCTCCATTTTCATACACTCCACGTACCCTTCATCCACGATGAGGCCGCTCCCCGTGGTCATTTCCTCCGCTCCTTGTGGCTGAAACGACATGCCAAAATAGGACTCGCCTGGCTGCGTGCTACAGCCACTGACGGCCTCTACGCCGGGCAGTTTCGCCACTTCGATTTTAAAAGTTTCACCTTGCTGTGCCGTCATGCCACCTGCATTTTGCAGGGTGACCAGGCTTTCTTTTTCGAAGCCCAATTCTTTGTCCTGCGTGAATTCCAATTGTTTGTAAACCAAGATGGTACTGATGATCAAAAAGACAGAGATGCCGAATTGGAACACGACCAGCGAATTGCGGAGACCGGCCCCTTTGGTCCCTTGCATGAATTTTCCACGCAGCACTTCGATCGGTTTAAAACCCGACAGCGAAATAGCCGGATACACCCCCGACAACAGTCCTGCTACCCCCGCCGCCGCTAATAGGACCATTAAAAAGGCCGGTGAAAACAAATCGGCCAAGGCAAAATCTTTGCCCGTCAGTCCATTGAACGAAGGCAATGCCAACAGGTCGAGTACATACGCCAAAACCGCCGCCACCAAACTGATGACGACCGCTTCCATCAAAAACTGTCCGGCAATCTGCTTGCGGTCACTACCGAGCGTTTTGCGGATGCCGACTTCCCTGGCCCGTCCGGCGGAGCGGGCGGTGGCGAGGTTCATAAAATTGATACAGGCAATCAGCAGGATCAAAAAGGCGATCACTAAAAAAAACGAGACCCGCTGACGGGATCCCGGAGGTTTCATTTCCGCTTCCAAATTGGAATCCAAATAGATATCGGTCAAGGGTTGCAGAAAATAGCGGTAGCCATTTCCCTGTTTTTGATATTCTTCATAATTGACACCGAACTGGGTCAGCACCTGGCTGGAGGCATATTTGACCACCAGGTCGGGCAGCTTCTTTTCGAGGGCAGCCGGATCAGCATTTGGATTTAACCTTACATAAGTAAATGCAGAAAAATTCAAATAATTTGGCTGCTGGATAAACCCAAGTGAAGCGGACGACACCAACATGTTGAACTGCAAATGCGAATGGCGGGGCACATCTCCACAGACCCCCGTCACCTGAAAATCATTCGGGTTTTGCGGCACGTCGATGGTTTCGCCAATGGGGTCCTTTTCTCCGAACAATTTCCTGGCGGTCGTTTCCGTCAAAATCACCGATTGGGGCTGAGTCAGCGCCGTTTCCATATTTCCCTTTAGTAACGGGATGCCGAACATGTTAAAAAAATTGGAATCGGCCCACATGACCTTGTCTTCTTCATACAACTGGTCATCTACTTTTAGAACGATCTGGTTGTTCTGGAAAAAAAACAGGCGGCAGGATTCCTCTACTTCCGCATATTCTTTGTCCACCACCTCCGAGTAGCCGGCAGGGATAATGGCATAATGACGGGAACGCCCCGGATATTTTCTTTCCAGTGCCATGCGGTAAATATGATCGCCTTCCGGATGAAAATTGTCGTAGCCCAACTCACTCTTTACGTACAACATGATGAGCATAAAACAGGCCAGCCCAATGGCCAGACCGAGAATATTGACTACGGCATAATTGCGGTTGCGGGTGAGGTTGCGCAGGGCGACGGTCAGGTAATTTTTTAGCATAACTTTTAGTGGTGAAATGTGAACAAATAACGGTGAATGGTAAAAGTCGAACAATTAATGGTTAACAGATCGGGGAATTATTTTGATGGAAAATCATGTTTGGGATGCAAAATAATCATTGTACGGGGAATCCCCAGATTCGGAATAACAAAATTATTTTTTAGGCAAAACTGGGAATTCGCAGCACATTAACAAATGACCACTTTTTACTTTTACCGTTGCTAATTGTACCATCAAAATGAAAATCGAAAATTATATCCATAATATTCAGACCAACCTAATTTGTACCCACCAAGGATTGCTCGGCTGGTTGATGGAAAAAGAGGCAATTAAACATTACCGGCCTGCCGACGGCGGCTGGACAATTTTGGAAATATTAGAGCATGTTTCCCTGACCAGTCATTTCTTATTAAAGCTGATTGACAAAGCTGCTGACAAAGCCATGAGAAACGTCAACGATCTTTCTTTGGAAAAAGAATTGGCTGAATTTAATTTTGATTTGAACAAATTATACAACATCGGTCGGCACAAATCATTCGAATGGATCAGACCGGAGCACATGGAGCCAACCGGGCATAAGGACGAACTGGTTATAAAACAAACTTTGACCGACCAATTTTTACGGTGCATGAACCACCTGTCCAATTTAAAACATGGAGAAGGGCTGCTTTATAAAACAACTATGTCGGTTGACAATTTGGGGAAATTAAATGTGTATGAGTATATTTATTTTTTAATCCGGCATGCAATCAGGCACCTGGTGCAAATGGAGGAAAATAAAACGGAATTTATTCGGCTATGTTGAAAGGTTTTCAACCGGTTGACACCTGTAAATTTTGAATTTAAAAAATGGCATTTTTGTTTCTTAGAAAATTAGATATCAGATTAAGATAAAAATGTCATTTTTTTTTGTGATCATAGAATGAAAAAAATAAAAGAATTATTGCTCCAATCTTTTCTCATTTTTCTGAGTGTATTTTTAGGCATTGTTGCCAGCAATTGGAACGAAGAAAGAAGAGAAACGAAAAAGACAAAATCATTTTTGGTCAATTTAACCAAAGAAATAAAATCCAATAAAAAGTCAATCGAAAAATCAATTCCATACCATAAAAAAATCGGCGAAGTATACGACAGCCTTTACGCCAACATGGACAAGAAAACTGTGCAGATGGACATGGTTGAGTTTGGGGGGCTGCATGCATTGCCCGGCTGGGATGGATTAAGAGTTGCCAGTATCGAACAATCAGTTTACAAGTCCGGCATGTCGGTCGGCGTTTTTGAAAATGTATCCATGGAACTGTTGACTAAAATCGCCAGGGTCAATTCCATAGAAAACGAGTACATCAGGTTTTACCGCTCCGTGTCTGATAAATTATTGAACTATACGGCAGACACGAAAGTGCTCGACTATTATGTGGTCTTACAAATTTTGGGAAAAGATTTATTGTACATGGAAAACGGAATGATCAAGGCATATGAAAACCTGATCAAAGAAATTGAAGAAGAATCGAGTCGATGACTTTTTAATTGAAGTGTTTCGCGAAATTGATCGATTTTATTTCGACTGTAGCGGACCGCTCCCCCTCTGGAGGGGGTAATTCGTGTGCGTTCTTTTCTCCGCCTCTGGAGGGGGCCGGGGGGAGGAAAACCAACCATGAGCCAAAAAGGTTTATCACAGACTCCGTCTAAGATATTTTGTCAGCCATTTTTTAATTATATCTGTTTGCGTCAAAAAATTCACTGTAATTTTTATCCACCTTATTTTCACAAATAATATTTTTTACCATCACTCCTGTAGCAGGTGCGAGGCTCAGCCCCATCATCGCATGGCCAGTCGCCAAAAATAAATTGTCATAATTATTTAATTTTCCGATAT
The DNA here is from genome assembly GCA_039819485.1 of Bacteroidota bacterium. Lineage (GTDB taxonomy): Bacteria > Bacteroidota > Bacteroidia > Chitinophagales > Saprospiraceae > UBA6168. The sequence continues at coordinate 9,580 of JBCBRY010000202.1, read as the reverse complement.
AGGGCAAGCCATCCGGAGAGCAGGGCCGGAACCCCCGCCATATATTTTTTTCAGAGGGCATCTCAACTTTCAGGTTGGGATAATATCGTGGAATGGAATTTAATAGGCCTTGGATTCTCTTTTTATTCACTCCGGTATTCAATCCGCCCAGTTCCAATGTGCCGCCAAACCGCAGGTCGTCTCCCATCGGCGTGACGGCCACTTTCGCTTCTGAAAAAATAGTGGCATAATTGGGTCGTTCTGTGGGATTTGGCAATGTGATGGAATAACCTTTTCCGTCCTGTATCAATAATTTAATCCCCAATTTTTTTAATAAAATACCCGACCAGCTTCCGGTGGCAACAATGGTAGCATCCGCCTCAAATTTTTCACCGTCACATATAATGGCTGTTATTTTATTACCTTTTTTTTCAAAATTGGCAACGGATTTATCACCATAAAAACGAGCGCCATTCTTTTTTAACAAACTGATTAAATGGCCCATTAAAATATTCGGGTACAAATGCGCATCGCAGGGCCAAAATACACCGCCAAGCGCATCGACGGTTGTTCCATTTTCAAATTCCCTGACAGCCGTTCGATCTAAATATTTTGTTTCTATTCCAAGTGTGACCGCTTTTTCCGCCACGGCCAGTTCTTCCTTTTCTTTTTTCGTTGTTTTGTACAACATCAAAATACCCCGTTCTTCCAATTTAAAATCAACGCCCGTTTTCTGATAAAATTCCCGGTACAGTTTTTTGCCCGCCAAATTAAAATCCAGCAAAACCGGCATGGCTGCCTCGGCCTGTTTTTTATTGCAGGAGCGGTAAAACCGCCAGAGCCACTGCACCAGTTCCAGGTCCATTCTTGGCTTAATATAAAAAGGGCTGGTCACACTGAACATCCAACGGACGCCCTGCGCCACGACCCCCGGTGCGGCCAGCGGCACAAAGTGGCTGGGGGTGATCATACCGGCATTGCCGTAGGAGCAGCCGTCGGACAAGTCCCCTTTATCGAATATATGGATTTCGTGACCTTCTTCCTGCAAATAATAAGCGGCGAACAATCCAATGATGCCGCCGCCGACAATGTTTATCTTCATTTTTTAAACGGATGATTGTTAGTAGCTGGTTTTGGTGGGTTGAATCACTAAAAAGGACATTCTTACTGTTGCTAAGGCTCAAGTTTTAATACCGGAAGGAGATTTCAGGCAAGGTAAAAAATGTCATTTTTTGCATCCGGAGCGTGAAAATAAACCATCAATTATAATTCATCAATTTTACCGCAATCTTTCCCAGGTTTCCGTGGCATAAATAATTCCCCAGTAGCCCCTGATTTTCATAATAGAATTGGACACCAGCCAGATTTTACATTTAAAGTACCGGCCCATGCGCGGGTTGTAGGCGGTACCGCCTTCGTATTTCCCATCCTTGAATTTCATGTTTTCGATGAGGGGCATTTGTATGAGGTGCCGGTCACGAAATTCCGGATTCGGGTTGTTTTTGTCTTTCAGTTCGTTTTTACGCTCGGCATGTTCTCCTTTGATGTCGATTATTTTTCCAAAATATTCATCGTTTTCCAGATAAATTTCCACGACGGCTTCTTTTTTCTCATTGAGCCATACCCCGAGAATATCGGTCCCCTTGGACTGAGCCGCGAGCGCCAACGGCAAGAACAACATTATAAATAACAGTAAATTTTTCATGGTTAAATAGTGAGCGGGTATGATCCTATAGTGTAGGTAGTGCAAATTAAAGTCCATTTATGTTTTTGACCAAATCGTTTGGGTTATTATGGCAGCCATTATCTATCAGGTGTCCGCTATTGGCAGCTTGGTTTTATCGGCCAACAAACTTGAGTTATGCAAAGTTCGCAGAGGTTTGCATAACCGGATTTCAACACACAACCGGCAATTACCTGCACCCGATCATCTTTTTCGACAACAGCCAGTCAAAAATAATCTTATCGACTGGTGAAATTTCAGCGTAATGCCCATAATCCAGCCAAGCCATTCCGGCAATTTCGGCAGCAGGTGCAAGCGTACCGGTGTATTTTCCGGTGTAACAGGTCATCCGCACCAAAACCCCGGCAGGATGGCTGTGTGCCTGTGCCTCCCAGGTTCCCAGGTATTTCAGCGAGTCGGCAATCAGGTCGACGCTTAGTTCCTCCTTTATTTCCCGGATCAGTGCGACGTGGTCACTTTCGCCGGTTTCCCGTTTTCCGCCGGGAATATAATAGACCTCTTTCCCCTTGCTGCGGGTACTGAGTATTTTTTTGTCCTGAATTTCGATCCAGGCGAGCTTGTCAATTATTTTATTCAATCTCATTTAATTTTTATCAAATTCCTCCAGGGATGTAAACCCTTGGCTGTCGATTCCTTTAATCAAACAGCCAATTATCCATATCCGAAATAAAAAAACGGAATAAAATTAATCTTCACTATTCCTTGAATTCCCTAATTTCTGAATTACCACATTTTTTAACGTCCAAACATTTTTTTCAGGAATTTCTTTTTCGGCATTTTCCTGATCATTTCGGCGGTGGCCATCATTTCCCGGTGTTTGTTTTTTTTTGCCGGATTGGGTGCATCCAGATGATATTTCCAGATACGCCAATTGGAGGTGCGGACCGCTGCATATTCCATAAATATTTGCAGGGCCCCTATTTCCTCCCCGGTTAATTTTCTTTCCTTTTGATACCCCTTGGTAAATGCCCGGGCCTTGGCCGAATTCATTTTTTTACCATCCATACATGTCCCGATAATGGCCATGCCAATATCATAAATTAAATAATAATGGCAAGCCTCTTCAAAATCAATGATGGCTCTGAGATTTTTTTTATCGAAAATAATATTATCGGCAAATAGGTCGGCATGGATCAGTCCTATTGGCAAGCCCCGTGGAAGATTTTCTTTGAAAAAAACATATCTTTTTTTTAGCCATTTTTCATATTTCGGGTCAATGCCCCGGCCGATTACCTTTTCAAATTTTGGGTCTTCATAGTAGAGCCTGTCTGACATCATCTCTGGCGAAGGTACTGCGTGCAGACAGGCAAGGGAAGCACCAGCTTGCTTTATTTGTTTTGTGGATAATGCTGTGTAGGTTTTGCCTTTTAAATATTTTTTTACAAAAAATGCTTTACCGTTAAATTTCAAATAGTTTTTATCCTTGATGGTTTTTACGAGCCTCGTCGTCGGGTACCGATGCTTTTCCAACCACAATAACAATTTGGCCAGCACCGCGGATTCGGACACCGACCGTTCCTCAACCAGCGTCAGCATATACCGGCCTTTTTTTGTTTTTATCAAAAAGTTGGAATTGCAAGCACCGCCTTTATTATGCTGGTAGTTTCGCAAATCCAGCCCAAAATTGGAAGCCATTTTTTTTAGCCGGGATTTACGGAGTTGAGTATAGACTGCCATCTGTTTTTATTATTTTTCATGTGAGTGAGACAAGAGCTGTTAATGGTGATAAAAAATCGTTTTTTTAAATATCCCGAACCAACCTATCGACCCCCACCAACCTTTAAAGCCTCTATTCAAATCACCAGAGAACCGCAGATAAAAAGCCAATTTAACAAATTTTCTATTTGTCATTTATTAGTCAGTATTTTAAGAAAATTAAAAACCAAAATCATCAATTCCTGTTACAGGAGTCAGATTAACCAATTTTTCTAACCATAAAAAATGTACCTCTCATGAGAGCAAGACTTACCCTTGTACTCACACTATTCACTATGGTGTGGGCCTTTGCACAAACTGCACGAGTTCAGATTATTCACAACTCTCCCGAACCTACTGTTGATATTTATGCCAATGACGATTTGTTGCTCGACAATTTCGTTTTCCGCACGGCTACGCCATTTATTGATGTGCCTGCAGGTGTGGACATCAACATCGGTGTGGCAACGGCCAACAGCACCAGCGCTGCTGATGCCATTGCCAATTTTCCCGTCAATTTTGAGGATGGAAGAACCTACGTGGTGGTTGCTGCCGGCGTCGTCGGTGGGACTCCGGGCTTCAACCTATTTGTCAACGATATGGGTCAAGAAACCGTTGCCGATGGCAATGTTGGCGTCCTGTTTTTCCACGGTTCGCCCGACGCACCAACGGTGGATGTGGTGACTGGTGGAAATCCTATTATTGACGATGCTTCTTTCGGAGATTTTCAAGGTTATTTGGAAATTCCGGCAGCGAGCTATGATTTGAGCGTGACACCCGGAAATGATAACAGTACAGTTGTGGCTGCCTACGAGGCCGACCTGAGTTTCTGGAGCGGCCGCACCGCAACGATTTTTGCCAGTGGCTTCCTGAGCGGTGACCAGCCTGCTTTCGAGCCTTGGGTCGCTTTGGACAATGGCGGCACATTTCCGTTAAGAGCAATCAATACTCCTCCTCCACCGCCACCACCAGCACCAGATGGCGCCCGTTTGCAAATCATCCACAACTCGCCTACTCCTACGGTTGATGTGTGGGTCAATGATGATCTATTGCTGGACAATTTCGCCTTCCGTACGGCAACGCCATTTGTGGATGTTCCTTCAGATGTAATGCTGACCGTTGGTATCGCACTGGCCAATAGTACCATGGCATCCGACGCATTGGTACAATATGACCTGGTTTTGGAAGAGGGAAGAACTTACATCGCCGTGGCAAATGGAATCGTGGGTGGCGACCCTGGATTCAACCTGGAAATTTTTGACATGGGCCAGGAAACGGCCGATGAGCCGGACAATGTTGGCCTCTTGTTTTTCCATGGGTCACCCGATGCCCCTGAAGTGGACATCGTTGCCGGAGGCGCTCCTATTTTCGATGATGTTGAATACGGTGAGTTTTCGGGGTATATCAACGTACCGGCAGGCAGTTATAACTTGTCCGTAACACCGGCGAACGACAACAATACCATTGTCGCTGAATACATCGCTAATGTTGACTTTTGGAAAGGCCGTACTGCCGTTGTATTTGCGAGTGGTTTCCTGAGCGGAGACGATCCGGCATTCGAGCCTTGGGTAGCACTGGACAATGGCGGCACTTTTCCGTTGCAATTAGATAATTTCCGACCAGAGGACGATTCCGCTGTGTTTTTCCAAGCCGATAACAATGTTTCCGTCAGCACAGAATTATTTCCAAATCCGGCTTCCAGCAACATCGCAGTGAAGGTCAAGGAACTGTCAGAAAATGAAGTTCAAATATCCGTCGTGAACCTTTTGGGACAAACACTGTTACAGAGACAGTTTTTCGAATCAGGTTCCGGAAACCATACTTTCGACCTGGATGTTTCTGCCCTGAAAGACGGAACTTATTTCATGAGATTACAAATAGACGGCCGCAAATTGGAGACCATCCCATTTCATGTGGCCAGATAAGAACAATGATTTTAGTTGGTGAAAAACGGCCTCGGCTGACTTCGGTCAGTCGGGGTTTTTTTTCGGATGTGCGGACGTCAGTCCGCACTGATTTTTTGCAACACGGGCGGCCAGTCCACCTTTTCAGGGGGCAGACTGACGGCCCGTGTTTTTTAAAACACACTGGCCGACGTTTCATCAAAATGAATGATGACATCAAATAATCGGGAGAGCCGCCAGTCAATCACATAGTTGCCAATATATTTATAGTTAAACCCCGCACCACATTGAATAAAGCGATGCTCTTCGTTAAAAAATGCCTGAGACTCTCCTTTTACCTCATTAAAAATAATATAATGCTGATCGCCTTCCACCAGTGAAAACAGTTGGTTGAGTGAATTGCACTGATATTCGGGAATGGTCTGTGATCGGACGGTGCCTATAAACTGTCGCCTGTCACCGGCCAAAAACGCATTCAATGACCCGATGCCAAAGCTGAACCCAACAATTTTGTAATCATAAGGATGCCGTTCCCGCAAGGCCGTGCCCATCCAGGGCGCATTATAATATTTGGCATTCATAACGTGGCTGTTATGCGCCCAAATGGCCACTTTGGCATTCGGCGATAAAATACGCTGCCACCACTCCGAATAAACAGCCATAAGTGAATCGCGGGGCCAGCCGGAGTCACCAATCCGGTAAATATACTCCCGGTGCTGAATGACGTGAGAGGCCATCAATGCCATCTCGAATTCCAGAAATGAAGTCAGACTGATGAATTCTTCCCGCCGTTGCTCCAAGTAATCAAAAACTCGTTTAGTACCAATCCTGTTCAGCTCTTTTACATCTGCTGTGGCGTCACCATAATCCGACAGTTCTGTTGGCAGGCTCTCATAGTTATCCAAAACTGCCGAAACAGAATCGGGCTGTACCTCTGATAAATAATCCGCCACGAGATTATATTCTATTTTAAAATCACCCCCCTGCGGGTCACAGCCCACGAAAAATATTTTTTCGTCCTCGCCAGCGTTCAAATTATAATCGTGCATCCATTGCGCCAGGGCCTCCACTTCTTTGGTGTTGTAGACCCAGTAATAAGTTTGGTCTACTGACTCTTCGGCGGTGCTTACTCCTTTGGTCACGAAGTCGTTCACCTTTAGTGCATTGCCCCAGGGAATCTCGAAAACAATTGCTTTAAAATCCTTTTTGGTGACCAATTGGCGAAAGATTTTATCTTTCATCTTAAAAAATTCCGAAGTACCGTGGGTGCTTTCTCCCAGGCCGACCAATTTCGCATCGCCTAAAAAATCTATTAGTGGCGTTAATGTAGAATCCTCAGTGGCAGGGTCTGCCCCATCAAAAACATGGGCATAATCAGCATTTAATTCCTCGGCTATCTTTAATTCTGTTTCTGAATTGGGGCAATCCTGTGGGCTGAGTTTGGTAATGTCTGCCCCCTCTGAGTCATCATTGTTGCAGGCATTTAAAAAGAGCAAAAATGAGCATAGCAAGTAAATCCATTTAATTTTCATGTGCCGGGTGTTTAATTAAAAAATTTTAGCCATCCTGATTTAGATCCAAATATAATTAACCCAAAGAAAATCCGATGTCATTCATCAAACTATTCTATTTTTCAAGCCGCTCGTCTACTCTCCCTTACCACTGAGCTATTGCCTATTTATAAATTGTGAAAAAATGGAAATTGAAGTTAGGGGTTTTCAATTTTTGGTTTTTGGTTTTTGGTTTTTGGTTTTTGGTTGATAAAAATGATAATCAGTGGTTTTTATATTTTCCCAATTTCCCAATTTCCCAATTTCCCAATTTCTAAAATAACAGTTATCAATTTATACCATTGCGTATGCAAACAGCTCTCTTTTTCGCTTTCTCTATTTTTTTTACTTTAAAAATTACTACTGGTCAGGACAGGCACGACGATAAAAAAAGGAACGACCGTTTGTCCCAATGGCTTAAACAGGTGATCAAATAACTGCCGGTGCTACTGGTACTTTTTTAGTTTTATCCCATACTCAGTTTATATTTACAAAAAAAATCATGAGAAATATTGTGCTCCTATCCCTGTTCATCTTTTCTACAGCCTTATCTGCCCAGCGTCCCCTCGCCGTTGACCGTGGAAAGATTTTAAAAGAACCCAATAAAAAACTTCTGTGGGGCGGCGAAGACCCTTCCATGCATTTTAATATTACCAATTGTGAATTAAAAGACGAGCAATTCCATTATGGCATCGGCCGGGAAAAATTTCCCGCTCTGCTTGAGCCAGCGTTTATCTCAGTCAAAAAAGCCGACAAAAAATGGAAGGAAGAAGACCGTTTTCTTGTGGCCAAAATCGGCAATTCCGTCCGGGCCTATTCCATCGAAGATCTTACTCGTCACGAAGTCGTCAACGACGTGATAAATGGCCGACCTGTTTTTGCAGCCTATTGCGTCCTCGCCGACTTGGGTGCCATGTATGACCGCAATATCGGCGGCCGGGAATTTACTTTCGCCCTCAGTGGATATACTTATTTCGACCCCGAAATCTGGGAGGGCATGGACGGCTTTGTGATGTGGGACCGGGAAACAGAAAGCCTTTGGTGGCCGTTGATCGGCAGGGCCGTTTCCGGCAAAATGAAAAACACACCAATGAAAGTACTCGACGAATCGCTCTGGAAACAGACCACCTGGAAAGACGTAAAAGAAAATTTCCCAACCGCTTTTGTTTTAAAATCAGGACAGGACTTTGAGCGCCCCGTAAAATGGCCCCGCCGTTACACAGAAATAAACAACGTTGAAACGGACGGCAAATCTGTTGCACCAAAATGGGGAGAAAATAATGAATTGAAAAATTAGGTCACGGTCGCGCTGTAAAGTGAAGGCAAGGCACGGTACATCAGTTAAAAAATTACTCTTGCGCCATTTCCGGTTGCCCGTTAATTTTTAATTCAAAAATGTCATTTCTTGCATAATGCCCGACCGGATCAAAATCCAGTTTACTTTTAATTATTTCATTTAAATCCAAATCGACCACCAAAGCCCCTTCTTTTTCCCACAACGGTCCTGCCAAAATTTCACCCATCGGGGAAACGATGACACTGCCCCCGCGGCTCATTTCCTCCGGTTCCTCTTTTAATATTTGCTGGTATTTTTTCGGATACATTTTTTTGGTAAAAAATTGATTGCAGCCCAACACAAAACAGCGGCCTTCCAGTGCGATGTGCTGCATTGAGGACACCCAACGTTCCCGCGCATCGGCTGTTGGTGCAATATATATTTCCACGCCTTTTTGATACATTGACATACGGGCCAGCGGCATATAATTTTCCCAGCAAATCAATCCACCTATTTTTCCAATTTTAGTATTAAATGAAACCAGCGTATCACCTCCTGCTTCCGACCAAACAATTCTTTCTGTCCCAGTCGGTTTTATTTTTCGGTGTACCCCTAAAAAACCATTTATTGGTGAAATATAAATCATGGCGCAAAACAAACTGCCGTTGACATTATTTTTTTCCGTGACACCGACGACCAAATATGTATTATTTTTTTTCGCCAACTTTTCCATCCTGTTTAGTTCAGGCCCACTCAGGTCAAAACTATTTTTATAATATTCTGCGTATAATTTTCTTCCTGCTTCCGTTCGGTATCCTACTTTCGCCCCAAATGAAAATCCACGCGGATAGCCTGGTATATACGATTCGGGAAATACGATTAATTCACAACCTTTTTTTGCGTACTTTTCAACGAGCGACTCTAATTTCTGGATGGTTTTTTCCTTGTTGAAAAAAATGGGGGCGGATTGGATGACGGCGGCTTTTATTCGCATGATTTTTTCGCAAAAATAATCAATCCAAACAATAAATATAGCTCAACAGTATTATTGGCCAAATCCAACGTCAAAAATATTTTCCTTGATCCTTGCACGTTTAGTCAAACGTAATTTATACCCTGCATTAAAATCGAACACATTACAAGTCACCCTTTGTCAAACACACAACAACTGGCCCCCGTGGTACATCCAACTTTTTTATTTTAAATTAAATTGCCCCACCTGCAAACAAAATTGGCCATTAAAACAATTATACAAATCAAACTTGCATGGTAAATAAAAGTCATTTATATTTGTATTAACCTTCAAGTAAACACTCCTTTATTCTTTCCAACTTATTACATCTTCAACCCACTTTATTTTATTGGTTCAGTTATAATCCCTCATATTGTATAACTATTTATGGCAAATACTGTTTTTTGGAACCTCTCCATA
>JBCBRY010000201.1:0-14187 GCA_039819485.1 Bacteroidota bacterium | reverse complement strand
GGGTTAAAATCTAATTTATATTTAGCGCCACCCTCATTTAGGCTTTACACACTTAATAGGACACTGTCATTTTATTTGCAAATTTTTTTAACATAAAAAGAATAAACTTCATAAGTTGATTCGGGTACTTCATTAAATTTTATATTTGTGTTTTTAGAATAGGCTAAAAATCTATATTTTTGATTTGTTTCTATTTTTAATCCAGTACCTCTATATTTAATAAAATTACTGCTCAAAGATTTTGTTGCTACCCAAATCCATTTTCCATTTTCTGCAAAGTATTCTATCCTAATATCTATTCCATTTAAATCTGAAAGATCACAATTTACATCTAATAATATATCAACAGAAGTTGAAGTACCAGATCTGCAAAATAAAATAGGATTAACTTGATGTGATATTACAATACAGTTGCGCAACTGTCCTTCTTGAGCATAAAGCATAAGCACATTTAAAAACCCCACGAAAAATAGAGCATATTTCTTCATTTATAATATATTTTATTTTATGCTAATACTAATTTCAAGAAGCTATCTATAATTACCATATTAAATACAAATACTATTTCATCAAATAAAATAGCACACCACTAATCTTTGAACAGATCTATTCTTGTCTTGCCATTCAATTCAATAACATAATTCAATGCTTTAATCAGTCTTTTTTTCACATTAACATCTTCGACATATATACTAATAAAGTTTGATTTTAAATGCGTTGCACCCATTCCTGTTGAGCTGGTTGAAGTATTCATTTCGGTTTTAAAGTATAAATCTACATTTCCATTGAGGCTTCCAATCTTTGGATTCTCCACCTTATATAATTCATTTAACAATAAGTGATAAGTGTTAATGTGAACTGCACCAGCATCAGAGATATTGGCTGTTTCTTGACACAAAATAGACAAATCTTCGTAATCATATTTTTTAACATTTACCTCCCAACTACCAAACCCTACATGTTCATTAAAAATATAAATAATAAAATCAAAAGTTTCTTTTTTTGTCGGTCTCTCTTGTGAATAAACAGAATTAATACAGATGAAATTTAAAAATATTATTAAGATTATATTTTTCATTCTTAACTTAATTAATAATATAGAATATTTTTAACAATAAATATATTGCGTTATTATTACAACATAATACTATTACCCTTAAATATCAAAAATAATACCTTAAAATACATCGCACCCAGTATATTTATATTAGAAAATAAATCTGCTGTCACAGGGCCGTAGTATCCTGTGCCTTCCCTGTTTTGCAGCCAGACAGCTCAGCCCCTCCTTAGCTGTACTTAAGAAGCATGCCTGGGCAGTAGGTGGGCAACCAGATGGACAGGTGAACGCCCACTGCCAGGTAGTGGAGAAGCTCCACGATTACCTCCCGAAGTGAATCCGGGATGAGCTGTTCGGCATGCGGATGCAGGGCAAGTACTTCCGGGAGCTGCGGCACTGGCCGGGCAAGTGGAACGCCTACCAATACAACGGCAAGGAGTTTTACTCGGATATCGGATTTGACTGGATGCCCTACGGGGCGAGGTTCTATGCTTATCCTTATTAGAGTACTTTTGATGATTACAAGTCCTTTGTTTTGATCATTCTTTCCTTCTTTTTTTGATACACTTAATTTTCTCAAGTCCAGTTCCTCCTTGTTAAATGATTGACTGACACGACGAGCTTATCAGCGGTTGCTCACCATAAATGGTTGCGTTATCGAAACCATGAAACCAGTGCTTTTAATTACCGTTGCCTATCAAGATATAGCAGCTGAACAAAACCATAGTTTTGTAGTTGTATGAAAACAAGAGGTGGGCATATTGAAAAATGGCTTCGCCGCCATGAAATTTTCAGTGGATATTAGTTTCACTCTTTGATTTGGAGGGAAAAACGGTCGTTTTACGCAGGTATTAAAAAAACATTGATTTGATGCACGACCCGCAGAACTTGCAATTAATAAGGTGGGACAATTCTTTGAATAATCACCCGTGGAACTCGACTCCTTCTTATTCAAAAATGCTTACACCTCTCGGTTACACAAAACCTTCGTGTATTGATGCTTCTTCCGAAAGTGCTTAAAGACACCTTCTTTGCAATGGTTTCAAACTTGAGGGCTTTTCAATTATTGATCAAATAACAAATTGAGCTAATTAGCTCCGGTTGCGATGAAGCGAGTAGAAGGTCAATGGCAGAGGGACACATTTCAAAAAGGGCCTGAAAATCAGGCATAGCTGATAAAAGTAAGTAATTCTATTTTCTACCATTTGCCCACTACCATGTTGATCGCAACTTGAATTAATGAACAACTACATATGGTGTCTTTCTCTTCACCCGTCAAAAAAACATTGCTTTGCATATCGTCAATTTCAGTAACATTTATCATCCTGGTGCTTACTCTTTCCTCTTTCGCTGGATGCGGCAATTCGGGCTCGCCGGAAAGTAAGCCGACCGACCTAAATAGTACGTCCCGAATGGTAGCAGAACTGAGCGATATATACGAACAAGCAACTACAGACCCCATGCCTTACGTTCACCTCAACAGGAGGCGGGCAGTACACATGAAAAAAGAAGCCCAGCAACTCACCGGCGAACAAGCAATGGTTTACCGGTTTATCATTGCCAGGGAATTGTTGCAGGCAGGCCAATCAGAGCAGGCCATCATGGAACTGCTTCAGATTATGAAGGAAATAGGTGAAGATCCCTACTTAATGGCCTCTGAAAATAAACCCCTCTTCGACGAACTTGCCCTCGCGTACCTCCGCCTTGGCGAACAGCAAAACTGTATCGAACGACATACGGCAGAATCCTGTATCATGCCCATCGAAGGAGCTGGCGTACAGGTCAGGCAGGAGGGCGTCCGCAATGCCATTGCCCTCTATGAGAACATTCTAAGACGATTCAATAATGATTTCGGTTCACGCTGGCTCCTCAATGTAGCCTATATGAGCATTGGCGGCTATCCGGAAAGTGTACCAGCGCCCTTTCTCATCAAAGGGCTCGCTCCCCAACCAGACAGCCTCTTTCCCCGTTTCCCCAATATTGCAACAGACTTGGGTGTAGCGGTCAACAGCCTGTCCGGGGGTCTGAGTATTGAGGATTTTAACGGGGACGGCCATCTCGACCTCTTTATGACCTCCTATGGACTCAACGATCCTATACATTTTTTCCTGGCTGACGGATTGGGAGGATACGTAGACCATACACAAGATGCCGGACTGACAGGTATCGTGAGCGGATTAAACACCATCCACGCCGACTATGATAATGATGGAGCAACGGACATCTTCATCCTGCGTGGTGCCTGGCTGGCTGACGCAGGAAACCATCCCAATTCCCTGCTGCGCAACAAGAACGATGGAACCTTTGAAGACGTAACCTTCGATTCTGGACTGCTCTCCCGCCACCCCACCCAAACTGGCGCCTGGGCCGATTTCAACCTGGATGGGCACCTCGACCTGTTTATCGGAAATGAGTCAAATACGGAATGGCAGGATGTACTCGCAAAGAACCGTAGCCAGAACTCACAGCCCCACCCCTCCGAATTATATCTGAACAGAGGGGATGGCACTTTCACGGAAGTAGCAAAAAAAGTGGGCATCGACCTCGAAACCTTTGTCAAGGCAGTGGTATGGGGCGATGTCAACAACGACGGCTTGCCTGACCTCTTTGTATCGGTACTGGGCGAACCCAACCGTCTTTACGTCAATCAGGGCGGGGTCGATGTTGATCATTGGCGCTTCGAAGAACAGGCGGAAAAAGCTGGGGTGCAGAATCCTGTTTTTTCCTTCCCTGCCTGGTTCTGGGACTTTGACAACGATGGCTGGGAAGACCTGTTTGTTTCCAGCTACGACCTGCGGCATTTCGACCAGCTTCATAGCGACATCACCCGCGAGTACATGGGGCTGGCTGTACAGGCAGAATACGCTCGCCTGTTCCGTAATAATGGCGACGGCACGTTTTCGGATGTGACTGGTGCCGCCGGACTCGACAAGGCCCTGTACAGCATGGGGTCAAACTTCGGCGATCTGGACAATGACGGCTGGCTCGATTTTTACCTGGGCACCGGAGCGCCTGACCTGCGTTCGATCATTCCCAACCGTATGTTTCACAGCCGTAAAGGCCAGCGATTTGAAGAAATAACCTTTATCGGTGGTTTCGGCCATACCCAAAAGGGCCATGCACTCGCCTTTGCCGACCTTGACCGCGATGGAGATGATGATATTTATGGAGTTATGGGGGGGGCAGTCGAAGGCGATGTATTTCCCAACGTCTTATTCCAAAATCCAGACGGATGGAACACCAACAAATGGATCAACCTCGAACTGGAAGGCCGAACCGCCAACCGTTCTGCAATCGGTGCCCGTATCGAATTGACCGTCAAGAACACAGATGGGCTTTCCCGTAAAATCACCCGCACAGTCAGGACAGGCGGTTCTTTTGGCGCCGGAAGCCTTCAACAGAAAATCGGCCTTGGACAGGCCGCCAGCATTGAACGCTTGCGGGTCATTTGGCCAAACGCCCAACAAACAACGGAAACACACACCGGTCTTACGCCAAACAATTTTTACCGCATTGTAGAAGGTGAAACGCCCCTGATGCTGAATCGGCCGCCGGTTCCATTCAACGGGGACGCAGGGGCTTCTCAACCGGAACAATGATTTAATGCCCGATATGAGATAGGTGTTGCTGCAAAGTCGGCATTCTTATAAAGCGAGAAGGCAGAACACAGTCAAAAGTGGTGGCTTTACCTGCCTTTTTGCCATGATCGATGCATGGAATTTTTGAACATCCAGGCCAAGTAATTCATTCCAACTTGATTAATAAGTGATTTGAACGATGTTCAGCAGAAATCACTTCAATTATATAAACTCCACTTTGAAACTCAAATGGAATCTCGATGCGACCACCTTCCCTGATAATATTAAATTCTTTATTAAACACCAGTTTCGATTGTATATCATAAGCATTGAACTGGTAGACATTGGGCTGGTGAACTTCAATATTAAGCCCCCCTCCTTTTAGCGGGTTTGGAAAAATTTCCACGACATTTTTCGAATGATCTTTTTCCAAACTACTTGTTTCTAAAAAAACCTGAAAACCAAATACAGCTTCGCAATCAGCCATTGATGTTATTGTTACCTCGTAATAACCATTGCTTAAATTTTGGATAAAAGAAGTAGTCTCGCCGTTACTCCAAACAAAAGAATAGTTTTGGCTTGCGGCATAAATCAATTCGATAGAACCATTGCTTTGCCCATTATCAGCTTGAATTACGGTATCAATCAACTCAATTGGCGCCCAGTCGACCTGCGTGATGGTCAAACTATCACAGCCCAACTGGTTCATCGAATAATCCATATACAAACCAGCCAGTGATGAGTCACAAGTAATTTCAACCTGAAAGACAGTGTCGGGCGGCACCCAGTCGACCCGCGTGATGGTCAAACTATCACAGCCCAACTGGTTCGTCGACTGCTCCGTAAACAAACCGGCCATCGCAGCGTCGCAGGTAGTTTCGGTAGTCAGAACCGGATTTATGATTCCCTTTCTTAGAATGGTTCCATTGCCTCCGGCCACCCATCCAATTCCTTCCTGAAGAAGAAAAACACTATGAATAGAGCGATTGGTAGGTGTGTAGAACCTTTCCCAGGTTATTCCACCATCGTTTGATTCAAAAATGGTCCCACTGGCTTCACCAATCCATACGTGCAGAGAATCCGAGAACTGAATATCTGAGAGCCAGGTGTAGGCACCTATATCGACATCTTCCCAGGTAGCCCCTCCATCCACGGTTTTAAGCACCGTGCCCCAAACTCCGGTGATCCAGCCTTCTTGTGAATTATGAAAATAGATGCCATAAAAACCCGGCGAAGAACCAGTAGGTTGAAATTGCGGTGACCACGACGCCCCGCCATCCACTGTCTTGAAGATGAGCGCGCCATCTCCCACAATCCACCCGGTATCCCGATGAACGAAAAAAGCATTGCGGATGTGCTTATCCGTGAAGGATGGCTGAATTTCCCATGTATCGCCGCCATTCACTGTTTTGTAAATGATTCCTTCTTCGCCGAATGCCCATCCTACCTCTTTGGTGGTAAAAAGAATTTTTAAAAAATCATCATTCGCACCAAACTCCGTCAAAGTCCAGGATTCACCACCATCTTGAGAGTGAATAATGGTGCCGTACAGCCCACATGCCCAAACGATGTCCCGGTCAATAATCTGCACAGAGCGAAGGATTTTGTCGGTAGGAGAGGATTGTTCGATCCAATTTTCACCGGCATCTACGGTCTTGAATATTCTTCCATCTTCTTCGACGGCGATACCATAGTGCGAATCGAGAAAGTCAATGTCATAAATTCTCTCAAAATCTATCAGGTTATCGTGCAGCCAGGTATGGCCGCCATCATTTGTCCAGTAAACATTGGAGTTGAAGTCTACTACCCACCCTTTGTTTTCATTAATGAAGGAACATTTTCCGAGAGCAGTATTCAGATTAGAGGTATTGTCCCAGGTCACTCCTCCATCAGTTGTTTTCCAGATGGAATTTATACTGCCCGTCACCCAACCTATTTGTTCATTAATGAATTGAAGTCCGTATAAGGAAACAGAAGAAACCTGGTTGGCCAGTACGTCCCAGGATTCACCGCCGTCGATTGTTTTCAGGATGGTACCATGATCACCTGCTATCCATCCTTGTTGTTCATTTAAAAACGAAATGGCATTGTAGTCTTCCTCAAACACATTATCCAATACATGCCAGGTCGTCCCTCCATTTTCCGTCTTGAGCACACTCGCTCCATTACCGACCACATACCCTACCTGCCCGTTTAAAAATTGTACACTGTTCAAGGTGTAGTTAACCCCGGAGACTTGTTTCTCCCATGTCGCCCCGCCATCAAAGGTGGCATGTATCACTCCAAAATTACCGACGACCCAAACGGAATCTGGTGTGAGGGCAAAAACTTCTCTCGGAAAGTTGGGACCAAGTCCGGTGTTTATTTTTACCCAGTTTTCCCCGCCATCAATCGTTTTGTAAATGACCTCTACCCCATTCACTTTTGCACTAACGGCCCATCCGTGCAGCGCGTCAGAGAAGTGAACACTTGAAAAACCATCATAATTCTCATGGAACTTATCCACCCAGGTCGTACCGCCGTCAATGGTTTTATCGATGATCCCGCGGGTACCGACCCTCCAACCTACATTTTCATCGATGAAGAAAATATCAGAGAATGAATTTCCATGCGGCAGTGGGTTTTGCCATTCCCAACAGTCAGATTGTGCGAATGAATGCAGGTGAAAAACGAGCATCAAAAATGCGGCTGAGATGAAATTAGAAAAGTGCATGCTGGAATATTTTTTTTAGTAAGAGAAGTGGCAGGATAAAATTCCTTTGCTTACTTTTGGTAAAGTTGGTTTTGATAAAATCAGTGCAGGCCTTCTTGCGGAAGAGCATACAGCAAGCCTAAATATACGAAACCTTGCAGCTATAGGCATTTTGGAAAAAGTCTTTGCTGGAAAACAACGGTGATGCCTCCTGACCGGGCAATCTTCTGCTTTATTATCTTGGTTTTGGCAAATAGGAAAAAATGGAACCTTTTGCTATTGAAAACCTGAGCAACGTGCAAAAAAAATGAAAGACCACAAAACCTGGAAAAAGCCACTTTTTTTCAAAAAAAACAGGTGTTCAGTATCGTTTTCATTTTTGGCGGAGTATTAAAGATACATTGAGAGTTCACGGACTTGGCAAAAGAACTTCCACTCTTGATTAGCAGGAGATCAAAATTAGGTTGCCAATAAAATGAGATGAATTTGATGCCGCTATGAGGCGGAAAGTACAGGCATAGCTTTTCCTGCATTTTTCATCGGGAACTTTAGCGATGACAAGTATTTCCAACAGCCTGGCCCCGAATTCACTTCGGGAAAATATCAGCATCAGAGTCGCTTGTTTTATTCAGTGATTTATTTCGATCAATAGCTTTCGGCAAAAAATGCATGCGGATATTCCATTTGTCAATTAAGGGTAGATTTTCTTTTGTTAAGCCCAAATCTCAACTTCAGTATCACTCTATCAGAAATGAAAAAACGATCCTTACTCTTTTTCATGACATTGCTGTCGCTGTTATTTTTTCAATGCCAGAGTGATGAAATCACGATAACCCCTGTCCCGCCCCCGTTTCCAGCCGGAGAAACCATCACGATAGAACAAAACATTACAAGCGATGTGACGTGGACTTCCGGAAACACTTACATCCTCAACGACATGATCGTCGTAACCGATTTTGCAACTTTAACCATAGAACCCTGCGTAGTCGTAAAAGCCGCAAATGGCGCTACCGGCTTGATCATCAGCCAAGGATCAAAGATAGATGCTCAAGGAACCCCGATCTGTCCCGTTATTTTTACCTCGGTAGACGATTTGCTTGAACCCGGAGAGATCGTCTCCCCTAACCTGACGGGAGAAGATGCCCGACTCTGGAGCGGCATTTTTCTCTTGGGGGAAGCACCGGTTTCTTCCGCTACCTCAACTAACATTATCCCGATCAGCTCGCGGCTGGATTTATCTTCTTTTGGAGGCAACAAGCCAAATGACGATTCGGGCACCCTACGCTATGTCTCCATCCGCCATACCGGATACGAGACTGCTCCCTTTGAAGTACCAAGTGGCCTAAATCTCGGAGGCGTGGGCAGCGGCACCCAGGTCAGCCATTTGGAGGTGTTCGCCTGTGCCGACGATGGCATTTTATTGCTCGGCGGAACGGTCGATCTGAGTAACCTCATTACATCGTTTCAGGATGATGGCTATGACTGCGACATGGGATATGCCGGGACCATGGACAACCTCATCTGCATCGGTGGCGATTCAAGAAATTCAAGCTGCCTGGAACTGGATGGAGGCGAAGGCGCTGACAATCCCGTTTTCACCATAAAAAATGCATCTTTCAAGGGAGCCCAAAACGGGACGAATTATATTAAATTCCAGAACAATGTGAACTGCATTGTCGAAAATGTCTATTTCTTCGAATTTGATGCCGAAGCGGAGGTTATTTTGCGGGAAGACGAAGAGGCCGACAGCTGGTTGGCCGGGCTCATTGATGTTGTCAATTTGGAGTTCAATACCTCCCACCTTGTCATGGGCAATACAACCATTGAGACTATTTTTGTGGACAATGGAGACAATGGAAATGATGCTTTCACCATCAGAAAACCAGATGCTACCATCGTCACCACACCAACGACCGGGGCTGACAAAACTGTATTCGACGGGTGGACCATTGCCAGTGTGACCGGTGCGTTAGACGACTTTTGAATCGAGTAGTGAAGTCTTCAAAAACACCTATGGCTCGCTACTTTTGGTTTGGAACCGACGGCAAACGATTGGTTCTCAGATCATACGATACTAATCAACACTTATTACATGCTATTTGCCGGCAGAAAAAATGCAAAAATTTGAATCGGAAAAAGAGTTGGTTTTAGCCTGTCTAAAATACAAGCCCGCTGCCCAAAGGGCCTTGTATGACCAATATGTCCAGGCTATGTACAATACCGTCTACCGGTACACCTGCAATCACCACGATACACAAGACATTTTACAAAATGGATTTACCAGGGTCTTTAAATACTTGAAAAATTACAACGATGAAAAGGGCGGCCTGCTTACCTGGATAAGAAAAATCCACATTCGCTGTGCCCTTGATTTTTTAAAAAAAAATCAAAACTGTTTTGAAAACATTGGCGACACTCCCGCCCTGCTGGTCATCTCTCCTGTAGCTTATGAAAACCTGGAGGCTGAATATATTTTGGAACTAATCGAGGGAC
This sequence comes from Bacteroidota bacterium, assembly GCA_039819485.1. Classification (GTDB taxonomy): domain Bacteria; phylum Bacteroidota; class Bacteroidia; order Chitinophagales; family Saprospiraceae; genus UBA6168. The sequence goes on along the minus strand of JBCBRY010000201.1, from coordinate 4,367 downwards.
TGAACCCCCGCGACCGGGCAATATTCAACCTGCATCAAATTGAAGGCTACAGCCATGAAGAGATTGCCGACTTGCTTTCGATAAACATCAACAGCAGCCGGGTTTACCTGGCAAGGGCAAAAAAGATTTTAAGAGAAAAAATAACGGCCTATCAGGCCCAGCTATCTTTTGTTCAATGAAAAATTTATCAGATAAATTTGACCGTCTCCCGCAAGAATTTGACAGGGAAGCCATTTGGGAAGGAATTAAAAAGCCTAAGCGCCAATCCAATTATAGTTTCTATTTATGGGGGATTTTCTTGTGCATTTCCTCAGCCGCTTTGTTTTTTCTTTTTAACCATAGCAACAATATCATCCCAAAACATGAAGAACCAAGCACTACAAAACAAGTGAAGGCCCCTGAAATAAAAACATTGTTCAAGGCCCAGGAAGAAGAACAGAATGCCCTCGTTGAGTCATCGTCGCCCCAAAAAAGTGACGATGCCCCGGCAGTAGTTCCCAGCGGCCGTACGAATAAAAAATCTGGCGCAGAAAAAAATGCCATTGCGGGCACATCGCCAGGAGAAACCGGAATTGACTTGTTCGAAAAAATTACCAGAGCGGAACCACAGGACAAGGCCAATCATCCAAAAGCCCATCCCGGGACTTTTTTATCCAAAGATACCGAGTATGAAATCGAGGCATTACCCAGCCTGTCGATCTACCTCAACAGCAGTGAGGAGAAAACATGGTCCATTCAAAATGAAAAAATCACCGTCGAACGAAAGGGCACAAGACAAAGCCTCGCATTCCGGGCGACTATTGGTACTCACTTCTCCGATTTTTCCTCTTCTGGCAAAGAGGAACCGGCGTTGAGAAACGACCTTGAAAAACCGCAATTGGACTTTGGCCTGAGTTTTAGGTACGAATATATTCTGAGACAGAATTTTATGCTTTCTGCTTCCGCTGGTTATCATCTTTACAAGGACAAAATTGCCACTGCCCAAATTCGTAAATCGGGCAATCAATTCGAGCGGGTCGACTACAAGCTGTACAACCACTACCACGTATTTTCCGGCCAGGTTGAACTGGGCAAACGTTTTTACCAAAGAGCATTTTTCTGGGATGTCCAAGGAGGGGTTGGATTAAAGTTTCATCAGGTTTCCGAGTTGAACTATTTTGTTAGTGAAAAAGAATTGGCGAGCATGGAGCAGGTAAAAAATGCTTATCAAAATTCTGCCGATGTGTTCTTTACTACCCAGGCAGCTATTGGCAAACACTTTGGCAACCGGTACTTCATTCGGACAGGTTCTCAAATCAATGCCGGGATTGACCTGACTTCTCCGCAAGCCGTGAACAGGCACCGTATTATACCCATCAATATTTTCGTCGAATTAGGCATGCGGTTTTAGGCACGGTACACGGAGAGACCACTTCACTCTTTTCAATCGATGTCTTGGATGGATCAAAAAAGCACCGGCATGCCCCCAGCCTTAGGTGCGCGTGACCGACAAAAACGTTCCTTCCTTTCCTGATTATCACCTCCTGGTTTTGCCTTCCTGTATTTATTCGATCCCGTAATCCGGATTTTGTTGGGAACAGAAGCCTTATCATTTGAATTGGCCCCTCCCTTCTGTCAGAAGAATTATTCTGATTTAATACAATTTTTAATTTCCCAAAAAAACTAGGGAAAACTCCTCATTTGGGTTCTTTGTATCGAATGCAAAGCAAAATGAAAAAAATCTTATATATCGGAGACAATCATCTACTGCAATATTTTTCCAGCATGAACATAGCGGAGGTCGAAGCCTTTGACCCCTCGATCACCGAATTTCCCAAAGTTCAAGGCAACTTTGATGGGATACTGATTCAGACAGAATTGCTCGACAACGAGATGTTGTTCCATCACGTCGAGGTTACATTACCCTATCTGTTGATGTATGATTTTAAAGTGCGCCCCATCATTCTGACGGGATTTCTTCCGCGAAACTATTTTCAAGACCGGTTCCGCCTTCCATTTAGCGGCCATAACGGTACTGAGAGAGGATTGGGCATTGAGTTTTTAAGGCTTCCTCTCCACGAAAACAGCCTGGATGAAATATTAACGAAATATGCGGACCATGATTCACTTGACCTTGTCCATACGGGAAAAGCATGGAAACAGTTTTTTAAGATGGTAAACTTCGGCAGTAAGATCGATCATATTATGAATAAAATAGTGTCTGGAGAAGATTATGACATGTTATTGTTCAACAACTATCGAAACAAATATTATTGGATATGAATACAGCCACAAAACAGTTAGAAAAAAAGCAAAAAAAGAAGCACAAAAACCAGCATGAAAAGAAGCACGAAAAAAAAACCATCATTAATTTTCTGCTGGTCGATGAGGATATAGAATGGATGGAAGACTTTCACTCCAAATTTGACATTCAGAAAGAAGAAGTCATCAAGGGGAAAAAAATTGGGCTTTCTTTACTGAAGCTCAATACAGATCCAAATATTAGTATAACCGAAGACGGGATCATTAAGAACCCGGGCGAGGCTTGCCTTTCACTTTTACAAAGTGATCTAGGCATATACTGCCAGGGCGTACTATTGGATTGGGAGCTGCAATCAAAGCTCGAAAAGAAGGAGTTGATCCGGGCCATCAAAAAGCTCCGGCCGGAATTGCCGATATACATCCTGACACAATACTGCAATGGTTACGAAATTGTGGAAGGGGTCAGTGACCTGATAGATGATTACTTCAGTAAACTGACGGCAGAAGCGGACATGAAAGGGATGATCCACCGGCTGATATCTCATTTTAATACCCGGCGAAAATCCCCTTTTTGGGAGGCCTACCGGGATTACATTGTGGATTCAAAGGATGCCTGGCATACACCTGGGCATTTCAGCGGCCGTAGTTTCATGATCTCCGACTATATCAATGATTTCTATTATTTTTTTGGCAAAAACACTTTTGCCGGTGACTTATCAATATCTGTGGACAATCTTGGATCCTTGCTAGATGGTACGGGGCACATTAAGGAAGCACAGAGGAAGGCGGCACATACCTTTGGGGCCAAGCATACTTTTTTTGTCACCAATGGCAGCTCCACCTCCAACAAGATTATTATCCAAACCTTGCTCCGGAAAGGGGACGAAGTGCTGGTAGACAGAAATTGCCATAAGTCCGTCCACTATGGCATTATCCAAAACGGAGCTGTTCCTGTTTATTTGGAAAGTGAATACGACAAAGAATTAGGCATTTTTGCGCCCCCCAGGTTTGAGGATATTCAGAGAGAAATAGAAAGCGGACGGCACCAGTTTAAGCTTTTGATCCTGACAGGCTGTACCTACGATGGTATTTTATCGGATATTCGATCTATTGTGTCGTTGGCCCATCAGCATGAGATCAAGGTTTTCATTGATGAAGCTTGGTTCGCCTATGCAGGCTTTCACCCTGCTTACAACCGATTCTCGGCAGTTTATGCTGGTGCCGATTATGTGACGCACAGCTCTCATAAAGTGCTGTCTTCTTTCAGCCAGGCTTCTATGATACACGTAAACGATCCAGCGTTCGACGAAGACTTTTTCAGGGAAATCTTTTACATCTACACCAGCACTTCGCCTCAATATCAAATGATCGCCTCTTTGGATGTTGCCTCTACCCAGATGCTGATGGAAGGGTTCAGGTTGGTGCAGCAGGCCAGGCATTATGCCGATCAGTTCCGCACCAAGGTAAAGGAATCACTCGATTATTTCAGGTTGGTCGAAGAGGAAGGCTTCAGACAGGCATTTCCACATTTGGAAAATGAAAAAGTCGGCTATGATCCGCTCAAAGTATTGATTGATTTTTCCAAAACTGGCATGTCGAGGGATGAAATCCTGGGTGAAATCAAGTCAAAGGCAATGCTTGAAATCGAGAAGAGTACACATTCCACATTTTTGGTGCTTTTTACAATTGGAACAAGTGATCAAAAAGCAGTCAGGCTCTTTAAAGTGTTGAAGGAAATTGAGAGTAAGCCGCACAAAACGCCCCGGCCGCTGAACCATAGCCTGGTCGATATACCCAGTGAAATAAAACTCACGGATGGACTGACCCCCTCCGAAGTTTTTTATGGGAAACGAAAACGGGTCAGCATCGAGGATGCAGTAAGCAAAGTATCCGCCGGACTGGTCGTACCCTACCCTCCGGGAATCCCACTTTTGGTGCCTGCCCAGGAAATTACCCAGGCTCATATAGATTACTTGAAATCACTGGTCAAAAAGGAGGTAGAAGTCCATGGGCTTTTTGACAGCCGTGAATTATACGTTAAACTTTAACTGTGCTGATTGATCAACTTAGGGTCAAATGTTCGCTAAGTTGGCGCCGCAGTCGGCCTATCGGCCGCTCGGCGCAGT
>JBCBRY010000200.1:0-14300 GCA_039819485.1 Bacteroidota bacterium | reverse complement strand
CAAAAAATTAATTGAGTTTCAATTAATTTTTTGCGCCTCCCCTGAAACCCCTCGTTCGTTTTTTGTCGGCTCGACCCCGACAAAAAACGAGAGCAGGATTCCAACGATTTGCTTTCTCAACAAGATTTGTCAAAGAACCACTATCTTCTCTTGAATATTCAGCTTGCTGTAACAAATATACCTGCCAAATTAACCAACTTTTATCTCTTCTGTTTTTTCAAAATAGGCGTAATATTCTGGAACCTGTTCAAGCAAAATCCTTTCACCTTTTCCGTACTTCTTGAATTGAAACCGGAATTTTTTTAAACTTTGAAACAGGTTGTTCGTGTATCCATAATGATGATGGACGATCAATTTTTTATTGAATTTTATTTCAAAACCTGCCCTGTTGGCTCGAAAACAAAATTCTATGTCCTCACCCGATGCATCGGGGAAAGTTTCATTAAACCTTATTTCCCTGGCCACCTCAGATGTGATGGCTAAATTGGCAGTGGTTCCGTACAACAACCGATCTGAATCTTTGAATTTCCTGCCGTTCAAAGTTCCGTTGATGTTATGGTATTCTCCAAACCAATGTTGATCAAAGGAAACGGTATTGCCGGAAACCAATCCACATGCAGCACACTGCTGAAAATGAAAAATGATTTGCTTGGTCCAATCGACATCCAAAATGCAATCTGCATCTGTAAAAGCAATGACGTCAATTTCTTTCTCCAGGGCCAATTCTATCCCTTTGTTCCGGGCTTTTGCCGGACCGGAATTCCTTTCAAGTTTGACCTTAATAAAAGATGCTGGTAATTCATAAGCCAGTGGCGAACAATCATCCACAACAATGACCATATCGGGCGGATACGAAAGTCGTAAAATTGAATTAATCAAATTTTGCACATCGCTCAAATCCTTTTTAGTCCGGGTATATATCGGGATTACGATTCCGATTGTAGGCTTGATTGGTAGTTCGTGCTTTCTTCCTTTTGGAAAATCAACAAAGACAGCCTTTTCTTTTATTGCATAAGCAGGCGATCGGAAAGCGAACGCTTCAACCAATTTGGTAATTAAAAATTTATTCCGGTCTTTGTGCCCTTTGAGGTTTTCGTACCAGTAGTCAAGTATCTTACCGTAGGGCAGGTTTGCAATCGAACTCATTTCATACTGAGATTTGCACAATTATTACAGTAATAGTGATACTGGTGCGAGGTTAAAAAATCCATGCGTTTTTCCCCTGCCCATATTTCACTCAGCCCTTCTTCCAAAATATTTCCGTAAACATAAGGGTTGAACATATTACATGGAGTGACCGTGCCATCATACAGAATGCACAACTCTTTATCTAATATCGGACAACTTGCCATACTGCCGTGGGTTGTATTTGCTTGATGGGTATTTAATTCAATTCCTGCCAACTGATCAGGAAAATGGAATTGCAGTTCGCTTTCCTGATATAAGGCGGCTACTTTTTCAAATTGATCAATGATTATATCCTTATGCTGATTGACAAGTTTGACAAATAATGCAACACCCTCGTCTCTCCTGATAGTATTAAATAGTATGTGACAGTTATTTTCGTAGGCAAATTTTGCCATCTCATAAATCTGAAAAAGATTTTCCTCCTGGATGGTGAAAATAGTAAAGGGGCGTTTTTTTGTTTCCGCCAATTGTTCAATATTCCTGACTATGTAATCATATTTTACCCCCTTCCTGATTTTAATTAATTGTTCTTTATAAGGACTGTCCATTGAAATAAATAATTGTACCTCGTTCTCAATAAGGCTGTGCAGAATCCTCTTGTTTTTAAATGACATATTCGAAAACAGATTGATGTTCAAATACGGAAACTCCTTTTTGGTATAATTTAAAATATCGACAAAATCAGGGTGAATGGTACTTTCCCCTCGTCCGTTTAACCGAACCGTTTTGGATTTGCCGCCAATTTGCTCCAAGATTTTTTTATAGGTTTCAAAAGGTAAAAATTTGCTTTTATGAAACGGGTTGACGTGCTTGCCAAACCCGCACATGGCACAGCTTAAATTACAGTTGTAACTCAACTCGATGATGACTTCTTCGAATTGCATCAGTTCTTGGTATTACATTTTAAAACCTTGCAGGGTAAATTGCACACTTTCATTTTTTCACTGACCTGCCTGGCATAATCCGATGATAATATTTCGGGCATTTCCGAAAAATGCAGATTTCCCAAAGGCTGTTGGCAGCTGCTTATCCAGTTTTGCTGAAAGCAGGTAAAGACATCCCCATTTTGCATGATGGACAGATTCCTTCCGGCGGCATAGCATTGCTGTTCACTTTGCGGCACAAATGCTTTTTTGTTTTCCATTGGCGTCCAGGAGCCTTCAAAGCCCTCGGCCATGTAATCCTGAATGGAATGGTAAATATTTTTGCACTTCGCATATTCGCCTACTGCTTCCATGTGCGGCTGGGTTTCTTTTGAAAGTACGGACTGGATACTGATCTGATCCGTGGACAAATAATCTATGGCAAGTTCCAAGTGCCGGAATACCTTGTCGTAAGAATTGGTGCCCCGCACAAACCGCCAGAACTTCCTGTCCATGGTGTCAATAGAGACGACGATATGTATATTGTATTTTGCGACCTCTTCGATAAACCTCTTGCCCATCGGGACACCATTGGTAATGATCACCGTCCTTATTTTGGTTTCAGATATTCCTTTGAGTATCGAATATATTTCCTCCTTGAACAACAATGGTTCACCACCTACGATGCACAATTCCACTGCCGTTGGAATGGACAAAATTCCTTTTACTATTTTATCTGTTGGCAATCGCTCGGCTTTGTCTTTGTATTTCCAATGCGAACATTTAGTGCAGCGTTGGTTGCACTGGATGGTGTTCATGTAGTAGATGTGGGTGGGACGGTACATTCCTTGGGTTTTTGAGCGAATAGGAATAAAAAAGAATTTAGTTAGGCGATTCCAGGTACAGATAATAATCCAAAATCGCCAAGTTCTCTATTTCTGTTTCACGGCATATATCAATAAGATAATTGTTTGTCGCCTTGTATTTTTGTCCTTTGGAAAGGCCTCGGGGAAATACCAGGCCATGGTCTTGTAAAGTAGAAATTGATTTATCGTTTTTGACAAAATACTTCTTTGGGGCATGGGCGGTTAAAACTTTCGACACCAAAGCTTCAGAAACACCTCTGATATAATATTTACCTTTTATGTTTCTCTGTTTTAACACCCTGTCCATTCGAACTGCTATATCAACATTTTCATCAATCAATGAGCGAAGCAATCTTCTGAATTTTTCAAGGTCAGATTTTAAGGTGGGTTTAGGAATAGCAATTAAATGACCCAAAGCCCAAATATCAAAGAATTCATCAACGTTGACTTTATTGAAAGTTGGATAGTCAAGGCTTTTTCTCAAAGCATTTACATCATTCGCTCTTTTTAATTTAATGCGATCATAATCTTTACCCCTACGGTATTTTTTTAATTTTTTGACCAAAGCTTTTCGTTCACGCATGGCTACAAAATGCTCCGCTTTGATTTTTGATTTGGTCTTTTTTACCTGTCGCTCCTCTTCTTGCTTTCTTTTTTTTCTGTTTTCATAAATAAGTGCATATTCATCGATAAATGTGGTAGATAGTCGCAAAGTATTTTCTTCTATTTTTTTATACCAGTCCAATAAACCAAGACAAGCGGTCTGGTCTCTTATTATAAATGATAATTCTACATTTGAAAAAAGTCCTCCTTTTGTACAATTAGCAGAACCCACAAAGGCAGTATATTCTTTTTTGGATTTAATCAAATACACTTTCGGGTGATAAAATGCTTTGTCAGAATGAATTTTTACGATAACGGGCGATTCGTATTGCAATTTGTCTAACATGCGAAGAGCTCGGGGTTCTGTTGGCATATCCACACCAAGAATATAGTTTTGCTTGGAGGAAATTGGTGCATTCTCTTGTATGAACTTTAACCCTTGTTTTGTCAGTAAGGCAACTGCAATCCAAATTTCCTCTGCCTTTTGCAATTCGTTTTTGAGCTCAACCTGCAGGTTTTGGGTAAACATTTTCATTTTATTAGTTTTTAATTCATTCCTTTTTTCCAGATTCTCAATGATTTTACAAACCGCTCCGTTAAAGGATCACTTTTATGTTTTAATATTTTTATTATCTCATTAAATGAATGGTGTTTTCATGGCCATCTATATTTTTGGGCTGGATATATACGACCCGAGTTTTCATATCGCCACAAATATTTATTAGTTGACCATTTACCTGTTTTATCAATTTAGCTTTTTCAACCTTATCCAACAGATAATTATATTTTTTCCGTTTCCTCGTTTTTTCAACTATTTTAATCAACCCGTTGATCAATCCTCTTAATTTTAATTCAGCGGCTTTTTTTAAATAATCATCCTGCTTCAGGTTTTTGGAATCCATATCCGTTTTTAATTCAATTAAATAAACCTGATTCCTGTCTTTTGAAAGAGCCAAGTAGTCAACCTTGAAGGATTGATTGTTTTTTTCATGCTGACCTGGAATATTTCCTTTTCTGATCGGAAACTCCGGGATTATTTCCTTTTCAATTTCAACCTGAAATTTCTTCTCCAATATTTGCTTTAAATGCAATGCAAAAAATATATCTGCCCTCCTCTCTAATTGATAAGCGGGGAGGTTTCGCCAATCATCTAATAAGTCGAATAGTTCATTGATTAGCATTTTACTTATTTTATCAGTTTTCCATCAATCCAATCAAACCCCCGCACCTTCTCCTTCGTTTTCTTGTCATTCAGCCCCCTCACCTCCTTGATCGCCTTTCCGAACTTGTTATAATTCACCAGCACCCCGTCATCCAGGTCGAGGGGGATGCGCTCGGTGGCGAGCGGGTAGAGGATGTCCCGTTCGTATTCCTGTAGTTCCAACAACACGACGTTGATGCGGTCTTTTTCCTTGGCAGCTTTATTTTGCTCGGTGGAATTACCCGTCTCGATGAGGTGGTTGAGGTGCTCGATGCGGGTGTTCAGCTTTTCCCGGTATTCTTTGAGGTAGCCGTTCAGGATTTGGTTCAGGGTGTCGGGGGTGTAGCGGTGGAGGTAGATGAGAACATTGAAGGAACCTTGCGGGGACGAGAACAGCCAATAGATCGGGCGCTTTTTGTAGCGTTTGATGTGGTCTTTGTAAAAGTCTTTGACAAAATACTTGCGGATGTCCTTGCCGAGGCAATCTTCTACAAAGGCGAGGATCTTATCAAAATCCGCTTTCCCGAAGGTGGCTTTTAGGAACTCATAAAAACGCCCGGTGATGTCGTCCTCGAACCACTCATCGTCCAACACGGGGATGATGTTGTCGTCGTCAGGGAGGAAACTCGCTTCGGCTTCTTCTTTGCCAATTTTCGCAAGGTAGTCCTGCAAGGTCTCTCCCTCATTGGCGAGGATGAGCCCCTCTTTATCGAGGGAGTAGCGGCCAAACATGCAGCCCACCGCATAGCTCACGAACTGCGCCATGATCTCCTTGGGCTGGAAGACCAATTCGCCGTTTTCTATTTTGGTTTCATCCTTCAGAATGGTGATGTCTTCCAACGGCACATCAGGAGTTAACTCATCTTGCAGGCCGTATATCTCGATGAACTGACGGTTTAGCTCTTCTTCATTATGGTGGAGCTGGTGGAATTTGTTTTTCCAGTATTGACAGTAGAGGTCGTAGCTTTCTTCGAGGTCTTGGGCGTTGTGGCGGAGGAGTTCGTTTTGGAGGAAGTCCCAGGAGGTTTCTCGGGAGTCCCATTCTGATTTTGATATTTCAATTGACTTTTCCACAAGTTCAATTTTTTGCTCATCCTCTTGCCAAATAACTGGAAGATTTGCGACTGCTCCTACATTATAATGTATTGTCGGACTTGTAATGCCAAGTATAAAATCATAAATTTTAGTATTTAATAGTCCCAATAAAAATTCCAATTTGCTCCCGAATATTGACGGCCCTGTTGCATCAAAAATTGATTTATTTGATACATACCTAATATTGAATTTACCACTGCTGACTTCAGTCCAAGTCAAAGATTTTTTAAAATAATATTGAGTATTTCTAAGTGTTCCTTTCTCATTTGCAATATCGCGTCCTTCCTCTTTCCAGTTTATTACATATTCTAAATTACCGAACCACCTTCTGAAAGCACCTCCTTTTTGATATGGAATCCAGTACTGAAATTCAGTTTTATTTTTATTACTATCTAAGTGTTCTAACTCAGTGTTCTTTAGTTTTACTTCATTCCAGAATCTTAAGTATTTTAAATTATTTGCTGTATCCATCCCTTTTTTGCATGGATTTGTGATACTTAGAAGAGCCCCTTCTTGAAATAATTTAAAAACCTGCTTGCTTAACCAATACCCAATTGGACTCCCATGTATTTTCCCAAAATCATTTTGATTTGTTAAATACTTTCCATCATTTTTTAACTTTTTTTCGAATATTAATTTTTTGTTAGCAGACTGTGCGACGTCGTTTAAATTAAAATAAACACCATCTTTTTGTGTTGTCTCTTTTTTTATTACAAAAGATACAGCTTGAACTATTTTAGAATTTAATTCTGGAAAACTATTGTATCCTACCTGTACAAGTGTGTCAATTAAATTAGATTCTAATAGGCTTTTTCTAAGTGATTCATAGCTGCTCAAAAACATCCATGCCTGTCTGTTCACCATTCCAAGAAAGCCGTTTTTTTGCAACACTTTTATCCCAGCCTCCATGAAACAAACCATCAAATCTGCTTTACTGTCAGGATAATAGGATTTTACAAAGTCGGACAAGACAGCATTCATTTTCCCACTCCCCATATATGGCGGATTGTCCACCACACAATGAAATTTCATACTCAACATTTCCATTTGCCGAAAGGCGGACAGTACTTTGTGGTGGGTTTCCGAAAGGAAGATATCGGGAGTTGGTAGTTCCCGTTGCACGTGAGGCAAGTCTTGGGTACGTACCTGCATCAGAGAGCCATAGTTGGTCGCCTGTTCGAATTGCTTTAGGTCAGCTTGCAAGTCTTGGCTAAACATGTCGAGCTTCATCCGTTCCAGGTAGTCTTCCAGTTCGCCATCATCAAACTCAATGTTTTCAAACCGCAGGATATTGGGCTTTGGCACCTCCTTGCGAAACAAGCGGCGGTATGAGCCCTTTGCTTTCATCAGTTGGGCAAAGCCAGCGAGTTGGGCCGCCCGCTCATCTATCTCAAAGCCAAAGAGGTTTTTTTCAATAATGAGCTTTGGTATTTCACTGGGACTGTAGCCCTCCTCCTCATATATTTTGGTAAACAACTCAAAAGCATAGACGAGGATATGTCCACTGCCGCATGCCTGATCCAGCAAAGTGATTTCTTCCACAGAACTGACCCGTAAGTAGTCATCGGACTCCATGCTTGGCGACTCGATAAAATAGGGCATATGCTCTCGCAGCCGTGATTTAGGTTTGTTTTGCAGCCACAATTTCCCTAGGGTGTTTTGCACCATGTATTCCACAATCCAACGAGGCGTAAACAACTGGGTGGCGGCTGGGATGTCTTCCTTTTTCACCTTGCCTTTGGCAGCAAATACTTCATCCTTTTTCTCCGAAATATAAAACTGGTACAACCATCCGATGATTTCCACCGCTTGGCAATCTTCCGTGGTCATTCCGTCCCGCACATCCTGCACGATGGAAAACTCAGAGGTCAGGTCATCGGGCAGCAGGAGTTCTGCGTAGTCGTTGATGCGTTCGAACAAGAAAGGAAAAGTCTCGTGCAAGTGGTTACAAGCACCGATCAGCAGTTCTTTGTAGGCTTCGTTCTGGGCATTGGTGCTGGGTATTTTCCCATCCAACAGATCGTAAATGTGCTGGGGCTTTACGGGCAGGCCATCGGGGATATGGCCTTGTTTGGCTTCGTCCAGTATTTCCGGCATCGTATACCCATCTTTCGGGGTGACCACCCGCATCCGGATGGGCTGGTAGTCATTGGCATCCATAAAGCGCAGCGCCATCAGGCGGTTGAACCAGGTATAGGCTACTTTGTCGATGACCTGCTCTTTGGATATATTTACTATGGCCTGTTGCAGTTTTTTGACATGACCTGCTTTCTCCCTCAGCTCGGCAGAGTCGGTGTTCAGCACTTGTTCCATCTTGGCGGTGATCTGCTCCAGGAGTTTTTTACGTGCTTGCTGGGCAAATTTTTTGAGGGAGTTGGTATTCATTGATTAACGGTGAATGGTTAGTGGTGAATGGGTTTATGTCAATTATTTGGTTTCGAGTTTTTTATTGCTTCCCTGCCGGGGGCCTTCTTTTTACCGATGTAAAATCGGCATTAAAATTTTAGCGAAAAAAGAAGCAAAAACGCATGGCAAAATAATGCACAGCCCCGTGCAGCACCCGCACCCACCTATTTTGCCACTTCCCCGCCCGCATGAGCGAGTACCGCCAATGGCAAGAGAAGTATTGTATATCTCATCCATCAAATGGAGATGCGTTTGTTGTTTTTGATTTGTTCTTTTAATTCTTTCCGTAATGCTTCTACATATTCGTCAACGTCAGACTCGGTGGTTAGTTCGGTTTTGGGGAATGCGGGTTTTACCTGATTGAAACGGATGTATTGGACGGTGGCCTCGGCAACTGCGTCTTGACCGGTAGGAGCCGGAGGGGTGGCCAATCGTACCATTTCATTCAGTTGTCTGGACAAGAGGTTGTCCGTTGCCCTTACTTTGACATCCCGGATGACGGCGATGAATTTTTGGTTTTGCAGTTTATCAATTTCATTTTGAAATGGCTGCGTTAATTGTTTTTGCTGTTCAGGCTCTAATCCTTTAAAATCGTATTTGCTGCTCAGCGTCGCCTGCGCTTTTTCAATGGCAGCAATGGCCAGGGCCTTTTCTTCCTCAATCCTCAATTGCACTTTTTTGATCAGTTCGTCCATGGCGCTTTTGGCGTCCCGCATCAAACTGCCTGCATAAGGTTTGGGATGTGCTACGGCATTTTTCAGCGTTACCAAGTTGTCGCCTTCGACATAATCAAGGTTGGAGGTGTCGCCATTCAGCAAATTACGAATGGCATCATATATTTTGGCCCGGTCACCTTTTAGGAAGCGTTTAATGGGAACAAACAAGTCCTCTTTCGCATCCAGCAGTTCATCTTCGAAATCGGGCAGTTTGGTGAGGTAATGGGTGTATTCTTTGTTGCTCCACCGCTCCAGTTTTTCCGCAAATTCTTCCAGACTGCTGAGGAACGGATATTCCCTTTTACGGGCCAACAATTGGTTGGTCTCCACATGCATTTCTTTCAGTTTACTTTTGAAGGCATTGGCTACATCCTTTGCCTCCTTGGCCGAGCAGCGTTCATCGAAAGCATCCGAATAGGTCTTTTGCAAAGCCTTGACCAACGTTGGTGAAATGTCTGTTTGGGGTTCCAGCAAGGTATTGCTGTAGTTGGAGCTGTTGATCAGGGAGTTGAGCACGTCATTGTCCTCCAGCAGGTTGGCGTTTTGTTTGACCTCTATTTTTCCACGTTTGTGCAACTTGGCAGTGATCGACCAAATGGCATTTGGGTACCATCCATAAGGCTTGCGGGTGAAATGGTTTTTCAGGTCGTTGAGGTAAGTCCTTTCGGATTGTTTTTTCCGACGGGTGATCAGGTTGAGTACTTCGGCCTCTGCTTCCGACATGGTTTGGTCATCCGTACCAAAGAGGTCATCCTGTCGGCTGAGGATGATGCTCCTGATGGTTTCCTCACTGAACAGGGTAGTGCCCAACATCCGCAAACTTGGATAAACCATTTTTATCAAGTCCTGAAAACAGGTGACCACCCTGGTCTTGCCGTCGGCAGTTTGACCGGTTTCGTGTTTGCTGCCATTCATGTACACCGTTGAACTGGCCAATAGTTTTTTGGCGATTAAGATTATATTCCTGCGGCGTTCAACATTTTGTTGGGCCTTATCCACTAAAATCCGTTTTACCTCGGGGCGATTGGAAGTGGACTGTGTTTGTTTTACGTATTTTTCAGTCCGCAGAAACATCCTCAAATCTTTCATGAACACGGCGTCGGAGGGAAGTACCATCTTCATTTCGGTGCTACCCATGGTCTGAGATTGGATTGAGGTTATATTAGTATAGTCAGGAAAGTTTTCTGTAATGATTTCGATTTTAAGCTCTCGTTCCCGGCCTAAAATAGTTCCGTCGATTTTACTGGTATAAGGATAGTACTCTTTGTTTTCGATGTATTTAATTTTGTTTTCACCGATGATGCTGTCAAAAAATGTTTCCCTCAGGAGCTGGGTGATGGCCGAGTCATCGATATCGGTACTTTTGATTTCCTGTTCGATGTCTTTTTCATCATCGGTGAGAAACTCGTACACATCGCCGTTGCGCTGCACATAACTCTGGTTTTCCAATGTGTTCAGCGCTTCAGTGACCTTGCGTTCGTGCTCTTTGAGATCGACATGGATGTCATCGATCATGAGCACGGAGATGTTCCGTTTGGTGGTTTTGAAGTTATGAAAGTACTTGACCAAAAAGAGGGCTTTCAACACCTTGACGGCAAAGCGGTTATCCAGGTTCCGTTCTGCCATGATGATGGAGCTTTGAATTTCCCCCCGCAATTCGTTGCGGATGCCTTCATACATACGGTCAAAGCTTACCAGTGCTTTGTCATCCCGCTTTTCAATGGATTGGATGACTTGTTGGAATACGCCCAGCATGGAGCGTTCGCCCACGGAAGCATGTTTGCCCTGAAAAGCATTATGAGTGGAAAGCGACCTTCTACATTGCTGGAACAAGTCAAATTGGTAGGGTACAAAAGGGAACTTGTTACCAAAATCCACATCGCTTTTATATTTCTTGAACTGAACGCCCGCATCCGAAAAAGATAATAACGTGTCCAGGTGAGCGCTTTCTTTTTTAAAGGCCGCTACCAAATGTTTTTGTGCGTCATCCTTTTTCTTCAACAATCGCTTTTCGATCACCTCGTCCACATTGGCAGAGGTCAACGGTACTTTGATTTTGAATCTTGCCTGAATGCGGGAAAAATCGTTTTGCTGGCTTTTGTTCATGTCTCCCACTACCTTTTCCATATCCTCCTGCGAAGTCACCAGAATCCAGGAGCGACCTTTGGTTTTAGTGGCCAGTGTTTCAGCGATGGTCTGGAGGTTGAGCATCAGCTTGGTATTTTCGCTGATGTATTGGCCAACTTCGTCCACAAAGAAATTCAGCCGGAAGCCAGCCGGTTTGGTTTGGATGTAGTCAGACACCCGCTGGCAGAAGTTTTCGATGGACTGCTTTTGGCGATCTTCAATATCGTCAAGGATGTTTTCGTATTTGGCAGCATCAGTGTTGTTCAGCTCACCCAGCACTTCGGCCACGTCATCCGTCACCAGTGGATCAAAATAATCGATACGGGACACTTCCCAGGATTTTCCGTGTTTATCCTCAAATTTTGCTTTGAAGTCTTGGTATTTGTTCTGCTTATCCACCCACATCTCAAATTCAGCTACATGGGGTTGAAACCCATAATAGCCAAGGTGGTCGAAGAATACTTTATAGAAAACGGAGAGGATGGCATTCGCATCTGTTTTGCTGGTGATCTGTGCCTGCTGGTCGATGTTGAAGAGGATGGATTCAGATGGAATGCGGGTGGCTCTCATGACGTCACCCTTGAGCATGGCATCGTCTTCGATTTTTTCGGCGAAGAGTTCCCCACTGTGGTAACCATCGAATGTTTTGTTTTCCAGCACGTAGGAAAGGATCTTCAACAGGTGGGATTTACCACTGCCAAAAAAGCCGGAAATCCATACGCCGTTGGCCCCGGCATATTCATTATAAGACTGGAAGAAATCCCTGATCTTTTTGGCTATTTCATTGGTGACAATGTATTCCGCCACTTCATCGGAAATGTGGTCTCTATCGTCCGCTTTGATAACTGTTTCGATATTCCGGTTGATGTCCTTTCTAAAAATGTCTTTGATCGTCATGCCTTGGTTTCTATTTTTTCAATATTGAATGCTCTGTAATAATTATCATCTTTCAATAGTCCGAAGAGGTTAAGGGAATGGCCATTGTATTTGCCGGGAAAGAACGCCACGGTGGGTGCATCTTTCGCTATGTTTTGCAGGTTGTTCAAAACATTGTGGGAACGCATGAAAGGGAAAACCAATCCGATACCCGTGAGGAAATAAACCTTTGCATCCGAACCATCAATCTTATCCTTTATCCTGGGCATCAATACTTGATGGATATTCAAAGAAGATTGTAATGCCCGCAAAAATTTCTCTTTCGATTTGGCTTTTTCGACCCGAAACATCCGTTCCATCCCTCCTTTTTCTTTGAGGATTTCACAGGTCAGGTCGTATAGGTTCAGCTCTAATACAGGCACTCCGGAAGCATCAAGCTTTTTGATCAGGCGCTGAATGGCATCCTTGACCACCAATTCCTGTTTGGCATCATAAGCCGAAATAAAGAAAGGTATTTCACCGCCCAGGGCTTCTTTATTTAGAAATCCTCTCGAAGAAATAACTTTGAACAGGTGCTCGAATTTTGCTGAAATATTGGCCATAATCTATAAGCTGACATTCGCTATGTCCTTATCGCTCGTTAAAAATATCTTTAAGAAATTAATATCATCTGCTGCTATTGCGCCCCTTACTTGCCAATGTAAAAACTGTGGCTGTATCATTCTCGTTTTCACATCGTCTATCAAACCTGCCTGTTCCAACATCTTGAACGTGACCTGCCTGATTTTCTTCTGGCTACTTTCAGTCAACTCTTCCATTTCGGGGTGCAAATCCGATTTTCTTCTAAAGAACGAAATGTAGTCCCCTTCAGTAATCTCATAATCAAAAACCAACATTTTCTCCCGGAACACCTCCACACAAAAATCCCTGATAAAATGATGCACTTTACATACGGCCAAAAAGGCCATCTGTTTCTGCGTGATGAGGTCTCCGTCTATCAATAATCCAAGCTGTTCGTCCGTCAGTGCTTCCAACCGTTTGTTGATTTCCTGCAAGAACTTTTTGGTCGTGCTTACCTTCCCTCCTCCAATTTCCGTCACTGCATTGAATTCGCCGTTCTCCCTTTTGGCTTTTGCCACTTTGAGGGTCTCGGTCAGTCTCAATGAAAACCCGGTGTAGGAGAAGTCGTATGTGTGATTTTCGGTCATAGTATGAATAATGTGTGTTATTATATGCTAAACATCAAACATAAAGAACTTGATCAATTGTTCATCAATTTACCAAATGGATTTGAAAAGTTTTCTGTCAGTATGCGTGGAAAAGTGTGAGATTGGTGTAAGGTTAGAAATCACATTGTAGTGGCGGCGAATTTAGTAAAAATATTAGATAGGTTGAGGGATCGGCAGTTCGATTTTAATAGAGGCACATCCATTATTTATAATCCTATGTTCAGTCACAATTGAACAATCAAATCAGGCTTTGGCAAATATTTTCAAGTCCTTTGAAGCACTATTTCAATGCTTATGAATTGACTGAAAATAAAAATATAGCGTATCGTTAGCGCTTTTCTAAAAGGTTAATGGGACAGAGTGAACATGCTGTGCTCCCTTTTTTTGTTCATAATCAGTACTTTACACTAATTGAGAATAGCAAATGTCTTATTTGACTTTTCAACTATAAATAACATTTTGGAGTTAAATAATTAAAGACCCGTTGCCGTTATCTGTAAAAAAGATCAAACTGGGTCAACATATCCTATGCAACATATTACACATTTGAAGAATATTATTAAATTTGCACTCCTACAGGAAGTAGTGATTGAACTACTCAAAATTACCTCTTACCAAATCCACACACGCCTCCAAAGCCAATCTAGATAAACTTCAAGAAAATCAGATACAAAACCCTAAACGGCATAACGATCTGAAAAGATGATTTTAGGATCAATGTTGCCAATTTTGAAATTGAACTAATAACACATTGCACAACTACAAGTGCGAATGGTCGCATTTGTTATTGTCAAAAAAACGAAACGCTATGTTTGAGCAATTTTTAAAGATGCTGGACCCTCTAAATCGAGAGAAGGTTAAAAAAGTTAAATTTTATGTATTAGTACTCTATTTTGCCGAACAAATCAATCCGTCAGAATTTAAGTTTTTAAAATCAGCTTTTCAGATAAAGAAAGAAAATATTGAACAAGGACTAAAATTGAGACCGGACAAAAAAAACAAAATAAAATTCCTAAAAGCAGAATTAAAAAAAGCAAGGAGATTAATTGATAACGAAATTTTTAGAAGAGAAATAAAATTAATGACAGAATTTACTGTCGAACAGTACGGTGCAAAAAGAGAGTCAGAAA
>JBCBRY010000199.1:0-14343 GCA_039819485.1 Bacteroidota bacterium | reverse complement strand
CTGTCTTTGCATTTTATGTATAACGACTATTCTTTCACAAATAATTTTTCACTTAAATAAGATCGTATAAGCGTAAAACTTCTACACTAAATCAACCGAACATATTTAATCACTAAACTTCTGATTTAGTTATGCAAGTTACGCCAATTAATGACCAGCAACTTATTGCTCAGTATCTCAATGGTAATGAGAGAGCCTTTAAAACTTTACTTGACCGTTACCAGCAAAAAATTTACACTTCCATTTATCTCTTCGTTAAAGACGATTCCCTTGCCGAAGATATTTTCCAAGAAGTTTTTATCAAAATTATCAACACGCTTAGAACAGGCAAATACAACCATGAAGGTAAATTTAGCCAGTGGGCCATGCGTATTTCCTACAACCTCTGTGTTGATTATTTCCGTCGTGGTAAAAGGCGCCAACACGTCAACCCAACCGACACTTTTGACATTTTCGATGTCTTGAGCAGCAACGAACCTAATGCAGAGCAACTTATTATGCGCAGTCAAACGCATACAAAAATTCGTCAGCTAGTGGATTTATTACCTCCGGAGCAAAGAGAAGTGGTTATTCTCCGCCACTATGCTGATATGAGTTTTAAGGAAATAGCTGCTTTGACTAGGGTTAGTATAAACACAGCACTCGGCCGGATGCGTTATGCCTTGATCAATATTCGCAAGATGATCGAAGAAAAGGAAGTTCAATTACAATAAGGTGCCGGTTTGTATCATATTTAAAAGGCAAAAGCTCTAAATACGTGAGCTTTTGCCTTTTATTTTTTCCTTATTACTCCTTAAATTTGTTGCATGCAATCAATCAAAAATTTATTAGAAAGGTCAGCTTTTGGTGTATGTAGCTTTTTAGGAGAAAAAATGGGGATAGCATCTGCAAGAGTTCGGATGTATTTTATTTACATCTCTTTTGTTGCGCTTGGTTCTCCGGTAATTATCTATTTGTTTGTTGCTTTCTGGTTAAATATTAAAAGATACATACGTAGCAGAAGAAACCTGCTTTCCGAATAAACTTTCCCTGATCGACTCCCCACCCAACCGAACATGGTAACTAAATAAGTTGACAACTAAGATCGCAATTCGCTTCAGATCCGAGATTAAGTTTACTTAAACATCATAATTCAAAACACTTGCCAGCCATTTTTCCGCTTTTTCAACTGTAAAACCTTTTCTTCTTGCATAATCTTCGACCTGGTCTCTTGAAATTTGGCCAATCGTAAAATACCTGCTTTCAGGGTGTGAAAAATACCATCCACTGACCGACGCAGCCGGGTACATCGCACAGCTCTCTGTCAGTTTCATTCCAATGTTTTCTTCAACACTCAACAATTCCCATAGTGTTCTTTTTTCAGTATGTTCAGGACACGCCGGATAACCGGGAGCTGGACGGATACCCTGGTATTTTTCTTTAATCAATCCGTGGTTATCTAAAGTTTCATGAGAGGCATAACCCCAGAATTCTTTCCTCACCCGCTCATGCATTCTTTCAGCAAAAGCCTCAGCCAGTCGATCAGCAATTGACTTCAGCAGGATTGCCTGGTAATCATCATGATCGTTCTCAAATTTCTTGACCCATTTTTCGATGCCGATCCCCGCAGTAACGGCAAAAGCTCCCATGTAATCATCGGTTTCCAGATGATTAGGTGCAACAAAATCTGCCAGGCAGGCATTTGGTCTTCCACTTGCATATTCCGCTTGCTGGCGAAGGAAATGCAGTGTTGCTAGAGGTTCACTATCTTGCTCGTCAGAATAGAGATTAACACTATCATTGCCGGTCGCAGATGCAGGGAACAACCCAATGACAGCTTTCGCAGTCAGCCATTTTTCATCAATAATCCTTCTTAACATTGACTGGGCATCATTAAATATCTTTTTGGCTTCTTCTCCGACCACCTTATCTTGAAAGATTGCTGGATATTTTCCTTTCATTTGCCAGCTCGAAAAAAACGGCGTCCAGTCTATGTAATTACTGAGTTCCTCAATACTATAATTTTCAAAGACTTTTACTCCCAACATTTTAGGCTTATGAGACTCGAACCCTGACCAATCTATGTTGATCCGATTCTTCCGCGCAGTTTTAATTGGCAGGTATTTCTTGTTAGAAGTGCGATTAGCTCTTTGTACCCTTATACGGTCATAGTCTGCCCGGGTGTCCAAAATGAAGTTGTTCTTGGCATTTTCATCTGAAGAAGTTAAAGTGGAAGCTACCGCCACACTTCTTGAAGCATCCAACACATGCACGACCGGGCCTTTGTACTGAGGCTCTATTTTGACCGCCGTATGCGTTCTTGAAGTAGTTGCTCCTCCGATTAGTAGAGGCATGGTAAACCCTTGGCGTTGCATTTCTTTGGCCACATGAACCATTTCATCCAAAGAAGGTGTTATCAAGCCACTGAGCCCAATCATATCAACCCCTTCTTGCAACGCTCTATCCAAAATCTTTTGTGCCGGCACCATTACTCCAAGGTCAATTATTTCAAAATTATTGCAGCCCAAAACAACACCCACAATATTTTTTCCAATGTCATGCACATCTCCTTTTACAGTGGCCAGGAGGATTTTTCCTTTTGCAGTTCCCCCACCAGCAGCCTTTTCTTCTTCGATATACGGCGTCAAATAAGCAACTGCTTTTTTCATTACACGGGCAGACTTTACGACCTGTGGCAAAAACATTTTACCACTGCCAAATAAATCACCAACTACATTCATCCCGTCCATCAAGGGGCCTTCAATGACTTGCAAAGGCCGGTCAAACTGCTGCCTGGCCTCTTCCGTATCAGCTTCAATAAAGTCCGTAACCCCTTTCACCAAAGCATGTTCCAGGCGTTTGGCGACCGGTGCCTCCCTCCAGGAAAGATCCTTTTTTATTCCTTTACTGCCATTGCCTTTTACCGTTTCAGCAAACTCAACCAGCCGCTCTGTTGCATCTTCCCGGCGGTTAAACAATACGTCCTCTACCCTCTCCAGCAAGTCTTTGGGGATTTCTTCATAAATCTCCATCATACCTGCGTTTACGATGCCCATATCCATTCCAGCCTGAATCGCATGGTATAAAAATGCGGAGTGCATTGCTTCCCGAACCCGGTTATTTCCTCGAAAACTAAAAGACAGATTACTCACCCCTCCGCTAATTTTGGCTCCGGGGCATTTTTTTTTGATCTGACGGGTTGCTTCGATAAAGTTGATCGCATATTCGTTGTGTTCTTCGATACCTGTTGCCACTGCGAAAATGTTGGGATCAAAAATGATATCACTCGGGTCAAAGCCAACATCTTCCACCAAGATCTGGTATGCTCTTTCACAAATCTCCACCTTTCGCTGTATTGTATCTGCCTGCCCTTTTTCATCGAAAGCCATTACGACCGCGGCTGCGCCATACCGCCGAACCAATTTCGCATGTCGAACAAACTCTTCCACTCCTTCTTTCATTGAAATAGAATTGACTATACATTTCCCTTGCACGCATTTTAGCCCAGCTTCAATGACCTCAAATTTCGAGCTGTCGATCATAATCGGCAGCTTTGCGATATCTGGTTCGGCCATTACCAGGTTGAGAAATTTGACCATGGCCGCTTTGCTGTCAAGCAGCCCTTCATCCATATTTATATCAATTACTTGCGCGCCACCGTCAACCTGTTGCTGGGCCACGGAGAGAGCTTCTGCGTAATTATTTTCCTTGATTAAACGAGCAAACTTACGGCTCCCGGTCACGTTCGTTCTTTCACCTACATTCACAAAGTTGGTATCAGGTCGAACGACGAGAGGCTCTAATCCGGCATACATGCTGTACCCCGGTTTGGCAGAGACCTGGCGTAGGTTTGCCTTCCCACTGACATGTTTTACCATATGCCTGATATGATCTGGCGTAGTGCCGCAACAACCACCAACGATGTTCACAAAGCCACTTTCTACAAAGTCATCGATAAAATCGCACATTTCATGGGGAGTCTGATCGTATTCTCCAAATTCGTTTGGCAGGCCTGCATTCGGGTAGGCATGCACATAGCAATTGGCAATGTTGGCAAGATCTTCCAGGTAGGGCCGCATCTCTTTAGCGCCCAATGCACAATTCAATCCTACACAGAAAGGCCGGGCGTGTTTGATCGAAATCCAGAAGGCCTCAACTGTCTGACCACTAAGGGTACGTCCACTTGCATCGGTAATGGTGCCTGAAATCATAATCGGCAGCTTGGTACCTCTTTCATCAAATAATTTATCAATAGCAAACAAAGCCGCTTTCGCGTTCAGCGTATCAAAGATAGTTTCGACTAAGAAAATATCTACTCCTCCGTCCATAAGTCCTCTGGCCTGTTCATAATAGGCCTGAACTGCATCGTCGAAGGTAGCCGCCCGAAAACCAGGATCATTTACATCTGGAGACAAGGACAGGGTTTTGTTCATTGGACCAAAGGCTCCAGCGACAAAACGGGTTTTTTCCGGATGTTCATTATTAAATTCATCGACTGCTTTGCGAGCAATTTTAGCGGAGGCCAAATTCATTTCAAAAGAGAATTCCTCCATTTCATAATCGGCTTGCGAGAATGCATTTGCATTGAAAGTATTGGTTTCTACGATATCGGAGCCGGCCATTAAATATTCCTTATGAATGGCTTCAATTATCTCAGGCTGGGTAAGAGATAAAAGGTCATTATTGCCTTTGATATCAGAGTGCCAGTCTTTAAAACGCTCTCCTCTGTAGTCTTCTTCAGAAAGTCTGTAGCGCTGGATCATGGTCCCCATGGCACCATCCAATACTAAAATGCGCTCCTTTATTACCTCTTGCAGGGTCTTACTCATATATCTATAATTTGTTGTGAGTTAGGTAAATGCTTGTATTGCCGTTTTGTTTGATAGAATTTGTGATCAGGCAGGGAATTTAGTTTGAAGACCACAAAGGTAGGGTTTTGGACAGGTCATATGCAAATAGGAGTTCGGCCCCGGAGAAACTCATCCCCGGGGCCGAAACTACAACATGAAACGCTGTTCATGGATCAATCTCCACCGTTCTTCTTTTTCTTTTTGAACGGGTTCAGGTCTTTTAACTTGTTTTTGGTCTCTTCCTCGATGGCCTTTTTAACCTCGTTAGCAGCATCTTTGGTTTTCCCTGTTGCCAAGCTGTCGATCTGATCTTTGAAAGAAACCTTTGAAGAATCTATTGTCGACTGCAAGATTTTCTTCGTCTCTTCTTTCACATCCTCCTTGATGTTCTTGGTTTGTTCCTTTAGCTCCTGCTGGGCCACGTCTTTGGTCTCTTTGGCCAAGTCATTTACCGCATCGTTTACCGTCTCTGCCACTTTATCCTGTGTAGTCTGTTTTTCGCCTTCCTGGCCAACAAACTGGACGCCAATTTTTGGATCGGCAACGGTTCCGGTGATGCCGATTCGGACATTGATGAACTCACCGGCGTCGATGCTCATGCCCAACTCAGACGCTTTTGCCGATAAAAGGTCGAGGCCAGAATTGGCGGCTGCACCGAGTGGGTTTTTACCAATTTTTTCCCGGGGTATTTTAGCGTTAATGTAGTAGTCCATATCCTCTCCAACAATACTATGACTTCCTCCTATTTTCATTGGAATATCTTCATAAACATAATCAAATTCTTCCAGCTGCACTCCTCCATCTTTAATCACAAACCAGTTCTTTGAATTTTTAATGTCGATCTTTTTAAAGGCATCGACTTTGAGCTTTTTGCTCACGGACTCCAGTGGTGCAAAAGCAGTAATCTTTCCGTTGATTGTTTGTAAGAACCCATCCGAAGTCAAAGTTTCATAAACAGGCATCAAGTCTTTTCCCAGGACACTGGTCATGTTGAAACGTGTATTAAACTTTCCTTCAATATATTTTCCGATAGGAGCAATTTTTTCAAAAGAATTAAAGGCGTTAAATGCTTTTTGAAAATCCATGTTTGCCAGTTCAAGTCCAAAATCAAAAACAGGTTTTTCCTGATCTTTCGTGTCATAGCCTCCCTTGATCGCCATTTGACCGCCCAACGTTTTTGCGGTGACGTTTTCAAAAGTGACTGCCTCATCAGCTATCTTGAGCCCTCCGTTTACATCCCTCAACTCCAGGTTATCGTAGATTACTTTGCCCATGTCGGCAACCACATCAATGTTGATCTGGTCTGGAACTACAAATGGTTCTGAAGCTTCAACGGGATCACTCGCTACACTTTCTTCTTCTGTGGTCATGAATTGGTTGAGGTTCATATAATTAGACGTCAATTTTAAATTTCCTCCGATTGTTCCATTTTTGAAAACATAATCCCAAATATTGAAAAGTACCCCAGAACTTTTGAAATCACTTTCTCCAATTTGGCCACTCACGTTTTCTGCGACGAGCTTATTTGGTGTGGCCTGGCCTTTTATTTTCAAATCGGAGTATTGAATACCGTACGAATCCATCTTCCCTATTTCAGAATCAACTTTGAAATCGAATCGGTCAAACACTTCTTCTTCCGTTGCGGGTTGACTGCTGACCGGTGCTTCGTTTGCCAAGGGCTCTTCTTCGGCCATCCATTCATCGACATAAAAGTAGTTCGAGCGTATGGTGATATCACCTTTCATAGTGGCATCTGGAGAGAAATAAGCGAGCACATTATCGATTTTTCCTTTGCCGCTCAAATCGCTTTTTCCCAGCTTCATATCAAAATTTGAAATTTGTAAATTTTGAGGGGTAAAAAATAATCTCATGGCATCGATTCGAACAGCAGGCAGGCCATCCGCAACGTAGTCCATCTTTTGAATGGAGGCACTTCCATCCATATCGACATCTGCGTAGGCCCCTTTGTCAACAGTGGACATTTTGGTTTTGGCCCTCATGTCCACATCGATGACCCCATTCAATGTTTCCACTCCTTCCAAAGGATAAGCCCTGACAAAATCACCTAAATCGAGCTTGCCTTTGATTTTGGTATCAATGTCCGGATCGGAAATGGGCGTCTTTAATTTAAAAAAGCCCTCAATGGGATTATCACCGACTTTCAGATTGAACCGGGAAACATCCACCTGCATTTTGTCCAATATTGACGATGGGCTGTTGATCATCACATCGGTGTTGATGCCAGTGATCCCAATCGGCAAGTCTGGATATTTTACATCGCCGTCAGCGATGTTCAAGTTCACTTTAAAAGCCGGATAACTTTCAGGAGATGCACTATATTTTCCTTTCGCAGATCCGTTTAACGTAAACTTTCCTCCTGCTTTTACATTTTCATAACCTGCTATGTAAGCGTTTGGAATCATGGAAAGCAAGGATTTAAAATCAGACTGAGGTGCTTCAAAAGTCAAATCCATTTCTACATCACTCTCTGGTGTCAATCCGACCCATCCATCCGTGTTAAGTTGCAAGTCATTGATTATCAGTTCATTTTCCCGGAGAGTATATTTTGAATTGGGCATATCAATATTAAATCCTGCCTCATAATTCAGATGAGCTTTCTTCAAATAGGTAACGCCTCCAGACCGGGTAGTCAACTCTGCAATATCTGTCTGAGTGTCCAAATCAAAAACATCCTGTGTGAAATCGCCCTTGCCAGAATGGTTCAATCCCGATATTTCAACGTAAGTATCCCAAAGCTGATCATCGTAGACTATGTGGCCATCGGTAATTGAATAGGAGTTCAGTTGTATTTGAAACGGAGTGGTTTCGGTGCTTTCCTCACCTGAAGATTTCACGATATCCGTATTGGTTTGGCCATTTTCTAAAACAACCACGTTCACGTTTGGCTTATCTAAACTGACACTTTTTATTTCGAGTGGGACTTCGCCAAAATTATAGGCGGACCAAAAGTCAACTGCAATCGCCAGAGATGTCCCGGACACTAAGTTCACTCCATCAAATTGCTCCTTTCCAGTAACGGAATACTCCTGAAGGTTGATACTCACATTCGGAAAATTGCGCAGCAGAGAGATATCCACATCTTTAAAATCAACGGTAGCGTTCAGGTTTTCATTTACCGCATTTTTTACTTCGGTCACTATTTCATCTTTAAAAAAATAGGGGATGGCGACCAGCGCTCCAACCAACAAAAGGATCAGAACAACAATTACGATCAAGGCTTTCTTTAGGAATTTCATAAATCTAATGGCGGTTTAAAGGTTTGCCGACCTGTGGTGCGGTGTTTTACTGTGTTCAACTTGGTTTTACGTTCTGAAGAAATATCAGTTGTTGGATGCAATAGTATCACAGTTTGCATACTTATCTAATTAATCGTGTAAAGATGTGATTTGTTTTACAAAGAATAGGATTATTAGAAATAACTATCAGGCTGTCATTCAGATGATTAAATAATGGTATCCAGTAAATGCTAAAGAAATGTGAAATAAGTTTAACAAATACTTATCACGTGGGAAAAAATGAAAGCCATTCCTTCTTTAGGGTACCCGAAAAGCAAAGACCTTACTTGGAACCTGTTTTAGAGCAAGGAACTTTTCTTTTTATGCAATGCAAGTAAGGTCAGGAACTTTCAACTTTTAACACCTTTACCTGACCCAAAATGAAAACGAGAAAGCCAATCTGCATCCCTTTACGAGTGTTGTTGATTAGAAGAAACTTCTTTTCTAACTTTCTTTGGTCATTCAACAGCCTCACAAAAACGACATGGTCAGTTGGAATCCTGATCATGGTACTTTTCCCCAACTACAGCAATGCCAACGAAAACGACTCCGTCGATTCATCAGCTGAACTCTGGCCTATAGTTGAAAACCAACTCAATGAGGAGGACATGGACAGTTCTCTCCAAATTGCCTTATTGGTGATAAAAGGCTATTGCCAGGGTAACTACAAATGCCTGTTGGTCACCTATCAAAAACTCATGGACAACCTGGAGAGTCGGTTCAATATACCAGCCGCCATCAAAGTGACCAACGAAATCGTAAAAATCTCAGAAAAGGAAGGAGATATCTCAACAAAAGCAGATGCCTACATCAATCTCCGCAGATTCCACAATGCACTTGGTCACCGAAAAGAAGCACTTATCTGTACCGATAATGCTCAACAGGCTTATGAACAGATCGGGGACCAAAGGGCCATCACCCGTATCAAAATAATGAAGGAGGAATCCAATCTGGGCTACAGGGACATCAAAGAGGTACTGCCCAAACTGGAGGAATTGTTAGTAGAAGTTACCTCCATGAACGACTCCATCAACCGAGAGCGGCTGAACCTCCGGTTGATTCACTACACCCAATGGGCCGGCGAATACCAACTCATGGAAGAACATGTAGCCAATGCAGAGAAAACCATAGTCCCTAACCCATCCAATTCAAAAGAATATTACTACGCCATCCACACCAAGCTCGGTCGTGCAGACCTGACGATGATCAATGAAGACTTCGAAACAGCTGAGCGCCATTACCAAAAAGCGCTTCAACTTTGCCAAGAAATGCCCGACCGCTGGCTCGAAATAAAAACCCTCTATGCATTGTGTCAATTGGAAATGGGAAGGGCAGCTTTCCCAAAAGCTAAAGACTATCTAAACCTGGCCTTGTCCAATGCAGAAGCACTGAACCTTGACGACCATTTGTCAACCGGATATGACCTGGCGGCCCAAATTGCCGAGGCAGAAGGACAGTTTGCCGACGCACTTGATTTCACCAAGAAAAAATTGTTTCACGAAGAAAGATTGAACAATAAAAGCAAAGGTTTTGATCCAAAGAGTTTTTATCTGGAAAAAGAAAAGGAACAGCTCGTAGCTGAGAAGCAAAACCACCAACTACAGCTACGCCTTAAAGAGTCACAACTGCGTAATTTATTGATAATCATCGCCTTGGGCGTAATGCTCATCCTGGCGCTTGGAGTGGCGTACCAAAATCAGGTCAAATCCAAATCAAGGCTCGCCTACCAGAATACACTGATTAAGGACCAGGCTGAAAAACTGGCTCAGTTGGATACTGCCAAAACCCGTTTTTTTGCCAATGTAAGTCACGAGCTGCGAACCCCGCTGACCTTGCTACTCGGCCCAATCAAATCTTTGATCAAAGAAAAAAAACTGTCGAAACAACAAGTAAAATTATTACAACTGGCCAATGACAGCGGCCAGCAGTTAGAGCAAATGGTCACCGAAATTCTCGACCTGGGAAAATTGGAAATCGGTAAAATGACCCTCGACCAAAGGTCCACCAACCTGCATTCCTTCTTTCACCCCTACCTGTTGCAGTTCGAATCGCTTGCGCAAAGAAAAAAGATCGAATACGCAATAAAAATGGACATTGATGAGAAATTGGCCGCAAAAATCGATCGGGAGAAATGCCGTCAAGTTCTCTACAACCTGCTGTCAAATGCCTTTAAATATACGCCAGGAGGCGGCAAAATCGAAGTGCGGATTTTCGTGGACAAAGGTCAACTCCATTTGGCCGTTAAGGATAGTGGCCAGGGCATTCATGCCGAAGATCTGCCCAACCTTTTCGATAGGTATTTTCAAACCAATCAACCCAATAAACCGGCAGTTGGTGGTTCGGGCATCGGCCTTGCCATTTGTCATGAATATGCCCAACTGTTTGGTGGAAAAATAACCGTTGAAAGCGAACCTGAAAAAGGTTCTTTATTCCATTTTCAGTTCCCGCTTATACTTTCCAAAAACACAGAGGATTCGGCAGATGCCAACCAGTTAGAAAAGAATGGTTTTTACTTCCATCCTCCGGTAAGTGAAAGGATTGACCTGACAACAGACTCAACAAATACGACATCCAAACCCACCATCCTTTTGGTAGAGGACAACCCTAAAATCCAGGATTACATCAGCTTGCTGTTAGCTGATCAATATCACATAATTACAGCAGAAAACGGAAAATCAGGATTGGAAAAACTACGACAAACCCCTGATTGTCAATTAATTATTAGTGATCTTATGATGCCCGTGATGGATGGGTACCAATTTTTAGAACAACTGAAAAGTCATGATACAACCCGTCATATACCCGTCATCATGCTTACTGCAAGAGCTGATGCCAAGGATCGGCTAAAAGCTTTGAGATTAGGTGTAGATGACTACCTGTTGAAACCATTTGCGGAAGAAGAGCTTCGGGTAAGAATAAAAAACCTGCTGAAAAATTACGATGTCAGGAAAGAACTGGAGAGTGAAAATCATCAAGAACAGACCACCTCCTCCGGTGAAATAATTACTGAAAACGCAGGTATGAAAAAACCGGTTACCATCGAAATTGAAGAAACACCAAAAGCATCGACCATGCTATCCGCTGCCGACCACGAATGGTTAGCCTCGCTGGAAGAAAACCTGCAAAACCAGCTAACCAAATTCAATTTCAAACTGGAGCATCTTGCCGAGTTGATGCTGGTCAGCCGCCGCCAGCTTGGACGCAAAGTGAAAGCGCTCACAGGTCTGACTCCCTCCGAATATTTGCTGGAAGCTCGTCTGCAAAAAGCCAGATGCTTATTGAACGAGAAACAAGTCAGCACAGTAAAGGAAGCCGCTTACACGGTCGGTCTCAGAGATGCCAAACATTTCTCCCGTCAATTCAAGCTTAGATTTGGAAAATCACCGTCAGATATTTTAGCAATTAGGACCTTTTGAAAACTTGTTAAAGGTTTATGCAAGCCCTTGCAGGCAGAACTGCCCGTAAGGGCTTTTTTTGTTTCAGATAAATCCTTCTTTCCGATCAGTTCCTTTAAGCGCATGGACAAAAATAAAGAGCGCTAAAAATGACACTTTTATTTTGTCAAATGTTGATTTCCAAGTCTTAAAAACCTTTTTCAGGCAAAGGAAAAGTGTCATTTTTTTCGACCACCTGCTTACTAATATTCCTTTTACCGACAGGTAAGCAAAAACTTGACAAGTGCTGAATTAAAAACCCAATTGCTCATCTATCCCCCATACTTGCCCATTTATCCCCCTAAAAACATAGGCTTTGCTCATTTATCCTACCAATTTGGCCAGCATATCAACCTGGCCTGCTACCATCTTTGCCTCAACAAAATGATTGAAAAAGTTTAATCTGATAGTAGGTTGAAATAACCACCAATTAAGAAACATGCCTGACCCGCTCTCTTAAAAAACTCTTGAAAAAAGGCATCCTGATGATCAGATCAAACGGTGTTCACTGGTAAAATAAAGCAGCCAGACACCCATTCATCCATCCAAAATTTTAATTCAATAACCGGACTCGTTCATTGCTCGCTGCAATGGACAGACCATAAACTCTTTATCCAAATGAAAACAATTAACATCACTTTCCGCGTATTCACTACTGTAATCATGATCGGTATGCTTGCTTTTGCCAGCAACCATTCTCGGGCAGTCAACACAAAAACGGTTTCAGTCAAGGTGTTGGACAGTTGCCCGACCGCCAGCTTTGCAATTGCCAACAATGGTAGTTCCGTAAGCACTCCGATTAATTTCATCAACCAATCGCTCGGTGCGGATACTTACTACTGGGATTTTGGAGACGGTAATGTTTCCTGTGCGCACAGCCCTTCGCATACCTACGGAACTGCCGGAACTTACACAGTGACCTTACGTGCCTCTTTTGGTGAATGTACAGTAGAATTTATTGGCACCGAAGATTTGGTCGTTTTTTAAACACCTGCAATCCATTGAGTCTTTGCTCTGTATTCAGGGCTTTTCCAGAAGCCATCCGAAGACAAAATCCACTCATGGAAAATGCTACTGCTGAATAAAACCGAAGGCTACTCGATTTTTTCGAGTAGCCATTTTTTTGATGAAATATTTACGGTTGCCCCAAGATATTTCTGCATTTTTTTCCGGATCTCGTCTTTACTTTTTCTGTTGATGATCAGATTGCTCAAAAACTTTAGGGCCAGTATGAAGTTCAGGTGAACTTCTCTTCTTTGCTCAGATACAGAGCTGATCCTTCGGCAATATTTTTCATTGGTTTCCAATTTGGACAGCAAAAGATCCGCAAGGCTTTTGTCCAATAGGAATTTTTCAAACCAAATTTTTGAAATCGTTATTCTGATGATCATCTGATAAAGAACGCTCGCAAATTCCCGTTCTGCTATATAATCCAAAGCGTTATCGAATTCTCCTTTTTCAAAATGAAGCAGCCCCAGGCTCATCAATTTGTTATCCATTCGGACTCCTTCGTCCAGATAAATATCATGGCTGTTAATAAATTTTTCTACCCACTCATATTCCTTTTGCTGACTGCCAACCTGAACTATGTTTTGATAAGTAGCCTGACTCATTTTTCCATTATTCACCAGCAGGTCCAGCTCTATTCCCATTTTAAAAAGTTGAAACAATTCAGAAGCAAATTCAAATTTTCCTTTGTTGACCTGGCTGATCGCATAGTTCCTCAAATTCAACAATATTTCATTTTGATCTTGCCTGCTCAAGTCCCTGTGATGGCGGTTCAACATTATTTTCACTTCCTGGAAAGCGACCTGTGCCCGGTCAGAATTGAACAAATCGAGCACATTCCGATAAATTAAATAGGCAGGGTTTTCTGGTACGAACCGGCTGCTCTTTTGCACGCATTCTTCCAATAATTCAATGGGCATGTGTTTTTTGAAAATGCGCTCCCGGTTCTTGATTTCACATGCAAAACGCATCTTGGCAAGAATGTAAAACCGGTCCAGGTCATCCATTATATCCTCTACCGAGTACTCGGCTCCTCCATACTTATCGGTAAGCGGACTAAAAAAATAATCATGCTTTAGCCACATAGATGAAGCATAAGACTGGATATCCTGAAAAGGTTGTTCTGAAAAGCTGCCCAACAATGCTTTTGTCTCTTTCGCGAATGGCTTGTGCACATTTCTGCGGCCATAGGATTTGATGAGCTGCTTTTTGGTCTCTTGTTTATTTCCCAGTAATTCCTCCACTACCATGAATTGTTCGAGCATGGAGCCCAGCTTGAAGTTCATCCACCAATATTTCTGCGTCGAAAATGCTGTTCCGGGTTTTAGCTTTTTCCAGATTATGTGCGGACGGATTCTTTGCTCTTCGTAGGCTGGGTGCCATTTACGAAGTTGTTCAAAAAGCACGACCAGTTCTGGCGTATTATTAAAATAGGGGGAGCGGAGGTACTTACTGAACTTTCGCAGCTCTTCTTCGGTAAGCAGTGAAAGTAGCCGGGTTGCTGAATTTTTTTTCATATTGACAATGTATGGCCCTGATCAGGTATCCAAATCTTTTCTTAGATGTAAAAATAAAAATAATTTATCCGAAAAAACTATAAATAATTTTAAAGTTCAAAATAATCATAAAATATTTATAATCAATTTTTTATGATAATAAAACGATTATTTTTTTACTAAAAATATTAAAGAAATGTACAAATTTGTCTTTTGTAAAAAAGAATTTGTCCTCTACTTTTACATTATCAAAAAAACAACAGGCGAATCAAATGAAAAC
>JBCBRY010000198.1:0-14578 GCA_039819485.1 Bacteroidota bacterium | reverse complement strand
GGATCCTGATCAACTAAAATATAACTGTTGCCAAATGCTTCCTGAATAAATGGTTCGTTTTTTTTGGGGATGAGGATCAACGATTTTTCAATTCCGGGTAATAATTCAAACGGCGTTATTTCAAAAAATGCAATTATCGGAGAAAATGTAGAACTTGGTAAAAATGTACAAATTGACCCTTTTGTTATAGTCGAAGCAAACAGCATTATTGGGGATAATTCCATTATTAGAAGTTTCACAAGAATATACAGCAATACACAAATAGGAAATCAGGTGGAGATAGAAAGTAATTGTACTGTTGGTACGACCGGCGTGGCCTGGACCTGGAACAAAGACCAGACTAAAAAAATCGTGCTTCCACAATTGGGAAGAGTTGTCATAGAAGATAATTGTTTTATCGGGGCAAATTCATCGATCGTGAGGGGATCATTGAGCGAAGCCACACACATTGAAAAAAACATATTGATGGCCCCGGGCTGCAGAATTGGACACGGCACGGTGATCGGCGCATTCACTCATTTCGCCAACAACATTGCGACCGGCGGAAACACCCAAATCGGGCGGTATTGTTTCATAGGATCGGGAGCCACATTTCGTCCCAAAGTACAGATTGCGGCCAGGACTATAGTTGGATCTGGAAGTGTTGTGATTAAAAACCAAATTGAAGAAGGAATGACATTAATGGGCGTCCCGGCAAAAGCATACCCTACAAAGGGCCAGCCAACAGGCATGCCTAAACCTAAAAATAATTAATACCATGATTTCAAATAATGCTGCCATCGGCGAGAACGTAGAAATTCATCCACTTGCCTACGTTGAGGATCAAACCACAATTGGAGACAATACGAAGATAGGTCCGTTCTGTATCATCAGGCGTGGCGCAAAAATTGGCAAAAATTGTAAGTTCACTGCGTACTGCGAGATTCGTGAAAATGTGACCGTTGAAGACAATTGCAGTTTCGGTAGCAGGTGTACGATCTCCGCCAATGCCACCGTAGGAGAAGGCTCGATTATTAAATATGCATTCGTGCTTACCGACACCCCCAAGCTGGAGGAAAACGATAAGAAAAATGTCGGCAACATTGGAAAGGGAGTTCTTATTGGCGCCAACGTTACACTGATGCCGGGATTCAGTATAGGAGATAATTCCATCATCGGCGCGTGTTCTCAGGTCAGATGTGAAATTCCTGCAAATGAGATTTGGTACGGAAGTCCTGCCAAGTTTTATAAGAAGAATGAACAAAACACTTAAAACACAAACACTTTTATGCCCAGTAGAAATATACTCTTCTTGCTCTTAGCAAGTTTTTACTTCCTTCAAGGCTGCGTTCAACATCCACAAATTCTATATTTTAGAAATCAATCCGAATTTGTTCCTTTGACGGATCATGAAATCAATAACCAGATCCGCATACGGATTCAACCTGACGATGTATTGTCGATCCTGGTTAGGAGCTTGGACCAACAGGTGGCGGAGCCCTTTAATTTATTCGAATCTGAATTATTAAGATTTGCGGGAGCGCAGAACAATTCAAGCTTAAACGGATACTTGGTTGACCCGCAGGGTTTCATCGACATTCCGGTTTTGGGGAGTTTGGAGGTTGGTGGAAAAACGATCAATGAAACCAAGCAAATGCTCATCGAAAAATTAAAGCCATATCTTACCGATCCGGTCATTATTATTCGCTTTATGAATTTCAGGTGCACTGTTTTAGGAGAAGTTGGAAGACCCGGGCAAGTCACGATACAGGGAGAGAGAATAACCATTCTGGAGGCATTGGGCCAGGTTGGCGACTTGACCCCTTACAGCAATAGAGAAAAGATTCTGGTCATACGCGAACAGGATGGAAAAAGGGAATTTGGCTATGTGAATATCCATTCAGCGGATATATTTCAATCACCGTATTTTTATCTTCAGCAAAACGACATTGTTTACGTGGAACCCATACCCGCAGCTGTTGCAACTGTCAGGGATCCAATATCCGAAGTGTTGCCGATCGTATCTGGACTTTTGTCCATCGTTGCTGTTTCAATTGCACTTGCCACCCGGTAAGCAATCTTTAAAAGAAAACCTGTAATAATTTGAATCAATCAAATGTTTCCCAAAATGGTTTTGATCCTTTGTTCGAGGAAGAAAAACCTTTCGATCTAAGGGGCTTTATTTTTAAATACATAGTCAGGTACTGGTATTTGTACCTGATTTTCCCAATTATTTGTTTTCTGGTCGCCAAACTATATATCCGGTATACAGTCCCTGAATATCAGGCTAAAATAAATATACTGCTCAAAGCTGAGCAAGCAAGCGGAGGTCTGACTGAAGAAAAACTGGTTGCGGAATTAGGCATCACGGCAGGCAACAGTAATTTAGAAAACGAGATGGAAATATTAAAGTCCAGGACTTTAATGAGTGAGGTTGTAAAAAAACTTGAGCTCAATAAAACCTGGATCGCCGAAGGGAAAGTAATTTCCCGCGAACTGTACAAAACCAGTCCGGTAATTTTAGATTCCCTAAAACTCAACGAAGATGTAAACGGGGCAAGTTTCCCGGTCAAGATAATCGATAATGAACGTTTTTCTATTTCGTCTGATTCCACCGGGCCTGTATATTATTTCAAGGATCCAGTCACGACCAATGCAGGGACCTTCTGGTTTTCGAGAAACACGAAATATAATATTTCATCGGATGACAGGTTGCTGTTTAAATATAATGAAGTGGGAATTGTTGCCCGTCGACTCGCCTCCCGCATTTCTCTCGATCAAGTAGGAAAATATTCCAGTGTTTTGGAGCTAACGACAATAGGTGAAAACCGGAACAAAATAGTGGATATCCTGAATGAACTGATAAAGGCTTATAATCAGGCTGCCATTAGTGACAAAAATAAAGTCAGTACCAGCACGATCCAGTTTATTGAAGACCGTCTGGTCTTTTTAACCGATGAGCTGACCAATACGGAAAAAGGGATTGAGGAGTATAAAAAGAGAAATCAAATTCCACTTACAATTGAAAATGCCACGGGGGTTCTCACGTCAGAATTATTGTATTATGACAAAGAAATAACCAGGATAGATATTCAGTTGAACATCCTGTATTCCGTGAAAGATATACTCAGGGACGAAAAAGAATCTTTCGAATATGTCCCCGCAAATATTGGAATTTCCAGCGATGCAGTAAACGGCTTACTTTCTCAATTCAATACCCTCTTGTTGGAAAAGGACAAGCTGCTTCGCTCCGCAACTCCTGACAACCCGGCCGTAAGTGGAATAGATGCCCAACTGGCAAATATGCGGACAAATATTTTGGCTGCCATAGACGATGAAATAAAAAACCTGGAACTCACTCGTGAGCAAGCTTCCAAAAAGAATCTTTCACTGACATCCCGTCAAATGGCAATCCCAACTTTTGAACGCGAGTTGATCGATATCCTAAGGCAAAAAAACATCAAGGAACAACTGTTTGTCTTTTTGCTGCAAAAGAGAGAAGAAACAGCCTTGGCAATGGC
Organism: Bacteroidota bacterium; assembly: GCA_039819485.1. GTDB lineage: Bacteria > Bacteroidota > Bacteroidia > Chitinophagales > Saprospiraceae > UBA6168. The sequence goes on along the minus strand of JBCBRY010000198.1, from coordinate 11,078 downwards.
CACTACTCCTTCCAATGCCAGAATCATTGACCCCGCATATAGTAGCGGGACTCCCATAAACCCCAAGGTCAAAATTATTTATCTGGTTGCATTAGTTCTCGGTTTGGGCGCACCTGTCGGTATTATTTATCTGATCGACATGCTCAACGACAAAGTCATGACTCAAAAGGATATCGAAATGATTACCAAGGCCCCTATCATTGGTGGGATCAGTCACAGTCGTTCCGATCAACAAGTCGTTGTTACCAAGGGAAGCAGGTCCTCCATTGCCGAAATGTTTCGTTTATTAAGAACGAATTTGCAGTTCATGTCGGTTGAAAAAGGGAACCGGGTCATCATGGTTACCTCCAGCTCGAGTGGAGAAGGTAAAACATTTATCACCGTCAACCTCGGTGCCAGTTTAGCCATTTCAGATAAGAAAACCGTCTTGTTGGGCCTTGACTTACGCAAACCAAAACTGGGAAAATACATTAACAATGAACCAGAACTGATTGGGGTAACAAACTTTTTAGTGGGCGATAAACCCATCGAAGAAATCATTCTCCCTTCCGGTATACACCCTTCCCTGTATTATGTGCCAAGTGGCCCTGTGCCCCCCAATCCATCGGAGTTAATGATGACCCAGAAACTGAAAGATCTGATTACCTACCTTAAAGAAAACTTTGATCACATTATCATGGATACACCGCCGGTGGGACTGGTTGCCGATGCGTTGCTTTTGGATCAATTTACGGATAGTACTTTATTTGTCGTCCGGCAAAAACATACCCGAAAGGGGCAGATCGGCCTTATTGATGACATCCACAGAAACCAGAAGTTGAAAAATGTTGGCATTGTCCTGAATGGATTGAAAGCATCATCGGGATATGGTTACGGATCCGGTTATGGCTACGGGTACGGGTATGGCTACGGATATGGGTATGGCTACGGGTACGGGTATTACGATGATGACGATACGAAAAAGAAAGCCAGTAAATGATAATGCTTAAAAAAACCCCGCCCCTCCATAAATCAGGCAAAACTCTGACGCCGTAACTTTGATCAATCGCTTGGCCTGTCTCTGAACAAGAGACCCTCCCTAAATACACAGAATAAGTTCCTAATTTGAAAAACGAATCCCAGGAATTTTATAAATCAAAAACAGGGTATTCCTTAAAATGGAACTCAATACTCTCGTTTTCCAATTTAATCGTTTCATTTTTTGTTGGGATAGTACTGGCCCGTCTGCTCGATCCAGAAGATTTTGGGTTATTGGCAATGGTCACTGTGTTTGTAGCCATTATTTCCTTGTTCATAAATGCAGGAACTGGCTCTGGACTTATACAGAAAAAAGAAATCAGCCAGGCAGATTTATCAACGGTTTTTTTCTACAATATCGGAATTGGTTTTATTGCTTTTATACTGCTGTTCATTTTGGCAGGCCCGATTGCCACGTTCTACGACGAACCAGCGGTCAAAACGCTTGTGAGAGTGTTGGGGCTCTCCCCATTGATTGCTTCTTTCAGTATCGTTCAAATGAATTTGATGAGCCGTACAGTGAGATTAAAGAATCGAACACTGGCTCAATTGGGTGGCCAGATAGGAGCCGCAATGTTGGGCATCGGTATGGCCCTGACGGGATTTGGTGTATGGGCACTGGTAGGTTCAAACTTAGCCTCGCGCACAATCAGTACGGTGCTATACTGGGTACAGGGAAAATGGAGGCCTTCGTGGACATTCAGTAAAAGCAGTTTCCAGGAAATCTGGGGATACAGCAGCAAAATACTTTACGGAAACATTCTCGCCCAAGTAATGACCAGGTTGGATTTGTTGATTGTAGCAAAATTCGTGGGTGCTGATATCGTAGGGCTTTTTTTTAAGGGAAGAAACCTGGGACGAATTCCAGCTACCAGTTTAGGTACTATTATCACCAAATCTTATTTTCCCATCCTTTCAAGAATGCAAGATGACTTGACGTCGTTTCGTCAATTTTTTAACAGGCAGGGAAAGATGATAGCCTTTCTCACCGTGCCCATTTTCATGGCTTTAACCATTTTATCCGTTGATGTTATCATATTTCTGTTCGGAGCCAAGTGGGAGCCAGCGGGTGTTTTCCTTGCCTGGACAGCTATCTCTGGGTTTCTGTATGCCAACAACGCTTTTAAAATATATGCCTGCAACGCACTGGGTCGGTCAGACCTGACATTGAGGAGATCAAAGCACATGGTTCCTGTAAGAATAGTACTATATGTTTTTATCATCTTGATCCTGAAAGACGTTCAGCCCATCTACTTCTTATATATTGAAGTTGCCATACGGGCCATACAATATTTCTGGGTAACCGGAGATCTTTCACGTCTGCTTGAGACATTTTACATGGATCAAATAATCTTAGTGCTACCTTATTTAGCAGTAGGCATACTTAGCACTGTCCCTGCTTATTATTCTTTATCTTATCTTGATTTAGAAATAGCTCGGATATCTGTCTATCTTTTGATTTTTATTCCGCTATATCTTACATTCCTTTATTTTATAAAAGATGAAATAGCGTTGTCTACCATCCAAAATACCATTAAAAAAATCAAGTCAATCAAATTAATCTACTCCTGAAAATATAAAACTGCCGATTCTGTGAAATTAAATCCATTGGGCAAAAATCTTATTTATGTAATGGGAGCGCCGAGATCAAGCACGACCTTTCTGCAAGCGATACTTGATACTCACCCGGAAATTTATGGGGGGCCCGAACTGGACTACATGTATCACATAGTAAATGCATTTAAAAAAATGTGCAACAGTGTAGACAATGGCAGGATCACAACCTATTTCCCTGACCGGGAATATCTTTTCGATTATTACAGAAGATTCTTAGGTGAAATTTATGAGCGGAAGTTAAACGAAAGTGGAAAAAAATATTTCTCTGAAAAAACGCCGTTCAATACCCTTTACTTTAAAGAATATAAATTGCTGTTTCCGGAAGCAAAAATCATTTATATTGTTCGCAGACCGGAAGAAGTCATCAGGTCTTTAAAAAACATAAGGCACAGAGCCATTTCTTTTGGTCAACGCCCTCCCACTATGGCCAAAGATATTTTTACCTCTATCAAGACCATTAAGGATTATTATTCAAATAAAGTGGAAAACTCTTCGTCCGTTTTGGTTTTAAAATATGAAGACCTTCAAGCTAATAAAGAGGAAATCGTCAAACAGATTTGCGGTTTTATTGGTATCGACTTCTTTCCTTCTATGCTAAATCCAGAAAAACAACATCATGATGCTGATGATGTCAACGACGATCTTTGGTTCAATAAAGCAGCTTATTTAAATAAAAAAGCAAAAGGAAAAAAATACGCCTCTTTAGAGTTGAGCCGGCTGGAAAGTCAGGCCGTAAAACATGTTTTTGCCGATGCTCCTTTAGCAAATAGCATTTACAATAATTACAAAAAAAGTACCGTGGGCAAAGCTGCCTGGGCACTTTTGAAAACCAATCACTTAATTAAAGTGATGATGTAATTTTTATTTACGAAGAAATTATTCAACTAATTTCCAATCGCTAAAATAACTTTCCAAATGCTGCATGACCGAATTAATAATAAAACGAAACACCTTGATTTTCCTAAAATCCTCGATCTCCGCGGCAACCTCACCTTTATCCAATTTCCTGACCACATACCATTTCAGATAAAAAGATCATTCTGGACCTACGATGTGCCAGGTGGGGAAATAAGAGGTGGCCATGCTTACAAAAACCAGGAGGAGATTATCATTGCACTGAGTGGAAGTTTTGACGTCATTATCACCTCATTAGAAGGAAAAGTAGATACCATTACGCTCAATAGATCTTACTACGGGCTATACCTCCCTGCATTGACGTGGAGGCATATGCAGAATTATTCTACAAATTCTTTGTCATTGCACTTATCAAGTCATTTATACGATCCCAAAGACTATTTAAGGGATTTCAAGGCTTACCAGAAATATGCTAAAAATAGACTTTAAAAGCAGCACAGTGGACGATTGCAAACTTCTGAACCTTCCAAGGATTCAGACCAAGAGCGGGTCTATTACTTCACTGAATAATTCTGTAGATATCCCGTTCGATATTAACCGGGTTTACTACCTCTATGATGTACCGGGAGGTGCAGAAAGAGGAGGTCACGCACACTATGATCTTTACCAGGTAATTGTAGCAGCCAGCGGCAGCTTTGATGTAATCGTTGATGATGGCAATAATCAAAAAACGATTTCATTAAATCGCCCATATCACGGATTATTGATCGTTCCTGGAATTTGGAGGGAACTCATTAATTTTTCATCAGGAAGTACTTGTTTAGTCATGGCTTCAGCTACCTACTCCGCCAGCGATTATATCCGGGATATACAAATGTTTTACTCTCTTAAATCGAAGAATTCTTGATTCATCCAACCGCCGAAGTATATTCTTCTAAAATCGGCTCAAATACACAGATTTGGCAGTTCGTCGTGATTTTAAAGGATGCCCAAATAGGCAACAATTGCAACATTAACTGCCAAGTTCTTATTGAAAATGATGTCATTATTGGAGATAATGTCACTGTGAAACCGGGAGTTCAAATATGGGATGGCCTACGGGTCGAAGATAATGTTTTCATTGGCCCTAATGTGACGTTTACCAACGATCATGTTCCCAGGTCCAAACAATATCCAGAAAGTTTTGCCAAAACGATTATCGGTAAAGGTGCCTCAATCGGAGCCAATTCGACCATTTTACCCGGAATTACGATTGGCCGATATGCCTTGATTGGTGCCGGCAGCGTCATTACAAAAAATATCCCTCCGTTTTCTGTTTGGTTTGGCAACCCCGCAGTCCAACGTGGGTATGTAACAAAAGAAAGTGTCCTGTTGGACATGGATCTAAAATGTAAAAAAAGTGGTCTGCAATATAGATTTATTGAAGAGGAATTGAGGCCCGTTCAAAATTAATATCACACATTGAATATACCATTTCTTAATCTTTCTCCTGCCCATCTGTCCATTGCCACCGAAATGCAGACTGCATTTAAATCAGTCTATGACAATAACTGGTTCATACTAGGTGAACGGGTCAAACAGTTTGAAAAAGAATATGCTGAGTTTAACAGGACCCGGTTTGCAATTGGCACCAGCAATGGTCTGGATGCCTTGACTTTGTGCCTGCTTTCATTGGGTATTAAAGAAGGGGACGAAGTGATTGTACCCTCCAACACATTTATCGCTTCGGTACTCGCAGTTTCATTTACGCGTGCTACTCCCGTTTTTGTCGAACCCGATACACGGACTTATAATTTAGATCCTTCCAGGCTTGTTGATGCAATAAACGACCGGACAAAAGTGATCATGCCAGTTCATCTTTACGGTCAGGCTTGCGAAATGCATGAGATCATGAAAATCGCAGGGGACAATGCACTTTTTGTGATCGAAGATAACGCCCAGGCACATGGGTCGTCATTTGATGGAAAACTGACTGGTAGTTGGGGGCATATCAATGCTACGAGTTTCTATCCTGGTAAAAATTTAGGTGCGCTTGGTGATGGCGGTGCAATAACTACCGACGATGAAGTTTTTGCAGCTGCCGCTAAAAAACTGCAAAACTATGGTTCAGCCGCCAAGTACCAACATGAGATAATGGGATTCAATATGCGCCTCGATGAGATGCAGGCGGCATTTCTTTCCGTGAAGTTGCAAAACTTGGAAAAGTGGACCGCGGAGAGAAAAAAAATCGCCAGTTGGTACGACGAAAACCTGTCTAAAATTGGAGACCTGATTTTACCGTTTATTCACCCAAAATCGGATCATGTTTTTCACCTGTACGTAGTCAGGACATCAAAAAGGGACGAATTAAGAAAACATCTCAAAGACAAAGGAATTGGGACACTTGTTCATTACCCGATCCCTCCCCACCTTCAAAAAGCGTACGAACATCTTGGCTATGCGAAAGGAGACTTTCCGATCGCAGAAGAGTTAGCCCAATCCAGCCTTAGTCTTCCGCTTTGGCCCGGAATGACAGAGCAGCACGTTGAATATATTGCTGCACAAATAAAATCTTATTTTGAAGCGCACAATTGAAAAAATTAATTGAAGTTGTTTTTAATCAACTTCAATTTTAAAATTTCATTAATTCCAATAAAAAATTGAAGGATAACCAAAAAGACATAATTGCTTTAAGTCATCAATTTCCTTTAGTTTCGATCGGAGTAGCTTCCTATAATAACGCTCATTTTGTGCGGTATACGCTTGACAGTATCAGAGATCAAACTTATCCAAACATTCAACTGATTATTGTCGATGACCAATCCAAAGATGATAGTGTTGCGGTAATTGAAAATTGGATAAAAGAAAATCAATTTCCCTGCACATTTATCAAAAACAAAAAAAATACGGGTGTCACAACTGTCTGCAATAAATTATTAGAAAAAGCTGAAGGCAAGTATTTTTCGTTCTTGGCCTCAGATGACATATATCTTCCGGAAAAGGTAGAGCATCATGTCAACCTGCTCGAAAATCAGGAACCGCAAGTGGGCATGGTCTATTCTGACTGTGTAGTGATCGATGAGAAAGGAAAAAACATAGCCGACTCATTCTATTCATTTCGCGGAAAAAATCCCTCCGAAATGCCTTCCGGAAATGTCTTTATTAATTTGTTGAAAAAAAATTTTATCACCGCACCATCTGTGCTGTTAAAAAAATCAGTATTAATTAAGGCGGGTGGATATGACAGTAACCTGATCGCAGAAGACTATGATCTGTGGTTAAGAATAGCAAAAATAAGTACGGTTCAATATGACCCAAGACCATTGGTAAAATACCGGCGGCATTCATCTTCGGTTACGGCCAAAGTGAATTACAAATTACAGGAAGCACACCTGCAATCTCTTTTAAAACATATCGGTTACTCCGATGAGGCAGATGCTATCATTAAAAAACGTTTTAAGCATAAGTCTGTCGCAGTCTATTCATTTTTATCAAAAGAAAAAGGAATAAAATGGATCTCGAAAAGATATGAGTTGTACAAAGATCCCTATTCTTTTATTTTGAAAATAATGGCCAAGCAACGTTTTAACCAAAGGTTATTCTCCTACATCAATTATTTCTTTACAAAATATGTATTTAATAGCTGAAATTGGTCAGGCACACGAAGGAAGCCTCGGCATTGCGCATAGTTATATTGATGCCGTGGCAGCAACCGGCGTACATGCCATAAAATTCCAGACTCATATTGCAGCAGCAGAAAGTAGCATCCATGAGCCGTTCAGGGTCAACTTTAGTTATGAAGATAAAACCCGATTCGATTACTGGAAAAGAATGGAATTCACGGTTGAACAATGGAAAGGGATTAAAGAGCATTGTGAAAAGGTAGGACTGGAATTTATCTCTTCACCGTTTTCCATGGCTGCGGTGGATTTATTGGAAAACTTGGGTGTTAATAAATATAAGATCGGCTCGGGAGAAGTCAATAATTATCTGATGCTGGAAAGAATTGCCAAAACTGGCAAACCCATCCTGTTGTCATCGGGAATGAGTTCTTTTTCGGAGTTGGAAAAAGCGGTGGAATTAATCAAACAGTACAACAATGAACTAACGATTTTTCAATGTACCACCTCCTATCCTACTCCACCGGAAAGACTTGGCTTAAATGTCATCACCGAAATGAAGCAACGTTTTCCATTTGCACAAATCGGTCTTTCAGAACACACCGGAGAAATATATGCAGGCATAGCTGCAGCCGCCCTTGGTGCAGATGCACTTGAGTTCCATGTGGTTTTTGATAAAAGGATGTTTGGTCCTGATGCGCGTTCATCGTTGACTATTGATCAGGTCAAGGAATTGGTTAAAGGTGTTTTATTTATCAATAAATCCATCTCACATCCAATTGATAAAAATGACCTCAGCAATTATACTGAACTGAAAAAAATCTTCGAAAAATCATTAGCTATTAACAAAACACTTCCAAAAGGACATATTGTTTCTCTAGCAGATTTAGAAGCAAAAAAACCCGCCCAAATGGGAATCAACGCATCGTCCTTTCGGGAAGTCCTGGGGAAAAAACTCACCAGGGACTTTAACCAATGGGAATTCTTGACTGAAAAAGATTTATTATGAGAAAAATTGCTGTCGTCGTTACTGCCCGACCCTCCTATAGCAGGATAAAAACAGCCATTAAAGCGATTCATGAGCATCCTGAACTGGAGCTTCAATTGATCGTTGCTGCCTCAGCTTTGCTGGATAGATATGGTATGGCCGTCAGATATATTGAAGAAGAAGGGTTCCCCATTGCAGCGAAAGTCTATAATGTTTTGGAAGGCGAAAATCTCACGGCCCAAGCCAAAACGACAGGTCTGGGAATATTGGAACTATCTTCCGTTTTTGAAAGATTAAAACCGGATGCCGTAGTCACTGTCGCAGATCGTTTTGAAACCATGGCTACCGCCATTGCGGCCGCTTATTTAAATATCCCTCTCGTTCATATTCAGGGTGGAGAAGTTACGGGGAATATTGATGAAAAAGTCCGGCATGCGATCACCAAATTGTCCGACTTGCATTTGGTTGCCACTGAAAAGGCCAAAGAACGGGTCATCAAAATGGGGGAAAACCCAGCTAAGGTTTTTAATACGGGATGCCCGTCAATTGATCTGGCGGAAGAGGTGCTGAACAACCCGGACATAGACTTTGATCCATTCCAAAAATACGGTGGTGTTGGCTCTATCATCGAATGGGAAAAAGAGTACCTGGTAATATTGCAGCACCCCGTGACCACTGAGTATTCACAGGCCCGGTTGCATGTCGAAAAAACGCTGGAAGCAGTACACAGTCTTGATATTCCAACATTTTGGTTTTGGCCTAATGTAGATGCTGGATCAGATGGTACATCAAAAGGAATCCGGGCATTTAGAGAAATACACAAGGCAGAACAAATACACTTTTTTAAAAACATGGAAGGAAAAGATTTTCTTCGCCTTCTTTATAATTCCAAATGTCTGATTGGTAATTCAAGTGTCGGGATCAGAGAATGTTCGTACTTGGGAATTCCTGTGGTCAATATCGGAACCAGGCAAAACGGAAGAGAACGTGGAAAAAATGTCATTGATGTCGATTATGACAAAGGGCAGATTAAACAAGCTATTTTATCATCAATGAATAAAAAAAGAACGCGTGACCTCACTTACGGAGGAGGTAATGCTGGTGAAAAAATTGCTCAAATTCTGGCAACCTCTACCCTCGATTTCAAAAAAAGATTGCAATATTAAAACGCTTAAACTCCATTTGGCCGAAACAAAAGACTTCTCTCCAAAAGTCTTGCAGATGCTCCACGATCATTTTTATGTCACTACTGGAAGCGTGAAAAAAGAGCATTTAAAGCAAAGGCTGAACGAAGTGGATATCTTTTGGTTCAGGTTGGCCTATCAATTAAAATCGGATGTTATCAGCGCGGATACTAAATGTAAATTTTTGGTATCTCCTGTAACTGGTATCGACCATATAGATGAAGAACTCTGCCATCAATATGGCATCAGGATTATTTGTTTAAGAGGAGAAAAAGAATTCCTGAAAGAAGTAAGGGCGACCGCAGAGCATACCATTCTGCTTGCACTGATGCTCTTACGTAATGCGAGTGATGCTTTTTCCGATGTGAAAGAGGAAAAATGGAGGAGAGATTTGTTCAGAGGAAACGAGCTGTACAAAAAAAACATCGGGATTGTAGGATTGGGCAGACTGGGAGCCATTGTGGCTGAATATTTACATAGCTTTGGTTGTAAAATTGGTTATTATGACATTGAAGAAAAAATTACGAATCCTCAATTTAAAAAATATGATTCGTTACAGGCTTGTATTGAAAGAAGCGATTTAATCTCGATCCATATTCCTTATAATTCCTCCACCCGTCATTTATTTGACCGTCAAGTGCTGAGTTATTTTGATGCTACCAAATGGTTGATAAATACCAGCAGGGGTGGTATTATTGATGAGAAAGCACTGCTTGTTGCACTGGAAGAAAATAATATAGCAGGGGCGGCACTGGATGTGCTTGACAAAGAACCGAATATTGAAGGGAACTCCCTGATTAATTTTGCAAAAAATAATTCGAATTTAATTATAACTCCACACATCGGAGGAAGCACTTATGAATCGTTTGAAAAGACAGAATTATTCCTTGCAAAAAAACTAATTAACCTGACGATTGAAAAATAATCAAATCAATATTTTGGGAATCATTCCTGCAAGAGGTGGTTCAAAAAGAATCCCAAATAAAAATAAAAAGAAATTGGCAGGGAAAGAATTGGTCAGGTATGCAATTGAAGCGTCAACAAGAGCAACTGAGATAACAGATTTGGTCTTAAGCTCCGACGACCAGGAAATATTAAACATAGGAAAAGATTATAAAAACCTGATCTGCCTGGATCGCCCCGACGAAATTTCCGGTGATGACGCACCAGCTATTACATACGTGCTACATGCTTTAGCGGAGTTGCCAAAAGACTACGATTATGTCGTAATAATCCAACCGACCTCCCCATTTACCACTGGGCTTGATATTGATAAGACCATCCAATTGCTTCGCAATTCAGAAGCCGACTCCTCTGTTTCCGTAATGAAACTCGACCATGCAATTCACCCTGCGAAACTGAAAACGATGGATGAATTAGTGTTGAACCCTTATCTGGAAAAAGAGAATGGCCGGATGGCTGCGCATGAACTGCCCGAAGTATATGTGAGAAACTGCTCGGTATATGTTTCTTCGATAAAAACGATTGAATCTGGTAAAATAATCGGCAATAAATGCCTGGGCTATGAAATGCCCAGGGAAAGGTCTCTGGACATCAACGATCCGATTGATTTCGAGTTTGCCGAATTTATTATCCAAAAACGAAAATAAGCAGGTGGCCAAAAAAATGACACTTTTCCTTTGCCTGAAAAAAATTTTTCAGACTTGAAAATCAAACATTTGCCAAAATAAAAGTGTCATTTTTAGCGCTCTTTATTTTTGCCCAAGCACTTCAGGTTATGTCTGCCATTTTTACCTTACCTGATGAAAAAATAAACTCGAAATAGCTTATTCATAATTATGAACAAGAACTTAAAGG
>JBCBRY010000197.1:0-14593 GCA_039819485.1 Bacteroidota bacterium | reverse complement strand
TCTGTTTTTTTGTTTTCCGTCATCAGTAACTTTTAAAAGAACTTTCATTTTACTTCATCACCCTTTGCTCTTTGTGCTGCTTCCTGTGAATCAATAACTGGAATAATCTCAAAATCAACTAAGTCTTTCCACTTTTCTATCCATTCGATTAATTTTTCTTCACTTTCGCTTTTCATTATCTGATAGCACTTTTTTAAATCTTCTTCAATCCAGCTATTTACATATTCAACACCTTGCGGGAGCATCCGACCCTTTTTTGAAAACCGTTCATAAATTTCCTCTGTTTTTCCTGCCTTGTAAATTTCTATCACCAAATAGCTTTTCATTTGTTATTTCTTTTTAGTTGCCGCCAACTTGTGTATTAACGCAACAGTTGCGTCAATACCACCTATAGATTTTTCAATCAGAATTTGTATGGAATTGTATATGGGCAGCCGATAAATAGGCTGTTATAAACGAAGATCAATTTTTAGTGACAATTGTATTGTAAAAATATATAGGTGACAATCTTTCCTTCTTATTTGCTATCTATCCGTTCTCTTTATCCCTTAATATATCCAACGGATTCTTGAGTTTCCTTAATGCAATTGATAAAATTGCAGGTATCTTTCGGAGGTCTTAAGGGGTTCATGTCCGAGAGATTCCTGTATCATGGCAATGCTGAATCCATTTTCAATAAAACAGGTTGCATAACTGTGCCTCAGTGTGCGAACGGTTGCATGGGCGTTGACCCCGGAACCTTCCAGGCAACTTGTACTGACCGTTTGCATCACTGTCCACCCGACCGGCCTACGAACAGCCAATATAAGGGATTTTGTTCTTTTCTGTATTTTCTGATATAACGAATTGCGGTCTCCGCCAACGTGACATAACGGTCTTTTTTTCCTTTGGCACGCTCGGTGAAATTGGTTCTTCTGTCAAGGTTGATGTACTTGAACCTAATATTCACCATCTTCCCCTAAAATCGAATTATTTTCGACTCAACAGGAATTTCCAAACAACTTCAGTATATCTTGAGTACAGGACAAAATTTTATTAAAAATACAGTTTTATCCTGTACTCAGAAATATATCTTAATTTATAATCAGTGTGATGGGTAGGCGATTGGAAAACTATTTATGGCTTGCCAAAACAACAGTTGGCTTTTTTATTTCATAATTAACCGGAATAAAGTCTGAAACAAGTATTTCATGCTTGGAACCTTTTTTCGCCGCCATATTAACTGATTTTGCGGATGGAAAGTAATATAGCCGCATGCCATATTTTTCATTTTTTTCCTTCTTTTCAATATTGGTAAATTTTAATTTAATAACCTCTTGGTCTTTGTATTGAAAATAAACTTTGGTACGCTTGCCTGTATTCCATGGATCTTCTTCCAGTGCCAGAGGCTCACCAGTTAAAACATTGAAAATTTCACCGGCAAATATTTTGTTGTCCAGCAGCTCATAATTTTGATAAAATAATTGAGCTTCGATGATCATCGAAGTTGTTTTATGAGATTTATTGGTAGGTCGGTTGTTCCTTTTATTTTGTTGAATCCTGACAGGTTCGATCTTAAGATGCTTAGCCAGATGTGAAGCATGGGCAATGGAAGTTTTCACATCTAATAATTCCTGTTGCAAGGCTTGAATATTATTGCCTTTCTGTAGAAGTGCTTGCTCCATTGTGGTGAGTTCTGCACGCAATGCTTTTTTGCTTTCTTTTATATTGCCTATTTGAGTCTCATTAGCAATAATTGTTGCCCTCAGTTTTTTCTTTTCTGCTTCTATAATTGGAATATTCCCATTTAAGTCTCTAAGGAACACTAGTTTTTCTTCCATAAATGCGATATCTGATCGCAGTCCTTTCAACTTAATTTCCATTCCATTGAGGGAATCCCTGAGGCTTATTATTTTTTCAGCCTGTACTTGGTTTTTCTGTGCCAAAGTAGATAGTGCGCTATTTGTACTATCTACTTTTACTTCCAGTTTTTCTATTTTGATGCGTTGTACTCCTATCGTCTTATCTTTTTCAGTCCTTATAATGTTGTAATAAAAAATAAATATTGCTCCAAAAAAAATAATAGGAATTAGGCTTAAAAAGACTGCCCTTACGATAGTCTGATTTCTGATATTTTGATTTGACATAATAATTGTTTTTTTAATAATTTTAATTAAATTCAAACAGCTTGATTGAATTCATTTCCTAAAAATCAATTCAATTATAAAAATGATGGCGAACCAGGCTTTAAGAAATAAAAACTTTTTTTGCGCCCTCTATTACAATACCACCATGTTCGGTTGAATCTCCCAACCGGGCAGCCGGGGCATTTTCAATAAAAACTTTTGAAGAGCCTGTGCTTATTTTATCCTTACTAGGGCTTGAGCACATCAGGGCATCACCTTTTCTGCAAGCTGGCCTATTCTCAATGAATACTTTGCTTGCTCCTTCAAGGGCCACTCCACCAACGTGGGGCTTATTGCCGTCGCTCATTGGGCAAGTATGGTTGCAACCTTTAATAACTGCGGGTTTCATAATCAATGGTTTTTATTTATTTAAATTAAAAAAGTCGATGAGATTTGCTTTTAAAAATCAATCGAGAACCGGTATCCCTTCGTTTCTCGACAAATAAGGCAGTGGCTCCCTTAAGCGATGCCAAACTTTTGTAGTGTGTTTCCAAAAGCACTCGATCAGGCTCATTGAGCTGGCCAGGTCTTGGTGGTAGTATTTACCAGTACTTTTATTTTCTGGATTCGCCAATATTTCCACTGCATCAAGGAAGCCCTGCCTTTCAAAGATGTAAGCGGGAGTGGAGTGTGTTACTTTTCTAAATAGGTCCAGCATTTCCGAACGGCGCTGGGTGTAACGGGTGATTTCCAACTGCATGAAAAAAGTTTGAGCCAATCCGGAAACAAATAAAAAAAGCTCGCGAGGCTTTGACCTTTCACACAAGTCTTGAAAAAGGGCATTTTTGTCAATCAGGTATTTTCCTATTGCTTCGGCCAATCGGTAAAGATCACTTTGGTCAGAATAACTGGCCGATGCCAATGAGTGAGCCATGATCTGGGGTGAGTATTTCACAAAGTCATTCCAGTGTTTTTTATATTTCAAAAATTTATTCCACAATACTTTGTGTGCCCCTAGGTGGCGGCAGGGAGGAATATATTCGCCCAATACATATTCTCCATCTTCATAAAATAATTCACCAATTTTTAGCCGGTTATTAAATTCTTCCTGTAAATTAATCGGCTGATTATTTATTTCCAGCAGATAATTAGGCAAACAATATTTCAGTGGTTCCATTTCTGGCTCAGCCGGTGATAAAGACCGCATAGGAGTTGTATCATAACTTACTACAACGCTGACATCCTGCTTGATTGCTTTGGGAGCAACCGGGAGGTCTTCATAAATTGGTTGGCAATAGTTTTCATGTTGCATGATCAGCATTCCGTTAGGAGTTATGCCCATCATATTTTTGAGTTCAAGCCTATTGCCATTCAGGTTCAGTTCAAAAGGAATATTCCTGGAATAAATCAACCCAAAATCGTCTGGCCCCTGCATGGTTGCTGCCAGGTCAGCAGTTAATGCAATAATAAATTGATAAATTTCTTTTAAATCTTTGGCACCCATTTTTTTGCCACTAAAAAAATTAGGCCACCTGTTGAGTAGAGTTTCCATAATTGATGTTTTTTAAATGAATTATTTCGGCAGGAATTATTTTTTCCCTTTCTACATATATTTCTACTTTAAAAGGATAAAAAAGAGCTCCTTGGATGCTATCCTTTTTTCTTTTGAAATAGGTGTTGTTTTGGGTCAGTGTCTTTTCAGGAATTAAATATCTTTTGCCCATTCCCAGTGTCCGCCTGACTGAGAAAGACCAGCGATAGCCATTGGCAAAATCGATGGGAGGATTGGACTGCCGCAATTTATAATTGTACCGAACCAAAAAAGCTTTAAATATTTCTAATAAGCTTAAATCTTTGATTTTATTTAAATCAATTGCATAGCCTAAATTCCCATTTTGGGGAAGGTCAACATCATCCGGGCCAAAGGAAAAAATAAATTTGACAAAATTGTCGGAACGGGCAAAAATGGCTAAGTCGCGAGCAGACTCTATTTCTCGTATATATGTCCCATGTGGTATATAACGGGGTATGTTATGGGCATGGTTAAAGGCATATGTAATCAAAATAGGAAGACAGAAATAAAAGGATACCGGACTAAAAAGGAAAATATATTGGAACAAGTCCGGTCCTGTTAAAAGTAAACTGCCCACGGTGATTATACTTGCCAATAATGCCAAGAGGACGGTAAATCCTATGGGCCCGATACGAGTGTTGTTGTTGCTGAAAATGCGTAATTTAGGTAGTAGTTTATAATGTAAAAAACCCAATATTATATATCCTACAAATAGTATCGATAAACCAAGCATGGGCTTGTCGGAAAATAATATGCACCCAATCACACTGATTGCAATAAAAGCCACAAGTGCTTTCAAAACATGTTTGGCGACGGCCTTTCTGTCTGGAGCTTTTGGCAACAACCATGATATGTTGATAGCTTTAATCATAGTAGTAGAGGTTTAATTTATTTAATTGATGAATTAAAAATATTCTATTAATCCATTAGGAGCGTGTTGATTCCCAAATAAGCAGGGTTATTTCCTTCCTCAAGCACCCAATTTACTATTTGTGTGTTCGGTAAGATTTCTATTTGCCAATCGAACCGTTCCTTCAAAAAAACCGGACAAATTATTTTGTCCATAAATTTGAACTGAATCCCGTTTGGCAAGTAGTCCGAATACCTGGGCTCTTGATGTGGCTTGACGGATATTTTCAAGTGCTTTTTTCCTGAGCAGTACGCGCCGCCTAAAACATCTGGCATGTCTAATCTTGAACTGTCCAGGGTGAACGTTTCCTCTTCTTCAATTCTCAGGATTTTGGGAGTTATTTCTTCGATTAAAATTTCAGCATTCATTAATTGATTAAATACTCTCTGTAGGAGTTTCAGGTCGCCTGCTGTTTGTTCTACAAAAGGCAGGTAGTAGAACAGTTTTTTCCTTTGTTCGTCATTTACCCAGTGCGGCAGCCCTGCTGGAAAAGCATCCATCAAGTTGCCGGAGCATCCAAACGCTCTTTTGTCCAGTTCGAGGTGAATATTTAGGCGGTGAAACTGGGTTGCTGAAAAAGCCATTATAGCTTGGACTATTTCTTTGTGATCCTGGGGGATCGTTTTCTTTGTCTGCCTGTTATCCCGACTTTTGGTGCGGATGATAATTTTATCGTTGTCCGGAAGAAGTTCCACCCCCGCAATTGCCCGGTCATGATCAACCCGGTAACTTTCCGCCGGTTGAATTTCAATTTGTTCGACACCCACCATTTTCGATTGGACTAAATTGGCCGCGATGATATAAGGGCTGTAATCGTACTTAATCAGTTGAGTCGTCATGGCATTCATTTTTTTGAAAAAGGGATCCTGATCAAGTCCCCTGGATTTAAGCTTAAATTTTGATACAGTTCTGTCCTGATGATAAAGGCCATTGTATCGGCGGCTCTCCCTTTAAGTCCGGGCACTTGCTCAGCCGCTTCCACCAAAATTCTTTCCCACTCATCCACCCTGATGTAAGCGTCTTCCGGGGTCAGTTTGCCGCCTCTTTTTTTTGCCCGCTCCTTAATGATTTCCCTTGCTCTTCGCTTCCAGTTGTTGTCAAATTCGCGGTGCAGGTGCAGGGGCATCAGTACGGTCAGGGCGTCCCTTGCCTTGTAGTGTTTCAATTCCTTGAGGGAAGAGCTGTTGACCATGTGGGCCGATTCTATTTCCCGACCCGAACCTTTCCGGTAATTGGTTTTTTGTTTGTGCTGCTGTACGGCCAGGTCAGCGTTGATCCCCAGGCGCTCTTCTTCTTTTATGTATCTTTCACCGAAGCCGGGAGCCGCTTTTTTAGGTTTGGCCTTTGGTTTGGCTTTTGGTCTGACCTTGCCACCTCTCACCTTCATTTTTGATTGGACCTTTTTTGCTCCCTTTAAAAAATCCAGGCCGGGCACCCAGGCCAGTGCTGCCAGCCCCAACCCTCCCCAGGCTGCCCCGGAGAAGGGGTCGTCCAAAACCTCTTTACCTGCGGCGACGGTATCCCTGAAGTCCGCCACCTGACCCACTATCGGTACGAACCCCATGCCCACATTGCCGATGGTGCCGGCCCAGGTACTTTCTCCTTCGTACAGGTCGCCCAGCATGATTTCCTGCGCTACGCCTTTTAGGTATTCGCTCATTGGTTGAAGGATTGTGGATTAACAGTATTTTATAGATTTAAAGGCCATAAGTTCTCTTCTGTCAGCAGTTGATTGACTGCTGCCTAAATGTCAAGAAAGGCATCTTTAAATACTTTTCGAGCTTTATGTAAAACCTTAAGGACTATTAGTATTTGTTAGAGGTCGGTTTGATTTTATCAACTCCGTATGCTCCATCTCCTTTCAATAAAATCCATCTTCTATTAGGATTTTTGTTCAGCCTTTCTCTCCCCAAAGGAAAATAAGTTAAGTAGACAATACATTCTTCATTTGGCAGGCCTTCTTCAAATGAATAATGGGCTATTTCTATTTCCCTGGAAAGTTCAACTGTAGATTCATTTTTGTATTCTTGGATTATTATAACTTTATTCCAAAGGAACTTCCCACCTGTCCCTTCTCCCATCTTGATCACTTTCACTGAAATCACAGCCTCTTTCAATTTTGTAGAGTCTAAAATAATTTTGTCATGCATATGGCTAAGTTTCCTATCGCTCTCTGCTTGGTCTGGGTTGTTCTCCGACGAAGACATGCAACTTATGCTAACTGCAAAAATTAATATTAAACAATTGCTAAGGACAGTTGATTTTTTCATGCTCTGTGTTTTGAAGCTTTTCTAAAGGTCCAACCTGTTGATTTAAATGAATGTCGAACTTCAAATTGGTCTTCTCCTTCACCTTTTTTCAGAACATTTAAATGGCCAGAAATTTCTTGGGCTGTCGCTGGCCTGGGCTTTATTGGTCTATTCTTTCCATTTTTTCCAAAATCTACACCCCATACGATTGATTCAAAAATTGTAACTCTTTTATTGGTTACTACGGCCAAAGAGAGTACAGCTCGCCAAGCAGTTGTTCTATCTTTTGGTGGAGGATACCTACCTGGTTTGTCTCTAAAAGTATACTGACGGGAGGGGTCTAAATTGATCTCTATATTTGTCCAATAAAAAGGTTCATTATCATCTGGTGGACAAGCGTCTACACAAAATCTTGTCGTTTTGTCTGCTAGGTAATTGTCTTGAAAAACTGTTTGTACCCATCTGATGCGTTTGGAGTTTCTTGCACCACTCCTCACAACTTCGAGCCTAAATCTATTGCGATCAGATTTTGTTGGCGACATGTCTTTGCTCTTCATCTTCCACCCAATCGGAACATATATAACATCCCCAACTTGAATTTTTTTAGGTTCACCCCGCTTTTTTACCAAAGCAGCATTCCTTGGGTTGCCCCAGATTTTTCGCCAATCATGTGGATGATAGCCATACGCGGAGGCCAAACCGGAAACGGTTTCGTTCCTTTTGATTTTAACGTCTTCGTAATACATTATGCTATATTTTTTTTGTGAATGACATCGCGCATCTGCACCGACAGCATCCGTTGAAAAATCAATTCTTTTTCGTTTTCCGATAACGGCCCTCTCCCGCCAACAGGGGTTGTCATCAAACAAGCCTGCTCCATGGCGTTTACTTTTTTACCGTCCATGACCAGGAGCTGGTGGTTTGGCCTGATCCGTTCTTGAAAGAAATAGTCTCCCTGCGTCATAAAGTATTCAATGAAGACCACTTCTTTGGGGGTGACAGGCCGCAGGTGCAAATGAAATTTTGGACAACGCGTTTGTGCAGTCAGGTTGTTCACCCGTTCTTCAATTTTAAAAAGAGTGGCTTTCAGGGAGCCGAGCAGAGGTTTCAGATCGTTTTCAAACCTTTTGAACGGAAAAGTATGGTGGGCATGGGCAAGGTGGATCACGTCGCGGATGCGGGCCAATACCTTTTCGTTTGAGTAAGCAGACAGGTCACCGTACTGTATGGAATAAGTTCCTCTCCTGTCGGCACCGTTCAACGTCTCTGGTTTGAATGTTCTTTCATTTGACCAAACTTTGTGCAACCCGAGAAAGTACTCGTTCTGCATTTCGAATTGGCCTTCTCCTGAACTGCCGTTCAGCGGGAGGGTGGTGTCCATGTCGAGGGCCCTGTCTTCGGTGGTAACGGTCCTGGCGTTCCAAGCAGGAAAACAGTTGAGTGCCAGCACCAGGGTGGTCATTTTTTCTTCTTCAAATGGGACTGGCATCGTCCACTTGAACCAATGGATGTTTGGGGCTAATTCTTTTTTGATCTCCTCGGGCATAAGATCGATCACTGTCGGGCCACAGTCCGAGGTGCCTTCTTTTGCCCGTTTGGCACCTGGGCTCAGTCCAAGGGAAAAGAAGCAGGCTCCGTATTGCTTGGCAATGCTGTTTCTGAGATGCCTGAGCTTAAAGTATTCCTCATCGGGACAGTCAGGAACGTCAGAGGTTAAATAGTGTTCTAACCCGGCAATAAGGGGCAGTTCGGCCCCGTCGGCTTCTATGGTCGACAGCGGCAATAAATCAGTCTGTTCGGTTGTGAGCCCGTCCACATAAAACAATAGTTCGTTCAGTCCCTGGGGCCATTCATTGATTTGCACGCCAAACCAAAGGGACGTTTCCCGCCCTCCTGCCGGGTGATTGTTTTCCTGCTTCCAGACCAATTCATTTTTAGGGCCTTCTCCTTTTTTCCAGATGCCCCGACTATTGGCATAATAGACTACCTGGCCAGGACATAATGCTATTTCGAACAAAGGAGTCAGATAGGCTTCTGTGTCGTTCAGCCGTAATGAATGATGGGTGTCGAGCAAAAAACTTTGTTCCTTTGGAGTAAGCTGAGCAATGGCCCTTGCGGGTATGGCACGAGTGTGAACGGGCGGGAACATCCGCTGAGCAACGGCTTTAAAGATTTCTTCTTTGGATTCGCTTTGCTCTGCGTATGCTTCAGAGAACTTCCAAGACAAATGTTCCACCAGTTCTTCCAAATAAGGATATGCCGATAAAAAAGCAGGATTCACCTTGTCTTTAAAGCTGCGTTTGATCTGTTGAAATTCATATTGTTCTTTCATCTGAGTTTAGGTTGCAGGAATCTTTCCTTTGTTACAATTGATATAAGTTCCTTCGCTTTCAATGACTGCCTGGTTTTCAGCAAGGAGTTCGGCTGTTTTGCCCCATGTCTTATGAGTTTGACCATCCATCAAATTGCCGGTCTTCCCTCTTTTGATGCCAATTGTGGAAGGGTCTGGCCAAAAACCGGCCGTCATATATTTTTGGAAAAAACTGCCAAGCA
The DNA here is from genome assembly GCA_039819485.1 of Bacteroidota bacterium. Taxonomy (GTDB): domain Bacteria; phylum Bacteroidota; class Bacteroidia; order Chitinophagales; family Saprospiraceae; genus UBA6168. The sequence goes on along the minus strand of JBCBRY010000197.1, from coordinate 5,203 downwards.
CAATGGCATTGTTTTCCAAATTGAAATCCTCCGATAGCACTAAAACCTGTTCGTCTACTTGTGGCAGGCAAAAGAATCCCCCATCGGTGGTACTGGCCGTTAGGACCCTAAGCCAAGGGCTGATCGCTCTTTCAAGGTCACCAATGTACTGAACCCGGACCCGGCCCATTTTTTTAGGGTCGTCCACATCTGCTATAATGGCGGCTTTGGGCCCAGAAACAGGCCCCCGGCCCCTGGTCATTCTCAGGTTGTATGGATGTTCGGTGGGGACAGCTACAAATTCATTGTAATAGCTATTGTCATCTTTAAAAACATGGGTGACTTCGGTGACGACCAATTCATGTCCCTCCAATCCTTCCTTTAGGAATCTTTTTTTAAACTCCACCGTAATCCTGCTTCCGATTTTGAGCCTTGGCTCAAAACTTTTCCCTGAAACTTTTAATAGTTCGTGGGCTTGGCGGGAAGCAAATCTTCGGGTGGCGCGCTGCAACTGGGAAGTCCCTTCCACAGCATAAGGGAGTAATATTTTTTGTTCTGGGTATTTTTGGCATTTTTTGATGACCATGTCCAGCACCGGGTTTTCGGCCGATAGCTTTTCTGACTTGCTTTCTTGCTTTTTACCATTTACAAAGTCGTAACCTTGTACCGTAAATTTTAATGGTGCCAGGTTCATGGACAGACGTACCTTTTCCAAATTATTTCCTTGTACCAACGAAATCATTTCGGAAGTACCAGAGGCGAGATCTTGGAAAAACAGACCCTCTCCATCGTAGTAAAACTCCTGTTCAAACTGATCAGCCAAGCGGCAAATAAATTGATAAGTTGTTTCGTTTTGTTGCATGTTCCAATCCAGTTTTTGGGAAGAACGTGCCCCCAGGGTTACTGAATTAAAAAACTGCTTGTAAGGGTTTAGCAACTTTTGGATGACAGACTCCAGGCTTTGATCCTTAAAGCATCGAAACTCGGGGCCGCCGTCCAGAAAGTGGGTTGGGGAGTAGCCGTTTATAATGAACATGATCCTTCCGTCGTCATACCAAGTGGGAATGATTTCGTCTATCGTGCCGATAAAAATGCCTTGCTCATTGGGGAAGTTATTCTTCGAAAATACAATTTCGATCTTTCCGCCAAGTGCATCTTCAATGTCTTTTTGCTCAACCGGATAATGCTCTGGAACCCCTAAAGTGGCGGAAAAGGAATGGTGCCGGTTGTAATAGGACTTGATGACCATCAGGTCAACATTTGTGAAAATGGATTGCTCACCGTTTATTTTTATCGTCGTATTGATCATCTTCTTTAAGTTTTATTAAGGGGGCATAAAGTATTGCCCCCTCCCTGACTTTTTAATAAATCATCCCTGATCAACCTCCACTTCACCCTGCTTGTAAGAAATAGGCATTATGGACACCTCTTCGATAATCGAACCGGTACCTTCGATCGGGTCATAACTTCCATTCTGGGCATATCCCATGCAATAAGCGTCTGTGAATTCGATTTTGTCTACAAGCGCCCCGTTGAGGAAAAACTCAATAGAGCCACTGTGCTTTTTGTCGCTCTCGTTCATCCAGTCAAGCAACAGGGTATTTCCATTGTATTCCACTGTAATTTCAAGGAGGTCCATAAGGGCTTTACTTCTAATTTGCCCTTTTACTCCTTTTTGCCTCATGCTGAAACCGTGGCTCAAAACCAAATAGGTTGCGTCTCCGATAATTAATTGTACTTCATCCATGTTAAAAAGATTTTGGTTTTAGAAGCGGACGAAATTTTGTTTCAAGGATGTAGACGACCACCTTTCGCTGTGAAAGTACCTGATAGGATTTGCTCCTTTATGCCATTGAAATAAATGTCAGGCGAATGCAGAGAAAAATGATCGGAAGAACAGGGCGGAGGATGAATCCTCATTGCCCAAAACAAAGCTCCATCTGCTTCCGATAAAATTATTGATATTGTTCAGATCAAATTAAGTGAATAGCAAGGCTTAGTCTGCGGCAGAATGACTCAGGGTCAGATGATCTTTCTCTCCTTCTATTTTGAAAACAAACCGTTTGGAGACACCTTTGAATTTTACTTTTAAGGTGATAAAAATACTGCCGTCATCAGTATAATTGACTGAAATGTCTTCCCGGGTGACAACCCCTTCAATTGCATCTTCCCTTTTCAGGGAGTTGGTATATTTGAGTATCTGGTCAACCAATGCTTTACGTTGCTTGTCCCCCCAGAATTGTTTGCTTTTCTTGTTGCCCACCAAAATAAGTGCCCTGCTGATCGTGAGCCAAACGTCCATGTTTAAAAAACTACTGTATTCTGCAATATCCCCTCCCACACACGCCGTCTCTGTACTTTGTACAAAACCTTTGTTGAGGATTTGTACGATACCCACGTCCCCCAATCTCTTGCTGTCTCTTTTTTCAGTGGTATCGTATTCGAGGTTGACCGCACTAAGCCCTATGATCGGAGATCCTTCCAAACTGGTGAAAAACTCGCCTGAATTAATGCTCAAAAACTTTGCAGTGAAGGCTGGTGAGATTGAAGCATTAATGGTTCTTTTGGTTTGATAGTCCCTGATCACCCTTCCATTTGTACTAAGTAGAATCAAGTTTGCAAGCTTATTGTTAGGTCCGGTTACTTTTCCATTGTAATTCTTTTCAGCATATCGGATCAAGTCGCTCGCCTTGGTGAAATATTCAGGCATGGGCAGAATGGCCATAGCATGGATATTATGGGCTAACTCCGCCACCCTGAGGGCTCCGTTAGCTGATTTTGCCGACTCGTAAAACCCTAAATGAGAAGGGCAGTAATGGGGGGTCCATCTTTCAAACTCCTGGATCAGCCTTTTTTCCAGATGATCGAAATGGGAGGGATCATCCGTATCCAGCCAATTGGCTGGATTGTAAGGGTAGATCATAATCTTTCGGTTGTTGTTGCCCTTGTTCTGGTAGCTGAGCTGAAGGCTGACGACAGCAGATTCAATTTCTTTTAGTTGGGACCTAAGAGAGTCCATGTTCTCTTGCAAACAGGATTCAGCCATTTTCATAGCTTCGCTTACATTGTTTTTCAGATCTTCCACGGTGGAGGAAGATTCTAAAATGTCTGTGATTTTGTCAATCTGTGAAGCAAGAGTTTCCAAGAACTGTGGGTCTTCTAAATCACTTGCACAAATGTTGCGCTCCGTATTGGAGATCAACAGTGCAAAGTCCCAGGAAACCTTTTCTGCAAAAGGAAGTAATTCACCGTGGTATTGTGCAGCTTCCTTCCAGACTGAAGCTGTTGGATGTAATTGCATTTCCATAACTGTTTTAATTTTGAGTTAAATAATGTGCCCGGTCTTTAAATTCCTTCGAAATTTTACGCAAGACTGTAACAAATGCCGACTTTTTCTCTTTGTCCAACAGTAGGTTTTTCTGGGATTGCTTAAACCCGAAAGCCCCGCCTCCTGAGAGGTTTTTGTGCCACTGGTGGAGCAGTAAGGTGACCCTCTTCAACATGCGCAAGGTTGCCAGTTGTTTTTCCAGCCCCTTGTCAGTCAAGCTTTCCAGGCTGTCTATTTTTAAATTGTTCGAGGAGGTAGAGCCGTCTAGGCCCTTTAGTTCGACTTCCAGTGCTATTTGCAAAATGCCCAAAGCCTCATTGATATCACCTGCCTCAAACCATTCGGGCAGCTTTTGATCTTCTTTGATTGGATTGTCCAGTAGTTTTTCTTTTTTTAATTCCTTCATCCAATCCAGGCATTGTTCGACTTTCGGGTGAGGGAACGTCACTAAAGCTACCCTTGGCGCATTTTTAATGATGCTGCCGGAAAACATTTTTTGAACAATTCCACCATCTAGGTTGTATTCTTTCATGGTTAAATTATTAATGTTTATAAATTAAGAGAATGAAATATTTTAAGCTTTTATAAATCGGATATACCTATTTACTTTCATCAATTTCCTTGTTTGCCTTTGTCCCTTTCCTCGGTTTTGGCTGCCATTTGCAACAAATTAATATTTGACCGCAATTGGCATTTATACTTATCGTATAATTACGGTATTCCAATTTATTATTCGTTCCTGAAAATTGCATAGCAGAAAATTGGAAAATTATTTTTATTAATTAAATCATTGTCTTTAGTATATCTGTAATTCTTGTTTGCAATTTATAGGAATTTCATTCTTCCCACAATTGGTATTTTTACTTATCGTATAATTACGGTATATCATGTTGGCTGTTTTTCTTAAAAAGGAGCAGGCCAAAAGATTTTAGAAATTGTATCATTTCGAAGTTGGTGCCCACGTACTTTTTGATTTTATTTTTTTCCAAAAAATCATTGATTCTCTTTTTTAAATCCAATAAACGTTTTTCAACAGTTCTTCTTGAAACCCCTAATCTATCGGCCACTTCTTTGTCAAACAGTCCTTCTTCTTTAAAAGCTACAATGTCCTTCTCTCTCGGTGTTAAATAAAAATCAAGCTCTTTGCAATTAAGTTCATAAAAACTCTCTGTAACCGCCTCATTCATTTCTAAGTTCTTTGTCTGAAACCTGATTATTACATTTGTATTATAATCATTGTGCAAAATCTCCCAGGTGTCCAAATGGGTTTTGGGTCTCCCATTTTTCAACGACATCAAAAAGCATTTTCTTCGTACTCTTAGAAAATGACCGTCCTTGTGCCGTATTCTAAATAAAATCTCATAATTATCGGTCAATAACTCAAATTGACACCCCTTTGGTGGTTTTGCCAATAATTCGTAAATAATAGTATTATACCGCAAGACATGCCCTATATCATTGGTGTGTGTAATCTGAAATTTCTGAGTTGAATCATTGTTCAACGACTTAATATTAAACTCGTTTCCTGTATATCCTAAATGTTTTTCTATCCTATGCCTTTCTTTAAATTCGAATTCATCAAAATCAAAAACAGTGAAAAAAAATTGCCCAATGGGGTTAAACATGATACTGTTTAATTTCTTCTGTGCATCTTGGTCGATGTGTTTGTTTTCTGAGGGCTGCTCAATTAATCTCTGGTGCTTGAGCCTTAAGCTTTTAGATAAAATTTTATTCATAGTCGAGTAAGTTTCAGGTGAAAAAAATAATGTTCAAAGCTGATTTTAAAAAAGTTTATCTTTTATTAATATGCTAATAAAAACTGTAGCCAAATAAACGGAATAATATTACTGTAAATCAGAAGCTAATCATAAGCCAGGTAACTAAATAGTTGGAATC
>JBCBRY010000196.1:0-14772 GCA_039819485.1 Bacteroidota bacterium | reverse complement strand
AAAAAGATTAGCAGGAATACCAACGCTCTCTCAAATAATTGGTCTTATTCACGGTATTTTATCCTTATTGTTTGTCGTGAAAACATTGAGTTCTACTGTAGAGCGAAATTAGCGATTTCGAGTAATAACGTGGCAGGTATTAATCGCTTGCCTAATCCCTTTCAGTACTTTTTATTTTGACCATAAAATTCTGAAAAAACTAAATGACTAAGCCTAAAATAATGGTTTCGGTATCCAGAACTTCTATCTATGGTGAAGGAGTAGCTGAAATTATAAAACTGCGTTTAAGCAAGTTGAGCTATGTTTCAAGGATAACATTTGATTTAGAGGATGTTGATAATGTCTTGCGAATTGACGCTTTTAAAAATACATCGAAAGAAGTAATTCGAAATTTAAGAGACATAATTTTATGTTGCGAAAAATTAGAATAAAAGAAGCCAGCCGCTAAAAATGCATAAAACTGCAATAGCCCCCAAGCAAGGCAACTGCCTTTATACGAGACCGACATACCCACGAAAAAATGAATTTTGTTGAAAAAAATTTTAATGGCAATTGAACTTTTTAATTTTCACTTAGTTGTATGTGCAACTTTTTTCAAAAGAACCATATTCCTCATTTAATATGTCAAAAATAAACACAAGAAAAATAGAAGAAACCATCATGCCGTGGATTGGAAAAACCGGCAAGATGGTTCATCTGTTTATGGCCGATAAATTAAAACAGCACGGGCTCAACATGTCCATGGAACAGGCAATTATTTTAAAATTGTTGCATGAAGAAGATGGTTTGCCGCAAAACGACATGGCCATTGTTACTAACCGGCATAAGGCAACACTCACAAGGGTTTTGGACACAATGGAGAAAAACCACCTGGTCGTAAGAATCCCCGACAAAGAGGACAAGCGGATGAAAAGGGTATATCTGACAAAGCATGGTCGGAAACATCTGGAAGACATGCGGCCCGTATTTATTGAAGCAGCCGACGAGGTGCAGAAAGGGCTGACAAAGACTGAAATAAAAACACTAATTTCTTTACTAAAAAAAGTGCAAGGCAACATTAACTTAAAAAAGTTGCAGCACAAACCATTTACAATATGCGAAAAATCATCTTATCCATTTTAGGACTGTTAATTGTCGCCGGAGCGGTCTATTTATCTCAGGTGCTTGCCGGCATGAAAGAAGAGCCCGTGCCCGTAGAGCAGAAAGTTGTTAATTCGGTTTTTGCCGAGGTCGTAAAAAATTCAACTTCGCCGGTCACGCTCACGGCCAGCGGCAGTTTGTCCGCCCGTGACCGGGTCGACCTATTTGCCGAAGTGCAGGGCATTTTTGAATCAAGTGCCAATACTTTCAAGCCCGGAAGTTATTTCACCAAAGGACAGACATTGCTAAAAATCAACAGCGATGAATTCCGCGCAAACATCCGGGCGCAGAAAGCCAGCCTGTACAGCCAGATCGTTGGATTCCTTCCAGACCTCCGGCTCGATTACGCCGACGCATTTCCGAAATGGCAGGAATATGTCCGCAACTTTGATGAATCAAAACCATTGCTGGAATTGCCCAAAACCACCTCCGAAAAAGAAAAACTTTTCATCACCGGCAAAGGAATTTACACCACTTTTTACAATATCAGCAACCTGGAAGAGCGACTGGACAAATACATCATCAGCGCTCCATTTTCAGGCGTACTGACCGATGCGCTGGTCAATCCCGGCGCACTGGTCAGCCCCGGGCAACGGTTGGGCCAATTGATCAACACCGGCATTTATGAACTGGAAGTCAACGTGAATGTGGAATACATGGACTTGCTCAAAGTCGGCCGTTCGGTGAACCTGCACAACCTGGAAAACACCAAGAACTGGAAAGGTAAAGTGGCCCGGGTCAACGGCAAGGTTGACCAGGCTTCACAGACCATTGGCGTATTTATCCAGGTCAGCGGAAAAGACCTGAAAGAAGGCATGTACCTCGAAGCGGACCTGGAGGCCAAACAGGTGGCAGACACTTATGAAATCGACCGGCAACTACTGCTGGACAATGACCAGGTATTCGTCATTGATGGAGAAAAACTGGCCGTTGCCGACATCGCGCCGGTCTTTTTCAAAGAAAATTCCGTCATCGTCAAGGGCCTTAGCGATGGCACCCAGATTTTGGCGAAGCCGATACCGGGTGCTTATGCGGGAATGCGGGTGAAAATCATTAAGTAACGCGGACGGCAAGTCCGCCCGTTCACTTATTAATTTTCAGAAGAATGCGTGCAGATTGTCGTTCCACCTTAAACTTAAGCGGATTAGCCATCCGCATTATTTCAAATGAAAAACTTATTAGCTTTTTTTATAAAATATCCCGTCGCCGTAAATGTGATGATGATTGCTGTTTTCATCTTCGGGCTGATGGGCATGTCCAACACCAAGTCTTCCTTTTTCCCCCTCAATTCATTGAAGGTCGTGACCATTTCGATCCAGTACCCGGGGGCCTCGCCAGCAGAAATCGAAGAGGGCGTTGTCTTAAAAATTGAGGACAACCTACGGGGGCTGGTCGGTGTGGACCGGGTGACTTCGATTTCTCAGGAGAACTCGGCCAGTATCCGGGTGGAGGGGCTCAGGGATGCCAATATCGATGCCTTGCTCTCCGACGTAAAAAACGCCGTGGACCGGGTGCCTTCTTTCCCGGTCGATATGGAGCCGCCCGTTGTTTCAAAACTGGAAAGCCTGAACGACGCGATCAGCTTTACGGTGAGTGGCGAAGGATTGGATTTGAAAACCTTGAAACAAATCGCCCGCAGCATTGAAAGTGACCTGCGGGGCATATCCGGCATTTCGCAGGTAGAACTGAGCGGGTTCCCTGCCGAGGAAATCGAAATTGCCGTGCGGGAGAATGATTTGCGGGCCTACAACCTCACTTTTCAAGAGGTGGCTGCCGCCGTGTCCAACGCAAACATCCTGACCACCGGGGGAAACATCAAGACCTCCAGCGAGGAATACCTCATCCGGGCGAACAATCGCTCCTATTATGGCAAAGAGCTTGACTTTCTGGTGGTACGTGCCGACCCAAACGGCAACATTATTCGGTTGCGGGATGTAGCTGAAGTGCGTGATCGCTGGAACGAAAACCCCGACCGACTCTACATAAACGGGGACCTGGCGGTAAAAATTGATGTCAAAACCACCAACAATGAAGACATCGTTTTGGCAACCAATAATGTCCGGGACTACATTCAAAAGTTCAACCAGCGATTTGATGACGTACAATGTGAAATTGCCCTGGACCAAACCGTAGCACTCGAAGACCGTATCGACCTTTTGGTTGAAAACGGAGGTTTGGGGATCTTCCTCGTCCTTATCCTACTCGGCCTTTTTCTCAAACCCTCCATTGCCCTGTGGGTAGCGGTGGGGCTTCCGTTCTCCATGTTTGGGCTGTTTATTTTTGCTCCGCAATTCATGACCATCAATGTCATCTCCCTTTTTGGGATGATCCTCGTGATCGGGATTCTGGTGGATGACGGGATTGTGATCGCCGAGAATATTTACCATCATTATGAAAAAGGCAAGAATCCCATACGGGCAGCCATCGACGGTACGCTCGAAGTGGCTCCTCCGATCGTCTCGGCGATCCTGACCACGATGGTGGCCTTTTCCCTGTTTTTCTTTTTGCCAGGAGTACTGGGCGATTTTTTTGGTGAAATTTCAGCGGTGCTGATCCTGATTCTGGCCATTTCGCTCATTGAGGCATTCTTGATCTTGCCGGCGCACGTCTCCCATTCCCGCGCGTTGAAAAAAGGTTCGCAAAATTTTCTGCTCAACCGCTACGCAGAAAACGGGATGTTGTGGCTGCGGGACAAAGTGTACGCCCCTACCCTGCGTTTTTTCCTGAAATATAAAATGATTGGATTTGCATTGCCGATTGCGGCTTTCATCATTACGATGGGTGCGATGCAGGGAGGAATCATCAAAGGAGATTTTTTCCCGCCCATCGCCAGCGAGCAGGTTTTTGTCAGTTTGAAAATGCCACAGGGAACCACTGAAAGCGTCACTGATTCGATCATAACCATGATTGAGGAAAAAACCTGGGAATTGCATGATGTGCTTGCGGAAGAGAAGAACGCAGGGGAAGACGTATTTCGAAATACCATCCGCCAAATAGGCTCCACTGCCACTCAGCAGGGCCCTCCGGGCTCGGAGCTTGGAGGTGGTGGTGGCAGTGCTTCTCAGGCAGCACTCACCATTAACCTGCGCGGAGAAGAAGAACGGGGCGGTGTAACGGCCATTGAAGTGGCCAACCGATTAACTGACCTGGTGGGGCCGGTATACGGAGTGGAAAGTTTGGAATATAATTCAGGCAGTGCATTTGGGGGCAAGCCGGTATCTGTCTCCCTGGTGAGCAATAATCTGGAAGAAATTAAAGCTGCTACCGAAGATTTGAAGACAAGCATGCAAGCCATGCCCCAACTCAAAGATGTGGCCGACAACGACCCCCAGGGGATTAAAGAAATCCGTCTTGAGCTTAAAGACAATGCCTATCTGCTGGGGCTCAACCTCAACGCCGTGATGCAACAGGTGAGGGCCGGTTTTTTTGGTCAGTCGGTGCAGCGTTTCCAACGTGGCCGTGACGAGATCCGGGTATGGGTCCGGTACGACCGCTCGGAGCGGTCTTCCATTAAGTTTTTGGATGAAATGCGCATCGTGACGCCTAACCGCAGCCGCGTTCCCCTTTCAGAAATTGCCAATTACGACATCGTACGGGGAGAGGTGGCGATTAACCACCTGGACGGTAAGAGGGAAATCCGAGTGGAGGCAGATGTAAAGTCTGTGGAGACAACTGCAGCTGAAATGGTTGCGTCTATCCAAACGAACGTGATGCCCGATATTTTATCAAAATATCCCAGCGTGACGGCCCTCTATGAAGGACAAAACCGGGAGGTCAACCAAATCGGGGATGTGATGGGAAAAGTATTTCCGGTCATCTTGCTGTTGATGTACGCCATCATTGCCTTTACTTTTCGGAGTTATACCCAGCCGCTCATGCTGTTTTTATTGATTCCGTTCAGCTTCGTCGGTGTGGCCTGGGGGCATTTTTTCCACGGCATGCCGATCAATATGCTTTCTGTACTGGGAATCGTCGCCCTGATTGGAATTTTAGTGAACGATGGCCTGGTGTTAATCAAGAAATTCAACTCGCTGTTGCGGGAAGGAATGAACTTCGATGATGCACTGTACGAGGCTGGCAAGCAACGCTTCCGGGCTATTTTCCTCACTTCCATTACGACCATAGCGGGGCTGGCGCCATTGATTTTCGAACCCGGGTTCTCCGCCCAGTTTCTCATTCCGATGGCCATCTCGGTCGCCTACGGGATTGGGTTTGCGACGTTGCTGACTCTTTTCCTGCTACCCCTGATTATTTCGCTGAACAGTAAGATGAAAAGAGGTACCCACTGGCTGAAAACCGGTGATTGGGTGGAAGCCCGACTACTGGAAAGATCCGTAAAGGAACTGGAATCCGAAGCAATGGAAGAATTAAATTAATTGACTGATTGTTGGTTGCTGTTTGCTTCACCAACTAACAACCGACAACTAATGCTCTGTCAGATAATTTCTTAACCATTTAGCCCGGCGGTTGCGCCGCCTCGCTAAAACCCGTTCTGTTGAGCCGTCGAAAAGCTTGTCTCGATTTCACTTCGGGGCGGTGAATGATCGTTAAGAATTTGATTGATAAAGCACTAACAATCAATAAAATAAAACATGAAATTGTATAACATTTTGTTGGCATTCCTGCTTGCCTTGCCAACATTCCTTTTCTCTCAAAATATACTGACCCAAAAACAAGCAGTCAGCAATACCTTAGCAAACAACTACGGCATCCGGGTGGCCAAGAACGACGTTGAGGTGGCCATCAATAACACCGACCGGGGAGCCAACGGATACATGCCAACTTTGAATGCCTCGGCTGGCCCAACCGGTAATTTTGGTGGTTCGACCCAGACGTTCAACGGCCCCATCGAAGATGTGGAAATCTCGAACGAATTTTCGTGGGGTGCCAATGCCAGCGTGGGAGCCAATTATACGCTCTTCGACCAGAGCCGGGATTTTACACTCGAACAATTAAAAGAAGTTGTCAATTTGAGCGATTTGCAGCTACGCCAAACGATGGAAGGAAGTCTGCTGCAGGTATTCAGCGGTTACTACGAAGTGGCCCGCCTCTCGGAAAACATTGATGTGCTGGCACAAACACTGGAAGTCAGCCGCCGCCGCCTTTCAAGGGCCGAATACCGATTCGAATTTGGTCAGGGCAATCGCATCGACGCACTGAATGCCCAGGTCGACATTCAGCGGGACAGTGTGAACCTGCTCAATGCCCAACAACAACTAGCCAATGCCAAACGCAACCTCAATTTTCTGATGGGCGTGCCCGTTGACACGGATTTTCAAGTGGATACGTCCGTGACCTACGTACCTGCCCTCTCTGAGCCACAACTGGTATCTGATGCCAAAAACAAAAACATCGCCATCCTGGCGGCAGACCAAAACCTCGTCATCCGCGAGATGGACCTGAAAATCATCGACGCAACCAAAAAGCCAACGGTCGGTAGCAACCTGAATTATACCTACACTTATTCCAAGTCAGCCCCAGGTTCCTTCATTGCGTCCTCCACCAACCGGGGATTCAACGGCAGCATTACCCTCAACTGGAATATTTTTGACGGTGGCCGTCGCAACATACAAACACAGAATACCCAGCTGGCCATCCAAAGTCAATTGGTGCAAAAAGAGCAGCTTGAACAGGAACTCGAACGGGATGTCCGCAATGCCTGGGAGGCTTACCAAAATGCACTTTTTGTATTGGACGTCGAACGACAGGCACTTGCCACCAACCAACAAAACCTGGAGCGCACGCAACAGCTTTTCGAAGCAGGACAGGTCAGTTCGGTAGAGTTCAGGCAGGCACAGCTGAACCAATTGAACTCAACGGTCAGTTTTAATTCTGCCAAATACAATGCAAAAGTGGTGGAGCTACAACTGTTGCAGTTGAGCGGGAGGTTACTGGATGCAGTGCAGTAAGGTTTTTTTCAATATAAAAGGTGGAAATGATGAGAATCAGAATGCCGTTATTTTCAGGTTGATTCTTTCTCTGATCCATTCCCGGTGCATGATGCCCGTTGCAGGTGGCAACTCTTTCAACAATTTTTGCAGCTTTTCTTTTTCGAAAGGCTCCAGCCTGGCCACTTTGGTAGTGAAAAGAACGAATTTCTGCATTTGCTTTTTCATGCGTGGGTCGATCAGCTTGTTGCGGTGCAGGTAAATGCGGGTAGCTTCGAGATAGGAAAACAACAAACCCGATTGTCCGGTCTCGTAATATATTTTGATGAGCAGGCTGCGCGAGCCAATGTTGAGCAGAACGTCCTCCCCCAGATCAACTCGCAACAATTCCAACTGCGCCTCGGCATAATCGCCAAGGTGATAATGGTACAGCGCAAGATTATAGCAATGCATGTTTTCCACATGGGCCTCGGGCAACTTGTCCTTGTATTGTTGGATAAATTGACGGGCCCACTCCGTTTGGCCAAGTCGCAGAGCAATGTGAACAAGGTTGGAATAACGCCAGGGCTGAAGATAGCCTCGTTCAAAAATCAGCCCGTTGCCCAGTAAAATTTTATTGATTTCAAAATATTCTGACAGGGACTCTTTGTCATTATAAAGGTTAATGCGCCGCGTACAATGGTTGAGCAATAAAGTGTAGAGTGCTTTCAGCTCTGTATTTTCAAACAGTGATTCATTTTGCGAAAGCAAATTCTTCAGCGTAACAAAGCCGGCATTATCAGCTGGGTTGTGGAGCAGCAACAACAGCCTGCGGTAAATCTGGACAGCGGGTATCTGTAAAAAAGCAGGCTGCCCCGACCATTCGAGTACCTGGTCAGCAAAAGGCATGTGGTAATCAATGTTGAGGATATTTTTAAGGTTGGTCATTTGGCAGGACAGGTACAGTTTTTCCACCAGGAAATAGGCATCAAGCGCATCGGCAGCGTCTTGTAGTTGCTTGTCAAAATTGCGGTGGGCCTGGTCAGAATGTTCATATTGCAGTTTTTTGAAAATCTGCATATTTTGAAAAAAACCTGCATTTCGCAAGGGTGATTTTTCAATCATCTTTTGGACTTTCGACACAGCGGTTTTGTAGTGCCTGGGCAGCTGCAGGTGGTTGAACCTTTTCATTTTCATTAATTGCTGCCCAAAATCATCTTCCATAAATTGCTCAACGGACAGAAATTTTTCCAACAGGCCAAGTTGCGTATTCATCAAATAGGCCAGCCTTTTCTCATCAATCGGTTTTGACAGTTCCAACTCTTTTAACACCCATTCCTTGCTTAGTTTTTCTTCTTTTCCCTGCGATAAATTTTTCGCTAAGTAATTGAAAAACAATAAATTATCTTCATTTTTATTAAAATATGGGGAACCAAGAAACTCCCTGAACCGACTCACCTGTCCAGCAGGAATTTTACGTAAAAGTTCTATGAGCTTGCTTTGATGCATTGGCGTCAGGCTCTTTGAAGGACTTGTAAAAACGGAAACCCGTATCTTGTAAACAAAATTGAATCTACAACAGAGGTTATTCGAAATTGGAAATTAAGCATTTTGCAATTAAACAGCGCATTGAAAGCCAATAGGTTGGCATTCCTCTGTTTTCCGATTTCATAATTTCAAAAGAAGTCCGATGTCCGATGATCCGGTTTAGTTTACTTTCCATGCTGTTACTTGCTTGTCGAGTCTCTTTGGCACAAGTGACCATTTTCCCTGGCGACGCCAATAATGACGGCACCGCCAACCACTTTGATGTACTGCCCATAGGGGTGGCCTTTGGAACGGAAGGTATTCCGCGCCCAGGCGCTTCCCCCGTTTGGCAAGGCCAGCTTCATCCGGAACCATGGCCGGAAACCCTGCCTGTCAGTGGGATCAACTATGCATTTGCAGATACTGATGGGAACGGTTTCATTGATGAGTTTGACACAGATATCATTGCACTTAATTTTGACAGCACACAAAACACTGCCCAGCCCCCGCCTCTCCCCTATCTCTTGCCGGACACTTGCTTTTCCTGCCCAAAACCTGACCTTGTCATCACCTTCGACCGGGACACGGCGATGGTCCGAGATACTTTTTTTGCTTTCCTCTCCCTTGAATATCCCCCCAATGTACCGCCACCGGCCGGTGCGCTGGGCATTGCCTTCGACCTACTCTATGATCCGGAAAACGTAAAAGATGATCGCATTGAAGTGGTGCCCGACACCATGCCCGGCGACCTGCTATTTGTCACGGCTACCCCCACAGCGGCCATCGCATGGAGAACTGCGGAAGGCATGATCGGGTTCGGGGCTGCCGGCCGGGGGCTGAATGTACTTTTTGCCCCAAGGCCACTTGGACGTGTATCAATAACGGTGGAAGACATGGTGATTCGTTCGATGTCCGTTGCCGCTCCATTTTGGTTGGATGTCTCCAATCTGCTGATTATCAATGAGGCCGAGCAGGTCATCTGTCCGGGCAACATCGTGACGGATACGATCACCCTCTTCGACCCCATCAATACCGTAGAGGAACCTGCTGACTGGACTTCGGCGATCACTGTTTTTCCAAACCCCACGAGTGAGGTACTTTCTATCCATTCAACAATGGCTGAAATTTCACAAATAGAAGTATACAATGCATCCGGCTCCCTGGTACAAACGGAACAAATGGCGCCCACGCGATCGACCAAATTCCCACTCAGACAACTTTCCGGAGGGATGTATTATTTGAAAATAAAAACGGCACTCGGATGGACCATAGAACCTTTTCAGGTAGAATAGCTCAGTTTTACGATGAAAGAAAATAAACGGCAGTTCAGGCTTTAAGAATCATTTTCGAAGGGTAACGAAGTGAGTCCGGGACAGGCCGGCCAGGTTCCTTAGCCCCCTACCTACCAATAAAGCCGGCTCCCCGAAAATTCACCTTGGGGAGCCGGCTTCGTCTGTTCACACCCCACGAACCGCCTCATTCACGCAGGACAAAATGCTCATCACCTTAAAATTATTTCACCACCACCTGCTTGGTACCGAGCAAAGTATCCTGAGACCAAACCCGCACATTATAAATGCCGGCGGGCCAATCTTCCGTCTTTACGCCGATCCTTTTCTGGACATGGCCATCTGTCACTCCAGCTGCCACTACTTTTCCCAGCATATCCATGACTTGAAAATGGGTAGCGACATGATCGTGATCGGCATATTCAATAAAAAACAGATCTGAAACGACCGGATTGGGAAACAACCGGAGCGCCGACGGATTCACAACCGATTTTGCTGAATTGATAATCATGTTATGTGAAACAGAGGTCGCAAATTCGATGTGCAGCACTGCGGCATCATTGGCAGAGCCATCATAACTTTCGGCGACCCGCTTGAGTTGGTCCCAACTGTATAAAATCAAGACCATGCTGTTGCCGGAACTCCAACCGCTGCTGTCCACTACAGATTGGAGGAGCGCGCTGATATCCGGTGTCCGTTCATCGGTCCCGGCAGCTCCGACGGTATTCCAGGTTGGTGGATTCCAGGTGACCGAGTCAGCAGTCATGGTTCGAGTGGAAACGTTGTTGGTGGAATAACTGAACTCAGCGGCATCATCTACTTGTTCGGCACGGATAATTATCTCTGTGGCGTCACCATCCGTTTCATCTGCGGTGAACTGGATGTAAGCATTGGTGATTGTCGCCCCTTGCGGGACCGTCACATTCTGAAATCGAAGCCCCACATGCTGATGACCGACCAACCCCTGTGAATTGGAGATATAGTCGTCATAGCAGAGTTCCAGGTCGCTGTTGGTTTTCCAGATGGTTCCATTTTCCAGTTCTTCCACGTCATCATTTTTATCGCTGATCTGAACATCCAGTACCTGGTCAAGCAAACTAATGGTCGCCACCGAAGAATAAGCAGCCAGGCCCTCCAAATCCGTCGCTACAGCCTGAATAGAGTAGCTCCCGAAATCAGGGATGATCCAGTCCAGTTCGAACGGGCCAGAAGTGACCGACCCAACCGATACACCATCCACAAAAAACTCTACATCGGACAGATTTCCATTGGTATCATCGGCAGTGGCCGACAACGTGATGGTATCTGCTTCGTAATAAGTTGCCCCATCTAAAGGTGCATCAAGTGTTATGGTGGGTGGTTCGTTTGGAGCCGTTGCCGTAGAATCATTGTATTCAATATACACGTAAGCATTTTTCCAAAGGTCAGAAGAACTGTACCCTTCCGCCTCTCGCCTGCCTGATCCGGTAATGAGAAAGGTAAGCGGGCTCGTCGTTGACCAATCACCCCGGGTCACGACTTCTTGCACTGCATCCTCCAGGCCAGCACATTTTTGGTCGTCTCCCATATCATCGATCGTCCAGGCAGCGGGTTCCCAATGCAGAGATGCGTACGTCGTATCCCTATCTGACAAGTCATCCGCATCGCTGGAAAAATCAGCTGAACTGCCAGTATCCTCTACCTTCACATATAAGTTGACTGGATCTGAATGCGTTGCGTCTGCCCGGAACTGCAGTCGGGCTTTGGTGATCGTTGAGCTATTAGGAATGGCCATATCCCTGAACAGCAGACCGACGGTCTGATTGCCATGTGAACTTCCGTCATAAACCAGGTCCAGATCGCTGCTTGACAAATCAATGGTCCCGTTTTCATACTCTTCTGAATCATCATCTTCATCAGTGATCATGGCCCAGGCGAAATGTTCGGTCGTGTCCTGCTCCACACCATTTGCCTCCACACCGTAGCCCCAAATATCGATGACCTGAATGTTCAAGTCAGTGATGTCATAATTGGCGGGCAAATCTTTTACCCGCAAATCCAGCACATAGGCAGGTGTTTGGTGCAGGCCTTCATGCATAAAAGGATAAAAATGCCCTGCTCCTAAATCCGGGCACGCAGGATAATCCGTCGTTATCTGCCCATCATCATACCGGTCCCAGACCCTTCGGTAGGCGTTGTGCCCACGGTTAAAAGGATAGACAAACAGTTCCAGTCCGTCCACTGCGTCATTGTCATCCCGATCTTCTTCCGGAAGAATACTGACCGTTTCAAAATCATACGTTTTCAAATAGGCAGAATCAGGCAGACTCACCTGGATCGCCCTGATATTCGCCATGTTGTACGGTACAGAGAGCCTAAAAAGTGCTTCGTCAGACTGGTGTTCCAGCTGGGTGATCTCCGCAGTGGTCAGATGGTTGACCAGGTGCGGGATGCTATCGGGGTTGAAGAGGCGCATCGGGTGCACATTGATCTGGCTCCCAGTGTTTCTGCGAATGACACTAAAATGCAAGTGTACCGTCGATGTATGCCCCGAAGCTCCCATCAGCCCCACCACATCGCCTTTCGACAAGGTATCGCCCACCATAAGTCCGGCGGTAATCGAATCGAGGTGGCGATAAGCTGTGTAAATATTCCCCCAATCCGGATTGGCCTGAAAATTACTGTCACATTTTACCGTCACGTACATGCCGGTCCCGGTACTTTCCGGGTCCGGTCCGGTGAAGATTTCATAGACTTCACCATCGCACATGCAGTGAATTTCAGGGGGAGTGTTTTCATCATAAGTAACCCCTCCGTAGGTAACGTCCGAGGTCATGTCCGATCCTTTGTGAAAATCGAAATAGCCAATGTTGCTGGTAGAAACTTCTTTATGCCGAGGCCCATAGACGGACATGAAATAGCGGTCGCTGTAACTGGGGCTGTAACTGGAGGTATCTGCCGACAAAATATCGGCGTAAACAGGATAGTCAAAATCATAATCATGGACCGGCTCCACATCTTCGTAATTGAAATCGGTAAAAGGCGTTACGTTTAGAGAAACCGGGATTTGGGCATGCAGCATGCTGCCCAAGAGCAGCAATGCTGCCAATGCAAAAGTTTTCATTTAATCAGGTTTTTAAATTAGAAATAATGGGTTTGAGATGAATACCAGATTTGAAAAGAAGGAATAGAAGGGCTGAGGAAGGTTTTTTGACGGCTCAACTTTCTGTCCTGCTTTTGAGGTTTTACCATCAAAGCTGAACGAATCCCCAGCTTCGTTCAATGGTTAATAGATTTGACTGTGAACCTGGGGGTCCACATCACATCGCGTTAATGAAATAAAAAAATCAGTCGGATGATTTAAATTGGATTGTTTTCATTTAAGATTGTTTATGTGGTTAAAATGACAAGGCAAATTTAAGATCACCTATGATGGCTCACAAAGAATGATGATTGACGGGTATAATTAATTGAGTAGAATGGGATATTTTGTTAGTGGAATGGTATTTCTTGTGCGCCAACCACCATCATGACCACCTGCTTGCGTTTTATTACTTTGCAATTTAGCTAAGCTAATATTCATTTCGATTCGGCAGATTAGAGCATGATGCATTTATTTAGGTATTAAAGTACTTATTCCCGTACTTTGATTAAATTATATGCGTGATTGCCAGAAGATGTTTTTAGTACCAAAAAATAATTTCCCGCCATAAAATCTGACACTTCATCAATTTTTATCAATTGGTTTCCATCACCTATGAAGGAGTTTTTGCGGTACAATATTTTTCCGTTCGCATCGAATATTTCAACAACCAATTCCTCTTCTTTTTCAAATGCGGCAGCTTCTATATTTAAGACATTAATGACCGGATTTGGAAAGACGGCGAACTGCGCATCCGAGTAAATGACAGCCGTTCGAACAGGACCGATAAAATAAGAGCCATCCAAATCAATTTGTTTTAAGCGATAATAATTTATCCCGGAAAAAGGATGCCGGTCAATTATTTTATAATATTTAAGTTCAGCAGAATTACCGGCCGCACTCACTCTTTTTATTTCATTAAAATTCAATCCGTCGTGTGAACGTCCAACGATAAAATACCCGCTGTTTATCTCATTGGCCGTCGACCAAAAAACATCGACCTCCTCTTGTTCATTGACCTTTACATTAAAATCAATTAATTCAACCGGCAAAGGCAAGTTCATTTCTTCAGCAACCGTGACGGTATGAAAAAAACCATAACCGGAAGCCTCTACCCAATTATCTGCAATATTTTTGCTGTTCACATTTTGCGATGTCCAATTCGCTCCATTAAAGTGCCAGATTTCAAGATCATCTTCATTCAGCCCCGCCAATTCTTCATCAAAATAATGGATGCGAAGCGTGGCATCCAAATTGACATTATTGCCCGGTGATATATCGAAACACCTGTATATGCTATGGTTTCCATTGTTGGTCAGTTGCGTGTGCCGCCTATGGATGAGCGTAGATCCAAGGTTTTCAACCGAAGTAATTTCCAATCCAATATTTCCGGGATTCTCCGCAACAGGCATATTTAAACCAACCGTTTTTATGATGGCTCCGCCAGTGGTACCAGTAATTCTTTTGGTAGCTGTTTCACCGATAATACTGCCACCTAAATTAACATCACTTTTATTTAAAATAAAATTTCCACCTTTCATTATTAAGTCGCCGTCAACATCTACATCATGATCAAGGCGAACATCATTGTTGGATTTATTTATTTTGAGATTATTAAAAACGGTAACGGATGAGCCGCCAATTATTGAATTTTCTGTTTTGGCTGCACCCTTAAAATGCACTGTACTTTTTCCTCCTGAAAAATCCCCGTCATTATTAAATTGGCCATCCTCTATTACAATTTGTGGCTCGTCCAACAAAACCATATTAACTCCATTTCCAATAAACAGCCCACCTTGCCCACACAGTAAGTATGGAATTAAGAAAA
>JBCBRY010000195.1:0-14848 GCA_039819485.1 Bacteroidota bacterium | reverse complement strand
GACACTTTTATTTGGACAAATGTTTGATTTCCAAGTCTCAAAACTCTTTTTCAGGCAAAGGAAAAGTGTCATTTTTAGCGCCCTTTATTATTGTTCAGGCTCTTTAGTCATGATAAAGATTTTATAACTTATTTAGCAACCCCAACATTTCAATGGCCGTCGATACTCATCCACTATTAAGTCAAAAAAAAACTCAAAATGAATTTCAGTGACATAAGGTTCAAATTTGTAAAACTAATTTACGCTGACCACAACTCAAGTAAAAGTGTACAAAGGGCTCTTAATAAAGTCATCAATAGCTTAGGGGAAAATGAACTGGGATTAAATGTAGGCGCTGGAACATCTAAACTCGGTAAGAACATTCGAAATCTTGATATACAGCCAGGTGAAAACATTGATTACGTTGGCAAAGCGGAGGCCATTCCAGTAGAAGACAACTTTTTTTCTATCATAATTACACAAGAAACACTCGAACATGTAAAAAGCCCTTTAGCAGCTATTCATGAAATCTACAGAGTATTAAAACCGAATGGACTATTATATTGTCAATTGCCGTTCATCATTGGATATCACCCCGGCCCCACTGATTATTGGCGCTTTTCGAAGGAAGGTATTGTTGAATTAGTTGAAATCGCAGGATTTGAAGTAGAGGAATGCGGATTGTCAGTTGGTTCAGGAACAGGTTTTTACCGAATCAGCGTCGAATTTTTCTCGATTTTATTGTCTATTATTTTCCCGTTTCTGTACCATTTTTTAAAAGCCTTTTTTGCGGTTTTATTATATCCAATAAAATGGTTGGATGGTTTAATGAATTATTCTCCACATAAAGATAGAATTGCTGGCGGCTATTACGTCATAGCAAAAAAGAAACAGTAAATAATAATCGTCACATTCGTTTTATTAACTAACAATTAATAATAAACCTGCATTCAAAAAAACATGCCCATAAATAGCAAAACCAAATGAATATATTAATTACATCTGCGGGTCGGCGAGTATCATTAATAAACTATTTTAAACAGGAGATAAAAAATGTTATTGGAAAAAATTCCAAAATTTTTACCACTGATTTAATTCCTGAATTATCGAGTGCATGTATCACTTCAGATAATAGTTTCAAAGTAGGAAAATTCAAGGACGATGACTACATGGACAAACTGCTTAAAATATGTATAGAAAATCAGATCAAAATCTTAATCCCCACTCTTGATCCAGAATTAGCTTTATATTCGAATAATAGAGACCGATTTAAATTAAATGGAATTGAATTATTGGTATCTGATATTGATTTTATCAAGAAATGCAGAGATAAACGAAAAACAAACAGTTTTTTTGAGGAACGCGGCATTGCTGTCCCGTCCATAATTGACCGTAAAAATCCCAGTTTTCCAATATTCATCAAACCTATTGATGGAAGCAGTAGTAAGAACTTATACTTCATCGACGAACCAGCCAAACTATCCAAATTTTTGATCGAGAATGACAATCTCATGTGGATGGAGTATTTATCAAAAGAAGAATTTACCGAATATACAATTGATCTGTATTATAACAGGCAAGGTCGACTATGTTGCGTTGTTCCAAGAATACGAATTGCTGTAAGAGGAGGAGAAGTTAACAAAGGCATCACGCACAAAGACCCTTATCTCATAAGTTTCATTCGTGAGCACTTGGGTGAAATAGAAGGTGTCCGAGGATGTATTACTCTGCAAATATTTTATGGCAAAAAGAATAAATCAATTTACGGAATTGAAATCAACCCCCGCTTTGGAGGGGGATATCCACTTAGCTATTTAGCAGGTGCAAATTACCCAAAATGGATTATCGAAGAGTATTGGTTTGAACAAGAAATTGGCTGGTTTGATGGATGGGAAGATAAACTGCTACTATTAAGGTACGACCACGAATTGATTGTACATGACTTTAACTATTAGCCCAAATAGTATAATTGTTTTCGATCTTGATGATACGCTGTACAAAGAGATCGATTTCCTGAAATCAGCGTATGTGCATATCGCCAAATTACTTGAAAAAAATATTGGAAAGAATATTTACGAGGAGATGATTGCGCTCTATTTAAATAAAGAGTCCACTTTTGACATTATTAAATCAACTTATTCATTTCCTTACACGATCAAAGATTTAGTTGAAATATACCGATTCCATAAACCAACCATCCAGCTCAACCAAGATGTTTTCCGTTTCATCAACAGTTTGAGAAATGCCAAGATTCCCCTTGGCCTAATTACGGACGGTCGTAGTTTATCACAAAGAAATAAATTGAATGCCCTTGGTCTGACCGATGCATTTGAGATTATTGTTATTTCTGAAGAAATAGGTTCTGAAAAACCAGACGTGAAAAACTACCGTTTGGTAGAGGATAATTTCAAGGGTGGGGAGTTCACGTACATTGGTGATAATTTTCAAAAAGACTTTGTCACTCCAAATCAACTGAGTTGGAATACAATCGGAATAAAAGATAACGGGTTAAACATTCACAAACAATCCTCAAGTCTGCCTCTTAAATATCATCCAAAATTTTTGGTGGATTCGTTTGATTCAATCACTATAAAATTTCTAAATAAATGATTCTCCTTTCAGGCCCAAATATTTCTGGCAACGAATGGAAATATGTAAAAGAATGCCTGGATACAGCATGGGTTTCCTCGGCCGGTTCCTATGTATCCAAGTTCGAGGAAATGGTTGCCGATTTTTCCGGAGCAAAATATGGTGTAGCAACTGTGAATGGCACTGCTGCTTTACACATTTCTCTTCAGCTCTCGGGAGTTGAGAGGGATGACCTTGTCATTTTGCCCAATATCACCTTTGTAGCAAGTGCCAATGCCGTCAAATATATCGGTGCCCAGCCCATATTTATCGATATCGATGAGTTTACCTGGCAGATGGATCTGGATATTCTTGAAAATTATCTCAGCAGTAATACCGAATTAAAAGACGGAGATTGCTTCGAGCTAAAATCTGGAAACAGGATAAAAGCGATCATGCCCGTGCATGTGTTGGGGAATATGTGCGATATGGAGAGATTGCTCGAAATAGCTGCAACCTATCACCTGGAGATCGTTGAAGATTCGACTGAAGCCCTCGGGTCATATTTTAAGAACAAGCACGCAGGCAGCTTCGGTAAGTTTGGTTGTTTTAGTTTTAATGGGAACAAAATCATTTCCACCGGCGGTGGGGGCATGATAGTTACAGACGATGAAGCGTTGGCAAAAAAAGCAAAACACCTCACCACACAAGCGAAGGTAGACTCATTGCGCTATTATCACGATGAAATCGGATACAATTACCGCCTGGTAAATGTTCTGGCTGCCATTGGAGTTGCTCAGATGGAACAACTGCCCGGTTTCATAAAAAGGAAAAAGGAAATTGATGCAATCTACCGGACGGCATTTGAGGGTTTAGCGGATATTCGTTTTCAAGAGGTTAATGAACATGTCGACCCTAACTGCTGGCTGTTTACCTTTCGTACTGAATACCAAAAGAGTTTGCTGAACTTGCTCAATGAAAGAAAGTTACAGTCCAGGCCTTTTTGGCTGCCTATGAATCAACTGCCTATGTATCGTGATAACTTATATATAAACGATGAGGACATTTCAGGGAAAGTAGTTGGTTCCTGTCTTAGCATCCCCTGCTCCACTTACTTGACAGATCAAGATGTCGAATTGGTAGTTAATACCGTGAGAGAGGGTATCTTTGTGGATGCCTGACAAATAAATGCACGCTATTCAAACATCATAAAGGGCCAGTTCACCCATTAGAAAACCTCGTTTATGCTTTTAAACCTTGATCAATTCATAACTGAACACGTCACCGGGAGAGCGAAAAGTCTCTTTCAAAATGATATTGATGCAAACAAGGAATTGCTTGCAAAAAGAATCAATGGGAAATCTGCCTTGGTGATTGGAGGTGCCGGCACGATCGGTAGTTCTTTTATCAAGGCCGTTTTAAAGCAGGGTCGACTTTCCAGGTTGTACGTTGTAGATACCAATGAGAACGGCCTGACGGAGTTGACCAGGGATGTCCGTAGTTCGACTGATTTAAATGTCCCTGAAACCTTTATCACCTATCCGGTCAATTTCGGAGATACTGTTTTTAAAAAAATATGGGAAAGAGAAGGCCCATTCGATATTGTAACCAATTTTGCGGCGCACAAACATGTCCGGTCAGAAAAAGACCATTACTCCATAGAGGCAATGGTTGACAATAATGTCCTGAAAGCCAAGCAGTTACTCGAACTTATCAGCCAAACCCCTCCCGCACACTTTTTTTGTGTATCAACCGATAAGGCCGCTAACCCGGTGAACATCATGGGGGCCAGTAAGAAACTGATGGAAGAGGTAATTCTGGCCTACTCTCAAAAATTTCCCATAACCACCGCTCGATTTGCCAATGTTGCCTTCTCCAACGGCAGTTTACCTTTTGGATTTCTGGAACGGCTCAAAAAACGTCAACCACTTTCAGCCCCATTAGATATCAAAAGATTTTTCGTTTCCCCCAAAGAATCAGGTGAAATTTGCATGCTGGCTTGTTTGCTCGGTGAATCCGGAGATATTTTTTTCCCGAAATTAGATCCTGGGAGGGATATGCAAACATTTACCCACATCGGAGACCAACTACTTCGTTCACTTGGGTTCAATCCCCAACTTTGTCAGACAGAAGTCGAGGCAAGGGAGCTTGCAGCTTCTTTGACTGATTCTAATAAATCATATCCGGTCTATTATTTCAAATCTGACACATCCGGCGAAAAACCTTTCGAAGAGTTTTACACGGAAGCCGAACAAATTGATGTACATCGGTTTGAAGCATTGGGAGTGATCCAAAACTCCACCAAGAGACATTTAGGGGATATTGAGATAATCTTCGAAGACCTTCACCAACTTTTTTATTCTGATCGATTAGATAAGAAGATGGTGGTTCAGTTGTTTTCCAAATTGATTCCTACTTTTGAACACGTGGAGACAGGCAAATCTTTGGATCAAAAAATGTAAAATGTACAAGAAAATAAAACGCTTCTTCGATATCCTTTTTTCGATTTTGATGATCGTCATTCCATTGCCTTTTCTCATTCCGGTCATGATAGGGCTGAAACTTACTGGAGAGGGTTATGTCTTTTATCTTCAAGAAAGAGTTGGGTACCGGCAAAAGCCATTCAATATTTTCAAATTTGCCACCATGTTGAAGGACAGCCCCAATATGGCAGGTGGCATCATTACAGTTAAAAAAGACCCTCGTATTACTCCTTTGGGTGGTTTTCTGAGAAAAACCAAAATCAATGAATTGCCCCAGTTATTTAACATTCTAAGAGGAGATATGTCGTTTGTGGGGCCGCGCCCGGTAATGGCGAAAAGCTTTAATCAGTATCCTCCACAGGTACAGAGCATCATTTACAAAGTGGTTCCCGGGCTCACTGGTATCGGCTCCATTATTTTTCGAGATGAAGAAGAACTGATCACCGTGGCGAAAGAGGCCGGGATTGACCCCTGGGATTATTACCGGAAAGCTATCTTTCCATATAAAGGGGAATTAGAATCCTGGTACCAGAAGAACCAATCGTTCAAAACTGACTTTTTCATCCTTTTCCTGACCGCATGGCAAATTTTGTTTCCCTCGAGCGAATTGGTCTTCAAGATATTCAAAGACCTACCGAAAAAGCCCTTCAACCTCTCTGCGGAAGGAATCAGAAAGATGAAACCTTCCATAGATCCAGCATTTTTAATCAAAGAAAATTGACTCCATTCTACCTAAATTCCTTTAGGGAATGAATTTTGAAACTCCTCTTCAAGACCAAAGATATATTCCATGAAAAAAGCATTAATCACTGGTGTTACAGGACAAGACGGAGCTTACTTATCCGAACTTTTGCTGAAGAAAGGATATGAGGTTCATGGCATCAAACGACGCAGTTCGATATTCAATACGCAGCGTATTGATCACCTTTACGAAGACCCTCACGTCAGCAACCGTAATTTCATCCTTCATTACGGAGATTTAACTGATTCAACTAACCTGATCCGAATAATTCAGGAAGTGCAACCAGATGAAATCTACAACCTGGGCGCCATGTCACACGTGAAGGTTAGTTTTGAAGCACCTGAATATACCGCCAACACAGATGCCCTTGGTACAACTCGAATCCTTGAAGCGATCAGGTTGTTAGGACTAACAGAAAAAACGCGGTTTTACCAAGCATCTACTTCCGAACTGTATGGGTTGGTGCAGGAGGTACCTCAGACGGAAAAAACGCCATTTTACCCTCGCTCCCCATATGCTGTCGCAAAATTATATGCGTACTGGATCACTGTAAACTATCGCGAAGCTTACAATATGTATGCCTGCAACGGTATCTTATTCAATCATGAATCTCCTTTGCGGGGAGAAACCTTTGTTACCCGTAAAATCACGAGGGCCGTCGCAAAAATCGCGTTAGGTCTCCAACAAAAATTATATCTGGGCAACCTTGACGCACAACGTGACTGGGGACATGCAGCGGATTATGTGGAGGCCATGTGGCTTATGCTCCAGCAAGATCGGCCAGAAGACTTTGTCATTGCTACCGGAAAGACTACATCGGTGCGGGAGTTTGTGCGTATGGCTTTCGCGGAAGTCGGGGTCGAGTTGACATTTGATGGAAAGGGTGTGAACGAGGTAGGCATTGTAGTTGGTTCTTACCATCCTGATTATCAAGTTCAGACCGGAAGCACAGTCGTCCACGTGGACCCACGTTATTTCCGGCCTACGGAAGTTGAACTATTGATCGGTGACCCGGCAAAAGCAAAAGAAAAACTCGGATGGGAACCCAATTATGAACTCAAAGATCTCGTCAAGGAAATGCTTATTTCTGATCTTGAGCTATTTAAGAAAGATCAGGTACTGCTACGGGAAGGGTTTAACATAAAAAACGAGTTTGAGTAGTTCCCTTTTAGCTAAACAACCTAAATTTTGATGGATAAAAACAGCACCGTTTACATCGCAGGTCACCGTGGGATGGTTGGCTCTGCGATAAAAAGGAAATTAGAAAAGGAAGGTTTTACCAAAATAATCGGTCGTACCTCCACCCAGCTTGACCTAAGAAATCAAAATGAAGTCCAGGAATTTTTTCGGAAAGAAAAACCTGCCTACGTATATCTGGCAGCTGCCAAAGTCGGTGGGATCTTAGCAAACAACACTTACCGCGGCGAATTTTTATATGATAATTTAATGATTCAAAATAATGTGATTCATGCCGCTCATCTTAATGATGTAAGAAAATTAATGTTTTTAGGCTCCTCTTGTATTTATCCGAAAATGGCCACCCAACCTTTAAAAGAAGAATATTTACTCACTGGAGAATTGGAGCCAACCAACGAGCCATACGCCATTGCTAAAATTGCCGGCATTAAATTATGCGACGCATACCGTTCCCAGTATGGCCGTAACTTCATTTCTGTTATGCCCACCAATTTATATGGTCCTAATGACAATTACGATTTGCATAAATCGCATGTCTTACCTGCGTTGATCCGTAAATTTCATGAGGCGAAAAAGCAACATAAAAACGAGGTGGTAATGTGGGGGACAGGAAAACCTTTGCGCGAGTTTTTACATGTCGATGACCTGGCAGATGCCTGCTTTTATTTAATGCAGAATTATAATGAGCCCGGATTGGTAAATATCGGAGTCGGAGAGGATATTTCAATAAAAGATTTGGCGCACCTGATAAAAAAAATAGTTGGGTACACAGGAGCAATTGTTCATGATTTAGACAAACCGGATGGTACACCAAGAAAATTAATGGACGTCAGTAAATTAAACAGTGCAGGTTGGAAAGCAAAAATCCAATTAGAAGCGGGAATTCGTTCGGTTTATGCGGGTTTAAAGGAAAAAGATTGGTATTGATGCATCTTAACAAGAATTAATTAATATAGTAATCAGTTGATACTTCTATGGCCAAGAGTATTTCTTATCGAATGAAAAGTAATTAATAAATAAAAGTATCCAAGTGCTTGGACAAAAAGAAAGAGTGCTAAAAATGACCCTTTTATTTGGGCATATGTTTGATTTCCAAGTCTTAAAAATCTTTTTCAAGCAAAGGAAAAGTGTCATTTTTTTTGACCAACTGTTTACATTTAAATCCTTGGCTGCCACGGGAAAATCAAAAAACCTTGATTTTCCGTTTCTTTTTTCAGTCTTTCATCAAAACATAAAAATTAATTTGCGATTAATTTACCTCCTTCACTTTTTCCTATTTTTCCAAATCCATCTTTTTTCTCAAGGCAGTAGTCTGCCCCTTGGTAACGATGCCTATCGGATTTTAGATAGATTAGAAATAAAGTCAGGAATTACACCTGGATACCATTCTTCTTTAAAAACCTTTACCCGAGGTGATGCGATGAAATTTATATTGGCAGTTGATAGTTCGTCCCAATTGCTCCATAAATATGACCAGGAAGATATTTATTTCATGTATTGCGAAAATAATGAGTGGTTGAGTGAAGATGAATTGAATCAGACAATTGGTGGAAAAAAAGAAGGGTACTATGAAAAAGTCCCAGGTGACACCTTGTACCGATTTATTCCGGGGTCAAAGATTAAAAGTAGTTTTGAAAGCGAACATTATTATAAAACAAAAAAACCTATTTGGAAATATTTTTACCAGACGCCTGCCAACTGGCTTGAACTGAACAAAGACGCATTTCATTTGAGGGTAAATCCAATTATAAATTTTCAGGTAGGAAGATCGGGCCAGGGCGATCAGGCCGTTTTTAATAACCAAAGAGGAGTGGAAATCAGAGGTGGCATTGATGACCGCATTTATTTTTACTCAAATATTACCGATACTCAGTCTCGTTTTCCAGAGTATGTAAACGACTTTATTGGCAGGAATAGAGCCGTGCCAGGCAACGGTTTTTACAAACCATACGAAAGCCGTGTTTTTGATTCCGAAGGTAGTTGGGATTATTTAAACGGTCAAGGTTATTTAGGATTAAACATTACCAAACACATTGGGCTGCAATTTGGCCACGGTAAAAATTTTATTGGAAATGGATACCGGTCTTTGTTCCTATCTGACTTTTCCCATAATTACTTTTATCTAAAGCTGAATTGGCGCGTTTGGAAATTTCATTACCAAAATATTTTTACTGAATTAAACGCTACTTCTGCACAGGCCAACTCCGGTGACAGAAATTTGCCTAAAAAATACATGGCTGCCCACTATCTCAGTTTTAACCTCACTCCTAAAATGACGGTCGGAGTTTTTGAAGCCGTCGTTTTTGACCGAGAAAACGGGCAGTTTGAATTGCAGTATTTAAACCCGGTCATTTTATACCGTTCGGTTGAACATTTATTGGACAGCGAGGACAATGTACTCGCCGGTCTGGACTTTAAGTGGAATATTTTGAATAAAGGGAGGCTTTATTCGCAATTTGTTTTGGACGAATTCAAATTTGATGAGCTGACGGGTGGTAATGGATGGTGGGCCAATAAATTTGGTGTACAGGCAGGGATACAATGGGTCGACTTATTCAATATTCCCCAACTCGATGTCAGGGCTGAATACAATACCGTCCGTCCCTACACTTACACCTACCGAGATCCGATAAGTTCAAGTTATTCACATTATAATCAACCGCTGGCCCATCCATTAGGCGCCAATTTTAAAGAGTTCCTTGCAGTGGTCAGTTATCGCCCGCATCAACGGGTCATGGTCGAAGGTAGGTTGATCAGGTCAGACTTTGGAGAGGACCATCAGGGGACCAATTGGGGAGGGAACATACTTTTAGCCAATACAACACATGAAATGGATTTTGGAAACGAAACCGGCCAGGGCATATCGACCACCACTACCCTATTTGGATTGGATATCACTTACCGCTTGTGGCACAACATCAACTTGGACCTGTCCTATTTTTACAGGAACAAAGAAAGTGAACTGGCAAGCAGATCGGATACAGATTCCTATTTCAGCCTGGGATTTAGAATGAATGTTGGACGTATACGGAATGATTTTTAATGAAAGAGAAATAAATACAATTATAATTTCACCATTCAAATTGAAATGAATAATCCTTCGAATACATACGTTGCCATTATGGCAGGTGGGATAGGCAGCCGTTTCTGGCCAGCCAGTAGAATAGCCCGGCCTAAGCAGTTTATGGATATTTTAGGTGTTGGAAAATCACTGATCAGGCTTACTTTTGAGCGCTTTCTACATTTATGTCCGGCTGAAAATATCTTTATTGTCACGAATGGAATGTACAAAGAACTGGTCAACGAACATATTCCAGAATTGACTGACAATCAAATACTTTGTGAACCTTCCCGAAACAATACCGGGCCATGTGTGGCCTATACTGCGTTCAAGTTGAATGCGCTGAACCCAGACGCTAACTTTATTGTGGCTCCTTCTGACCATGTAATTTTGAAAGAGGAGGCCTTTGTCAGCAATCTGCGAAAAGCACTTTCTTATACAGCCCGGCAGGACGCAATTGTAACACTGGGTATTCAACCTGTGAGACCGGATACAGGTTATGGCTACATCAATTATACAAAAGAAGCAACCGCTGAAGATGTTCATAAAGTCATCAGTTTTAAGGAAAAACCTAATAAAGCAACTGCGGAAACTTATCTTAAAAGTGGCGACTACCTTTGGAACGCAGGGATTTTCGTGTGGAGTGCAAAAACTATCCTAAGTGCTTTCAAGACTTTATCACCGGATATTTATTCAATTTTACAGGCAGGAAATCATCTTTACAACACAGATCAAGAGCAGGCATTTATTGATCAGGCCTATCCTGGCACACCTAATATTTCGGTTGATTACGCCATACTTGAAAAATCCTCTAATGTGTATACCATTCCTTCCGACATTGGATGGAGTGATCTGGGAACTTGGGCGTCATTGCATGCAGAAAGAGAGCAAAATGCCGAAGGAAACGTGTTGCAAGGACAGATCAATGCCATTGAAGTTAATAACAGCCTGGTAAGAATGCCTAAAGACAAACTTGCGGTCATTAAAGGGTTGGATGATTATATCATTGTTGACGAAGAAGATGTGTTACTGATTTGGCCAAAAGGAGAAGAACAAGGCATTAAGGGCATGTTGAAAGATTTAAGAGAAAAATCATCCGGTAATTTTCTATAATTGCAATTAAATACCTTAAACATCAAACATAAACACAACAATAAGCATTGAAGAAGATATTGATAGTAGATAATTCCTCCTGGAATATTTTTAATTTTAGAAAACCACTCGTCAAAAAATTATCTGAGCTAAATCATGAAGTATATGTAGTCAGCCCGATTGACGAATATATCCACTACCTGAACGAGACTGAATTTATCAAACATATTCCGTGCAAATATTTAAAACCAAGGAGTCGCAACCCCTTTCGTGATGTGTTATTGGTTATTGAATTATTAATTATTTATTTTAGAAAGAAGCCAGACTTGATAATTCATTTTACGATCAAACCCAATATTTTTGGAAATTTTGCTGCCAGAATTTTATCGATCCATTCTATATCAGTCGTTACTGGATTGGGGTTTACATTCCTGAATCCTGTAGGAGTTAATCGTTTAATTCCCTGGTTATATAAAATAGCTTTTAAGAACATAAAAAAATTGGTCTTATATAACCCAGATGATCGAGATGTCTTCGTTCAGCAAAAAATCATCTCTCCAACCAAATGTACCATCATCAGCGGATCAGGAGTAAACACCCATTATTTTATGCCGGAAAAGGCTGACAAAAAGGATGATGTTTTTACTTTTCTTTTTATTGGTAGATTATTAAAAGATAAAGGATTAGAAGAGTATGTTGATGCCACTAAGAAAATTAGGGAAGAACACATGAATATTGAGAGTTGGGTGGTGGGAGATTTTTATGATGCCAATCCAGCCGCTGTCAACAAAGATAAATTGTTGGAGTGGATAGAGCAAAAAGATATTTTGTATTTAGGAAAGGTGATGGACGTACGACAAGTAATAAAGAAAGTTGACGTACTTGTTTTACCATCTTATCGAGAAGGAGTACCAAGGGTCATTTTAGAAGCTATGTCGATGGGAAAGCCAATTATTACGACTGATACGGCAGGTTGCAAGGAAACGGTTGTTCATGGAAAAAATGGTTTCGTCGTACCGGTCAAAAATTCGGAGGCATTAGCTTTGGCAATGGGTACCATAGCCCAATTACAAAAAAAGGAGTTGGAAATAATGGGAAGAAATAGCCGTCGAATAGCAGTAGAAAAATTTGACGAAAAAATAATTGTTCATAATTACTTAGAACTGCTGCACCTCTTATTTCCACAATCTTTTAAAATCCCTATCAAAAAATATACGGAAAAAATACAATATTAAATTTGGTAAAAAATATACTCTAAAAAAATCTATAAAATCAATTATTATTCCCTATCACGGGTACCGATTTAAACTTCACCGACCAATCCAAATTCCTCTCTGCGTACTTCCTGATTTCTTTCCTCAAAATTAACTTGTCATCTATCCCTTTAAAAAAATTGCAAATCCTTTGAATGTCTATCGGCTCATCCGAAGGTTCCACATAATTTACCCAGGGTAAAGTATCCGGAAAATCTGGGTCCAATGTCGATAATAAAAAAGGTAGTCCCCGGGCACAGTACTGCCGGTGTTTCAAGGAAGAATCAAGTACCACGTTTTTTCTGTGCATCCCAAGGCACCCGATTCCAACATCAGCGGCATCAAAAATTTGATCAAGCGCATCTCCTTCAGTTGGAGAAACAAAAGTAACCTTAGTGTTTAGTTTATTCTTATCCACCAGTTCTTTATAAAAAGAAATTTCTCTCCCTCCTCCCACAATAGTCAGTTCGACTCTATTTTTCCCCTCGTAGTTCAGCCTTTCAAAATTTGCCATTCCCAAAATAATTCGCTCAAGCCCATGCCAAAAGTTCCAATTGCCAACGGCCAGTAAACGAACGGTTCCCTTTTGGGGACTTGAAGTACTCGGCTTTATAAATGGTACATCTACCCCATTTCTAATACCAATAGAAGGAATTTGAAATAGTGAATCGAACGTACCGTAATGGAGTATCAAATCAACATAGAATTTTAAGAACGGAATAAAAAATTGATCCAGCAATTGCTGTATTTTCCTTGGTAAATTATTATGCTCCTTTTTATAAGGGTAGGTAGGAACTTCTACAATTACCTTTAATTTTGGATTAATTTTTTTTGCTTTTCTTAATAACCAAATGAAACCGGGGTGCGATAATGGATATCGAACAATAAAGACTTCGTATTCCGTGAAATCGACTTTTCTGGAAATAATCCGATCATAATGCAGATGATTGAAGATAATATTTTTCACGGCATTTGATTGCTCACTGAAATCGAAAGCATAGCACAGGTTATCATTAATTAAAATTCCTTTTTCATTATACCAGACAATATCTGTTTGCCAGTCTAAACGCTTCAATCCATTAATTATACCCCGATACTTTTGCACAATGCCTTTCCTAAAAGGGTCGTTACAATTGATTCGACTATAATAAAGTATTTTACCTTCAATGCTCATTAAAAATACCAGATATTTAATTGATAAAAAATGATCAATTGTATATCACTAATCAACTTTTATAGAACCTGTACTTAAACTAAAATCATGTAAATTTTGTCCTAATGGATTCATATAATGAGTGTAGGTCAATTGAATCTAAGCTTGCATCGAAAAAACGAGAATTGTGAAAATTAAACGTAATAAAAGTATAATATTTATTAGTTTGAAGAAATCGCTCCCAAATTTCAATGACATTTTTCCACCTGTGACTTCCTTCTCTCATCAGACCAACGTCCATTACAACCATCGGAACTTCCAAAAAATGATATGGCCGTTCTTCACTAAAATTATACATATGAAAAGGGAAGCCCGTACCGCAACGAAAACCAATCCTATCTGCGTAACCCATTGTTGAGTCTTCTTGGATATTTAATTTCTCTAAAATATTCCCGGTGTGTTTAAATGAATAGTGCAGGAAATGCTGCCTGCTGCAATTAATTTTTTCATGAAGGACATTTTCAAGTATTTCTTTTTCTTTTTTAAAAACCTCAAAAGAATTCCAACTATTATAGCTTGGATGAATTCCAACTTTAATACCTCTTTCTTTTGCCATTCGAACAATGGCGACGAACTCTTGGTTAATGACCGGAAATGGTTTATCATATTTTGTCAGACCACCGGATAGAAAATAAATAAACTGTTCGATCTGATCATTCTTTTGCAATAACCACTCAAAATTGTTGTAAGGATCTTCGGCAATTCCAAGCAGGGTCTTTAAATAAGAAAGCCAGACCATGCGCAGTGACCTTCCATTAGGCTGGACGAAACCATATTTTAATGTAGACCGAAATGGTGGTTTAAGCGAAAATCTATTTATGATATCAATGTCAAAAGACATTCTGTACTTTGTGAGCAATTTCTTTACTTCAATCCCTATTGCATTTAATAAGCAAAAAACGAGATGGTCTACGACAGGGATTTTGTCTAATTTATTTTTTACATTAAAATGATCTGCTGTATTCAGACGTCCATGAACATCTTTTTGCGACTCGTCACAATAATGTTCTTCGAAACGTGAAATATGGAAAAAAATAGTTTCTACAACATCAAATCCAAAAGTCCCATCATTGAAAAATGGTTGCTGATTGTTTTCTTTTGCTTCGACTGAATACAACAAAAAGTCCTGATATCGATACTTGTTTGAATAAGATAAAATTTGATCATACTTTTCGGAGAAAAATAATTTTTGAGCAGGCATAATGAAATCATATCCATCTGCATCCAAAGTATTTTCGCCATATAGCAATGACTTCGTTG
>JBCBRY010000194.1:0-14890 GCA_039819485.1 Bacteroidota bacterium | reverse complement strand
TTATAACTATGAACGCCTAGAGGGCTATAACAAAGGAAAAAAAGTTTCCCTCTCTTTTGACAAAGATGAAGACGGAAACATTGAAGAAATCCTTTTTTTTAATTTAAATGGAAAAAGCACTGGAAAAAGTGTAGACATAGATCAAGACGGATTTTTTGACACCTTGAAAATGGTTTTGGAAAGTCAAAAAGAACTAATTTTTATTGATGAAAATGCGAATGGATTTTATGAAATAATGGAATAGAACCTGAGTCACCTGATTTTATCTGAACTTTCATTATATCCTAAATATGACGGCTTTCGCTTTTTGATCATAAAAGCCAAGTGATTTTTTCAGACCTTAAGTTTTTAATTTTATTGCAGCTTTATACATCTCAGATCACATAAAAAAACACCATGCAATAATGAGCAATGGCACCTGCTAAAACAAACAAATGCCAGATTACATGATTATATGGAATTCGTTCGATGGCATAAAAAACGATACCAACCGTGTAGGCCAGCCCACCAATTATTAAAAAGACAATACCATCGGAGGGCATTTGTTCAAGCAGTGCTGCGAAATCAAATACGACCAGCCAGCCCATCGCCAGATATAATGAAGTTGAAAAAATTTCAAACTTACCAGTAAAAAATATTTTTAGAATGGTACCAAAAAATGCAATTCCCCAAACGGCCCCAAAAAGCGTCCAACCCAGACTTTGTTCCAAGGTAATTAATGTTACTGGTGTGTACGTCCCCGCAATCAACAAATAAATACTGATATGGTCGACTATTCTGAAAAAATGCTTTTTTCTTTTGTTTTTAACCGTGTGATAAATCGTTGATGCTGAAAACAATATAACAATCGACAAACCATATACAACAGCAGCAAACAAGCTCCAGTCTGTTTTCCTCGATTCAAAAACAACCAGGAATATAAAGCCCACAATTCCCATTAATGCACCGGCACCGTGTGTTGCAGCGTTATAGAATTCTTCTTTTTCTGTCTGGATTCGCATTTGCTTGAATATTCGAAAATTTCGGTTAATTTATTTTATTGTAAGTAATCAGATGGTCAAAAAAAATGACACTTTTCTTTTACCTGAAAAAGAGTTTTGAGGCTTGGTAATCAAACATTTGCCCAAATAAAAGTGTCATTTTTAGCGGCCCTTATTTTTGTCCAAGTCAAAAAAAAATGACACTTTTTCTTTGCCTGAAAATGAGCCTTGAGGCTTGGTAATCAAACATTTGCCCAAATAAAAGTGTCATTTTTTTTTGAACAGTTAATTAAGCAAGACCACGTTTAATAAAAACAAAAGAACGAATAATCAACGCTTGCCTTCGAATAATCAATCAGTTTTGTAAAAGTTAATTATGTCCAATATTTTTACGCCAAAAAATGAAGCGTTTATTTTCACTGTTCATCCTGCTCATTTCTTTTTATCAAGGTATAAGTCAATTTATTGCCTGTGAACATTCATGGGCAAAACAATACCAAATCACCGCTATTAATGGGGCAAACCTTAGGGATGGCCAAAGTTTGCAAAGTCAAATCA
The DNA here is from genome assembly GCA_039819485.1 of Bacteroidota bacterium. Taxonomy (GTDB): domain Bacteria; phylum Bacteroidota; class Bacteroidia; order Chitinophagales; family Saprospiraceae; genus UBA6168. The sequence goes on along the minus strand of JBCBRY010000194.1, from coordinate 13,352 downwards.
TCGACCTGGTTCCTTACCAGTCCCTGGTCAGTGTTTGTTACGAAAATACAAAACGAGAGTCGATAGAAGGACAATACGGAAAATGGGTCAAAGTTTTCTGGAATGAAAAAGAGGGATTTGTTTTTGACGCCTATATTGAAAAAAAGACGGAAACACCCTATATGAAAATATATAATCCTGAAATGGATTTAGTAAATGAATGGCAACATACTTCCTTTTCGACAAACACGAAAAACTTCGGGCTGTACAGAACTGAACAAAAACAATTATTTGAACTAAGAGAAATAAAATTAAAAAAAGCAGAAAATCATCAATATTCCACACCGTCCAATAATGAAGAAATCCCAATCTGGGTTTTCAATGATTTAGGTTTAAAAGAAAAAAGAATTATTAGAGGGCAAGAGATTAACAAGATGATCATGATAGGTAAAAAATTATCCATTAACGGTGGTACTTTATATGGCTGTGGAGTCTTGCAAAAAGGGGAAACGAATGAAGTAGAAAATTTTACGATTGACCCTTATGAGCTAAGATTCCAGTTCAAAGATCGCAATCAAATATTTGACCAACTACTTTTAAAGATGAAATGTTGGGGGCATACAAATGGCCAACATGGATATGAAGCAAGGGCAGTTGTAAATTTTATTGGTGACCTCGACGGCGATTCGAAAGATGATTTATTAATTACATTTCAGACCAGTTACAAAGGATGGAACTACGGATTGTTTTCTACTTACTATGCGGAAAAGGGAAAAAAATTTAAGGCATTAATTATTGGACGGGGTAGTGAATAAACCTTTAATCATTCATTCAATTTCCAGTCGGAGTAATTTAAACAAGACCGCTTGCGGTAAAACACGCACAAACCATAAGATCGAAATATGTAACATTGCAAAAAATTATTTTGAGTCAAAACTAATCAATGAAAAAATTTCCAACATCGCCCGTTCATTTTCCCTGTGGTGCAACTATGAAAAACTCATTCATGCTGGCCCCGATGACGAATACTCAGAGCCATGAAGACGGACGCCTTTCCGACGAAGAATACAATTGGTTGACCATGCGGGCAAAAGGCGGGTTCGGGTTGGTCATGACCTGCGCCTCGCACGTTCAGGCGATAGGAAAAGGGTTTCCCGGTCAGCTGGGTATTTTTGGAGACCAGCATATGCCCGGGCACCAGCGGTTAGCCAGTAAAATCAAAACATACGGGAGCCTGGCGGTTATTCAATTGCATCACGCAGGTATGCGGTCACCGGCAGATATTATTGGCCAAAGCCCGGTCTGCCCTTCTGAAAGCAAAAAACACGGAGCCAGGGCCTTGTCATTACAGGAAGTACACCAGCTCAGGGATGATTTTATCAAGGCAGCCGAAAGAGCCAAAAAATGCGGCTATGACGGCGTTGAGGTACACGGGGCACATGGATACATCCTGACCCAGTTTTTAAGTGCGGCCATCAATCAACGGACAGATGAATACGGTGGCAACCTCACCAACCGCGCCCGATTGCTTTTTGAGATAGTTGATGGAATCAGGGCAACCTGCGGCGACGAGTTCTTAATGGGAGTCAGGCTCTCCCCTGAAAAATTTGGTATGCGGCTCGCCGAAATAAAAGAGATTTGCCTGCGATTTATTGAGGAAGGAAAAATTGATTTTCTCGATATTTCTTTGTGGGACTGTTTTAAAATGCCGGAAGAAAAACAGCCGGACAACCAAACTTTATTGGCGCATTTCACCAACCTTGATTTTAGGAATATTCAATTGGCGGTAGCTGGAAAAATCAGGAACGGAAACGATGTCCACCAAATATTAAACAGCGGCGTCGACTTTGTTACGATTGGTCGCTCCGCCATCCTTCACCACAATTTTCCACTGGCAGTAACCGACAATCCTGATTTTACACCAACCGAAACTCCCGTGTCCAAAGCATATCTTCATCAAGAAGGTTTGGGAGAAAATTTCGTCAATTACATGAGGAGGTGGCCAGGTTTTGTAAAAGACGATCGATCGTAAATGCACGGTCGAATTCCCTTCGACAACAAGTAATTGCTGCTGATGGAAATTCAACTGCAAAATAAAAAACTGCTGCTCTCAATGATTTTACTAAAAAAAATAATCATCCCATTCTTCCTCTTATGGTGTTCAACAAATGCAACTTGCAGTGAACTTGCCTCCTGGTGGCAAAAAACGCATAACGGAACCGAGATTTGCAAAGAGAAGTGGAGCAACATTTACTACATTGGCATCAAATGCCTTGGCCATAAAAAAAGAGGTGAAAAATTCGGACATAATATCACGGACTTATCAAAGTGGTACTTTTATCAAAACCATATTATTGGAGCATTCAGTCAAGCGGAAAAACCAGCCTACTTTATTTTTAATGAATTCACTTGCGAAAAACAAATATTTTTAGACAAAAATAAATTTGACGACCGATTAAATAAATTGGATTTAAAACCATTCATTTGGACAAGGTGGTATGACTCAAACTGGGGAATGATCTTAACCAACGGCGATATCGGCGACAGCTTAATTTTAATATTTTTTAAATTACCAATATTATTTATTACCGGCATAATAATTTTAATTGGATTTATCAGAACAAAGTTTGACCTTAAACATAAATTCAACAAAATAAGCCTGGCAATTATAGGTTTAATTATTTTGAGGCTGCTGATGGATATTTATCCGGGAAGTATTTAACTTATGCGCGTGATCAAAAATAAGGAGCGCTAAAAATGACACTTTTATTTGGGTAAATGTTTGATTTCCAAGTCTTAAAAATCTTTTTCAGGCAAAGGAAAAGTGTCATTTTCTTTGACCACCTGCTTAGGAGATCAAATTAAATCACTTACTAAAATGGCGCTGCTTTCGTCTTTATTTTAAAAACACAAATTTTTTCCCAATTCATCATTAACTTTGACGATAACCAACGACCAATCCGGGCACCTGCTAAATGTCCACTTCGATGTATGCACAATGGTTTTCCCCACTTCACCTCATTAATTTTAAATGATGAAAAAATACGCTTTGTTTATTCTATCTCTTTGTCTCAGCCCCCTTCCGGTATTTGGCCAAACGACAGTCACCTTTCAGGTAAACGAACTCCCAAAAGATGACCTACAGCACATTGGCATCAGGGGAAACATCCCGCCACTGGACTGGGGTCGATCTATTTTATTAAAGGGGGCAGAAGCTCCCTACTATGTGACGCTGGAATTTCCGGAATCAGACGAGTCGCTGGAATTTAAATTTGTCCGCTTCAATGATGATTCAAAGCCGACCTGGGAAAGCACCCAAAACAGAACACTGGAATTAATTGCTGATACGGTCCTTATTTCGAACAACAGATGGAACCGTGAACAGATTGTAGATATATCCACCCTAAAAAAGCTGACTCCCGAAGGACTTTCGGCAGATTATAAATTAATTGAAACGATGGTGCTGGATGTACACCCCGGCACTTACCGCTACAATGACCACCAGCAAATAAAAAAAGGGCTGAACGAATTAAAAGCAAAATTCAGTCAGCCACTGACCCACGGAGAAGCTTATTTGGCCATTTCTAAAGTGACCGCACAAATTAAATGTGACCACACTAAAGCAGGGTTTAACAACCAGTCTAAAATAATTAATTCCGTCATTCATTATCAAAAAGATAAACTACCGTTCACATTTAAATGGGTCGGCGACCAGATGCTTGTCATTCAAAATGCTTCCCAAAATAATTCACTAAAAAAAGGAATAATCATAAATTCCATCAATGGAATAAAAGTCAAAGATATTCAACAGGAAATGATGACCCTCGTCGGCGCAGATGGAGCAACGGACCACAACCGTTTGTACAAAACAGAAATCAATGGCTATGATTTTCGGTACAATGCATTTGACATTTTTTTTCCGCTACTGTACCCTTTTTCCGATTCCCTGACCCTTGACATTCAGGACTATAAAAGTGGTGCAACCCAAACGCTGAAAGTGGCGCCCCTGACCAGAGAAGAGCGGTCTGCGATATTTGCGGACAGATATGCCGATTTCCCAAAGACGCGGGACGACCTTTGGAATTTCGAAATTTTAGAAAACCAAATCGGCCTGCTGACCGTCAACTCTTTTGGCCTCTTTGGCTGGAAAGCAATGACCCTTGACTACAAGCAGTTTTTAGCCGATACTTTTGCCAAATTAAATAGCGCCGGCATTAAACACTTAATTATTGACATTAGGAAAAACAACGGAGGTGCAGATGAGATGTTGGAGGAATTGTTCGGTTATCTATCCAAAGAAAACAGTTCATTTAACAGAGAAGGCAGGACCCGATATCTGGAATTTCCCGAATCACTTAAACCATATGTCCAGACCTGGGGCGATAATCCGTGGTATTTTAATTTGCAACCAAAAAAGAAAAAACCGACTGACGGTTATTATATTTTTAAGGAAAATTTTACCCAAAAAACAGATCAGTCTAAAATGACATTTTCGGGGGACGTCTATTTATTGACCAGTGCAGCCAATACATCACTGGCATTTTATACCGCATACCGTTTTCAAAAACAAGAGATGGGCCTTTCTATCGGGCAGGAAACCGGAGGCAACCTTAACGACATCAACGGTGGACAAATTCTGTTTTTGCGCCTGCCTTATTCTCAGATCGAAATCGACTTTCCGGTCATGGGTGGATTCACCATCGAGCCACAGCCAGATATGGGCGTAAAACCCGATATCGAAATTGAATATACCATTGAAGACATAATTGCCGGCCGCGATTTGGAAATTGAAACAGCCTTAAAAATGATAGCAGACAAACAATAGAACTCATGAACTCCGCTACCTGAAGCGAAGAACGAATAGAACTTTCTACGTACTGAAATCCGTAAGGCTTAAAATAAATCCATTTGAACAATAGAAGACTAATTTTGGCTGCTTATTAAAAAATAATTTTGGGCTTTCGTGTTTAGTAATTGTTATTGAAGTTGTTTACAAAAGTTAAATATGCACGGACAAAACTGATCGACCCTTGCGTTGCCTTCCTCCCTCAGCTCTCTCCAGAGAGGGAGAAAAAAGTGTGCAAATCATCCCCTCTGGAGAGGCCGGGGGGAAGAAGGCAACGCAAGGATTATTGAAATCAAGTTTTATCCTGTAAGCAGGTGGTCAAAAAAAAATGACACTTTTTCTTTGCTTGAAAATGAATCTTGAGGCTTGGAAATCAAACATTTGTCAAAAGAAAAGTGTCATTTTTAGCGCCCCTGATTTTTGTCCAAGGACTTACTCAGCAAAAATAAATTACATGAAAAATTCAGCTTTACTCCTATTGATCGCATTGGTCATGCTTGTTTCCTGCCAAAAAGACGAGCGCGAAGAAGTCACTATTGTCCCGCCCATAAATTTCGAAGACTGCGACTACAAAACTGACGTCTCTGCACCAGAAGGATTTACTGTAAACTCCATCGCTAAAATAGATTTTGACGGAACGATCAGGTCCTTTCAATTTGTGAATGACCAGGTCGGGTATGCCCTGGGAAGCCGTAATTTCGGCGGCTTTGTAGCGGTATTCAAAACCACTGACGGCGGAAATACCTGGACAGACCTGGACGTCGACATCGATCAATATCCAAGAAACATGGTCTTCAAAGACGAAAACTTCGGTATTATTTCCGTGCATGATGTAACCGGCTGTCCACCCCCCAACTGCCTCAATAAATGTGTGATTTTAAAAACAGAAAATGGCGGGCAAGACTGGGAAGAGGTCGAGCTGGAAGGCTTAAATGGCATCTTGTACCATCCACAATATGACAAAGAGGGCAACTTGTATGCGAACCTGAACCTCAACGACGAATACGTCATTATGAAATCCACGGACGACGGAGCGAGCTGGTCCATTTTTTACAACTACCAGGAATTTCGTTTTTCATCCACTACCTACAGTTTCAAAATCTTCGAAGACAAGTTGTATGTGTCGGGAAGGGACAATAAGATATACGTCATCAATACCAACCAGGAATTGGTCAAGACCATAGACATCATCGGATCACCCGTTTGGGATGTAGAAATCATTGATGAAAATAATATGGTAGCGACTGTCAGCGGAGTCGCTATGCAATCCACCGATGGCGGAACTTCATGGACAACAACGTACAACCAAAGTGCAAGAATCATCGGCTTCGATTCTGTCGACAAAGGCCTGATGCTGCTGACCAAGGACTATTGTCCGAGCGATGTTTTCATGGCCAATGATGTAATCGCAGCAACAAATGATGGCGGTACCAGTTGGAACGAAGCACCGGAAACCACAACTAACCTGGGAATCAATTTTGCCAATAGCCAAAAAATGGGAGCAGGAGTCTGGTATTTCATTGCCGATAATACGTTGATCGAGGTGGTAGAAAATTGACCAGATAGGAGTCCGATTATTTTTCAATTACCCGGGTCACAATTTTCTCCAAAAAAAAGAGGCTGTCTCTTGGGACAGCCTCTTCTGTATTATAAAGAATTGTTCGGCCTTGCGGCCAAACTCCTTATTTTCAAAATCAATTCAAATCAAAACGGTCCAGGTTCATCACCTTGTTCCATGCAGCAACAAAATCTTTGACGAACCTTTCTTCACCGTCTGAACAGGCATAAACTTCAGCAATCGCCCGCAGTTCAGTATTCGATCCGAAAATGAGGTCTACCCGCGTGCCGAGCCATTTCAATTCTCCGGTTGCACGGTTGCGCCCTTCGAACACATCGTCTGAATCCGAAACGGCTTTCCACGTCGTACTCATATCAAGCAGATTGACAAAGAAATCATTGGTCAGCAACCCGGGGCGCTTGGTGAAAACACCATGCTGCGACTTTCCGGAATTAGCGTTCAACGCACGCATTCCACCGACCAGCACAGTCATTTCCGGTGCGGTCAAAGTCATCAGTTGTGCCTTGTCCACCAACATTTCCTCTGCGGATACACCGAAGCGGTGCTTGCCATAATTGCGGAAACCATCGGCCGCAGGGCGCAGAATATGGAATGAATCCACGTCCGTTTGCGCTTGTGCCGAGTCACCTCTACCCGGTGTGAAGGGTACTGTAATTTCATGGCCGGCATCCTTCGCTGCCTGTTCAACACCTGCGCAACCGCCCAATACAATCATATCAGCGATGGAGATCATCTTACCTCCGGATTGAGCGCCATTGAATTCAGTGCGGATGCCTTCCAGGGTGTTGAGTACTTTCGACAACTGCTCAGGGTCATTGACGTCCCAATCCTTCTGTGGAGCCAGGCGGATACGTCCACCATTTGCACCGCCCCGATAATCCGATCCACGGAAAGTAGAAGCGGACGCCCAGGCCGTAGCGACCAATTCCGGAACTGCCAGCCCGGAAGCAAGAATCCTGCGCTTCAGCTCTGCAATGTCGGTATCGTTCACCAGTTCATGGTCAACCGCTGGAATCGGATCTTGCCAGATGAGTTCTTCTGTTGGCACCTCAGACCCCAGGTAACGGGAAATTGGTCCCATATCACGGTGCGTCAATTTGAACCATGCACGAGCAAAAGCATCTGCAAATTCATCAGGGTTTTCATAAAAACGTCTGGAAATTTCATTGTAGATCGGGTCTTTCTTCAGCGCCATGTCCGCAGTGGTCATCATCAGCGATTCTTGGATGGAATCGTCGTGAGCCGATGCTACGGTCTTGGCAGAAGAGCCCTCAGTAGGTTTCCACTGATGTGCCCCGGCCGGGCTTTTGGTCAGTTCCCACTCATAGCTGAAAAGAGCCTCAAAATAGCCATTGTCCCACTGCGTTGGATTGGGGGTCCAGGCACCTTCCACACCACTCGTAATGGTATCATTTCCAAATCCGCTGCCGTAAGTGTTTCTCCACCCCATGCTTTGTTCTTCGATAGATGCTCCGGCAGGTTCCCGGCCGACATATTTATCAGGATCAGCAGCTCCGTGTGCTTTTCCGAAGGTATGACCACCAGCTACCAGGGCAACTGTTTCCTCATCGTTCATGGCCATCCGGCCAAATGTTTCACGAATATCACGCGCAGAGGCCAGTGGGTCAGGGTTTCCGTTAGGGCCTTCCGGATTTACATAGATCAGCCCCATCTGAACGGCTCCGAGTGGGTTCTCCAATTGACGGTCTCCTTCGTAGCGTACATCGCCCAGCCACTCAGTTTCAGCTCCCCAGTAAATGTCTTCTTCCGGCTCCCAGATATCTTCCCGGCCTCCGCCAAAACCAAAAGTTTTGAAGCCCATCGACTCAAGGGCAACATTGCCTGCAAGAATCATGAGGTCGGCCCAGGAAAGTTTCTTTCCGTATTTCTGCTTGATCGGCCACAGCAGCAAACGTGCTTTGTCGAGGTTTCCATTGTCCGGCCAGCTGTTGAGCGGCGCAAAACGCTGGGTGCCGGTACCTCCACCTCCACGGCCATCCGCAATCCGGTAAGTACCGGCACTGTGCCATGCCATGCGGATGAAGAATGGGCCGTAGTGTCCGTAATCAGCGGGCCACCAGTCCTGTGAGTCGGTCATCAGTTTTGTAAGGTCTTCTTTCACCTCCTTCAGGTCAAGGCTTTTAAACGCTTCAGCGTAGTCAAAATCTTCCCCCATCGGATTGGAAAGGGAAGAGTGTTGGCGAAGAATGTTCAGTTTCAGCTGGTTGGGCCACCAGTCGCGATTCGATGTGCCACCGCCTGCGCTGCGCTTGAGCGAGCCGGACATAAACGGGCACTTGGCTTCGCCATTGCCATTAGAACTCGCAGTACTTGTTGAAGTACCATTGGGTTTTTGATCTTCCATAATTTGATTGAGATTTATTACACGGTAAACTAAGGATTTGGACTTCGCTTCGCTGCTTCGCTCATGGGGTTTTCCGAAGGCGGCGAAGAATGTCAAGAAACTAAGATTACGGTGTAATATGCTATTTTATCGGTTTAGTTGATGATGGATAAACTGATAAAACAGTGTTAGGTTTTGAAGTCGATTTGAATTGCCGCAAAGGTATCAGCCTTCATGCTAAAAAAAGATGACAAATCCCCAGGCCATCGAGAATTTCTTAATGAAGATGAGTCAATAAAAAACGTTTTGGTTTTGGGAGAAATGTGAGTTAGCCCGGTATGTTCATCGTTTTGAGATAGCCTCGAATAAAAAACTTTGTAAGCAACTTTAATCCACTAACGTGTAAAAGGAACAGCACAAAATTCTTAAAAAGTTATCATAAGCAAAATCTATTGTTCTTATATTTGTATAAGTGTTTCTTATGACAATAACATCGGTTAGCGTAGCTCAGACACACCTGTCCGAGCGATGCTATGCATATCAAAGAGTTTTATGAATCTCCAACAATTAGAATACATCCTGGCCCTGGAGGAACACCAGAGTTTTAGCAAAGCCGCCGCCGCAAAATTTATTTCGCAGCCCGCACTCAGTATGATGATTCAAAAACTGGAAGATGAACTGGACCTGAAGCTATTTGACCGGAGTAAAAAACCGATCGTGCCGACCGTCGTCGGAAAGCCAGTCATTGATCAGGCCAGGGTTATTTTACGGGAGGTGAAAAAGCTGGAAGAAATTAACCGGTCCTTGAAAAAAACACTGCAGGGAGAGCTGAGCATCGGGATCATCCCTACCCTTGCCCCTTATTTACTGCCATTATTTTTAAAACCTTTTTTAGAAAAATTTCCCAAAATACACATCAAGATTTACGAAAACACCACAGAGGTAATAGCTGAAAAAATTAAAACAGGTTTGCTGGACGCAGGTATTTTAGTCACTCCCCTCTCCTATCGTTTCATTCATGAAATCCCTTTATTTTATGAGCGGTTCTTCGTGTACTCGCACGATTTTTTCCAAAAAAATTATCTGCTGCCAGAAGACATTGACCCGGACGAATTGTGGCTTTTGCAGGAAGGGCATTGTTTCCGCTCGCAGATCATGAATTTGTGCGAACTGAGAAAGAAATCCCGGTCCCGTTTTGAATTTGAGGCCGGCAGTATCGACACTTTGATCAAAATGGTCGATCATCAAAGCGGCGTCACCATCGTTCCTGAACTGGCCACATTCACCCTCTCCAAAGATCAGCAAACCCATTTGAAGCCATTCGCCCCACCCGTCCCCGTCCGGGAAGTCAGCCTGGTGACCCATCGTGATTATGTTAAAAAAAGTCTGATTGATGCCTTGAGTGAATCCATCATTGCCCACCTTCCGGACATGAAGCATGTGGAAGAAAAGAACTTGGTGGCGATTGGGAAAATTTAAAATTGAGTGCAAAAAATATCTTGGCATTCTTCGCCGCCTACGGCGGCTCATCAGAGGGGTAGTTCAGGGGGCAGCATTTGTGGAATTTTCCAGTTGGAAAATTCCACAAATGCTGCCCCCTGAAACCCCACCAGCGAGGCGGCGAAGCCGCCGAGCAAAAAATATAATGACTTCTTGCACAGTGTATTTAATTGGCTCTCTATTAAATAGATATATGTTTTATTTCTCCCCAGGGAGGTTGGATTTCCAACGGAAAACATCGGGGTACCAAAATGCTGTGTTTCCGGAAAACTCTCCCTGCCCAACCCTTCATTTGAAAATTTATTATTAACTCGCAACTGAATTACAAACAGCAATTCAAATCGAGCAACCATGAAATACACTCCCTTCCTACTCTTCCTGATTCTATTCAGCTGCAAAACGCAAAACGCAGATACCGAGGTAGCCCGCTGGAAAAAGCAGGCAGCCGACGTCACCATCATCCGCGATGATTTTGGGGTGCCGCATATTTATGGAAAAACGGATGCTGATGCAGTTTTTGGCCTTTTGTATGCGCAGTGCGAAGATGACTTCAAACGGGTAGAGCGCAACTATGTCTGGGCCATCGGACGGCTGGCGGAGGTGGAAGGGGAAGCAGCATTGTACAGCGATTTAAGGGCCCGCTTGTTTATGAGCAAAGCGGAAGCCATTGAAATGTACAACCAAAGCCCTCCCTGGTTGAAAAAACTCTGTGACGCCTTTGCCGACGGCATTAACTATTACCTGCACACCCACCCGGAAGTACGGCCCAAACTGCTGACGCGCTTCGAACCCTGGATGCCCATGTATTTCAGTGAGGGCTCTATCGGCGGCGACATAGAAAGGGTTTCCACCCGGCGGATCAAAGCATTTTATGAAAAACAGGAAGAGGTTTCTTTTCATGAAAATGAAAACCTCAACGAAGAACCAAAAGGATCAAACGGATTCGCCATTTCCGGCGAATTGACCGAGTCTGGCAATGCGATGCTGCTCATCAATCCACACACCTCGTTTTATTTCCGGGGAGAGGTACACATGGTCAGCGAGGAAGGGCTGAACGCATACGGCGCGGTGACCTGGGGACAGTTCTTTATCTATCAGGGGTTTAACGAAAAAACCGGCTGGATGCACACGTCCACCTATTCGGACGTGATCGATGAATTTGTAGAAGAAATTTCCGAAGAGGATGGTCAGTATTTTTATAAATATGGAGAGGAGTTGCGACCGGTCGAAACCTCGGAAGTTACGCTGAAATACAAAGATGGCGATGAAATGAAAACGGCTACCTTCCCCACTTACCGGACCCACCACGGCCCGGTCACCCACTTGCGGGACGGCAAGTGGACGGCCACGGCCATGATGTGGGAGCCCGTCACGGCGCTGAGCCAATCTTACATGCGCACAACTTTAGACGGACACGACGCTTTTCGCAAGATGATGGACATGCGGACCAATTCCTCCAACAACACTGTGTATGCCGACGCAGATGGCAACATCGCTTACTATCACGGCAATTTTATCCCCCGTCGGGATGTGCAGTTTGATTATTCAAAACCCGTAGACGGCAGTAACCCCGCTACCGACTGGCAGGACCTCCACACCGTCGACGAAACCATCACCCTGCTCAACCCGCCCAATGGCTGGATTCAAAACTGCAACTCTACTCCTTTCACTGCCGCCGATACATACAGCCCGAAAGAAGAGGACTATCCGTATTATATGTCCCGCAACCTGGAAACATTCCGGGGCGTCAATGCCGTCCGTTTGCTGAAAGGCAACCGTGGGTTCACCCTCGATAAATTGATCGAAGTCGCATATGACCCATATCTGGTCGGTTTTGAGAAATTGATTCCAGGACTGGTGGAAGCTTATGACCGTTCGGGATCAAAAGACCCAAAATACAAAGCAGCCATTGAAATGCTCCGCAATTGGGATTTCAAAGTTTCGACCGAATCAGTGGCCATGACCCTGGCTCATTATTATGGCAGTCAATACTACCGAAATGGGAAAGCACCGGACGGCACAAGGGGCATGCACCGCATCGATTATTTCGGAACGGGCTCACCGGAGGAAGAGCGGTTGGCCGTGTTCGCCACCGCTTTTGATCAGCTCATGACTGATTTTGGAACATGGGAAATGCCCTGGGGCGAAGTGAACCGCTTCCAACGGGTCAGTGGTGACATCCAACAGGCATTTGACGATTCCAAGCCAAGCCTGCCAGTGGGACTGGCCTCCGGCCGCTGGGGCGCCTTGGCGGCCTATGGCGACCGACAACGGGACGACGCCAAAAAAATCTATGGCACCCGTGGCAACAGCTTTGTGGCCGTGGTGGAATTTGGCGAAAAAGTCAAGGCCAAAAGCCTTCTTGCAGGTGGGCAAAGTGGCGATCCCGATTCACCACATTTTTTCGATCAGGCACAGCCGTATGTGGATGTGGCATTTAAGGATGTGGCTTATTACCGGGAAGAGGTAGAAAGCAGGGCGAAGAGGACGTATCATCCGGGAGAATAGTTGCAAGTACAAATTGCCAGGAGGTTTGTTGCCTTATTAATTGAAGAGCAATTAATTTGAAATCGATAACATATCCACAGCAGCAAGCAGGTTATCAAAATTGGTGGGAGTAAAAATGATACAATTTGAAAACATGAAACATCCCGACTAAACATTGCTTATTTGAACCTAAATAACCTCTCCCTACCATCCATTAAATCTGTTCTTGCCTTCTTCTGAAGGGGGTCGGGGGGAGTTTATACTCGTAAGGTTTATTAAAATAAATTTTTGTTTCGAACTCAACAGAAATTTATTGCGATTAATTTTTAAATTAAGCAGGTGGTCAAAAAAATGACACTTTTCCTTTGCCTGAAAAAGATTTTTAAGACTTGTAAATCAAACATTTGCCAAAATAAAAGTGTCATTTTTAGCGCTCTTTATTTTTGTCCAAGCACTTAAATGTATTTAAAGAGAAAAGAAATGATTTAAATTTTTGAGTTTAAATCACATCAAACTACCAATTAAAATACAGTCGTCAAAGTCAGCTAAAACCGGCAACCCCGAATAAAAACCAAGAGCTACAATAACAAACAAAAATTAATTTTCAATTTAAACCA
>JBCBRY010000193.1:0-15133 GCA_039819485.1 Bacteroidota bacterium | reverse complement strand
TAAGGGTTGATATGCTATGTTCATATCAACCCTTATCAACTTTTTATCGGCCGGCTTTCAACGTATCAAGAATTATTTTCACGAAAGTGACAACCAACAAGTCTGCAGTTTGTCACATTTTTATTGCAAAAAAAGAGAATCTCAAAAACCATACATTTGCGGCTGCTTCGAGTAAACAGATTTTTATAGAAAAACAACCTGGAATGTCGCTGAAAGCAAATTGATGTTCTGTGATTCACATAATTGATAATTTTTTTATCAACCTCAAAAACCTCGAACCAATAAGACAAATCATATTCGCATGAAACCGTTTATCACTTTTTTACTGCTCTTGCCAGCCTGGCTGGCCTTCTCCCAGATACCATACGATCTCGCTCCAAGAGAGTTGTTTTTTCAGGAAAAAGACAGGACCAACATTCATTTGTCGAAAGACGGGAAAACCGTTTTTTATTTAAAAAAAGAAGAAGGTGCGGCCAACCAGCTCTATTATTTGAACACCAGCGCGATTACCGCTGAACGGAAAAAAAATTACGAAGGAGCGATTGTGGATTTTTGGCCGGCATACGGTGATGGCATCGTGGCGGTTGTGAGGCAAGACACAAATTTCCTATTGCAGTATTCAACATTGCGGTCTGCCAAAGGAAGAACGCTGGACATCCTGCCGTTCAAACGCTTGACGTTCATGCAGCTCAGCGCCCGTTTCCCCAACAAAGTACTCGTCAATTTAGAAGCAAAAGAAGAAAAGAAAAGCGGTATTTACCTGATCGATTTGCTCAGTAGTAACATGAAGCGATTGGGTAGAATGGATGGCTATCGCCAAATATTATTTGATCAGAATTTTACGAAAATAGCTGCGCTTCAACCCAATGAAATGGATGGTAATACCCTTCTCAGAAACAGCGATGGCTGGCAAACCGTTTTTGAGTACCCCTTCCATCCTGAAATGTTCATCGGTGGAATGTCGAGGATCGTCTCTGTCAGTAAGGATGGTAAAACCATCTACGCAACGGATAATGCTGAAAAAGATAAATCGACACTCGTGGCAATCGATGTGGCTACCGGTGAAGTGACAGAACTGATCAGTGACCCGGACGCCGATGTTATCCCTTATGCGGCTTCTCTTGATGCTACCGGCAAACCAACTTCGGTGGTGGCGCTCTGGGGGGACACGCGCCGCTATTATCTGGATGAAAAAGTAAAAGCAGATTTTGCTTTTTTAGAGAAAGAAATCGGAAATGTTGGCTTTGTGGAAGCCAGTGAAGACGATAACACCTGGTTGGTTCGGGAGATGGAAGGAGGCCCGATGACCTATTATTTGTTTGACCGGAATGCCCAGAAATTGACAAAACTGTTTAACGATTACTCACATCTTGATGGGTATGAACTTGGCAGCAGAAAGGCATTTACCGTTACGACCCGAGATGGGTTAAAACTACCGGTACACCTGTATGTCCCTCCGGGCATGGCCAAGCCGGACGGTACACCAAAAGTGAGCCTGCCAACAGTTGTCTACATTCACGGTGGCCCGTGGGCAGGTATGAGCCATTGGAACAGTTGGTTTCATACCCGCAATTTCCAATTGCTCGCCAACCGGGGCTATGCCGTCATCAATATGGAATTTCGGGGTACGACCGGTTTGGGCAAAGCGCTGTGCGATGCAGGTGACCGACAGTGGGGCGGCAACATGCACAACGATATTGTGGACGTAGTGACCTGGGCCAACCGCAACGGCATTTCGAACCCCAAACGGGTAGCCCTTTGGGGTTGGTCCTACGGTGGCTATGCAACCAGTTATGCCTTGGGAGCAGCACCCGACCTGTTCTCTTGCGGCTTGTCGATGTACGGGATCAGTGATCTGTACGAATTTACCAAACTGCCGTTCGCAGACAACGACCTATGGCGGACCCGTACCGGAGATCCGAACACTGACGAAGGAGCGGCCCTGTTAAAATCCCATTCACCTGCCACTTACGTTGAAAACGTAAACAGCCCGCTACTGCTGACCACCGGTAGCCTTGATGATCGGGTACCTCAGCAGCAGGTGGATGATTTTGCGAAAGCGCTGAATGAAGCGAATAAAGAAGTAATCTACTTTTACTATCCAGAGGAAGGTCATGATTACCGGCAACCGGAAAGTTGGATTTCGTTCTGGGCCATCGCAGAGGATTTTTTGCACAAGAATGCCGGCGGCCGAAAACAACCGCGAGGTGCTGATGTCGAAATCGGTAATTTTAAAATAATGTACGGCAAGAAATTTATTGAGGAGATAGATTGACCTTTTAATAAAAATAAAGCATTGACCATCCTTGGTCTCAGGGTTCATACAAATAAAGGCGGCATCGAGCCGCCTTTATTTGTAAAAGAGGGCTTGAGGTTTTATTGATCCCTCATTGTTCAAAAATTAAAGATAACTTATGTTGAACTGATATTCAATATAAAGGCTCCTTCTGTCGTAATGTCGTGATACTCAATATTTAATTTGTTGCATTGCCTTTTCCATTTCTCTACCTGCCATTTTTTATTGGAATTGTCAAAAATTACTTTTTTAAAATGAATGGATGAAATTAATTCATCTATTGTGAATTCAGGACTGTTTTTAATTAAGGTGTAATCCACTTTTATTTTTTTTGTTTCTGAAATATTTATTTTTTCATCAATCACCATTATTTTTTTATTATAAAATTGAATAAGGTTTTTATTAAAATATAAGTGGTTGAAAATTAATTCAGTCGTGTCTGAAAAATAAAAGTGTTTTTGCTTTTTTACGCCCATTGCATAGCGATGATTTTCGGTCGCAAAGCCTAAAGATTTTTTATCGGTATTTACGTCCGTTACGGTATAAAGTTTTTTGCCGTCAAAAAAATCAATTGCACTGTGTTTATAAATTTTGTAGATGACCATTTGCTGGTTGCTTTGATTTTTAATTTTTGAAAAGGCAAAGTTCAAACTGATAAAAAACAGGGCGCACAAGCTGGTTATCACCCATCGGTAATTTTTTGACGCAACGGCAAAAATAAAGCTGATAATAAACAAATAAAGCAATAGTGCCATGGTTCCACCTATCCAAATACCTTCGATGACGGATGCTGGTAATTGTTGTATGTGAAAAACGCACGTGTTTCCAAACCACAAAAAAAAGTCTAATAGTTTGCCAATCCAGAATGCAAGTGGTGGGAAAATAATTTCAAATAATAATAAGAAGATTCCTGTTGCTAATTCCAACCCTGCCAGCGGTACCAGAATTAAACCGGTCAACCAAAAATAAATTGGCAATTGATTGAAGTAATAAAATGTGAGTGGTATTGTCATGATTTGAGCAGCAAATGAAACGCAGGTCAGTTGCCATGCGTAGTTGCCCAGCCAGTTGTTGATTTTCCATAGGGCCGCAATTTTAGGTTGGAAAAATACGATGCCGAACACAGCCAGATAAGAAAGCTGAAAACCAACACTGGCTATTAAAAAAGGGTTGAATAACAGCATAAAGAAAGCTGAAGCTGCCAGCGTGTTATAGATGCTCGAATACCGTTGGAAGGCCAGCCCCACATTCAAAAAAGAAAACATGACCGCTGCCCGTATGACTGATGGCGCTGCTCCCGTTACCAGGGCAAATGCCCAAATGGCCATCAGAATAATCAGTACTTTCAGGATGCGGAAGGTAAGCGTATTTATTTTTATTTTTTTTAAAAAGAAATTCAATAGCAAAAAAATAATACCTACGTGCAATCCGGAAACGGCCAGTACGTGCATGGCTCCCGTTTGTGAGTATGCCGTTTGTACTTCTTCAGGTATTTCGTCCCGGTAGCCCAAAATAAGGGCGGCTCCTACGGCCAATTCTTTTTCTCCTCTTAAATGTTTTTTTAAAATTATTCGAAAATAATTTTGCAGAATAATGGCTTCACGTAAAAATATATTTCCGTAGCCCTTGCCAAGTATTTTCCAATTGCCTTGCCTGACGAATGTCTGTTGATGGATGTTTTGAAAATGCAGATATCGCTGATAATCAAATGCGTGTGGGTTATCAGGGGGGTGGATTTTTTCCGGTTCCGCGTTTAAATAAATAACATCACCGTAAGCAATTTTTTCAGAAATAGAATCCCTTGCGATATAAGCCAATATATTCCCGGTGCAATCAGCAATGGAGTCAATATGAGGGCCGATGGCATTTGTTTTTACCACCACCCTGACCCAGTTTCCTTTTATTACGGGGGCGTCATTGATTGAGCCAAAAATAATGGAATTGCCGGGCGGTAATTTATTGCCCAGGTATTTCTTATCATGGAGCTCATTGTGGAAAAAAGCGATTTGGTAGCCAAGCAACAACATAAAAAACGAACCCGCTGCACCGAATAACCAACGGTACTTGAACCGGGCTTTTTGCCAAATGGCCCAAAACATGATGATTGTTAAAAATAAAGTAAATACAGTTAAAACCGGATGATAGGCATCAATGATAAAGGATAATAAAATACCAATCATGAAAACCGCAAGTATGCGGACGAACGGAATTTCCCGCCAGCTGGGCATCTTGGTGAAATATTGTGGAAACCGGAGGCAAACCAATTAGAAATTGAATGGGCAGGAAGTCTAATTTGAATCCAGTTGCCAGGTATGTATCGGAGCATTTTCAGGGACAAGTTAAGGTATTTTATTTTTTCTGTAAAATATATTTTGTTGATATAAAAAAGATTGTTTGGTTTTGTAAAAAGGGCTGAGGCAAAACATGGATGATTATGGATTTCCAACAGCTATTATTTACCTTTAGCTCTTCAATATTTTTTTACGAAAAATCAACTGTCATGAGAACAGAAACAAAATGGGCCGTAATTGCCACCATCGTATTGTTTATATGGTTGTTTATTGAAAAAATAATGGGCTTGCAAGTTCCCGATAAAATGTCGACTTGGTCGATCGTGGATATTGTTGCCAGTCTACTGATTTTTATTGTTACTTATTATATGGTCACCCGAGAAAAAAGGGAGCACGACCTGCGGGGGATCATGAGCTGGAAACAGGGATTTTTGGCGGCAGGAATTATGACCCTGGTATTTATTCCATTGAGTACTTTAATGGTTTACATATTTGTTAAAGCCGTCAATCCGGGTTTCGCACCGGTCTTTATGGAATTTGCAACAGAAGGTAGCTATGTAAGGGACCCAATCGATTTCTTTTTGGCCACCCATTTATACAGTGCTGCTTTTGGTGGGATGTTATTTTCCGCGTTGTTTGCTTTTATCAATAAGCGGGCATCAGCTGATTGATTCAGGCATCGCCTTTTTATTTTAAAATATATTTTGGATTTCACTATGGAATTAAATCCTTAGTGGCGAATTATTTTAAAAGAATGCGTCTCCCCCCGGTAGCGCAGCTGGCCCAGTAAAATGCCGCTGGAAGGCTGATGAGGACGTATGGTGATTTCTCTATTTTGAAAAATTAAATCACAGTCTATTTTCTTTCCCAAGATGTCAAATAATTCAACCTCTATTTTATTGGCTATTAAATTATCGGAAAGCCGCAACACAAAATTATCATTAAAAGGATTGGGATAAACAGAAGTAATTATTTTCTCCACAAAATCCGCTTGCCCAATAATCACAGGAATTTCTGAAACCATCGTATTAAAGGTCGTATTGGTAACGATGGCAGGGTTAAAGTCGAAATAGATTTCAGCAAAATTTTCGATCAGGGTATTTTCTGGCAAATGGGGCAAATGGCTTATCTGGTAGGTGATATATCCATGGCTCAACGGCTCATTGACAATACTGTCCGGCAGCAGGATATTTTCAAAATTAAATATTACCAACCCGTTTGATTCATTGATAGTGGTCGTTGCCGGATGGCTGGAAGCAATGACGCGGAATGTACTCCAGTTCAGGTCGGTATCCAGATAATCTTCAATCCTGACGTTGAAGGCCGTGTCGTTTCCCGTATTTTGAAATCGAACGGTATACTCCAATGCTTCTCCTATAAGGGTGTAATGCTCAGCGTGTACGCCGGGAGGGAAAACGAGTTTGTCGTTGGGATCATAAGAACAGGTGATGCTGGAATAATACGTAGTTGAATCTGTTAATAGCAGAGAGCCGTCTGGTTGCAGGGAATGATAATTGGCATTTATCTCAATTACACTTCCCGAATTGGAAAAGTCGGCTATTTCAAATAACGACGTAATGCTATTTTGGTAGGTCGGGAACAGTGAGTCGATTTCCCAAAAATAATGATTGCCAGCGATGGAGTCAGGTGCAGGTGCTGCGGAGATAAAAGTCGTTAAAGCATCTGCTTGTAATTCTAAAATACCGGATTCGGTAGTGGTGCCTACATTGCTGAGGTTTAGCCAAAATGGCACGGTGAAGCTGCACCGCGTTGGGCCCGAAGCCAAGTTTAATTCGCTGGCCCGGTCGACAGATTCGGGGCGGTAGCCAAAGTAGGCGGTAGCTGTCGAGTTGGCATCTACCGACAAGGTATAGGTAGAAGAGTCGGAGGTGAGTGACCAGTCAGGGGCTGGAAGAGAGGTGACTTGGTAGCTTCGGTCTTCGAGTACCCCAAATTGGACAACTGTTCCGTTCGCACTGGTAAACAATACGGCATCCTGATCCAATTCAAATTGGAATCCGTTCAGCAACGGTTCGTCCGGGCTATATTGGCCATCCATGTTTAGGTCGTTAAATGCCGCTGCATGTATTTTGAAACATCGAAACTGGTTTTGTTTCCAGACGTAAGCGCCATCCATTCCCACAACCATATCCAACGCCCCGTCCGAGTCCATATCCTTCATTATAAAGGCTTCATCAAAATCGGCAGAATTATCAGCGATCGCATAACCCTTAAACTCATCGGTGGAGGGTTCGTACCTGTTCCAATAAAGATGGTGGTTGTCGTGTTCGTCTGTTGCATACAGGAGGTCGAGGTAGCCGTCCAGGTCATAATCGTATAAATGGCCATTGATTGGGTAGGAAAATTCGTTTATGCTTTTGGTTTGGAAAGTGGCCAGTCCCAGGTTGATGGCATAAGCAACATGGGATTCTTGCCAGATAATGATGTCCATTAGGTCATCTTTATTGATGTCTGCCGGAATTATCCGATTGTGGGCATCAAGGTTTGTCAACAATACTTCCGAACTGGCGTATGCACCGCTCCCGAGGTTTCTTTTCCATCTCAACGTGGCATCTGGAAAGCCGTGCGGAGTTGAGAAAACAAGGTCGTCAAGGCCATCCTGGTCCAGGTCGGCCGCAAAGAGGTCTATTATCGAATTTCCCCAAAAGAGGACTTCACCGGCGTCAAAGGATGCGTTAGCGCCCTGTTTTTTGTACCACATCAACTCTGTGCTGTCGGCACTTGAGGAGGTGAGGGCCCCGCCGACCACCATGTCCTTGAAGCCGTCCCCATCGAGGTCGCTGAAGATTATCTTTCGCCCCCAGCCATTGAGGTAGGTCATCGTTTCGGCACCGGAGAAGTTGCCGTTCCCATCGTTTAACCGCCAGACGATTAAATCGGGATCATAGGTGACGTAGGCGATATCTGAAAAGCCATCTTCGTTTAAATCCGCTATTTCCAGAACTTCTCCAAAGACATTGTAGGTGCCTTCGATGATTCTTGCTTTTTCAAAAACATTATGCTGGGGATTGAAAGGCATCCAGGTAATATTATAAGGAAAATCAGCGATGATCAAAAGGTCCAAAAATCCATCATAATTAAAGTCGTGGAATTTAATGTCGTCCTGTCCTATCCAGATGGGGGATGGATCAAAGTAACCGGCGTCGCTAAAATCATTATTTTCATTTTCAAGAAAAATATTGTTGCCCCCAATATTTCCATTAGCTAAGAGTATATCAAGTTGCTGGTCGTCGTTCATGTCAAGAATGACGGTGGCCAAACCGGATGAATTGTTGGCAGAGTAAATAATTTCGGGAGCCGAAAAATTACCGGCGCCATTAACGTTCCGGCAAATACCAAGTTCACTTTGGAATTTGGAACGAAAGATTACATCCATGTCCATGTCCTGGTCGAGGTCGGAGATAACGATTTCTACGGTGTGGTTGGTCGGTTTATGGATGACTTTTTTTGTACTGAAATGACCGGCATTATCCAGGTTCTCAAACCAGACCAATTCGTAATTTTCTTTAATGTGCGCCAGTATATCCTGGTCATTGTCATTGTCCAGATCTCCGAATTCAATCCTGGTGACCCCAAGAGTTGAAGAAGCGATGGTGTCCGGGCTATTGAAGGTGAGGCCATTGGCGTTTTCAAATAAAACAATGTTGTTCCCAATATCGCTGGTTACGGCTAAATCGGGGAATCCATCCGCCGTAAAATTGCCCAACCGGATATTGCCAGGGTCTACAATATCCAAAGAAACGACAATTTCGCTGCTAAACTGGCCCAGCCCGTCTTCGTTCCGATACCAGGATATTTTGTCGAAGTACTTATAGGCGGCGGCGAAGTCCTGGTCCCCATCCCCGTCAATATCGCCATAGTAAAGCGAAATCTCCCGGCCGCCAGTACCGGGGGTTTCTTGAAAATCAATTTGTATGGGGTCTTTAAAATGGCCGGTTCCATCGTTTTCATACCAGGCAATCCAGAAGTTACTGCTCAGGGCAACCCCGCCAGCCAGGAGGTCCAAGTGGCCGTCACCGTTCAGGTCGACGGGGTGTGCCTGGCTAATTTTGTCGGCCTCGTCATCAATCAATTGAACAGTGCTCCAATTATAGCCTCCGCCGAGGTTCTTAGCCCAGGAAAGATGGTTAAAGGTTTCACTGCCGAATATCACATCGGTGAGGCCATCTCCATCCAGGTCGGCGGTGTTGAGGAATTCTGTTCTGGGCAATTGGGCAGTGATATAGTTGGTGGAATCCAGAAACTGGCCATTGAGCCAAAGCGGCAGGCAGCAAAGAGAGAGAAGTAACAGATCTTTCATTAGGAAGGGATTAAACGGGTAGGTTGGAAATTATGGGGAAATGACTTCCCGTTTCAGAAAAATAAAGGTACTCAAAATATTTTCCCGCAACAAATCATTGTAGACCATTTCCATCCGGTCGTTTTTTTTGGTCACGTTTGTAATGCTGACCGTTTGTACCAGGTTCATGCGGTTCATGACAAAACCGTTCCAGGGGTCTGGCTCGCCGCCGTGCAGGTGGAAATTCTGGATGGCTTTTAAGCTGAAATCTTTTCTGTTTTCGAGCCAGTTTTTAAACCAGCTTTCTCTTTTTAACTGAATTTCCGTTTTGT
Organism: Bacteroidota bacterium; assembly: GCA_039819485.1. Classification (GTDB taxonomy): domain Bacteria; phylum Bacteroidota; class Bacteroidia; order Chitinophagales; family Saprospiraceae; genus UBA6168. Next base: position 5,914 of record JBCBRY010000193.1, on the reverse strand, counting down.
ATAAAGTGGCAGACGACCACATATATTTCCCACTGGTGTTCAACTCCCTTAAGTGTACCTGCTTTTCATCCCATCTCAATTCGTACAGGTCATTTTTCCCAACCATGACGAAAGTAAATGGCTCCATGCCTTCGAAATCATAATTTTTGACAAAATCGTTGGTTGACCTATATCTAAAATAATCGAGTACCATGATGCCCCGGCTGCGGCGATAAGGCGGCTGGTGCTTGTGTTTTTCAAATGCCCCGTTCAGCAGGCAGACAACCCGTCCGTCATCAGCAGCGACGATCCAGGTACCGCCGGCGCCCGTGTCTTTCGGGAAAACCATTTCGAGGCCATGCAGCTCGGTAGTGGTAAGGCCGTGCGGAGAACGGTAGGCGGCCTCGTCCCGGTTAGAAGTCAGGATGAAATTGTTGTTGGGTTGTGGAATGTAAGTAACGGTACACATTTTTTCACAGATAAATATTCACGGTCCAATTAATTGGTAAATGGCAAAATTGGTAACACCATTTCCCTTGCCTGAAAATGTTTCTTAAGCAAGTGATCAAAAAAAATGACACTTTTCCTTTATCTGAAACACCGTTTCAAACTATGGAAACCAAGCATTTGCCAAAATAAAAGTGTCATTTATTTTTGATCACCTGTTTAAATGTAGAGAATCGAACATTAAAAAATGAAAAGTATTGCCATTCGCTTTTCCAAAAATCTAAGCCCCTCCTTTCCCTTCTTTTAAATGTTCGTACAGGTGCATCCCTTTATTAAACAACGCTTTGATCGATTTAGGTTTGACGAGGCCCTTCCGGCGGTAAAAGACCAGGTAAAACCCCAGGCTTTCGAGGCACCAGTGCTTTTCGATCAAAAAGAACCTGGCCAGTTCTTCATCCATCAAACGGCGGATGCCCCATTCATCGCCCTGCACCAAAAACTTTCTGGAAAATTCGGGAAATTCCACGAAGTCAATGTCTTGCATGCCAAACAAGCTACCTATTTTATGAAAAAAAGTTTCTGGATAAATGAGCATTTCCGGCAGGCCGATTTCCTTTGATTGCAAGAAGAATACCGTCTGGTAATAGGTATGGGCAGACTTGCCCGTACTGATGGTATACTGATAGTCGAAGATGTTTATTTTTTCCTCCATGAGCCCCAGTGTTTTGCTCATGATGTTGGTGATCCGGCGGCGGCCACCTTTTTGAAACAGCTCGAAATCGCGGAGTAAGGCCTTCATGCCCCATTCGTCTTTATCGTCAAAGTCCAGATCGAGTTTGGTGGCTATCCGGCGCAGGTCTGCTGTACGTTGTCGTCTTTTTTGTGGGCTGCGAAATGCCATGTGGGAAAGGGAAAAAATTGAAAGGAAAATAAAAATGAAAATCAAAAAGCTTGACTTTCATTTTTATTTTAGGTGTTTTACAGGCTTAATATTTCATCAGTTTGCCACTCGTAACCGGTTCGCCTTTTTCATTTCTGACAAAATAAAAATATTGCCCGCTGGCCAGTGGCGACAGGTCGAGCGATTCCCGGTGGCTACTGCCTGAGAGGTTGATCAACCGGTCCAAAACCAACTGGCCAAAGCCACCATAAATACCAACAGAATAATTTCCTTTTGGAAAGTGGTTAAAGTTAAAATCCACAATAGTGGAAACGGGGTTGGGCATTAATGCGACGGATGGTTGGTTTTGAATTGTTTCCCTGTCGGAGGATAAAAGGCCATTGTCTTTAAACGTGACCGATTCAGGGTTGTCGTCTGCATCGGTCGTCACTACTGCGATGGGTTCTTTTTCGGTGGCACTGTAAAATCCGTAGGTATAAGTAGTGTCCTGTCCCAACCCTCCACCTCCAAAATCACCTAACACATCGGTGACGTCCTGCCATCCGATAAAACCCAACAGGATTTCCACGCGGGTGTCCGTGAAGGTCGTTCTCTTTTCGCGCAGCACCTCGTAACTGCCACCTGGTATCGTCAGGGTGCCATAAGCATCCACGAAATCGTTTCGGTCGTTGATGATGCGCACCCGAATTGAGTCGGGGGTAAAGGGCACCGGCAAACTGTCGGTAAGGATTGGGGGCAGGTCGGCCCAGGCCAGTGAGATGGACAGGTTTGATTCAGTCATATTATTGGAAGGATAATCCATAGGTGCCCGGCGTTCGAGGATGGGTGGCGAAAATTGAAACAAGGTCGAAATACCAAAACCCGTCGGGTCACTGCCATTGGCGGCCAGAAGCTCTACCTCCTCATTGGTGACACGATAATAAGTTTCGGTTCCCGTCAACTCTTCGATGACCACGTGGGTGGCCGCCGGAAGGTCGGCAACTACACTGCCGTCGCTGGCATCCAAAAAAACAGCTTCATTTTGCAATCCGACAACCAAGCTGCTGTAATCCCAGTCGAACGGCCCGCCAGAGGCCGTAATTTCTATGCTGGAAGGAGTGAGGTCTACAGCGCTGCGAAGGGTGTCACCCGTGGCCGGAAAGGTGCTGTCGGTCACCGTAATCTGAGCGCCAAGAATGCCAGTTACAAGGAACGCAACAAGAAAGAGTATTGATCTTTTCATAGAAAAATTTTTAGATTTTAATGTTTGGTGAAAATCGGGAAACACATAGCATACGGATACATATCCCTAAATGGGGTTTCAAAGATAGTGCATTGGCCACAAAATAATGGTTGGCTGATTTTCATAAACTCAATCTACCTGGCAATTCTCTTTCCGTCGGGTATCGGTTATCTGTGTTATTTTCCATCCCTCTTCGCTTTTGAACAAATGAAAGGCATTGACGCCACAATGGCTCATTTTTTCACCCAGGAAAAAAGTATAATCTGTCCAGGTAGTGGCGAGATTGCCATCAATGTGAACTTTAAACGACCATATTTTTTCATCCCAGACATCGTCGTGCGGAGTGCCGACCGCCCCAACAAAGCGGTCGATGCTGCCCATCTTCAGGACGGACTGGCCTTCTTTATCATAAAACGCCGATTGCAGCCGGGCCGAAGTATGAAAGGTGGAACGGACCATGGTGCTGTCCCCGGCCCGCATGCCATCAAAAAGTTGATCTATCGTGGCCCTGATGGCTTGCTCTTCAGGATTGTTTTGGGCCATCAATAAGCCGTAATTCAAGAGCAGGAAGAAAAAGATAATTTTTTTCATGATAAAAATTTGTGATTATACCGTCGGCCGTCAACTCCTGAAGTGAATTCGGGACAGGAGGTTGGCCGTTGTTCGTCCGACGGAAAATCCCGATTTTTCCGCCAAATTAATACAAAGACATGTCTAAACTAATAGAAAAGGCTTATGACCCAGAACATTTTCGTCGCCAGGGCCACCAGTTAATTGATTTATTGGCCGATTATTTTACCGAAATCAAAAAGAAAAATAGTGCTCAGCCCGTATTGAATTATGTGCCGCCGGAAGAACTATACCAGCGTTGGAAGAAAGATGCCGACAATGTCCCCCACGATGACGAGGAAGCATTTTATAAAACAATTCTTGACGACATGGTCCATATGCACCACCCAGGATACCTTGGCCACCAAACCTCCGTCGTTGCTCCGGCATCGGCCCTTGTCGAGCTGCTCGGTGCGTCGCTTGATCCGGGCATGGGTGTTTATGAACAGGGCACTTCGGGTGTTGTCCTTGAAAGGGTACTGTCAAAAAAAATAGGAAAGCTCATTGGTTGGGACGACCGTTGCGATGGTTTTATGACCTCCGGCGGTACCCTCGGCAACTTGACGGCCTTGCTGTGCGCCCGGCAGGTGATGGCCGAAGGAGATGTTTGGGAGCATGGTTATCAGGAAAAACAATACGCCTTCATGGTTTCGGCCGAGGCACATTATTCAGTGGCAAAGGCAGTAAAGGTCATGGGCATGGGGAAAAAAGGGTTGGTGACCGTGCCGGTGGACGAACGGTACCGCATGCGCTCAGATTTACTGAATGAATATTATGACAAGGCTAGGGAAGAACATGTAGAAGTGATCGGTGTCATTGCCAGCTCTTGCGCCACGGCCACGGGCAGCTATGATCCGATCAATGAAATTGCTGATTTTTGTGAAGCCAAAAAATTATGGTTGCATGTGGACGGCGCCCACGGAGCCTGTGTGTTGTTTTCCAAAAAATACCGGCATTTGTTGGATGGTATCCACCGGGCCGACAGTGTTATCATGGATTTTCATAAAATGCTGATGACACCAAAACTGATTACCTCTGTTTTGTTTAAAAATGCCGACCACTCCTATCAGACATTTGCCCAGAAAGCATCTTATTTATGGGACAAGGACGAAAGCCGCGAGTGGTATAATTTCGGGAAACGCACTTTTGAATTGACCAAAAGTTTTATGAGTATCCGGGTGTACGCCTTATGGCGAAAATATGGAACGGCTTTGTTTGAGGAAAACGTGGACCGGTTATATGACAACGCAAAATTATTTACGGAAATAATTGAGGCGGAAAATAATTTTGAAACAATTTTAAAAAACCCGGAATCGAATATTATTTGTTTTCGATTTATTGAAAAAAAATGGAGCGCTGAAAAAACAGAAGCAGTTAATTTAAAAATTCGGGAATACCTGGTGCGGGCCGGAAATTATTTTATTGTGCAAACAAGGGTGCAGGAAGAATTGTATTTACGAGTGACGATCATGAATCCGTTTACGACCGAAAAAGAATTAAAAGGATTGTTGAGTGAAATAAAAGAGGTGGCTCAGGATTTTTTTTAAACACATAGGCACAATAGGGTACATAATTTTTTCTATGTGTCCTATTGTGCCTACGTGTTCAAAATATAATGATTATTTTCCTGTCTTATAAATTACATTTAAAACCATGCTCCCTAAAATTAAAAAGATACCCAGAAGGCTTAACAAATTATATCCTTCCCCAAACCAGACCAGGCCGATGATCAATGAATAAATAACTTCAATGTAACGGATTTGCGCTACTTTACTGGCAGCTTCTATTTGGAAAGATTTGGTCATGTACACTTGTCCAAAATAGCCCAAAACCCCAATGCTGATTAGTATTCCCCATTCTTTTAAAGTTGGGTTTTGCCAAAAAGGAATCATGGCGATGCCCGCCAAAATGGCTGCTGTCAGCATATAATAATTCACGATGACCATTGGATGTTCGCTCTGTCCAATTTTCCGGATAATAACATATACCAGGCCCGCTGCCACTGCTCCCATGATTCCCAAAAATAAATCAAGCAGGTCTATCCGGGTGTCAAAACCCTTTAACAAAAAAACGCCGGTGAGCGCACCAATAAAAAATAACCACTGGATGGGTTTTACTTTTTCTGATAAAATTATAACGGCGAAAATGGCCGTAAATACAGGTGATAAATATTTTAGAGAAACTGCTGCACCAATGGGCATCCGCTGTAACGTAATAAAAAAACAAGCCATGCCGATCATGCCGAAAAAAGTCCGCAGGATTAATAGTTTTTGTCGATTTGCAATGAATGATATTTTTTGCCTGCGCAAAAAAATCATGCACAGCACGGCAGTAATGGCCGAACGAAAAAACAATATTTCCAAAACATGGATATGCGATAAAAATTTTACAAATGCCGCCAATGCGGAGAAGGCAAAGGCAGCCAATAGCATATATCGGATGCCGGGGGTGAAGTGTCGGGAAATGGATTTAAATCGGAGAATGATTATTTATTTTGGTGATAAAATAAATGCCAGACTTAAATTAGCACGCAAAATATTCATACAAATTAATGGGGGCCCCGAACTCGCTTCGGGGCCCCCATTAATTTGTATGAATATTTTGCATGGTTAAGTGCTTGGACAAAAATAAAGAGCGCTAAAAATGACACTTTTATTTTGGCAGATGTTTGATTTCCAAGTCTTAAAAATCTTTTTCAGGCAAAGGAAAAGTGTCATTTTTTTTGACCACCTGCTTACTTATGTTCGAGAATGCTA
>JBCBRY010000192.1:0-15165 GCA_039819485.1 Bacteroidota bacterium | reverse complement strand
TCGGGACCCATCGAAATCGACGTCTTAAGCCTGAAAATCAGCTGACTTGAGCCGATTCAAAATTTGGGATGACTCATATTTTTTCATTTTGGTTAAAATAGATTACGGATGCACGTGGAACTCAAGTGTTTCCATGACTTCGCCCATACCTGCCATATGCCCCCAGGCTTTGGCTTCCACGACCCAGTCTGTGTGACCATCAACGTCTAATTTGATGGATTCCATCAGTTCATACAACCCGCCATCCTGGTGCACATGAGCATCGGTAGGTCCATCATAAAGCACTTGAGAATTATCGGCCTTATTGTAAATTTTCACATTTACGTGGTGGATAATTTTACCGTTATGTTCCTCTACTTCTACATGTAGCATAAATTCATCTCCTACGTTTTTGTCATCGGTGGTTGGCGAATGAATATGGACGTGGTAATCAGAACTCTCAGATGGATGAACGTGGAATTCACGAGTGCTGATTTCTTCACCTTCACCATCCATATGCCCCCAAACTTTTGCTTCCAAAACCCAGTCACTGTGGCCTGCCACCTCTGAATGCATCAACATGAAATCTTTTTCATAGACGTATTCACCAGTCTCAGCGTGGACATGCTCAGTTTCATTCAGGATTTCGGTGCCGTCTGCCTTGTTGTATATCCTTACGGCGATGTTGTGAACGGTATTGCCATTGTGATCTTCAAAATCAATTTTGATATTCAGCATATCTCCCTGCATAAAAGTAGAATTGTCCTCAGGGGTGATGATGTGCGCGTGATAATCAAATTCAGTCGTTGCTGATGTATCATCGTCTCCACAAGATGCTAAAACGAATAAACCAAGGGCCAAAAGAGAAAAGAAAAATATTTTTTTCATGTTTATAAATAATTTAATTGATTAGAAAAAATAATTCATTTCGATGGAAAAACGATCGTCGGCAATCACTTCTCCATCGGAATAATGTTGTGTTAATGGTTTTGAAAATGAAGCACCCAGTTGCCAGCGGTCGAATCCGGCATTCACGCCGATCATTCCGTACAATCCACGGCCACCTGTGCTGTGAACGTTCTTACCGTTGGCAAATTTGTCTTTGCTTATGATTTCGGCGGAACCTCCGACCAATGGTACAATCCGTCCTTTTTTACCCAACGATTTTTCTGTAAAAAGGAGCAGCGAACCACTGATTTGGTTGCCAAAATGGTAGCCAGCCGATGTTTTGCCATTCAATTGACTGGCTGCATTAAGACTGATCCCAAATTGATTGTTGGAATACACTGCACTGGTCTGCAGCAGATAACCCCAACTACCATTTCCAATGTTAAAATTTTCTGGCATGTCCCGGTCATGGATGTCGGCATCGTATTTACCGACCGGTAACTTGATACCTGCCCCCAGTTCCCAGTACAACCTCGAAGTATTGCTTGTCCATTGGTCGACCAGAGCATATGAACCCAAAATCCTGGTGTCGGCAATGCCGTCAATGTCGAGGGATGAAGCATGTAAATCCCTTCTGACATTGTAGCGGTAAGGCTGGGACAACATCAGCTTGAATCGCTTATTGAACTGGTACCTGACAAAAAATTCCGCCAAATGAAATCGGTCTTCGGTACTGCCTTCCAAAGGGGCTGCATGAAATGGTGTGTTGAAATAACGGATTCCGGCTACATTCGTTCTGAAATTTGTCAGAAGCCCAATACCCTGGCCCGAAATCGAACAGCCGCACGCATCGCATGCTTCCCCATTTACTGTTGCAAACAACAGGAAGGCAAGTACGCTAATATACCTTGCCATATATTTAATTTTAATTGAAAAAAAGATAGAATAAAAGATCCGTTTCAGGCGGAAATGGGCGGACGAAGAAGCGAGGAATAATAATGTTGAAATGAAAAAGGCGAATGCGCAAAATTGCTTTTCGGAGCTACTACTTTGGCCGGAATTGATTTAAGATTTAAATCAAAAGAAGAGAAATTAATTTTAATGTTTTCATCAACACTGGTCCAGGGGGCGGCGGGATTGTTGTCGTCATTTGATTCTTCAAACTTATCTTTCAAAAAACATTTTCCATGACAGTTTTTATCTGGAAACACCCGGTTGACACATAACTTCTCAATGATTTCCGATTGTTTTATTTTGAAGGCGAGATAGATAACTCCGTTGCTCACAGAGCAGAACAAAATGAGAAAACTTAGAAATATGGAAAAGGCTATTTTCATATATCAGCCCAAAAGTAAACGCTCCAAAAATTTTTATAAATGACAGAAGTCATTTAAATAAGAATTTGATTTTGATCTGACAATTAGTAGCGGTTTGGCGGCTAACGGTTGGCGCAATGCATACATTTTAAACTGTGGGGCATAAACATTAGTCTTTTGAAAGGTATCTCGTTTTTGCAACGGGAACATTTGCCAAATGCCTCCGTACCTTCTTTGTTTAGCCACGCATTTACGGCATTGAGGCGGCGCTGGGCCTGACGTAATGAAAATTCAGCGACTCCCTTGTTATTGATGGCATCCATTCGACTGACCCGGCCGATAGCGTTTTCGGGAGAAATCGGCTGGGTTTTATCTTCCAGTGTCCTGATCTCATCGGTTATTTTTTCCCTTTCGGAAATGAGCTTGTCGTGGAATTGCTTTACTTCTTCTGGTGTCATGGATTAATATTTTACTACGATGGAACAAAAAGCTTCTGTGCTACTTGCAAAGGTAATGCAATGATTCGCTGTATTGTAGGTATCAAAAATTCCAGCGAAGCTGCACCTTCAGGTCAGTTTTGTTGGTTCCATCAATTTCATCATTACCACTACCGATGGTCTGCTGATTTACGTACGAAGTTCTGGCAACCCGAGTTTCTAACAGCAGTCCGTTCCTGAATCTCAGCCCAACCAACAGGAAAAATCTACTTCCCCGGTCAAAATACGCCGGTACAGTAAAAGAATTCAGCACATCATTTTCGTAAGCATAAAAACGAATCGCATAGTCTTCTGTATCAAAAATGGCATATCGCGCAGTAAAAGAAATGGGAAACCCAATCGCCTTGAATTTTAAGTCCTGAAACATGGCTGTACCCTTCAACCTTTCACCGTTAATTTCTGTAAACCCTGCATAAGCACGACTGCGCCATTCCAGGCTTTTGGTCAACTGATAACTGAGGTGAATCCGCCCTTGCACATTCTTTCTCAAATGTAATCGATCAAAACGGCCATCCGGTGCATCAGTGTTTTCCATCTTGACCTCGTTCTTGATTTGGAAGTGTGCCTCCATTTTTCGCCTGATCTTGTAATTGATCCGGGTCAGCCATTCATGACCCTTGCTGGGCGCATCGCTGCGGAATCGCAACCACGGATGTCGCCATTGGTCGAAATATACATTGACTTTCCATTGGGGGAGGGGCGTTAGTTCAAGACCAAGGTAAAGGCCACTTTCGTTTCTTGCGCCGGTTGTTTCCGCAAATGGTTTTGGATTGAGCGCCTGGTAATTTCTGGGGAAATGACGGTGCAGCAAGGCAATGTCTAATTTCGGATCAAGACTGATCAGTACTCCGTTGGCTGAGGCTAAGGCGTCTTTTTCACTTGCGGCAGTTTCTCCGAAAAAATGGATGTTGCGCCAGGTATAGCTGTAATCAAAGCTCGAATTGAACAGTTGCCGTCCCGCAAAAAAATATTGGTTGTAGAGAGCAGATGTGCGCTTGAGATTTTTGCCAAGGCGATTGTACAAGGTGTTTAGTGAGATTTGCCAATGACGATTGCTCCAGGTTAAAATACCGCCAATCGCAGTTTGCCGGACGGCTTTTTCATCCATGATCTCGCTTTCCGTCCGGTGCTTGCCGGAATTTTGCAAAGAAGTTGCGAACACCGCAGCTGATTCGTTTTCGAGCATTTCTTCTTCAATATTGGCATCTTGTTTTTTGGAGGAAATAAAAGGAGTAAACTGAAGTGTTTTGGAAAGTGATACCGTGACTCCGGCACCTCGGAAAAAATCTGTTTCATTGACGGAGCTGTACCGTCGTATCACCTGGCCCAGTCTCTTTACCTGAATCGTTTGTGGTCCTTTCCGGGTGGAAAAACCATTGAACAGAATCAATCCCTGACCCATTGAAATAGAAAAATCGCCCACCGCCACCGCCCTCAGCTTCCCGTTAGGGTTTTGCAAAAAAAAGTGCCCTGAATAAAAGTCGAAACCTTGGGAATTGCTTCCGTTAAAAAACGTTTCTCCTTCATCTTTTTCCGCCGTAAACCCAAATGATAACCGGTTTGAAAAGGTAAACCGGTACCGCAGGTACCATTGGTTTGGATCACCGGCATAAGGACGCTGTTCGTTTTCATTTTTTTCAAAACCTCTTTTTTGTTCAAGTGTCCGGGACCACCGCATGATGATTTGATGGTTCCCTTCAGCCGACCAATTGTCTGGTAGAGGATCGAATGTACTTTGGCCGATGGTCACAAAAGGCAGCAAATTTTTAATGGTCTGCAGATCAAAAAATGGAATAGCCTGCAATTCAAAAACGGATAGAAGGGGCCCATGATCCAATAAGTAACCGACCAGCGAAGTTTTTTGCAAAGGGCTTAAAAAAGGGAACTGATTGAGGTCATTTGGTGAAATGGCATTCAGGTTGAGCGGATTTCTGCGCAGGTACGACAGTTCATCAAAAAGGTCGTTGTAATTGAATTCCTCATCAATGGCCTGATCCTGCATAAAGGATTCGACCATGATCTCTTTTTCAAGCGAAAAATCTAACGAGTCCTGTTGGCTATAGGACATAGCACAGGCTGAAAGCAGAAGGAGGGTGAAATATAAATGCATGAATCTGGGCGCTTGAAAACTGGGGTACAAAGTAGGAAAAATTTATTTTTTCCAAACAAAGAAAAATTTGTTGAAACTGGATTTGAAAAAATATTCTTTAAGATTGAAATGAATCAAAGAAGAAAATTTTGCCTGAAAAACAGCATTACAAACAGGTCAATCAGCCAAGCCTCCAATTTGCTTGATCAGTAGCGAATTATTATACCTTTACTTTCGAATTCAGCTAAACATATCCAAAATGCTTTGTTGTTTTATCTCAATATAAATCCAATATCCGAAGCGGTCCGGCAGAATGTACTGCCTGACCGCTTCTCGCTTTTTGGAAGCCGAAAATTTTTTTAAACTGTTAAGGATGGATAAGCCATAGGGACGATTGGGCCTGTCGCTTTGCCCATCTTGATAATAGAATTCAACAAACAAAATCGAAAGATGGCTAAAAAAATCAAACTTGAGTACATCTGGTTGGATGGTTACAAACCTACCCAACTCCTGCGCAGCAAAACGAAAATCGTTGATGGTATTAAATTTAAAGGTAAAGTAAAAGAATGTCCTATTTGGTCATTCGATGGTTCATCCACCGAGCAAGCGCCAGGTGGAGCTTCTGATTGTCTGTTGCAACCCGTTTTTATTTGTCCGGACCCAGGAAGGCGGGATGCTTATTTGGTCATGTGTGAAGTGTTGGATGCAGCAGGTAAACCACACGAATCAAATGGTCGGGCAACAATCAATGATCCGGATGAAGATTTCTGGTTTGGTTTCGAGCAAGAATACTTCCTCTGGGACCCGGCAACTAATCTGCCTCTTGGTTTTCCGGAAGGTGGTTACCCTGGCCCACAAGGCCCTTATTACTGCAGCGTTGGGGCCAACCGTGCCTACGGACGCGAGATCGTTGAAGAGCACCTCGACTTATGTCTGGATGCTGGTTTGAACGTAGAGGGTATCAATGCGGAAGTTGCCGCAGGACAGTGGGAATTCCAGATTTTCGCAAAAGGCGCCCGTTCCGCTGGTGATCAGATCTGGGTAGCCCGTTATCTGCTGGAGCGTACAGCTGAAGCTTATGGTGTTGCGGTAAACTGGCACTGTAAGCCAATCAAAGGAGACTGGAACGGTTCAGGTATGCACGCCAATTTTTCAAACAGCGTTTTGAGAAAAGGCGGCAGCAAAGATATTTTTGACAAAATCTGTAAGAAATTTGGTACTAAAAAAGCCATCAAAGAATGTATTGCTGTATACGGAGCTGACAATGACCAGCGTCTGACCGGTCTGCACGAAACACAGTCCATCGATAAGTTCTCTTACGGCGTTTCTGACCGTGGAGCTTCTATCCGTATTCCAATCGGCGTTGCCAATGGTGGCTGGAAAGGTTATGTAGAAGATCGTCGTCCAAATTCAGCGGCTGATCCATACAAAGTGGCAGCAGCGATCATTCGTACGGTAAAATCTTAACTGATTACAGAACTTATATCTAAGTTTTTTGTGTTGAAAAGCCATTCCCAAACGGGAGTGGCTTTTTTGGTGGGCAAATACCCAATGATCAATGCTAAATACCAATGCCCATTTTCTTAACTTTGCAGCCGTTTTTGAAAACCTGAACTTTTTACCTGGTACTTTGTCCTTCGATCAATGGTAAAAATTGGAAATATTGAATTGGGAGAATTCCCATTGCTGCTGGCACCAATGGAAGATGTCAGCGATCCACCTTTCCGTGCTTTGTGCAAAAAGCAAGGTTGTGATATGATGTACACAGAGTTCATCAGTGTGGAGGGGTTGATCAGGGATGCTCACAAAAGTGTTCAGAAGCTGGATATCTATGATGAAGAACGTCCAATCGGCATTCAGATTTTTGGTGCAGAAATCAGCTCCATGATGAAGGCTGCCGAAATAGTAGAAGAGGCCAAACCTGAAGTGCTGGACATCAATTATGGTTGTCCTGTCAAAAAAGTCGTAAACAAAATGTGCGGGGCGGGCATTTTGCAAGACATCCCAAAGATGGTCGAGTTGACTAAGAAAGTGGTGGAAGCGACTAATCTTCCCGTTACGGTGAAAACCCGACTTGGCTGGGACGAAAACACCAAATATATCGAGGATGTCGCCGAACGCCTGCAAGATGTCGGAATCAAAGCGCTCAGCATTCACGGTCGCACCCGAAAACAGATGTACAAAGGGGAGGCTGACTGGACACTGATCGGCAAAATCAAAGAGAATCCACGGATCAAGATTCCGATTTTCGGCAATGGTGATATAGACAGCCCGCATAAAGCTGAGGAATATCGCAACCGGTATGGCGTTGATGGGATAATGATTGGCCGGGCGAGCATCGGCTATCCCTGGATTTTCCGGGAGATCAAGCATTATTTTGCAACGGGTGAACTGTTACCGCCACCAACCACCGAAGAAAGGGTAGGGGCTGCCCGCCAGCATTTGCGCCATTCTCTTGAATGGAAAGGGCCAAAGTTGGGGGTTTTGGAAATGCGCCGCCATTATACGAACTATTTCCGGGGCTTTCCCCACATTAAGAAGTACCGCTCTGAACTTGTTTCCAGTATGGACCCCGATGTTCTTTTTGAGGTATTGGATAAGATCGAGGAAGCCTATGGGGAATATGAATTGGCTTGAAATTAATTATGAGTTATTAGTTATAAATTATAATTTGTACTCAGCTAAATTCCAGCTTTTAAAGAATAGGCTACACCGAAAACGTAATATCACCACCTTCATAACTCATAACTTCTCAGTCACCTTGGTATTCAATATTCATCCACACGAGAGAGAGATTTTCGAAATTGTTGCGCGGGCAGCAGACCGGATAGGTGTGCAGGCCTATGTAGTGGGTGGCTATGTCCGTGACCGGTTGTTGGCAAGAAAAACCAAGGACATCGATTTTGTCTGTGTAGGAGATGGTATCAGGTTAGCCAATGCCGTGGCCTCCATGATGCGGCCAAGGCCCCGGGTGACTGTTTATTCCAGGTTCGGGACTGCGATGTTGAAACATGACGACCTGGAACTGGAATTTGTCGGGGCAAGGAAAGAAAGTTACCGGGCTGACAGCCGCAAGCCTGATGTAGAAGCCGGTACATTGGAGGACGATCAATTGAGGAGGGATTTTACCATCAATGCACTGGCGGTCAGTTTGAATGACCGAGACTTTGGGACGATCATCGATCCATTTGATGGATTGGAGCATTTGGAGAAAAAGATCATTAAAACACCGACCGATCCCGGCCGAACTTTTTCTGATGACCCATTGCGCATGATGCGTGCCATCCGTTTTTCCACCCAACTGGATTTCAGGATTGAAGATCAAACCTTGAAAGGTATTGCCCGGTACCGCAATCGGATCCACATTGTTTCAAAAGAAAGAATTGCTACAGAATTGAACAAAATTATTTTGGCGGAGACCCCATCCAAAGGGTTCAAACTGCTATTTAAATCAGGTCTGCTGCATATCTTATTTCCTGAAATGGTCGCTCTTTACGGAGTGGAGTACCGGAACGGCATTGGACATAAGGATAACTTCTACCATACGCTGCAAGTACTTGATAATCTGAGCCGTAACACCAACGACCTGTGGCTGCGCTGGGCAGCTATTATGCACGATATAGCCAAACCACCAACCAAGCGTTTTAACAAAAAAGAAGGTTGGACCTTTCATGGACACGAAACACTTGGTGCGGCGATGGTTCCCCGTATTTTCAAGCGGCTGAAATTGCCACTGGACCAGAAAATGAAGTTTGTGCAGAAAATGGTTCAACTGCACTTGCGCCCCATATCACTGACCAAAGAGGAAATTACCGACAGCGCGGTCCGCCGGCTTCTGTTCGAAACCGGTGATGATATCGACAGCCTCATGCTGCTCGCCCAGGCAGATATTACTTCGAAAAACGAAAAGAAAGTCAAGCGTTATTTAAAGAATTATGAAAAACTCAAAAAGCGCCTGATCGAAGTAGAAGAAACGGACAAGCTCCGCAATTGGGAGCCTCCAGTAAATGGCAAAGACATCATGGAAACCTTTGACATTCCTCCTTCCCGAAATGTGGGGATTATCAAGAACGCATTGCGGGAAGCTATTCTGGATGGTGAAGTGAAAAATGATTTTGCGGAAGCATACAATTTTGTACTGGAGCAGGGGAAGGAACTGGGGCTGGAGGTGAAAACAGTTTTAACGGAAAGCTTAAAAGAGGTAAAAGAAAAAAGTAGTGCATGAAAACTAAAACACTCAAATCAGACAAAGTAAACGTCATCACCCTTGGCTGTTCAAAGAACCTGGTAGATAGTGAAAACCTGATCACCCAACTCCGGGCGAATGATTATGAAGTAGCACATGACAGCAATGACGAAGATGCCAATATTGTAATTGTAAACACCTGCGGGTTTATTGATCTGGCCAAACAGGAAAGCATCGATACCATTTTACAATATGCGGATGTGAAAACAGATGGGGGCATTGAAAAACTATATGTCACCGGCTGTTTGTCGCAGCGTTATAAAGATGATCTGGCGTTGGAAATACCAGAGGTAGATGCCTGGTTTGGTACGCTGGAACTGCCCGGCCTGCTCTCCCGGTTGAATGCGGACTACAAAAGTGATTTGATCGGTGAACGTTTAATCACGACTCCTCCTCATTACGCCTATCTGAAAATTTCCGAAGGATGTAACCGAACTTGCTCTTTTTGCGCAATTCCGCTAATGCGTGGAAAGCACATTTCAAGACCTATTGAATCCCTGGTTAAGGAGGCAGAAAGTTTGGCCAGAAGGGGTGTAAAAGAGCTTATGCTTATCGCTCAGGAACTGACCTACTACGGTTTAGATATTTATAAAAAAAGGTCCCTTCCTGAACTGCTCAATGCTCTGGCCGAAGTAGAAGGCATTGAATGGATCCGTCTTCATTACGCTTATCCGAGTAAATTTCCAGTTGAGATTTTTGACGTAATTGCTTCACAGCCAAAGATTTGTAACTATCTGGATATGCCATTGCAGCATGCTGCCAACACAGTTTTAGAACGGATGCGGCGTCAAATAACCAGAGAGGAAACAGAAGCATTGGTTAAATTGGCCAAAGAAAAAGTGCCGGGAATAGCGATTCGGACGACGATGCTGGTGGGATACCCGGGAGAAACAGAGGCAGAGTTTGAGGAACTTTGCGATTTTGTCAAAAGAATGGAATTCGAACGCCTTGGCGTTTTTCAGTATTCCCATGAAGAAAATACCAGGGCGCATGATTTTGCCGATGATGTTCCGGCCGAGGTAAAAGCAGAACGAGCAAACCGTTTGATGGAAATTCAACAAGAAATTTCTTTAAAGAAAAACCTGAAAAAAGTCAACCAAAGTTTACGAGTGCTGTTTGACCGCAAAGAAGGCGGGTACTTTATTGGCCGGACAGAATTTGATTCTCCAGAAGTTGACAACGAAGTGTTGGTGGATGCTACCAACCAATATGTGCGGATCGGTGATTTTGCGGAAGTAAAAATTGTTGCTGCCGAGGATTATGATCTGTTCGGAGAGGTCGTCCAATAAATACCCACTGTCCGAACTACAAAATCTCATTATGGAAAATACTTCCTTTCTCGATAAGCTGAAAAACCCGGTCCGTCAATCTGTACTTATACTTCTTTTTGTATTTGGTTCAAATATCATCATTTCCTTGTTCGCCTCAGCTGGTGTCAATTTCGAACAGCGCCTGCCTTGGACAATTGCTTGCACCTTCATCCTTTTCTTTGCCATTTTCAACTCCTTGATCAGTCTGATGTCAGATAATATGGACCGTTACTGGACCAGAAGTATTTTGAGCTATGTAGCTTTGGCCGGATTGAGCGGCTTAATGGCGTGGGCCTTTTCTTCGATGTCTATCAATGAAGCTGGATCTTACCGCTGGATTTACATCGTTCTCACTTTTGGTTATCTCTTGTTCCTCTCCATGGTTGGTTTCATGAGAAAGATTGTAGAGTTTGCTCAACGTGAGGAATGGAATCAGCCTCGCCTCCGTACCAAAAAGAAGAAGAGATAAAGTACGTTTACATCCTTCCAGCTTGACCATTGTACTCTACTGCCAAAAACTGAAAACGAGGAATCAATTTAGGTGAAGGGAAATCCTGAACACAAGGTCGGGAAACCAAAAAATCCGTACCTTCGGCAAAAATTTGACTCATGATAAAGCTGGCAAAATGGTTGTTTTTATCCGCAATGTTTTTGTTTGCAGGATGTGAAGCAGGCACTCCCACGCAAAGCGAAAACGACACTACTCAACCTGCGACTGACTCCACAGTTACGACTGGCAGTGAAACGCCCACACTTCCCACCACGAAACCTGAATGTGAAATCAACGGATCTATTCTGGAAGAAAACCTTTTCTGGTCCAGGGAAGAAAACGAGTTGGTGGCCATAGTGGCAGACGAATCGACGGTTGACCCGGATTTGGGAGAAAGCCACCGCATTTTAGAAGTTTATGACGGAGAGGATTGCGACAGAATATTGCGCAATGTGTTACCCGTAAACCGTAGTCCGGATTTTCCTTATTACTTATCAGAAATTACGTACAACAACGTAAGCCAACTTATTGCCATCCAGGGTTTCAGCCATATTTACATATTTGATTTAATAAAAAAACAATTGTCTAAGCCACTTAAACCCAATTACCTGAATGAACGCTATGCCGAGGATGCACAATCAGGTATGATTCAGGTACTGGAGCTTTGGGAAAATTATTTGGTGGGATATGCTAATGGTGAAGGCACTTTCGTCTTTGATTTGAGTAACTCAATGCAGGCCGCCCCCGTCTTACCAACGGCTGAGTTGGAGCTGGAGGAAGGGATATCATACAATTCACTGTTTTTCCTGAAAACAGATGAAGGAACACATCAAGCCATACTTCCAAAATTTGACTTGAATACTGGAGAATTTCAGATTAATCCTTTATTTGACAAGCCAATCAATGTACAGACCAATATCAACCCAAGTTTCCGCGATAATCAATATTTGGTTTTCAAGCAGTTGTTGGGTGGATCAGATCGTAGGCCGATTGGCATCGATATGAAAGCCATGAAAAAATTAGATATCCCAACAGATATGGAAACGAAAAAGGATACTGAAATAATAAATTGGATGAAGCAACAATAAGCGGTACATTGACGTTTTTCTTTTGCTCGTCCATCCAATATCCAATAAGCATTGGATAGCCCTGAATCCAAAAACCTTCCTTTCCTTCCAACTTTTATCCAAAAGAAGCAGCCTTTAATAGAATTATTTAACCGTACGGCTAATGGCTGTTCTAATATTGTTACACTTTTAAAAAATCACCGTATTATGACTTTTAGTTACTCTTCTGACAATCAAAAAATAGTGGCCTTTTTTGCCTCATTTGTTTTTGTCCTTATTTCTCTTTCGAGCATTGCCCAGGAAAAATGGTCATTGGAAAAATGCATCGACTACGCCAAGGAAAATAGTTTAACGCTAAAACAAGCAGATTACGGTGTACAATTAGCCGCCTTGGCGGACAAGCAGAACAAATTGAACCGGCTACCTTCTATCAATGGTTCCTCTTCTTATGGTTACTCTTTTGGATTAGGACTTGATCCAACCACAAATGCGCTGCAAAATCAACGAATCGGTTTCAATAACATAAGTGTTAGCGGAAATCTTACTTTATTTCAGGGAGGGCTTATCAACAATTCCATTAAGCAAGGGCAATACGATCTGAAAGCCTCCAAAGCAGATGCTGAATTTGCTTTCAATACTATGGCGCTCAATATTGCAAACGCCTATCTGCAGATCTTGATGGCGGAAGAACAACTCGTCAATGGAGAGAAAAGACTCGGTTTGTCCAAAGAACAATTGGATCAAACAGATAAGATGATTAAAGCCGGTACTCTTCCGGAAAATGATCGCCTGGAAGTTTTGGCTCAGATGGCAAGGGATGAACAAACCATCATTCAATCACAAAACCTGATTGATATCAACTATTTGAACCTGAAAGAATTCATGCAGCTTGATCCAAATACAGAAATTCAAATTGAAATTCCAGAAATCAATTTTGATTACGATACCTCTCCGGAAGCCTACACTTTCCGTGAAGTGTACGGAACTGCTGTAAATACTCAACCTCAGGTTATGAGGGATGAAATGAATTTAAAAAGTGCAGAGAAGGGGGTCAGTATAGCGAGATCTGGCATGCTCCCGACCTTGACCTTGTTCGGTGGTTTTGATACGCGTTGGTCAAGTGCTTCAAAAAGACCCGTCGGGCCACGCGATACTACTTTTGACGATGTGACCTTACGAGTTAATAATGAAGACTTTGTGGTAGGCTTTCCAAATATCAGCTCAGATGTGGAAGACACTCCTTATTTCACGCAATTGGATGACAACCTTGGTAAAAACGTCGGCGTAAGCCTATCTATTCCGTTCTACAATAATCACCGGAATCGCATAGCCGTTGAGCGAGCCAAAGTCAATATACTCAATGCCAAGCTACAAGCTGACTTAACCAAGCAACAATTGAAAATTGATATACAAAATGCACTTGCCAGCGCAAGGGCAGGTTATCGGTCGATGAAGGCTGCCAATAAGACAGTTGAGGCTGCTACCGCTGCATTTGAAAATGCAGAAAAACAATATGAACTTGGAGCGATTAACACCTTTCAGTACACAACGGCCAGAAACAATTTGGATATAGCAGAAATAGATATGACCGTTGCTAAATACGACTACTTGTTCCGTTTGAAAATTATTGATTTCTATTTAGGAAAAGCATTGAAAATAGATTAAGTAAATGGTTGGTTAGTCAATTAGTTGAATAAGTTGTGATCCGCCCGTAAGAGAAATGCTAATTAAGTTTAAACTGCTTGACTATTTATCCATTGAGCCATTCTAAATTTAAACAGTCTTTTATCCATCATGGCAAAGAAAAAAAACAAAACCATCATTTACGTCGGAGGAGTCCTATTGATTCTTTTACTCGCGGCTGCGATTTACAAAGGCCAGAACCGGGAGAAAGGAGAGAAAGTCCAGACCGAAAAATCAGAACTGAGAACCATAAAGGAAACTGTAGAAGCAAGTGGAAAGGTTTTCCCAAAGATCGAGGTAAACATCAGTTCAGATGTTTCTGGTGAAATAATAGAATTGTTGGTCAATGAAGGAGATAGTGTGACTGACGGCCAGATTTTGGCAAGAGTTGATCCTGAGGCTTTTGATTCTCAAGTAGAAAGAGCGGCCGCTGGTGTCAACAGCGCAAAGGCTTCCTTGGCCAATACTTTGGCTCAGGTTGAGACTTTCACCGCTCAGAAAGAACAAATCGATGCTCAGTTGACCAATGCCAGGGATGTCCACAAGAGAAATGAAAAACTATTTAAGGAAAAAGTCATTTCAGAACAGGATTTTGAATCTTCTTTGTCAAATGTGCAGGCCCTCGAAGCTAACTTAAGGGCTGCGCAGGCTAATATTCGTTCTGCAAAAGAAAGTGCCAAGGGGGCTGAATTCCAGATCAAAAGTGCGCAGGCATCCTTAAAAGAAATTAGAACAACCCAGAAGCGTACGACCATCTACGCAACCATGAATGGCATCATCTCAAAACTAAATGTAGAAAAAGGAGAAAGGGTAGTTGGTACGGCCATGATGACGGGTACCGAAATTATGCGGATCGCTGACCTGAGCGAAATGGAAGTCCAGGTAGAAGTAACTGAAAACGATATACCCCGAATCGCCATGAACCAGGTTGTCGATATTGAAATTGATGCTTACATCGACCGGAAATTCAAGGGCAGGGTAGTGGAGATTGCTCACACCGCCAATAATCTTGTTGGTGCTGCTGGTAGTGTTGCGCTGACCAGTGATCAGGTGACTAATTTTGTAGTGACCATTGATATTGACGCTGCATCTTATCAGGACCTGGTCAAGCCATATAAGCCATATCCTTTCCGCCCCGGTATGTCTGCTTCCGTGTCAATTTTCACGGAAACCAGGGAAAATGTCGTGAGTGTACCGATTCAGGCTGTTGGTGCACGCGACAGGGAAGATTTCGATAAGGATACAGACGCTGCGCCCAAACAGGTCAGTCAAAAAGAGGAAGAGGATGATGAATTAGTTGAGATCGTATTCGTGGTAACAAGCGAGAATACCGCTGAAATGAAAGAAGTAAAAACAGGCATTCAAGATGATGACTATATCGAGATCCTGTCTGGTTTGAGCAACGGTGAGGAAGTTATTAAGGGGCCTTATGCCGCAGTATCGAGAAAACTGGATGATGGCGATGACATTATCGTAGATAATGAAAAAAAGAAGGATAAAGACGACGAAGACGAAGATTAAACGTTGAAGCTGTTTAAAAATGATTTGTTCCAAAAAGTTGGAATAAATAAAAAATGTTGCAAAAGCTGTAAATTGTTAG
>JBCBRY010000191.1:0-15421 GCA_039819485.1 Bacteroidota bacterium | reverse complement strand
TGACATTCAACGCTAAGGTTCATCATCAACAGCGATACAATTTATTTTCTTCATAATTTAATTTTTAAAACAGAGGTATAACTGTCAGTACCGTCTATATTCTTGAAATCAAAACTATTCGGATATGCAAGCTGCAATCTTTTTTCAAGGTTTTTCAACCCTACCCCGCCACTCTTTTTTCTAAACATTTGATCTACCTCTCCTTTCCGGTTTGTTAGTTGGAAAGAAATTTCATTTTCCATTATGTCGAGCTTGACATGCACGAAAGCGCCTTTGTTACTTGATTTTTCTCCATGTTTAAAGGCGTTTTCCACTAATGGTAAAAATAGCAGAGGGGCAATCTTTATCGACTTTGGCGAACCACCTATGTCAAATTTAATATCGACCTTATCGCCGAGCCGGAGCTCTTGCATTTCAATAAAATTCTTCAAATGTTCTATTTCCTTTTCCAATAACACCTTGTCAACGTTAGTATCATATAGTAAATAACGCATCATTTCCGAAAGGCGCAAAATAATTCCCGGTACCCGGTTGTCATTATCCAACGACAGGGAATACAGGTTATTTAAACTGTTAAATAAAAAATGTGGATTAACCTGTCCTTTTAAAGCATTTATTTCTGCATCCAGTTTTTCTTTTTCCAATGCATTAATTTTCCGGTCGGTTTCCAATTGCCTGAACCAGCTTTTAGAAAACATCAGTAAACTGGAAATAAAGATAAAGGAGAAGACAAATTCTACAATATCTGAAAAGTCATAAAAATCAATAAAAAAATAATCGGGGAACAATATATTGTCCAGCCAATTGAAGGTAACCCAATGAATGCCCACACCTAATAAAATCAACACAACTAAACTGAAAAAATAAAACAGGTAATTTCTTTTTTCCAAAAAACTCGGTATCAAAAGTCGAAGATTTAAATAAACTACCGTAACCAATGAAAAATGAAATAAAAATGTGTAAATAATATCGACCCATTCAACAGACTCTGAAATGGCAAAAAGACGATACAAGATGTAAAAAGAAGCCGCCCAGAACAAGGTATGCTGTACATATCTGTTCCGGACAGTTTTTTCGAATATATTTTGGTTTTCGTACAATTAACTTTGTTTTTGCAAGGCAATTAAATCATGGATGAATGCTTCTTTATGGTCACCATATTTTTCCACGAATTTTTGCAACTCTTCTGGTTGTGCAGTTAATACGTAACCTCCGTCATCCAACTGTTCATGCTTAATTCGGATTTGACGTTGTTTGAATAGTTTCTCCAAAAAATCGGGATCGAACATTTTTATTTTCACCTCCTCGTTAACAATGATCAGTTTGGCAAATGTGTGTACGGGCAATGTATGAATCGCAGCCAAATCATTCACTTTAGAGTCGAACATATTTGTTAAATCAGAGCTTTTAGTCCGATCTTTCTCTGGCAAATCAGTCAAAAAGAAATCCATATAGTAGTCTCCTCCTAACTTTACGATGTAAACATCGAAGGCGGCCTTTCTTCCTTTATCATCAGAATGGATCAAAAGATAACCATTATCCTCATTTTTTCTGAAATCCCAGACCTCAGGCATAACGCCGTCATCGTCTGCCAACGTGATCGTGATTTCTCTTTCCTCTCCGGATGTCGTCTGGAATTTCTTTACCTGTACATCTCCAAACTCATCAGTCCATACACCTTCCAGGATATCCAGATAGACGATTTTATCTTTCGTATAAAGCGGGTGAATTGAAGGAATACAGCTCTGAGCGAATACAATGATCAAAAGGGCGAACAGGACAAAAATTCTTGGTTTCATGACTATAATGTTTTGGTGATTGTTATTCCAAACTTCTACTATTCTGGTTCGCCCAGCAAAATATGTCGTTGAATGCAACGAAAAAGACGTTGAGTCAAAAAAAAATTAAAAATGTTGATAAATATTTAATCAAGTATAAACTAAACCAATTACCTGCTCGTTATACCCCCGATTTTTTCATTAAAACCTGTTTATATAAAAATATTCTTTACCTACCTTTTTTGACTATCGGTCAAATTCTTTACTATAAAATTGAGGGTGTCTCTCTTTGTTCATGATTCATACGTGTGTTTCGAATGATTAGAAAATTCATTTTAACTTATTGAACATGAGCTGTTTACGCCCTGCCATTTTCAAAAAAGCATATCCAAAATTTTTTTTACTAACCATTTTAAGCTTAAGAACACCCATGAAGAATTCCATTAGTTTTATCACAGCTCTTTGCCTTTTTTTGGGCTCTGTTTCACTTTTTTCCCAATCTGCCAGCAAGCTAAGTTTTAGTGCTGGAATTGGTGTACTTCCCACATTTATTGCTGACGATGCAGAAGTAAACACGCCCCCGCTCAATGCGCGGCTGACCTATCAGATGACCCCGGCATTTAGCCTGAGCGCATTCGCAGGTTATTCCTCTTCTACCTCTACCACTCCAGCAATTATTTCCGACGGTCAGCAGATTTTGGTTTCGAATAAACAGACCTTGCTCGGCCTGAGAGGAGAATTGAAAAAAAGCATTTCCGAAAAATTTGAGATCTATGGAGGTGCCATGTTGGGGTACAACCATTCGAACATTCGTGAATTCGACAAATTTTCTGGAGAAACAGTTGTACGTGACCCGGAAGCCCCAACCCCCTTCGACCCTAACAGACCTGATGGAGAACTACTGTATTCGGGGTTTGTCGGAACGACCTATTTTGTACACAACAAAATTGGCGTCTTCGGAGAAATTGGCTACGGCGTGTCTTTACTAAACGCAGGCATAACTATCAAAATATAATGTTCCAAACAATCGATTTGTAAAGGTGTGGCGTTTCGCCATGCCTTTTTTGGTTTCTGGTTTCTGGTTTTGCTCTTAACAGAACCAAAAACCAAAAACCAGAAACCAGAAACCAGAAACCAGAAACCAGAAAACCCTTTGGTTTTAAATTTGCAGCTTCCATGTCTATTGTTAATTTTGTGAGCTAATCCGGGTGAACCGTCAATTCACACCCAACTGATTTACACATGGCACTCAACACGAAATTTCCTGATTTAAAGAAATACAAGTTCCGAGAACTCAAGGTATACTCTTCCACTGAATGGCTGGCCAACAACCGAAAAAAGTACCGCCAGGTTTTTGACAGGTGGGAAACGACCTACGTGTATGCCGAACTCTCATTTTACAATAAATATTTCGATAAGGAAGAATGGGAAGTAGAGGTAGAACTGCGTTGCTTTTCATTAAAAAAGGGGAAAAAAGAGCTGTGTGTTTTGCCTTTTAAGCGGAAGATCAGCAAATATGACAACATCGTCTATGTGCGCGAAGGCTGGGGCAACAAATCGGAAGGTGTATTTTGGAAAAAAGGCACTTATATGTGGGAAGCGTACATCGAAGGAGAGAAAGTAACTTCGAAATATTTCTACATGGAAGATGCCGGGAAAGATGCCCTGAAAATTGGCAACCCATACATTCAGCTTCATTCCTTTAGGTTGTACGAAGGCCCTTACGATGATGTGATGGAAGACGACCGGGTTTATTACAAAAAATTTGAAGGAGCCGGCACCCGTTATATTTATGCTGAAATCTTGTTGAAAAACACCCATTTTGACAAATCCTGGCAATGCGAATTATTCGTCAAGTTCTTGAACGATGCCAGGGAATTGAAAGGGCAGATCATCCGACTCCAAAAAATGGAAGACAAGGATGATTTCATAAAAATTACCGCCGGATGGGGAAGTAACGTCAAGGGGTCATGGCGAAAAGATAAATACACCTGTGAACTGATTTTCATGGACCAATTGATCGGTGCTATACCTTTTGAAGTAGGCGAGCGCTTCGAGGAAGGAATGCCAGCCGTATTTATGCCCGACCGAAATGGCCCCATCTTCTTCGCCCCCTTCGAGGATGACCATGAAACCTTTGAAGAATTAATGGTCAAATTTGATGCATTGGTCGGCCTTGCTGAAATCAAGGAAAAGGTCCGGGACCACGCCAAGTATATTCAGTATTTGCAACTGCGCAAAGAATTGGGATACCAGGAAAAAGAAAGTGTCAATGTGCATTCGGTCTTCATTGGCAATCCGGGCACTGGTAAAACGACGGTTGCAAAAATGGTGGGCCGGCTATATCGAAAAATGGGCCTTTTGACCCGTGGCCATGTCCACGTAGTTGACCGGGTCGATTTGGTGGGCGAATACATCGGACAAACTGCCCCTAAAGTGAAGGAGGCTATTGAAAAAGCCAGAGGAGGCGTACTGTTCATCGATGAAGCTTATTCTTTAGTGAGGAGCCAGGAAGACACCAAAGATTTTGGTCGGGAAGTAATTGAGATTTTAGTTAAAGAACTTTCAGATGGAAAAGGTGACTTGGCCGTCATCGTTGCCGGGTATCCAAAAGAAATGAATAAATTTCTGGACAGCAACCCAGGGCTTAAATCTCGCTTCAAACACCACTTCGAATTTAGTGATTATCTGCCCCAGGAGCTCTCCCAAATTGCGACCTATGCGTGTAGCGAAATGGAAGTTGTACTTTCTCCTGAAGCAAAATCCAAAATTGACGAACTCATCGTCAATGCCTATCGCGACCGGGACCGAACCTTCGGCAATGCCCGCTTTGTTTATGATCTTATCGAAAAATCAAAATTTAATTTAGGGTTGAGGGTGATGGATTTGGAATCACCTGAAACGCTGGACAGAGAGATCCTGGAAACGATAGAAGGTTATGATGTCAAACAAATCGACCTGAAACCAAGCCGGGAATTGCCCAATATTCCGATTGACGAGGATCTGCTCCAGGAAAGCATCACCGAACTGAATCGCCTGATCGGTCTGGAGCGGGTGAAAGAACAGATTATCGAACATGTACGACTGGTGCGTTATTACCGGGAGACGGAGCGCGACGTCCTCAACAGTTTTTACCTGCATACCGTCTTGGTCGGTAATCCGGGAACAGGAAAAACCACCATCGCACGCATTTTAACCAAAATATATAAAGCGCTCGGCATCCTCGAGCGGGGCCATATGGTCGAAACTGACCGCCAGGGACTGGTAGCCGGGTATGTTGGCCAGACAGCGACCAAGACAGTCGGTAAAATTGAAGAAGCGATGGGCGGTGTCCTCTTTATTGATGAAGCGTATTCGCTGACCCAAAAAAGTAATTCTGGAAATGACTTTGGAGATGAGGCCATACAGACCATCCTGAAGAGAATGGAAGATAATCGCGGCCAGTTCTTCGTATTCGTAGCTGGCTATCCGGACAATATGGAGGCATTCCTCAAAGCCAACCCGGGATTGAGTTCCCGCTTCGATAAAGTGTTGAAATTCGAGGACTATACCTCGCACGACTTGTTACGCATTGCACTTTTAATGCTGGAAGATGAAAGCATGTTCCCGTCTCCTGAAGCGGAAGAATATCTGGGCAAATACTTTGATTTCCTCTATAATTACCGGGACAAATATTTTGGCAACGCCAGAACGGTAAGACAAGTAGTTGCTGAAGCCATCAAAAATCAAAACCTGCGACTTGCTGCCTTAACCCCGGATGAAAGAGAAAATATTTCTTCAAATGTTTTAACCATGGAAGATGTTGGCGAATTTAAATTAGACACCAATGAATTATTGTTCAACAATAAAAAAGGAATTGGCTTTAGAAGGAGCGATGATTAAAACTTAAATTAATTCGCCCTAAAATGGTGTTAGCCTTTCAATCGCTAACACCATTTTTTATTTTTAAATAACTTTTCTGAGTTCGGGACAATGCTTTGTTTTGAAAAACTGTACAAGTATGTCCTTCCCCCCAGACGGGGAAATTTAATCCGTACTTATCTCCTTTTAGAGGGATTACGGGGAGATTTTTTAGGTTCAAATCATCATGGATTAATTTTTTCCTGTAAGCAGGTGGTCAAAAAAAATGACACTTTTCCTTTGCCTGAAAAAGATTTTTGAGGCTTGGAAATCAAACATTTGCCCAAATAAAAGTGTCATTTTTAGTACTTCATATTTTTGTCCATGTAAGTAATTAGATAATTTTTTTAAATAGAATTAAACACATTGCAAATGAGGTTTTTCTGCTTATCACTGTTAATTGCTTTTTTTGCTTGCCAACCAACTGTTGACAAAAAATTAGCAGGCATTGAATTCCAAATCGAAGAATTTAAAAAAGAATTTATAAAGGACAACCGAACTGCATTGTTTAACGTGAAAGTCGAAAAAACCAAAAATGGAAAATACCAGCTTTCTGGTGAGACTATTTTTCCAAAATTAAAAAGTAGTCTTTTAGCAAAACTTCACACGTCTGATCCGATTATTGATAGCATAACCGTTTTACCGCACAGCAATTTAAATGGTAAAAACTTTGGATTGGTAAATCTTTCGGTCTGCAACATTCGGTCAAAACCAAAACATTCAGCCGAATTAGCGACCCAATCTATTTTGGGTACTCCGGTAAGGGTTTATAAAAAAGCGGGGGATTTTTTTTACATCCAAACACCTGATAATTATTTAGGATGGGTTGACGATGGTGGCATTCAATTGATGGATTCCATTGAATACAAACAATGGATGTTAAGTGATCGAGGTGTCTGTATCTACGATTATTCTTTTGTTTATGAAGCGCCCGATCTTAACTCAAACAAAGTAACTGATTTAGTAGCGGGCAACATTTTTCAAATAATTAATTCGAAAAATAATTTCTATGAAATAAAATTACCTGACGGAAGAACTGGTTTCGCTAAACAAGAAAAAATAATTCCTTATGATGAATGGATGGAATCGCACCAACCGCTTGCTGAGAACGTGATCGCCACCGCAAAAGAAATGATTGGGCGTCCCTACTTATGGGGAGGAACTTCCGGAAAAGGTTTGGATTGCAGTGGTTTTACGAAAACTGCATTTTATCTGAATGGCATTCAATTGGAGCGAGACGCCAGCTTGCAAGTGCACACCGGACAAAAGATTGACACAGATACAACACTGAAAAATTTAATTCCAGGTGACCTTTTATTTTTCGGAAAATACCGGGAAGACGGGAGTGAAAGAATTACCCACGTTGCCATTTATCTGGGTAACGGGAAAATCATCCATGCTGCCGACCGGGTGCAGATACAAAGCCTGAAGAGAGGTGATCCTGATTTTGTGGAATATCGGTTAAAGTCATTTATGCAGGCAAGAAGAGTGATCGGCTCGGAAGGAAAAAATGGTATTATCGCTTTGAAGGATTCTCCTTTTTATTGAGGGATTGGGATATTGGGGGAAATTGTTTTTCGATTTAGATTTTATAATAAATCAATTTGTGGGTGCGGGTCTTTTAATGAAGTATCTGAAACACCAATTTATTCCCAATCCAAGTGGTTGCCGAACTTTGGAAAATTAGCATCTCTTTCGGCAATAATTGCTTTAGAAACATCATATTGCCAATCAATATTTAAAATGGGACAATCGGGCCTGATGCCGCCTTCATGTTTTTTAGAATAAAAATTATCGCATTTATAAAAAAATTCTGCCGTTTCACTGAGTACGACATAACCATGTGCAAATCCTCTTGGCACCAGTAACTGCCGCTTATTTTCGGCACTCAGAATGCAAGTAAATGTTTGGCCGTAGGTAGTTGAACCTTTCCTGATATCAACGACAACGTCCAGAACTTTGCCCTGGATTACCCGCACTAATTTTGCTTGGGTGTATGGAGCAGATTGATAATGCAATCCTCGCAAAACTCCTTTCCCAGAGAAGGCCTGGTTATCCTGCACCCAACGAATATCGATACCTGATTGCTTAAAAACATTCTCGTTGTAACTTTCAAAAAAATAACCTCTTTCATCACCAAAAACTTTTGGTTCAAAAATGAACAGTCCAGGGATTTCAGTCTCAATTAATGACATAAGGAAATTAAATTAAGTGGGGGATTATTTTTTTCTGAAAAATATGGCAATGGGCACACCCGTAAAATCAAAATGCTCCCGCAACCGATTTTCAAGATAATGCTTATAACTTTCCTTCACATGTTTGGGGTTATTACAATAAAAGGCGAAGGCTGGATAGTGCAGTGGCAATTGATTTACAAATTTGATGCTAACAGTTTTATTGCGGTGCCTTGGCGGGGAATATTTTTCTATTTCCGGCAGCATGACATCATTGAGGTGAGACGTTTTTATTTTTTGTGTACGGTTTTCAAAAACTTTGATTCCAGCCTCAATGGATTTGAAAATTCTTTGTTTTTCTTTAACCGAAATAAAAATAATTGGAATATCATCCAAAGGGGAGATTCTTTCTTTGATTCGTTCTTCCGCATCCCTGGCAGTATTGGTTTCTTTTTCTTCCACCAAGTCCCACTTATTTACTAATAAAACGATGCCTTTATGACGTTTCTGGGCCAATCGAAAAATACTCATGTCCTGTTGGGTAATACCCTGTTGGGCATCGATCAATAAGAAGCAGACATCCGCTTCCTCAATCGCCCGGATCGCACGCATGACCGAATAAAACTCGAGGTTCTCATGCACTTTGGCTTTTTTGCGAATTCCTGCGGTATCTATCAGCAAAAACTCTTTGCCATATTTCTCATATTTGGAATGAATGCTGTCTCGAGTAGTACCCGCAATATCGGTAACGATGTTCCGGTCTTCTCCCAAAAGAGCATTTACAAAGGAAGATTTTCCTACGTTTGGCTGCCCCACAATGGCAAATTTTGGAATCTCTGACTCGACTGGTTCTTCATCTTCTTCCAGGTGTTCTGTCACAGCATCCAATAATTCTCCAGAACCGCTCCCAGTCATGGACGAGAGGAAATAAGTTTCCTCAAATCCCAAGCTCCAAAATTCGTTGGCTTCGAGCAGCCGGTCATCGTTGTCAACTTTATTGACTGCCAAAATGCAAGGTCGTTCGGATCTGCGCAGCATCCTCGCCATATCTTCGTCCAGATCTGTAATGCCCGTTGAGACATCTACCATGAAAATAATCGCAGACGCTTCCTCAATCGCTATTTTGACCTGCGAGCGAATTTCTTTTTCAAATACATTATCGGAAGCCTTTACAAATCCGCCTGTATCCACCACCGTAAAATGCTTCCCATTCCAATCAGAGGTGCCGTATTGGCGGTCTCTGGTAACTCCGCTCAAATCATCCACAATGGCTTCGCGCCCCCCGATCAATCGGTTGTAAAGTGTTGATTTACCAACATTCGGTCGCCCTACTATTGCTACGATATTTCCCAAATTGATTTATTTAAAACAGTTGGTCATCAAATCTAAAAATCATGATTCATAAATCATCAACCAACTATCCTTCCCCATACCCAAAGTGCTTTAACTGTCGTTCATCATCCCGCCAGTTCTTTTTCACCTTGATATGGAGTTCTAAAAATACTTTACTTTCCAACCAGGTTTCCAATGATTTTCTCGATTCGGTTCCAAGCTTTTTGATGGCACTTCCTTTTCTTCCCAGTAAAATCATTTTCTGGGTTTCCCTCGCCACAAAAATATGTGCATAAATCCTCACCAATGGTTTTCCATCTTTGGTGGTTGTCTCTTTAAACGATTCAACGTGGACTTCCGTGGAATATGGAATTTCCTGGTGGTATTGTTCTAAAATTTTTTCCCTTATTATCTCACTGACAAAAAATCTTTCCGGACGGTCTGTCAATTGATCTTTCGGATAAAATGCCGGTCCTTCGTTTAAATTGGACTGAATCAACCCCAATAATTTTTCCGTGTTTTTTTTCAATAATGCGGAAATAGGAATGGTTTCGTCAAATTTAACGCGGTCATTCCACCACTTGATCATTTGAATAACTTTGTCCGGGTCCGTAATGTCAATTTTATTGATGAGCAAAAACTTTGGCACTTTTAAGTTATTCAGTTGCTCAAAAATCGGATCGTCCTCTTTGTATTTTTCATTTACCTCCGTTACAAACAACATCAGGTCTGCATCTTCAAATGTCGAGCGCACAAAACGATTCATGGCTTCCTGCATTTTGTAGGCTGGTTGCTTGATGATCCCAGGAGTGTCCGAAAAAATTATTTGAAAATCATCTCCACTTAAAATGCCGATAATGCGGTGGCGGGTCGTCTGAGGTTTGGCCGTAATGATGGACATGCGTTCTCCCACGAGCGCGTTCATCAGGGTGCTTTTTCCGACGTTTGGATTTCCAATAATATTTACGAAACCAGATTTGTGCATTTATTTTGAAGATTTTTTCGCTCGTGATTTCACTGCTGTTTTGGCAGGCGTTTTCTTCGTGGCCCGAGTCATTGTTTTTTGTAATGAATAGACCATGACAGAAAGCGGCGGAAGTGTTATTTCGATAGAATAATCACGATTGTGTTTTTCTTCTTTTTTGGCCGTTACCTTCTCAATGACCGCAACTCCACTACCGCCATATTTGGTTTCGTCGCTATTCAATTCCAGTTTGTAATTTCCTGCTGCCGGGACGCCAAATGTGTAGGACTGCCGTTCTACCGGAGTAAAATTGCAGGCTACCACCACTATTTCGTTTTTTGCCTTTCCTTTTCTCAAATAGGTGAGCACGCTATTGGTGTAGTCAGCATGTTCGATCCAATCGAAACCTTCTTTCTCAAATTGTTTTTCGTACAGTGCTTTTGAGTTTTTATAAAAATGGTTGAGCTCTTTAACCCAAAGTTGTGTTCCTTGGTGACGATCATACTTGGTCAGCCACCATTCCACGCCTCGCTCAATATTCCATTCAGAAGTTTGCCCGAACTCGCCTCCCATGAACAGCAGTTGGGTTCCCGGGTGTGTCCACATGTAACCGAACATTAGGCGAAGGCCGGCAAAACGCTGTTCTTCATTGCCTGGCTGCCGAGACAATAAGGTGCCTTTCCCATGCACCACCTCATCGTGGGAAAGTGGAAGCATAAAGTTTTCAGAAAACGCATACACCAGCGAGAAAGTCAACTCGTGGTGGTGATGCTTTCTGTAGAGTGGATCGTACTTAATATATTTTAAAGTATCATGCATCCAGCCCATCATCCACTTTTGGTCAAAGCCTAACCCTCCGTCTTCTACAGGTTTGGACACACCGGCCCAGGCTGTGGATTCTTCTGCGATGGTCACCACATCCGGATATTCCCGGTGGGTCATTTCATTAAATTCCTTTAGAAAGGTAATCGCTTCCAGGTTCTCATTTCCGCCAAATTGATTAGGTATCCATTGCCCATCTTCCCTCGAATAATCGAGATACAGCATGGACGCCACTGCATCCACCCTTAAGCCATCTATGTGGTATTCATCCAACCAGTAAAGAGCGTTTGAAATGAGAAAGCTGCGAACTTCCCAGCGTCCATAATTAAAAACGGCACTTTTCCAGTCAGGGTGGAACCCTTTTCTGGGATCAGCATGATCGTATAAATGGGTACCGTCAAAATCGGCCAATCCATGAGCATCATAGGGAAAATGAGATGGCACCCAATCGAGGATCACCCCAATATCTGCCTGATGAAATGCGTCCACCAATGCAGCAAATTCTTCCGGCTTGCCAAAACGGCTGGAAGGGGCATAATATCCGGTGATCTGATAGCCCCATGAAGGAAAGTAAGGATGCTCCATGACTGGCAAGAGTTCAACGTGGGTGAACTCCATCTTCTTTACATATTCAACCAGTTCCTTGGCCATCTCGTCGTAGCTCAGGGAGTTGAAGCCGCCGGCTGTTTTTTTCCATGATCCAAGATGAACTTCATAGACGGAGTAAGGCTGTGGTTTGCCTGCATTTTTTTTCCGCTTGGTCAGCCATTTTTTATCCTTCCATTTATAATCCAAATCCCAGACAATGGATGCTGTATTTGGAGGGATTTCCCAAAACCGGGCAAATGGATCCCCCTTGGACAAACGTCTGCCATCAGGAGCCAGAATGCTGTATTTGTACAACGACCCCTTCCCTACTCCGGGTACGAAACCTTCCCAGATGCCGGTGCCATCCGGTCTTAGATAGAGCGGGTGGGACGATTCATCCCAAAAGTTGAAATTCCCGATTACAGAAACTTCTTTGGCACTTGGCGCCCAAACTGAAAACAAAGTGCCCCATTCTCCATCTAATTTGATAGGATGGCTCCCCATTTTCTCGTACAGCCGAAAATGTTTGCCCATCTTGATGAGGTTGATGTCGTAGTCCGTAAGTAAAGAGTGAGATTTAACCTTGTTTGTCATTGGGCAGTATTGCTTTTCGAAGGATGAATTACTATTTGGATTGAAGGGGCAAAGGTAGAAAAAGGGTTTGACGTGGTCTTGTTTTCTTGGATCAAAGTTGACTTTAATCGAATTTAGAAACCCCTGATTCTGGAACATTCAAGGTTCATCCAAACGAGACTTTTACACCAATACCATTTTCTTCAATTCTGATTTCAAAGAATCTCACCTGCCTGATTAATCTTTTTTAGATTAAATGATGTTTAGGCATTGGTTCATTACTTTTGCGCCAAATTTTTTAAATCGTTTCAAAACCAAACGCATTACCGAAAAAACATACAACCTAAAATGGCAGACAAAATTCACAAAACAATCATTATCGGCTCCGGCCCAGCAGGTTACACCGCAGCTATTTATGCAGCTCGTGCCAACATGGAACCTGTCCTTTTCACTGGCCCAGAGCCCGGTGGCCAGCTGATCACGACGACCGATGTAGAAAACTATCCAGGTTATCCGAAAGGAATCGGGGGTCCGGAAATGATGGAAGAGTTCAGGGCTCAAGCTGAACGTTTCGGTACAGTCGTTCATTACGAATTGATTGCCAAAGTTGATTTCAACACAGGCGAAAATTATCATACAATTTATAGTGAAACCGGAGACGCCTACCATGCTTATACAATCATCATTTCAACTGGAGCCAGTGCAAAATATCTTGGTCTTGAGTCAGAAAAGAAATTCATGAACAATGGTGTTAGTGCATGTGCAGTTTGCGACGGGTTCTTTTACAGAGGCAAAGAAGTGGCCGTAGTTGGAGCCGGGGATACAGCAGCCGAAGAAGCAACCTACCTTTCGAAGCTTTGCCCAAAGGTCCACATGTTGGTGCGCCGGGATGAAATGAGGGCATCCAAGATCATGCAAAAACGAGTTTTCAATACACCCAACATTGAGGTGCATTGGAACACGGAAACAGAAGAAGTGCTGGGTGACGAAGTAGTAACCGGCGTCCGGGTTTTCAACAACAAAACCGGAGATAAGAAAGAACTACCGGTAGAAGGTTTTTTCGTAGCCATTGGGCACAAACCCAATACGGATATCTTCAAAGGGTTTCTTGACATGGATGACACGGGCTACCTAATCACCCAACCAGGTACTACCTATACTAATGTAAGCGGTGTATTTGCAAGTGGAGATGCGCAGGACAATGTTTACCGCCAGGCGGTCACGGCTGCCGGAACTGGTTGTATGGCTGCCCTGGACGCAGAACGGTATTTGGTTGAAAAAGAATTAGCTTAATAAGCTGATCTATAAAAATCATTCAACATGAAATCGAAAGCCATCTATCGCAAACTGATAGATGGCTTTTATTTTTTTTAAGATCTCACGGACAAAAAAATGACAGCTTTTCACAATAGAATTTTAAACAGGTTTTAAAACGATTAAACACGTCATTTTTAATGCCCGACGAGCAACAAAAACCATCATCAAATGGAAATGGAAAAACTTAAATACCCAATCGGAAAATGCAACTACATTGAAAATGCTTCCGATGAAATCTGGCAAGGATGGATCACTGATTTAGCAACGCTTCCCGGCCGGCTTGAAAGCGCGTTAATTACTCTGAACAAAGAACAAATCAATACCCCTTACCGCCCCGGTGGCTGGACTGTCAAACAATTGGTGCATCACATGGCAGACAGCCATATGAATGCTTATTGCCGCATCAAATTATCGCTTACTGAAAAAAGTCCGACAATCAAGCCATATGATGAAGCAGCGTGGGCTGATATGGATGATTATCAATATTTACCCATTAGTTTATCGCTCGATATTTTAAGAGGACTTCACCCTCGAATGGTTTACCTTTTTAAAAATATGGTTGATTCGGATAAACATAAAATTTACATCCATCCGGAATATGGCAACACATATACGATGGAATCTGTGTTGGCGCTTTACGCTTGGCATAGCAACCACCATTTAGCACATATTACCTCTTTGAAAAAACGGAATGATTGGAAATAAAAAGTGTGGCATATTTATTTCGGTTAACTGTAGTATAGCTATCATTTTTCTACCGGAAAATTATTAGGAAAAACAATAATCAGATCATTTAATTTCTGAAACTGTTAAATGCCATTCTGATTTTTTTATTTTTTCATTTTCTTCAAATTAAAAAATTTTGCGGTAAAAAATAAAAATACAACCCAGATGCAAAATCCTTGGAAAACAATTGATTGCAAGACATCTTACGAAAATCCCTGGATTAAGGTCACCCACCGAAATGTAATTAATCCAAACGGC
The DNA here is from genome assembly GCA_039819485.1 of Bacteroidota bacterium. Taxonomy (GTDB): domain Bacteria; phylum Bacteroidota; class Bacteroidia; order Chitinophagales; family Saprospiraceae; genus UBA6168. The sequence goes on along the minus strand of JBCBRY010000191.1, from coordinate 989 downwards.
AATCCGGGCATTTACGGAATCGTCCATTTTAAAAACCTCGCCATTGCAATTGTACCATTGGATGAAAACAATAATACCTGGCTGGTTGGGCAATATCGTTACACTTTAGAGGAGTTTAGCTGGGAAGTGCCGGAAGGTGGGGGGCCCAAAAACAAAACCCCGCTTGAATCAGCTAAACGGGAATTATTGGAAGAGACGGGCATCACCGCCGAAACCTGGCTGGAGGCAGGAAAATTACACCTGTCAAATTCTGTAACAGATGAAGAAGGTTATGTTTTTGTAGCCAAAGATTTGACTTTCGGCGAAGCAGAACCAGAAGATACAGAGGATCTGGAGATTAAAAAATTACCTTTTGAATTGGTCATTGACATGATTCATAAAGGTGAAATTACGGATGCATTAACCATCTCCGCTATCTTTAAAGTAAAATTAATGATGGATAACGGGGACATTTAATTTATTGCCTTATGCATTTCTCCAAAAAATATTTATTCCTTTTTATTCCCTTAGTTTTCTGGGCTGCTGCAAACCCTTCTTTTTTCAACCCGAATATTTTTCAAAATAAATTTAATCCTGATGCTGGATTAATAATGCCGCTAAATAATAAGAGCACGATTAAAGTCAGCTCTAATTCGTCCGAAGCTTTTAAAATACAAGACGGGGACCTATCAACAGCCTGGCAGTCTGGAGCCCCATTGCCCACTGGCTTTATTTCAAATAAAAACCAAAATATTTTACTAAATATTCAGCCGATAAAAAATGAAAATTCATCTTGCTTAAACGGAAAAAACTTTACGGACGGGAACATAAACAATGCTGGCACAGTCAACACTATTCAAGGTAAATCAATTCTAAAATATACCTTAAAAAACAGTCAATTATTCTCTGTTTCACTAAAATGTCAAACCAATTCTCCCATAGTTATCAAGGCGGAAAAAGAGTCGGGAGAATTAATAAATATTGGCACTTATTATGAGTCGAATAATTTT
>JBCBRY010000190.1:0-15812 GCA_039819485.1 Bacteroidota bacterium | reverse complement strand
GCAGACTCCTAAGGTCCTATTTTCAATTAACTAAATTAAAATACTAACTGCTGTCCATTGCACAGCGTCAACACAATGTATAAATTATGAAAACCGCAGTCTCTCTCTATGCGCCAAGTACATCCTACTTTCCACATACGTCAAATCATTTTGATCTATTGCCCGTCCCATAAGGGCAGACTCCTAAGATCCTATTTTCAATTACCTAAATTAAAATACTAACTGCTGTCCATTGCACAGCGTCAACACAATACATAAATTATGAAAACCGCAGTCTCTCTCTATGCACCAACTAGATCCTACTTTCTATATACATCAAATTATTTTGATCCATCGCCCTTTCCATAAGAGCAGACTCCTAAGATCCTATTTTTCAATAGCCTAAATAAAAATACTGACTGCTTTCCACAGGGCCATCGGGTACTGCTGGTTGCTTCCCCGCTATTTTAACTGATGCGGAAGGAGAACGGATTTGTGTACCCTGCCCAACGAATAAACGAGACTGGACAAACAGGTTTCAGGTACAGGAAAGTATTGACTTGGGAGTGGTATTACCTGGCGATGGTACAAGATGATTAAAGGCGCTATATCCAGATTGGGGTTTTCACCCAACTTGGAGAGTAGAGGGTATTGCCCAATCAATGGTAAAGCCATGAAAGAACAAAGACAAAAAAACAAACCATATTTCTTAATTTTTTAAACTAAATTCTTATGAAACGACAACGGCACAGAATGCCAAAATTACTGATTCTCTGCCTGCTCTCAGGCATTGCGCTCTACCTTGGCTGTTCCAAGGACGATGCTCTCACTGAAAAGAACGACGCGACGGACCGACCACTGTTACTCTCCATCTTCAGCAATGAACTGTTCGACATGAGCTACGAGGTGGAAACTTTCACCCGCATCAGGCCCATCGGTGAAGTAACCAGCAAGATCGACAAACTGACCGCACAGCCAATAGTGGGGAAGCACAAGGTCAGTATGTCCGTGAGCGAAAGCGGGGAGGTCAACCTCGAAATCGAGAACATGACGCCTGGACTGAGCATACCGATTCCCGACTACGCGATGCCCAGCAACCTGCCGGCCCCTCACAAGTCCGTTATCGAGAATGGGACCCTGACCCTGTACTCCCAGAGCGGGACAGAACTGTACAGCACGCCTGTTGACCCGCTCCGATTGGGGCACATGGAGACCCTTGTCACTTCAGTGAAAGAAGGGCACACTGCACAGGCTATCAACCAGGCCGTTGCCGGGATGCAGTCTGACCTGTACAGGGCAAGCCTCGACGACATGCTCGCCAACCCTGTTAACTATGGTGTGACGGTCACCGATCTCGACAATACAGTATCGAGCATCACCATGCCGGCCGCCGCCACCGGCATTCCTGGGTTCGAAGGGGAAGTCGTGCTTCTGGTAGACAAGGCCAGGAACCTTCTTTTGGGCTCCAAATTGTACGGTAGGGGAGGAGAGACCCAGATGTGCATGATGTTCGGCTACGACGACGGGTTAGTGCCCACCATCAACGCCATCAGACAGGAGGTGCTGGAGACCCTGCCGTCCGGTGCGCAGGCCATCATGGAAATGACTTCCACCATCGAAAACCTCCAGTTCAACATCAATTGATAACGTTAATCTTTAAAACAAGAGAAAAATGAAATATAAAGGATTTTTCAGGCCGTTACTGGCCATTGCGTTTGCCCTCTCACTTACGTGCTTGTTCTCGCAGGACAGGAACGTCATGTACGTCCACGGACTGGGCGAGAACGCCACTACATGGGACATCTACGATGCCCTTTTCGATGCTGAACGGCAGCACGACGGCAGGAGCCCCAATTTCGTCGACGGCGCTGGTGTAGCGGCCATGGCCACATCCGTCTCTGGGGGTGTCATTACCGGTTTCCCAGGCAGTTCGGGACCCAGCACTTTGAACATCGGCATCGGCCACAGTATGGGTGGTCTTGGCATCCGTGAAGTGGACCGGACGAGGACAGGGAACACACAACGCTTCGGTGCCTTGGTAACAGTCGGTTCGCCGAACAATGGCGCACAGATCATCAATTCTGTCAGGGATGGTTCGGTGACCGATGCTATGGAAGACGCCTGCGAAAAGCTCTCGGCGGGCCCGTTGAGTGAGATACCAGGCATGCTGGGGGTTTTCGTCTCCGGTGTCGGCAACGACGTCATTTGCAGTATCCTCGCTGACGAATTGCTGGATGGCCTTATTACCAATGCCGTGGCCGGCCCGTCGGAGGACGACATGGTGGTGGGCAGCCCGTTCCTCGGCACACTGAACGGTGCCGCACCGAATGTGCCCGCTATCTCCATTTGGGGCAACGAGAACAGCCCCGTCCACTGGCGGTTGCTCAGCTCCTTCGACACGGACAACGCCAATGACACCAAATACGTCGAGATTGCCAACCTGATGCGGAACATCTACAACGGATTCTATATCTTGCACCTGTCAAAGGCGATAGTCGGTGGCTTTCTCGGTTTTATCAATCCGGCCATTTGGGCCGCTGCCGCCGTACATGCATGGCAGGCTTCCCAATGGCACAAGGGCAAGAAGTGGTTCGACAACAGCGAGAGTATTTGGAACGGCCTCACCGGATGCGTGGCCACTGAAATGGATATCACCATCACCTATACCACATCTGCCTATTGGTCCTTCTGTAGTTGCTTCTCCACGGGGTCGCAGGATTGGATAGACTGCGTGGACTTTCACTGCCCCAACGGGATATCGAACTGCCTGGAGGAAGTCAGCTACACGCAGACGATCATTGTGAACGACAAGTCCGATGGGCTGCTTTGTGACCAGACACAACTCATCGGCGGTTTGGCAAGTGGCGACGTATACGAGGCCAAAGGGGTGAACCACAACGAAGAGACCAACACCACCAACGGCACGACCGATGATGGCAGCGATGTGATTGGTGATACGTTTAGGGCAATATGGGACAGAAATGATATTTTTGGAATACCACCAAGATGATTTATATGAAAAATTTGATTTTATTGATATTTACGTTGTTGGCCCTGTCATCCTCTTCTTGCAAGAAGGATTCACCTGGGCCATCCACTAATTCTGAGGGGCAGGTCGATCGCCTGCCCCCCCTTTGGGACTATTCACTCCACAAGGATGGGAGTTTTCACAGCAACAGCGTCATCCGGGGCCACCTTGTCTTTGGTGACCGGATACTCGTCGGTACCACCGAGGGTGAAGGTGACAACTGGCTCAATGCCATTGATATTGAGACCGGCGAAGAATTCTGGAAATGGAACGACATCTACCAGCCTCCCACAGAAAAGATGCACATCTATTCCTATCACCAAGACATTGGAAAAATGGGCTATATCGTTGGTAGCCGCCATTATTCAATAGACCTGGAAACAGGAAATACATTTTGGAAAATAAGGCGGGAGTCCAGTTATGACAACGAGTTAGCAGGCCTTGGAAATACTTATTATATTTTTGGCCAACCCACAGATACATTGGCTGAGTACCAAACTAAAGTAATTTACAGAGGCGATTTTTCAACTGGCGAAATCGAGCGAATCCTCGTACCTGATTTTATGACGGACCACATTCAGGCCAACAAGCTTGGCTCGGTAACGTCATTGATTCCATTCGTTGAAAATTCGGATACAATGCTATTGATCGGCTGGCAGGACATCTACCCCGACTTCCACTTTGTTTCTTATCTCGGCCTGTACAACCTTACCCAAAAAGAATGGGTGTACGAGAAAGCCCAACTGAACGAGCCGGCACAGAACGGCGTGCTACTTCAGCCCATCACCATGTCCGGCGGAAAGGCGTACATGAACGTCGGGTATGACCTCATCTGCCACGATGTCTGGACCGGTGAGCGGGTATGGAAGCATAGTTTTACAAGGGACTTCCTCTTTTCTGGTTTCCTGGTGGAGGACGGCCGAGTAATTGCCAACTGCGAGGACAAAGTGCTGTACTGCTACGACGCCAACAATGGTGCGCTCATCTGGAAAGGCGAAGGAGCTGGCACAAGCAGCGTGCTGGCTGGCAGGTACCTCAATGAAGTGATCTATTTCAGTGGCGGCAGCAGTGGTTTTCTGCATGCGGTGGACGCCCGGAACGGGAAGACGCTGTGGAAACTCGACCCAAGTAAAATGGGGGATGGCTCCGACATATGGAAGCCCGACCTCTATGTGGTACCCGGAAAGAATGGGGAAAAAGGAAAAGTAATAGCCCTGACGCCCATGAAGGCTTACTGTTTTGAGGCTCACCGATAATTAACAAATAAAGCAAAAAAAGGAAAGTAATTTCCAACAAAGCATATCCGCTGGCACAGGACACAGTCCTGCGCCAGCGGATCGTGTTTTATATGTACCAGCGATTATGTAGCAAAGTCAATATTATTTATATACATTAGTTGGCAGTAATAAAAAAAGAAAGACTGGATTTGCGGCCAGCAAGGAGTTTTCAAACAACTTCACTATATAATAATGGAAATAACAAACAATCAAAGGAAGGCAGTCGATGACATCGTTGAAATGATAGTCACGGTAATCGGCAACGGATCAAGAGAAATAGATACGACAGAGGCCATTTCAAGCACTGCGAGATTAGCCGGTAGTTTTTTGTTCAGGTCTTTTGAGTTCAAAGTAGATGATGCAGAACCTGGAGCAGTCATGTTGTCCGTAGATGCGAATACCAAGGGGCCTCAGCTGGTTAATATCACGCACGCGGTATTGCAGAACTATGGAATCCGAATTGACAACAATAAAATGTCTAAAGGCAACCAACAACTGGCAAAAAGTAATTTTGTGGATGTAATTGGGAAAATTCAAACCCCCGCTTTGGAAATCATGAAAAAAAATGATCTAAACTATGAACAATTGGCGCAATCCGCTGCAATTGCCACCGCGTTTATGATCCAGCAAAGCAATAATATTATCCCAGAAGCAGGTTTCGGAACTGCGATTTACCATTATATCGAAGGCACAAAAACGCTTCCCCCGGAGTTCTCTTCCGAATCCGGCAAAACATCCAACATAAAGGTTCCTCCAAAGGAAAACACTGATCCCAAAGGCGCCCTGAAACCTTGGTGGAAATTTTGGTGATCATAAAAACTACAAAAAACGGACGGTGTATACGTTTTTAAAAAACATGAAATTCAAAAGCATAAAATCATTTAACGAGTACACAAAAAACAAATCACCTAAAAGTGACTTGATAGATATTGGTGAATATCCAAAAACGTTTTTATTGGCATCCGGTCCAGTATTTCCTAACTTTTACAGAGTATCGATCAAGTACGGATTGGAAGAAAACAAAACAAATGGGTTTATGTATTTTTCAAGTCCCAACCAGTCGATCGAATGGCGGACGGATACACCATGGAATGGCTTTTATATTAATATTACAGAAGATTTAATTTCAAATAATCAACATTTAAAATATTCTTTTCTACACTATGGGCTGCACGAGCCACTATATTTAAAAAAGGAGGAAGAGATTACGGTTTCGACGCACTTTAAATCCGCACTAGACGAATACAACAAGCATCATTTTTCCATTGATCTGGTGCTGGCTTACTGCAATATCATTTTTGCACATGTAGCTGAATTTTACAAAAGACAGTTTGGCGAAAGAAAAGAACAAAACAATCAACTGGTTACCGATTTTTTTAGGTTGCTCGAAAATTATTATAAAAAAGATGAAAAAGTAGTCCAGCCCTCGGTTAATTTTTTCGCCAGTCAGTTAAATGTCACCCCTAATTATTTGAGCGATGTCATTAAGTTCTATTCCGGAAAACCAGCTTTAGAACACATTCATAGCCACATCGTAAAGGTGGCAAAACATTCATTGCTTCAGGAAAACAGTACAATTCAGGAAATTGCTTACCGACTTGGCTTTGAATACCCTAACTACTTCTCCCGTATGTTTCGAAAATCAACTGGTGTTTCTCCTTCTGATTTTCGAAACCAGTAATTTGTATCCTACTTGCCTTGGTTTGTTTTCATAGATTTTAGTAGAGTCCAAAGAACTTTGCAGAACAATTTTTTAATTAAAAAAATAAAAATAATGTTCGAAAAAATTCTTGATTACACAATAGACAACACCCTTAAAGGCAGAATGGGCAAGGAAGCCTATCACAAAGCGTTGGAGCAGCAAAAAAACATTTCGGAAGAAGCTTACGGAACCATAAAATACCTGGCTGAATTTGCCGTCAGGCCGATGTTTAGAACACCCGTGCACAAAACACCCGCCGACCACGGAATGGACAGTTGGGAAGATGTTTACTTTCCGTCCAGTGACGGTATACCGCTCGAAGGATGGTATATTCCTTCGGTAAAAGGAGAATCCGATAAACTCATCGTCATCAACCATCCCATGCCGATGAGCCGTTCCGGGTTTACCGGGCATTTTGGGGAGCCATTTTCTGGAGTAGATACCCTGGAAATTGATTTTGTGGCGCACATGAAACACTTATCAGAAGCAGGTTACAATATTTTGGCATATGATTTAAGAAACCACGGTAACAGTGGTGCTGCCAACGGTGGTATCTGTGGCATTGGCCGCTATGAGTGGCGCGATGTGGTGGGCGCTCAGGAATACGTAAATAATCACCCTAAATTAAGCAAAATGAAATGCGCGCTGTACAACAGATGTACCGGGGGTAATGCTGCATATGAAGCGATGCACAGAAGACCTGAATTGTTTGAAAGCATTAAATGTTTTTTCGGGCCATTAACCGTTTCTATGACCGCTTTAATGACCTCATTTGCAGGTTTAATGGGCTTAGGCAATTATATGGAATTGATGGACTTGGAGCAGATAAAGTTAGGTGGTTTTACCAACGGTGAAATGCGGCCGCAAAATTATGCCAGTGCGGTGAAAGTCCCCTACTTCATGGCGCAGGTAATTGATGACGTTTGGACTGATAACCCTACCGATGCACAAGAAATTTTTGATGCGATTGGGTCAGAGGAAAAAGAGCTGTTTTGGATTGAAAATACCAACCGCCGGTTTGACGGTTACAACTATTTTGGTCTTTATCCCGAAAAAATGATTGCATTCTTTGAAAAGTATATGAAATAATAAATAAACCATTTTATTAAATACTACAAAAAGCGGTTCTGGCATGAATCGCTTTTTGCATTTAAGTCTAAACCACTCCAATGAGACCGCTGGCGCAGGACACCGTCCTGCGCCAGCTTTGAATAAATAAATTTAGTGATTTAAATTCCTGATCAAGTCATTTAATTTAAAACCGAAAACCTTGTTATAAAGCCTTGTATGCCAGCGAGGGATACAAGGCTTTATAACAGCATAATCCACTCTGTATTTAATCATTACTTATGACTACATCTCCTTCAAGGCTACAGATCCATTTGCTATTCTGCTTACAGCCCCTTGGCTTCGGCTTGTATCCTTCATAGATATGATTGCCGGCAAGCTGTACACCTGAATCGTGAACAATGGTGATGATTTCGTCCATCGATGCATAATTTTCGATCTCACCTGTCCAGGCACCCGTGAATTTGCCTTCTTCATTGAAGATAAATGTGTTATAAAACCCTGTAAGAACCTGAGCAGGTACCTCTTCACTTGCAACCGGCGGGCCAGGTGTTTCCAAATCGTTAGCAGGTGGGATAGGAGTGTTTCCAAAAGTTGTGAAAGCGGAAAACGCTAAAAAAATAAAAACAAGTTTTTTCATGATAGAGAAAGTTTGAATTAATGCCTACTCTCTTTTTTATGCCAAAATTGGCAGGGTTTTCAGCAACGCCCTTTGTCAAAGAAAGACCTGACAAATTTCAGTTGTTTAGAAATTTAAAAATGGACAAAAGTGGATGAAATATGCCAAAAGTTGCCAAAAACTGCTAAATCATTTCGGGCGCTTTTTTTAAAGCACCCTTTTCCTGCCGAGCAATATTGGAAAATATATTTTTGGAAAAGGGTGGGACGTATAATTTATTCTAACCTACCCAGATATGCAGGAATTTATGGGTGTTAAAAAATAGTGAAGGCCGTTAAAATGGTGTGCTATTTTCTGATATGTTCAATTAAAAAAAAGCTTGTCGATTAAATTGTTAAATGAAGCTAAGTGCTTGGACAAAAATAAGGAGTACTAAAAATGACACTTTTATTTGGACAAATGTTTGATTTCCAAGTCCCAAATCTTTTTTTCAGGCAAAGGAAAAGTGTCATTTTTTTTGACCACCTGCTTACTTTAAAAAATTATCTGACAAGATTTAAATAACTCAATTTGTGATGTATCATACGGCGCGTAAATTATTTTTGGATGGAGGTGTGTTTTGGGTTTTGTGTCAAAACACACCTCCATCCAAAAATAATTTACGCCTCCATCGGCAGAAGTAAACAGTGATACATCCAAATCAGGTTAATTAACGAGAATTAATTTATTCGAATTAAGGAGGGAAATAAAGCCATTGTAGGAGGGGTATTTATCTAATTGATAAAAATGACAACCATACTTCGGGCAGAGCAGTGGTCTCGGATATGAATTAATGAATGTTGGCAGCCTGATAAAAAAAGGTCAATCTGACAGCCGTCATTATCAGATGTATTTTTTCAGTTTTTTCTCTAATTTATCCAGGTCCCTGGTATGCCATCCTCTTAATTTCATGACCTGTTTATTGCTTCCAGTTTCCTTTATGTATATCCTGGGTATAAATTTTTTAATTTTTTCATCGCACTGGCTGGCATCTCTTACCTCCACCTCATTTTCGGTGTACAGTTCAAGCTGACTGGTGGACTCGGGCTCGCCGGACAAGTCCATAGCAATAATATTAATTGATTTACCTTTCGACCAGCCTCCTATATCTTTCAAGGCTCTCCTGCAAAAACCACAGCGGGGGTCAGAAAAAATATATACTTCCACATTGGCGGGGCCATTTGCATTTTCCGATTTCACGGCACAGTCCAATAGATCGGACTTTTGGGCATCGGCACTAATTGATAAAAAGAATAAAAAGAAGATAATTGAATATTTCATGTAAAATTGAATTGGTGATAAATAAAATTAAAGAGAGGTAAAATCCCTGATTTACAAATAAATATTGAAATCAGGGATTGGAAGATCTGAGGAGCCCCTCAATCAATTAGAGTTCAAACTGACAGATCCAGTCATCTTTGTATTTGCAGCCACCTCCAAAAAACCTTGGCTTGTGGCGGTCAATAACTTTGACCTCACTGACGGCATACCCTTCGTTTGAAATCAGGGTCAATATTTCAGGGAGGCCCAGATATTGTTTCATTTCGCCAACCTTCGCGCCGAGGAAGTTGCCCTCCGAATCTTCAATAAAGCTTCCATAGAACCCTGCCAAGACATTTTCCGGAATTTCGTCTGTGGAGACCACGGGTGGCTCGTCATTCGTTATTCCGTTGTTGTCGATAGAAAAAACCGGCATGGTCAAAAAAGAAAATAAAGCAAAAACAAATATCTTTTTCATAATTAATTTATTGTTGTAGCGACAGCAACAAATGGCTTGCTGCCGCAGCGTTGATAAAAAATCCACTTGCCAACCAGAACAGATCAACAAGTCAGAAAAGTGCTAAAAAACCTTGTATGCTCGTACACGGATACAAGGTGTTTTAGCAGCGGCAAAGTCCCATTAATTAATCAAGGGTAACTACATCCCCTTCAATAGAACAGATCCATTTACTGTTTTTCTTGCAGCCTCTGAGCTTTGGTTTATACCCTTCATAAATATTGTTGCCGGCAAGCTGTACCCCTGAATCGTGGACAATGGTGATGATTTCGTCCATCGATGCATAATTTTCGATCTCACCTGTCCAGGCACCCGTGAATTTGCCTTCTTCATTGAAGATAAATGTGTTATAAAACCCTGTAAGAACCTGAGCAGGTACTTCATCACTCGCAACGGCTGGGCTGGGTGTTTCCAAATCGTTAGCAGGTGGGATAGGAGTGTTTCCAAAAACGGTGATTGCAGAAAATGCAAATAAAACTAAAACAAGTTTTTTCATGATAGAGAAAGTTTAAATTGATGCCTACTCTCTTTTTAATGCCTAGTATGGCAGGGTTTTCAGCAACGCCCCTTGTCTAATAAAGACCTGACAAATTTCATCTCTTTGAGAATTTAAAAATGGACGAAAATGAATGAAATATGCCAAAAGTTGCTAAAAACTGCTAAACCTCTTTAAATGCTTTTTTTGAAACTCCGTTCGGATACCCGAGCGAGTCGTAAATGATTTTTTGCCATTTAGGAGTGACTGAACCACTTGGAAGGTTGATACCGCATTGTTTTAGTTTGGTCCTGAAAGTTTGGACTGACCGCCATCCAAATTCGGATGAAAGCTGTTGTCTGGTTTTGCAAACAAGTTGAGTGTATTCATTGGAATTTAGATTTGAGCGCTGAAAGTTCATAATTTAAAATATTTTGTAAAAGTTATAGATTTTAGCTAGTGTAAAGTGGACGTACTTTTTAGTCCTTTTATTTCACTGAACGCATAAAAGGATTGAGAGCGTAAAATGTACGCCACTTAACTGTAGAACCTTTTAGATCCTGAGTTTCCTCTATTATTCCAATTCCAATTAAAAGCTTAATAAATTAATGGACAATTGATATTTACAAGTAGTAGATGCTTACTTTTCGCTTAACATTGATCATTTAATATTAGTCCATCTTATTTCATCTCAACAAGTTCAATTCTCTCTTAGTTCGAAACGGTTTTTTGCTGCGTAAAATTATCCAATACATTTAATAAACGACGATTATAAAATAAACTTTGTTAACAAATATATTTTATTTGGTGCTAATTATCAAATTCTCTTGTTGTTTAATTCACGTCAATCTTGGATTAATCCTGAGTTGCAATTTAGTTGATAAAAATTTGGCGATGGGCAAGCAGTATGAGGAATACCATTTTTTTATTCATGTACGATGGCAGTTTAAGGATATTTAAACACCTTTATCGGTTTTACAATTTTACCATTGAAAATGGCATTAATCGATTTTAACAAAATAAGTAGCGTTACTGACAAAGTCCGATTTTTATGTTTGGTCGTCCTCCCGCCAACCCCCTCCCGAGCGGGAGAAAATAAAGTGCATATCTCCCCCTCTGGAGGGGGCCGGGGGGAGGTAAGCCATCAACAATTTTAGTTTTTGCTCAATGTCTTTTATTCAAGGACTTAATCCAGCTACGAGTACTCTCGGTCTAAAAAATTAAATGCTCTGTCTCTCAAAAATTCAAATTTGAGCTGTTGCGAGTGGATGCCTACATTTGCAACATGGATCAATTAAATTCATACAACTCTCTTTAATTACGTTCAACTAAAATCGTTCATGTCTGCAATTAACTACCTTTATGATACGCCTTCTTCTATTGCCAAGACCGGCCAGCAAGAAAATCTATTTTTATCAAAATTCAGTGAGGATGTGAAAGGGAGCGCCCCCTGCCTTTTTTGGGGCCGCTTAAATGACCCGTTCGTTTTATCGAGGTGCCTGATTACGTTGTCCAAAACCGTTCAGGCCAATTTTAATTTACATCCCTCTCAATTGGCCCTGATCAAGGACCCGATCGTCACGGCCGGCAATCAACAGATCCGTTTTGAAGGCTTCTCCATTTGCGCAGGGGTGTATGCCCGGGTAGATGTATTGGAGGATGGCCAGGATGGAGAGTTTCTGGAAAACGGCACCACGAACGTTGATTTTAATACCCCGTTGATCACCGAGCTTTCACGTATTCAAAAAAATGACAAACTCGTATTGTCGGTTGGTAAAAAAGAAGTGGGTTTTCACAAAGACGGCGAAAGTTTTGTCGAACGAAAAGTACCCTTGCCCACCAAATGGATCAAAGGGCTGACCACTGTCCAGCATTATTTTGCTGAAAGCGAATCCACCATGCAACTGAGCAAAGTACAGGCCATCCAGTTGTTCAGAAGCATTCCGAACGGGAAAGTCAAAACCGATTATTACCTCATCAAGCGTGGAGGGCGCTATTCTTTTTCTCCCGCTAAAAGCAAGAACAGTCTTTGTATTGGAGGCATACACCGGCTGAAGCTGCTCAGCCCACTGCTGCCGCTCATCAACGGCCTGACCGTTTATCAGCATGAATCCCAGCAGGCAGCCAACCTGGTTTTGCATTTTGACCGGATCAATTTCACGTTTTCCCTGTCCAGAAATTTTTGGCGTGGGTTTTCCGGGGAAGGGGCTGCACTCGAAGAGTTACTGGAAGACCTGCCGCACCAATTGTTGGGCGCCTTTGATAATTACGCATATACCAACCAATCCTTTAATCCATTGGAAATAGCCATTGACCACGACCTCGATTTTGCAAAAATTGAAAGGCTCTCCGCAAAATTGGCAGCAATGGGTTTGTTGGGATTTGACCTGGAAAAAAACAATTATTTCTATCGCCGGCTACCTTTTAAGCTGAGCCGTATCCTGGCACTCAACCCACGACTAAAAGGTGCCGAAAAACTTTTGACCGACGGTAACGTACAGATTACTGCAAATGAAAATGGAGCCGTGGAGGCCAGGGTACAAAGCGGAGGGACCACCCACTATGTGGTGGTAAAACCGCAAATGGAAAAATGTACCTGCTTGTGGTACAGCCGCAACCAGGGGGAAAGGGGCCCTTGCAAACATATTTTGGCGACAAAAAAAATGATTAAAAATTCTTAAAGTTCCATCTTAAAAAATCCAGTCTTATAAAATACAAACATGGAAACCAAAGCGAAAGAACTCTCTAATCTGATCAAGCAGCAAGCTGATCTGATTCCTTTTTTGAAAGAGCTGACGAAAGCGGAAAAGAAAAAACTATTGCCCATACTGGCAGAGCTAAAAGGTGTTTATCATGCACGCGAAAAAGTAAAGCGGAAAGATTTGAATGGTAAATGGTATGATACCTCCGGAGATTATATTTACCCGGAAAGGCACCGGGAGTTGATCTTGTTGGCGGGGGTCGTCTGTGCCCATACACTAACCGCATTCAGAAATAATATTCAGTGGAATGCTACACAAGTTTTGATGTTGCCAGAAGTGGTTGAAAAGATTTATCCCTGGTATGTTCCCAAGTGGGGCAATAATGCCTTGAACAGGGTCACCGAAGTGAGGCGGGATTCCTATATAGAAATGATGAACATATATAAAAAGGGATATTTTAAACCGACTGACGAATTATTTGCTACGCTATTGGTCAACTCAATTCTGAGATATAAAGAAGAAGGGGAACAACGCCGATTACACTATTGTATTGATGAACTGGATATTTATCCGGAGACTTTAGGCCGTCATCTTTGGTTGTTGTTTGAAATCCCGACTCCTATTCACAGCAGATATTATTCGTCCTACCCCGGTGTGAGCTCTGATGGACTGCACCCCTGGATGGTCACTATTGAAAAATTAATTGATCAAAATAAAATATCCAGGGACAAAGTATTACGGTTGTGCCTGCTCTCTTGTACCAAAGGGTTTAATAAAGCATTGACGGCCTGGTATTTTAAATTGTTTGATGCACTTCAGCCAAACGATGAAGAATTGTTAAATCTGCAAAAAGAAATATTCACCTGCCTGAATTCTGATTCCCCAAAAGCCATTACGACGGCATTGGCTTTGATTAAAAAATTGTTTGATAAGGAAAGCCTAAACAAGGAACAATTTTTAAATGCGGCTCCAAATTTATTAAGTAGTTCAAACAAGTCGAATATTAATGCAACGCTTTCTTTGCTCGATAAATTAGCGACAAAAAATAAAGAATATATTCCCCGTGTTTTAGATGCATTTATGGAGGCATTGTCGAATGAAGACGGGAAAGTCCAAACAAAAACGGCCAGGCTGATCAAAAAATATAATTATGATGGTTCGTCAGTTGGAGAAAATATTATAGACTTTTATCCTTATTTATTAAGCGAGGCAAAAGCTATTTTGTCAGCATTTATTCCTGCTGATTACGATCCGGAATTGGAAGAACTCGAAGAACTCGAAATAGAGGTATTAAATGTTTTAGCAGAAGAAAATCGCGTGGAAAAATATGAGGACCTTGACCAACTGGTCTTTTTTGTGAGCCAGGTGCTGGACAATAATGAGCCTCACCATGTCGAGCAGTTGCTGGTTGCTCTTCCGAAATTAAATAAATTAATAACCGCAGAAAATGCAAAGAAGCTCAGCCCTGCATTTATCCGGGCACTTCGATATATGTGGGTGAATTATTTTGAGCGGAGCCCTGTGATTTATTCCTGCGCACTTTATTTAAATGACTATGCCGCTTTGTTAAATGAAAAGTTTCCGGGAGCTACCCCATCAAGACAGGCGTATTTCGAAAAGAAAACAGCAGAACACGTTTATTATCGGGATTTATATAAAACATTAGAAGAAAAGTCCAATCACAGCAAAGTGGTGGATATCATCGACCATTTATGTTTACTTTCCAAAAAATATTTAATAAGCGGATTGGCCATTGACCTACTGTCTACCGTTACACATTTACCATGCTGGATTGATCCGGATAAATTGGTTGATCGAATTATCGAGTACGAAAAACTGGGACTTGATATTGACCTGATCGATTGGCAAATTGCTCTTTTTAGAATTCCGGAATCAGCAAAGCTGTCAACCACTACCACCGGAAAAATAGATCAAATAAAAAATCAACTTTTAAAAGATGTACTCCTTTATTCGTTTAATCAAGTAGAACTGGATTTATCAAAATTTGGAAAACCTGATTTTTATTTGCCGATTATTTTAAGAAAAAATAATGAAGGTGAACTGACGAAATTAAAAAACTACCTGAACCATGACCTTGAAAATATCATCCAACAATATGCCTGGCAAATAGGGGAGGTAAAATATGAAGGGTCGCAGTACAATCACAGAACCAAAAGTTTTGAAAAGGCTATTTTAACCAAAGAAGTTTTATCAATTCTTGCATTTAACTACAAGCCGGAAAAAAAGAAAGGGATTCTCGGTAAATTAAAAAACTTGGTGAGTACCGAACCTGAAAAACCGTCTGCGCCGGTCAGCGGTCTATTTAAAGATATCGATTTGCATGGACAGAGGAATCCTGGTTGGGACCTTCTTTTTTCCTTTACGATTAAGCATTTGTTCATGCTGACTCCCAATCATCTCACCATTTTCCTAAGCAGGGTCATTCAGATGAAAATGGGTCGGTCGAGCATAACAGGGGAAGATGATAAAAGATTGTTGATTAACATTTTGGAATTTTTAAACGAATCCTGGAACCGGAGAAATGAAAACGAAATAATTTATGTATTCCTTGCTGCCTGTTCACTTTGCAGTAACAAGACTGTGCGTCAGTTGGTAGCTGAATTATGGGTCCGAGCGGTGCCGTACGGTATTTTTGATAGTGTTCTATTGGGCGAGATTACCGGGAAATTATTGGCAAAAAACTATGGCCCGTTAAAAAGGTTAACGGATATACTGGCAGCGTCCATGAGCAATGTCAGTACCACCCACAATAAAGAACTTTTCGCTTATTTGATTAATGTCATTTCGAATATGGACGATGCCCCGGTTACAAACACTAAAAAATTATTGGAGATTTATGCAGAGTTGTCACTTAAAGAAGCAGATGGTTCAGTAAATCCGGAATTAAAAGCCAAGCTGGAGATATGGAAAGAAACCAAATCGCTGAAAAAAGTGATTGCTAAGATTTTATGACGGGACAACAATTGAATAAAAAATATGAGTCATCCCGAATTTTTGAATCGGCTCAATTCAGCTGATTTTCAGGCTTAAGGCGTCGATTTCGATGGGCGTCGAGCCCATCGAAATCGAAAGAGGGGTTTTTAGGGGCAGCTTTAGGAAAGTTCCAACGGAACTTTCCTAAAGCT
>JBCBRY010000189.1:0-16175 GCA_039819485.1 Bacteroidota bacterium | reverse complement strand
TAATAAAAATGCTTCCGACCGCTGCAGCGGTCGGAAGCATTTTTATTATGAAAAGAAAATATCTTTTACTGCTTAAAAGGATCAGCATATTTTTCATGAGCGATGCTCGTTGCATCAGTCAGGGTATGCATAAAAGCAACCAGCGCATCTTTTTCATCCTGTGAAAGGTTCAGGCGCACTGGAGCACCGTTGAAGCTTCGCAGGTTCGGGTGCAGGTTCGGATGTTCTTGTACACCTGTGTTATAATGTTCAATAACTTCTTCCAGTGTTTCGAAGCGGCCATCATGCATAAAAGGAGCAGTCAGGGCTACGTTACGCAGCATAGGCACTTTGAATACCCCTTTTTGGGAAGGATTGTTGGTGATTTCGTACATCCCTTTGTCTTCGTAGTTGGCATCGAGTCCGTTGTTGGCGGAAGTAACCGTAGTAGAAAACCCAGGTCCGAGGTTGTGGCAGCTGGCACAGTTGTCGTTGAACAACTGCTTACCCATGTTTTCCTGAGCAGTGAAGTTACTGAAGTTACTTTCTGGATTGCCAACGGCGGCCCACCCATCATCAAATTTAGTATTGAAACAACCGATAGAGCTAACGAAAGCGTCCAATGCCTGCAGCATTTTTTCCTTGTTGTCCATATCTGCGCCGAACTGTCCTTCCGGATAAGCTTTGTCAAAAAGAATGCGATAATATCTGTTGTTCTCCAGCAGGGAGTTGGCCAACACGTCCAAATCGCCATGTCCCATCTCGATTGGGTCGGCGATGGTCAGTTCACTTTGGTCGGCAACAGTTTGGGCCCTTTCATCCCAAAACATGCGAGTACCGCCAAAACCATAATAAGCATTGAAACTTGGGAATGCTCCGAGCGCCAGAGAATTACGCTTGGTGAACTCACCATCAAAACCTTCACTAAAGTCCTTACCGTCGGCAAATGCTTTTTCAGGCTCGTGGCAGGAAGCACAGGAAACGGATTCGTTCTTGGAGAGCTTTTTATCATAAAACAACACCCGGCCAAGCGTGGCCATGTGCTTAGATGAATTGACGCGGCTGAATCCAAGGTGTTCTGGTAATTGCAAATTGTAATCATGTGCCTCAACGGGCAGGTTCAGGTTCTGCGCTAATATTGATTCTTCTTCTTCCGTGTAGGCTCGGTCAGTGGTATCCACTTGGTCCTTAATACAAGAAGTAAGCGAGAAAGCGAAGAGAGATAGAAAGAGAAGGTACTTCATTTTCATAACGATAAGGTGTTTTTGATGAGTAATAGAAACATAAAGCTAACGAATATGGCTGTAGGTTGCTGCTCCTACAACGTTTCTTAACATTATTTTTCACAAAATTGTAAAATTTCCAATTGAATCGGATGATTTTCCTCAATCAAACCATTCTCCTTTGTACTCATCCAATTCCCGCCGCTCCCGCTTGGTTGGCCGTCCGCTCCCTTTTTGCCGGGTTTCTGAACCTGCCTTGCCGATAAACCAATCTTTGAACTTGTTCATTTCCCCTTCAGGCGTCAGGTTGTCGTAACATTCGACCGCAATGGGTGCCCCGACCCTTTTTTCAATCAGTCTTTTTACTAAAAATTCGAGGTTGAAACCGCCTTTCTTAACATGGACAGTCTGCCCCACGCTTACTTTTTCTGAAGGCTTCACGGTTTGCTCCCCGATCCGGACTTTACCAGATTTACAAGCATCGGACGCCAGGGTCCTCGATTTAAATATCCTGACGCTCCACAGCCATTTATCGATACGTACTTTTTCCAATTTTTGAATTATTGAATGATGAGTTCTGAATTGCCCACTCGCCTACTTACCCACTCGCCTACTCCATAACAGGATACTTCAAATTCATGGCTTCCATCGTTTCACAGACTTTTTTAGAAATGAGGTAGTCGCGGTACCAGCGGCTGTCCACGGGGATAATGTCCCAGGGGAGTACGCTGTTATTGATGGCATATTCGTAGCAACGCATGTATTTGTCCCAGTGTTCCCGTTCTTTCCAATCGTTGTCGTTGTGCTTCCAGCGCTTGTCGGGCTCATCGATTCGCTCCTGTAGCTCCAGGGCCTGTTGTCCAAAGGAAAGGTGGAGATAAAATTTAAGGATGGTTGTACGGTTATCGAATGTCAATAATTCTTCAAAGGCGTTGATGGCGTTCATTCGTTTTTCAACTCGTTCTTCATCGATCCATCCGTGCACCCGTTGGATGAGGATATCCTCGTAATGAGACCGGTTAAAAATCTTGATGTGCCCCTTGGCCGGAGCCTGTAGGTGAACCCGCCACAGAAAATCATGGCTGAATTCAATTTCTGTTGGCTTTTTGAATGCATAGGTATCCACATTAAAATGGGTGCATTCTTTGAAGACTTTTTTTACGGCGCCGTCTTTACCGCTGCCGTCCATGCCCTGCAAGATGATGAGCAGGGAGTTTTTTCCCTCTGCCCTGAGAATTTCATTCAGCTCTCCAATTCGGTCGACATATTGTTTGGTGAGCTTTTTCAGCGCTAATTTGTCAGCATCTTCAGGTGGTTTGGTGGAAATGTCGCTGAGTTTTACCATTATTATTAGGTCATCTGAGAACCAGACCGTTCAACAACATTTGTCACCGACAAAAGGCAAGACGAGTTGAAGTTGTCAAAAGGTTTGGTGGTGAGTTTATTTTTTTTGGATATACAACAAGTTGACACCATTTAATCATTCAAGACCAGTCATTTTATTACGATCCCCCATCAACCTGTTTTTAATTTTCTATAAATTTCCGCTGGTCATTCGTCATCCTTTCCCGCCGGCATCTCTGCGTTCCTTTTCAATCTGCTTCATGATTTCCCGCACTTTGTTTTTTACTTGCACGGAGAATTCTTTGTTCAATATCCAGAAGTAATAATTCTTGTCCTCGGACAGGATTTTTTTCACGGACTGGCCAGAGTATTTACCGAAGTTAAAAACGATCTCTCCCTGTGCATTGTATTTCAAACGGTTGGTGATATCGATGGTACGAATGTCCTGAGTGAAGTCATGCAAAGTCTGCACATCGTTCCGAACCGGTCGTTCAGTGACATTGCCGTCATCGTCGATGTGGTCCTGGCCGTCGTACTTTTCCAGTTGCCCGATCAATACATCCACGGTAGCCCGAACATCGGCCATGGCGTCGTGGGCATCGACCATCTCTTTGCCTGCGTAAAAACGAAGGGCTGCCCGGAGGTTGCGCGGTTCCATGCGATAGAATATGCGCTGCACATCCACGAAACGCCTTTTTTCCACTTTAAAATCCATGCCGACCCTGGCAAATTCTTCCATCAGCAAAGGCACATCGAAGCGGCTGATATTATAACCGCCCAGATCAGCATTGCCGATAAAGTCAAAAAGCTGCTGTGCCACTTGTTCAAAAACGGGTTTTCTGGCGACGTCCTTCGGAGTAATGCCATGCACTTTCATTGCTTCTTCCCCAATCGGGATACCGGGGTTGACGAGGAGCTCGAGTTCTGCCGGTTCCCGTCCGTCTTTAAAATATTTGATGAGCGCAATTTGAATGATGCGATCCCGCATTACATTCAGGCCGGTAGATTCTATGTCAAAAAAAACAAGGTCTCTTTCAAGGTTGAATTTCATTTAATTAAAGGTGAACGGTGAGAAGTGAAAGGAGAATGGGGCCCCTTCGATATTACTCACTTTGTATTAAAAAATCGGCGATGCCGGAGGTATATTTTGTTTGCATTTTGCCATTCTCATCGCTGTAGATGAAAAGTGCTTCGATATCACTCAATTGTTCGGCCAGCTCAAACGCCTCATCCAATCCCATGACCATAAATCCAGTGGCCAATGCATCCGGATAAGTACAGTTTTCCGAAAACAAAGATGCACTCAGCAAATTGCTTTTTTCAGGAAAACCAGTTACTGGGCTGATAAAGTGACTGTACTTTTGGCCATCGACTTCGTAGAAATTCCGGTAGTTGCCCGAAGTGGAAACAGACATGTTCCGCAGCTCAACGACCTGGGTAAAATCCGTCACAGCAGCGTCGGGACTGGGCGTATTGATGCCGATGGTCCACCAGGCGCCCCTGGGGTTTTTGCCACGGGCCCTTGATTCGCCGCCAATGTCGACCAGGTAATTTTTAATGCCGCGGTTTTCCAAAAACTCGCTCACAGCATCGATGCCATAGCCTTGCCCGGTTCCACCAAAATCAATTTTGACACCCGGAGTTTCCTTGCCAATGACCGCAAATCCTTTTTCATCCGTCAAGCGAACCTTGTCAAACCCGACGTACTGCATGAGCGAGTCAATTTTCATTGAATCTACATCGGTCACCGCCTGTTTTGGCGTATAGCCAAACCCCCAATAATTGACCAGTGACATCACTGTGGGGTCAAAATTCCGACGGGTGCGTTCGTATGCCACTTTTGCCATTAAAAAATTCCGGTGAAAATGTCGGTTTTTCACTTTGGGACACGTACGCGGATCGGACAGGCAATTTGCATAATCTTTAAAAAAAAGCCCTGTTTCAAAAGGGCCTGCGGCCTGATTGAACCGTGAAATGGTCGATTTCGGCTCATAGGTGGAAATCTCTTGGTTGATGGCAATCAACAAATCATCGATCTCTTTACCAAAATCCCGCTCCAGGCTGTCCTGGTACGTCACTTTGTAATAGGTGCCCATCGTTTTTCCGCTAACCTGTAAATAGGGGCTCTCTTTTTCCTCTTGAACGCAAGACGAGACCAAAATCAAAAAAATGATATAGCAAGTAATTTGTTTCATGGTTGATTTTTGGTTTCCGGTTTTTGGTTTTTGGTTTAACTAAGAACCAGAAACCAAAAACCCTTCATTTCCTCATTTGCGCATCCACAGAATACCAACCCGGCCCGGCCAGGCCGATGGCCGTGAATGCTGTTAAATAAAGCAGACCCATTTCCATTTTTTTAAACGGATCGTCGATGTGAACGACAAAAACAGCCACCAACATGGTTATGATCAGCGGGACCACCGCCCACCGGGTGAACAGACCAATCACGACCAATGCCGAACAAAGCACCTCAGCAAAAGTGGTCAAGCCTAAACATACCGGCGCTCCCAATCCAAAAAGGTCAGCAAATTTTGTGGGATCGCCCGTAAATAATTTTACCATCTTGCCCCAGCCGTGGTTGAACAGCATCAGCCCGCCAAAGGTCAGGCGGAGCAGCAATAAAGCGAGATCGGTATTTTTTGAATGATGCATAGTTGGTTTTTGGTTTCTGGTTTCTGGTTTCTGGTTTTTGGTTTTTGGTTTCTGGTTTTTGGTTTAACCAAGAACCAAAAACCAGAAACCAAAAACCATTTTACTCCCCACTTAAAAGACCTTCAGCTTCAGCCTCTTCCGTGGCGCCATGCAATTGAACCGGTTTTGTTTTCTTGCGGAGCCGCATATTCAGAAATTCCACCAGCAATGAGAAGGCGATAGCGAAATAGAGGTAGCCTTTGGGCACTGCTCCAACTTCCGCTCCGGCAACGGTTAGATGCGCCATATGGGCACCTTCAACGATCAGCATAAATCCAATCAGGATCAGAAATGCCAGCCCCAGCATTTGTACCGTAGGATGCTTGTTGACGAAACGACCGACCGGCACCGCAAACAACATCATGATCAGTACCGAAATGACGACCGCCACGATCATGATGATCAGTGCCCCGGTCAATCCAGAAGTCATACCAACAGCCGTCAAAATTGAATCAAATGAAAAGACAATATTGATAATCGTAATCTGCAGGATCACACTGTTCAGGGAAGCTTTTGCCTGGCTACCGCTGCCTGCGTGAACCTCCTCCCCTTCCAGTTTGTGGTGGATTTCAGACGTACTTTTATACAACAGGAAAATACCACCGGCAATCAGTATTAAGCTTTGGCCCGAAAATCCACCGTGAATGCCCATGGTATCAATATGAAACCAAGGCTCGCTCATGGCCACCAAAGCGGAAATACCAAACAGCAGCAAAATCCGCATGACCATGGCCAGAATGAGGCCAATGTTGGTCGCCTTCTTTTGGTCTTCTTTTGCCAGTTTGTTGGCTGCGATGGAAATGAAAATGATGTTGTCGATACCAAGGACAATTTCGAGAAAGGTCAGAGTCAGCAGGCTCATCCATACTTCCGGACTCGCCAGGTTGGGCATTACCAGTTCCATAAATCAAGTTGGTTTTTCTGGTTTTTGGTTCCTGGTTTTTGGTTCTTGGTTCAAACGAACAACCAAAAAACCAAAAACCAGGAACCAAAAACCAATCAGCTGCAAGTTTACGAAAAAAGGGATGCTAAACTTTTTAGTTCGGAGTTAAGATTTTGGCGGGCGTGGGATTCATATTTTTCAAAAAAATAATCTGTCAAAAAAATCCTTTCCTGCTGTAAAAAATGTTGGAGTACCCTCCGGCGGCCTTCCCGGTACATCTCGTCTGAGAATTGGCCATATTCTTTGCGAATGGCTTTCGCGTATTTATTATAAACATGGACAGGAGCAGCCAGGATGGAAAGATCAAAATCAAGAAAGAGCGGAATGTCGACATAATCTGAAACTGGTTTGTGCTCAACCGTACTCTCAATCATTTGCCCCAGGCATACCAGTTCATTTTCGGACAAGTGCCCTTTCAACTTTTCACCTGCGGTAAATGCACTTCTTGATTCATTGTCATGGGCACCGATCGTATAAATAATGTCGTGAAAGATAATGGCCAACGAAAATATTTTCACGTCCTTCGGCCGGTCCTCTGCATGCTCCAGGATTTTAAACAAAGAATAAATATGCGTCAGGTTGTGGTAGGTTCGATGTGGCTCAAGATATCTCTCAAAGACCTCTTTTTCAATGGTTTGTGCAATTTTATTTGGCAAATCTATTTCATCAAATACATTTCTTAACGCTTCCGTTAAAAACTTTTCCTGCTCAGCATCTAATTGTTTATCGACAATATTTGGCAACATAAAATAATGTAAATCATTTTTTTGGGTGACTGCGATTTACCACACCCGTTATTGTTAGGCTCAATTGAGGAGCGGCTCATTGTACGACAAAATCAATCACCATTTCCACCACTCTTTTATTCTTCATGACCTTGAAATGTCCCATTCCCTGCGTGGCAATCAGATTTACCTTATCCCACCTTTCCACGATGCGCTCTGCTGATTCAAACGGAACAGATTTGTCATATTTGTCATGGACGACCAGAATCGAACCGACGTTGGCTTTGCCAAGATTGGCCTCCACATTGACCAGCTCAAAAGAAATGTTATTGGCCTTTTTGCGCAACTCCTTTTTGAAATATTTGACTGCCGCTGCGGGCACGTTCATAAAGTCCATGGCTTCTTTGACCACTACTTCTGTATTGGACGGGACGCCGATCAGGACCAGTTTTTCCAGTTCGATCGAATTGTCCAGGTGGGTCAGCGCAAAAACGGTAGTAGCTCCACCAAAAGAATGAGTAATGATGCTGTCCACTCCCCCCAACTGGTTGATGACTGCCCGTACTGCTCCGGCAAATTCCACGAAATTCGTCTGTTTGCCACCGGAGTTGCCGTGTGCCGGCCCATCGAATGCAACCACCCGGTAGCCTGCCTTGATGAGGCCCGGAACGAAGCTCCTCAGGGCCGTCCCTCTCGATTCCCAGCCGTGTACCAGCAGTGCTGTCTTTTCACCGCTGCCCCATTCGTAAGCCTTCAAAATGACCTTGCCGTAAAGAATTTCAAAGAGGCGGGCACTCTCCATGATTTCATCCGAACGCTTGTGCCGCGCCCGGAACCGGGGCTGGGTGAACAACTGATAGGCTACCGCTCCTGCTTTTTTTGGGAAGATCCGGCCTAGAGTATCGAAAGCAAATCGAACAAGGCGAACTTTGGGAGGGTAGGCTGGTTTCGGCTCCGGCAATGTTTCCAACTGGAAATGCGGAAGGACTTCGATGAATTTTGTTTCTTCCATGCGTAGAGGAGTGATGAGTTATACGTTATTGGGTTATTGGGTTATTGGGTTATTGGGTTATTAAATTCAGGCTGGCATCTTATAACTTATAACTTATAACTTATAACAATTTTAAACTGTTTGGTCTTTTTCTTTTGGTTTCAGGTCTTCTATCATTTCCAGCAATTTCTTCGACATGGCGTTGAAGGGTTTCTTGCTGTTCCAAATCCGGGCCCCCATAATGCCGCCTTCGATCATTCCGATGAACAGCATCGCAAATTCTTCCGGGTTTACCCGTGGGGTGATCTCTCCGCGCTCTATGCCCTTTTCGACCGTGCGGACCACGCGTCGATGCCAGACCAGCATTGCCTCTTGTACTTTTTCCTTTAAAACCAACTGGTTGTTCTCGGCTTCAATAGAGGTATTTTGGATCGGGCAACCTCCCTCGACCGGCGGATTAAGCACCCTTTCTTTATAGAAATAAACCACCATCTTCAATTTATCGATGGTGTTCTCGATGACCCGCGTCCGAAGGCTGATCTCACTGTAGACTTTCGCAACTGCATGTTCGAAGGCAGCGACGGCAATTTCTTCTTTCACTCCGTTTTTATCCATCCCGTCCCTTTTGAAATTTCCGTAGATCCCTCCTTTTGACATGCCCGTGGCCTCCATGATATCGGTCATGGAGGTTCCGTTGAAACCTTTTTGATTAAATAGGATAGCAGCCTTTTCGATGATGTGCTGTCGGGTTTTTTCCGATTTTTTCATGTGTTACAAAAACATTTTTTCAAAAATAAACCAATCGGTCTTTTTTTACAAATAATTAGGAAATTATTTTTCTCCTCCTGCTGCCGATCAAGATTTAAAATTGCCTGCTCGCCCACCCCCCTCCCTTATTTTTCCACACTTTTCTTCTTCCGGAGAATAATTCAATCCATCTAATTACTTTTGCCTCCGCTATGGCCAAACTCAAAAAAGCACATCTACTGACCGGTGCAAATCTTGGTGACCGAATCAAGACGCTGACCGAGGCGACGAGATTGCTGGGGGAACGGGCAGGCCAAATCGTGAAGGTTTCGAGCTGGTATGAAACAGAGGCATGGGGCGAGGTAAACCAACCTGCCTATATCAACCAGGCTCTTGAAATAGCGACGACCTTAACGATGGGGGAACTGCTGCAAACAACACAACAGATCGAACTGGAACTGGGGAGAACCGAAAGGTCCAAATGGGCTTCCCGTCTGATCGATATTGACATCTTGTTTTATACCCATCGAATCATTAAATCCCCGAGTCTGACCATTCCGCACCCACATATCCACCGAAGGAATTTTGTATTGATCCCCATGATGGAAATCGCCCCCCGAAAACGTCATCCCATTTTCAGAAAAACCATTGAAGAATTGTACCTGGAATCAAAAGATGAACTGGATGTGGCCCTGCTGGAGGGAGAGTGAGAGGGGTGAGATTTATTCCATTAACCGCCTACTGAAAAATGAGTTACTTCCCACATAATTTCATTGCCATCGAAGGCAACATTGGTGCTGGCAAGACCACCCTGTGCAAAATGCTACAATCAAAATTTGATTGCAAGTTGGTGCTGGAACAGTTTACCGACAATCCTTTTTTGCCCTTATTCTATAAAAACCCGGAGCGGTATGCCTTTCCGGTGGAGCTGTTTTTCATGACAGAGCGACACAAACAATTGCAGGAAAACCTATCGCAACCGGAGCTTTTCCCACAGCTAATAGTTTCAGATTATTTTTTCATCAAAACGCTTTTATTTGCCAAAAACAACCTGAACGGAGAGGAGTTCCGGCTGTTTCAGCGGTTGTTTCATACCCTCAATTCGACCTTCGCCAAACCTGATCTTTTGGTTTATCTCCACCGTGATATTGATGATATTTTGCTGAACATCAAAAAACGCGGGCGCAACATCGAGAAAGACATCAAGCCGTCCTATTTGCATTCCCTGCAAGACGCATATTTCAATTATTTCAAAACGGAGAAAGACCTGCCCATCCTGATCGTGGACATCACCGGAGTGGATTTTCGAAACGATGAAGTATCATATGAGCAGTTGATCGGGCTCATGCGGCGGTCTTATTCAAAAGGAGTACATCGGGCCGCTTTGGTGGCGGAGATGAAGGGCTGAGTCAGCGTTTTCGCACCACAAATCCCTTTCCCACCGAGTGCCTGGCATTTTTAAAAAGCATGTCATCCAACCAGATAATGGCGTCCGTTAATTTGACCAGCAAGGGTTCACTTAAGGAAGGGCGCAACTTGACCGTTTTGCTTTTCTCACCGGACACATTTTTTGCATTGGCTTTAAAAATCCGCTGGATAAGGCCGGTCCAATACATTTCCAACAGTGCTACCAAATAGCCGCTCAGGTTCTTTTCTTCCAGGATTTCCATTCCATATTCCTGCGCCCATGACTTGAACGAAACAGGGTCGACGAGGTATTCATGCCCAAAAGCATAGGCTCCCTGGGCTATGGCCCTTTTACCAAACAAGCGGTTGATGGGGTCATACGTCCAGGGGAAATTAATTTGTGGGAAGGTAATCAGCGCCAACCCTCCGGGACGGAGCACCCGCGCTATTTCTTCGGTCATCCGTTTGGGGTTGCCGACATGCTCCATGACATCGACCGAGGTGAGCAAGTGAAAACTGTTGGACGAAAAAGTAAGGTTCAGCGCGTCCTCTTTTTGGTATCGCAAATTGGGCACGTGCGCATTCATCTGTTTGGCAAAGGAAATATCTTCTTCATTGATGTCGCAGGCAACCAGTTGCTCACATTTTAGCCCGATCATTGGATCATAATCACCTTCTCCGGTACCGAGGTTGAGGGCTGACTCAAACTTCCTGCTCGTACTAAATCGCTGTAAGTTCTTTTTGATAAAAAGATACCGGTTTCGATAAGTAGGAAAAAGTAGTTTATAATTCATATGATGGAAATGCTTGTTTGATAAATTGTTATCTGTTGGTTGTCGATGATGATCGAGGGGAAAAATTTTAGGGCTGGGGAACTTTCTTGTGAAAATATTTTTTACGGTCAAAAAATAAACACGTTTCATCATACCGCCGACCCACCTACTGTCGGCTTTCAACTTTCTCAAAAATGAAAAACCATACACGCAATAGTAAATTCCTCTCATTGGTCCTTCGGCACCGGCCTGAACGAATCGGCCTCTCCCTCGATGAAAACGGGTGGGCAAAGGTAGAAGACCTTTTAGAAAAACTCCCCTTTCCACTTGACTTTGCTTCATTAAAAAACATCGTCGATACTTCTGACAAACAGCGCTTTGCCTTCAATGAAGATTTTTCCCTGATCCGAGCCAATCAAGGACATTCGGTAAACGTCGATCTGCAGCTTGCCGTATTGCAGCCTCCCCCACTACTCTACCACGGCACCCCCGGCAAGAACATCCCTTCCATCGAAAAACAAGGCCTGCACAAGGCCAGGCGCCACCATGTTCACCTGTCTGCCGATGTACAGACGGCTGAAAAGGTGGGTAACCGACGGGGGAGGGCAGTCATCCTTACCGTCAAAGCCGAAGAAATGTACCAGGCCGGGCATATTTTCTATAGATCCGAGAACGGGGTGTGGCTGACAGAATCCGTCCCGGTTGAATACCTGGTTTTTCCCTGACGGGGTTCATAACAAGTTGATAACAGGTTGGTCCGGAAGTAAGCAGGTGGTCAAAGAAAATGACACTTTTCCTTTGCCTGAAAAAGATTTTTGAGACTTGGGAATCAAACATTTGCCCAAATAAAAGTGTCATTTTTAGCGCTCTTTATTTTTGTCCAAGCACTTATCGTTTCCTATTTATGTTTTATTTATCAACCAGTTGAAAACAAGAGACCAACTTGATTTTTCAGTAAAGAACAGGTGGTTTTAAAAAAACTTCCTGTCCAATTTTGCTTTTAAGAATTACAAAGTCACTTCAATACGAATAACGATAATAAATATGTAACATGCCGAGAGAACATCGGCCCCTTTCAACCGTTAAAGGTTACATATCTTCTACTTTCCTAATACGACCTACAAGAAAAAAAACATCTAACCATTCATTAAAAGGCTTTAATCAAACGTCAACCCAAGCTGCTCTGCATCATTTTAGACATCCCGTGTAAATAATAGACCACAAGAAAACCGTTTTAAAAATGAGAGACTATCGCTCGATGAAACACAAGAAGCTGGGGCTCGGATGTTCGACATTTGGAGGCAGCAAAAGCAAGCAAACGGCATTGCGAGCCTTGGAGGACGCCTTTTCTCTGGGTATCAATTACTTTGACATTGCCCGATCTTATGGCTACGGCCAGGCCGAGTCCATTGTCGGGGAATTTATTCAGGGCAAAAGAGATCAGGTTGTTCTGACCTCGAAGTTTGGCATTACCCCACCCAGGCCTTTTCCCTTTATGCACCAGGTAAAAGATGTAGTCAGGTTCGCTAAAAAATGGGTGCCCGAATTTACCCAAAAAATTATTCAGACCTACTCCAACAACCAGGTGACCAGACCGCCGATCACCCCTCGGTTGGCCATTGAGACGATGGAAAAAAGTTTGAAGGAACTCAAAACAGACTACCTTGATTTTTACCTGCTCCACGACTGTCCTTTTGAAAATGCGGCCCGGGAAGATGTTGCCGCTGCGATGAACAAAGCCAAAGACAAAGGTATGGTGAAGGCGTGGGGAGCGGCCTGTGAAAATGCCGATGATCTGAACAAGTATTTCAACCACAGCCCATCTTTTGACGTGCTGCAATTTCCATACGAAATCAACAGTCAGTGGGTCAAAAAGCAGATCAACCCGCCCCCGACCAAGGTGCTGTTTTCAGTAATGAGTAAAAGTGCAGGACTGAAAGAACCAGAGGAAAATTTCTTCAAAAGCCTATTTATCAACCAGTTAGCTCCTGGCCTTGTCCAAAATCTGCAAGAAGCATGGTTGTACATAGCCAGTCAGGAATTCGACAGAGGGGTGGTTCTTTGCAGCATGACCCAACGGCACCACATCGAACGCAACCTCGCCATTATCAATGCGCCAGATATTTCCGAAACAGCCTTGTTGGCGATGAAAAACAAATTGATCGGAAAGACCTCAACGCCTGCCCCAATCCCAAAACAATGGCGAATGAGCAAAGCGTAAATTATCGTTTGTTGGCCTATTTGTTTTGGAAACGGTCAACAGTCAGGAACCGATTATTCAGCCCCTCGTCCGTTGTAAACCTTGGCCTCGCTGGTGCCGCTGCATGGCCAATTGGAGCAATCGGTCAATGAGATCAGCATATGTCAATCCAGCTGCTTCCCAGAGCTTTGGGTACATGCTGATATTGGTAAAACCTGGTAATGTATTCGGCTCGTTCACATATACCTCTTTCCCATTCACTAAAAATACATCCATTCGGGCAAGCCCCTCCAGGCCGAGCGCCCGGTAAGCTTTCAGTGCCGTTTCCCTGATTTTTTTAACAGCTGTTTTACTAACCTTTGCTGCGGGAATGACCACCCTGGCCGCATCGGCCGAAAGGTATTTGCTTTCATAGTCATAAAAGCCGCTTTCCATGACGATCTCCCCTATCCCACTCACTTGGATTTCTTCTAGGTTGCCCAGTACAGCCGTTTCTATTTCCCTGCCGTCAAGGCCCTGTTCTACCAATACTTTTACATCAAATTTAAAAGCTTCCTCAAGGGCAGCCTTCAGCTCTTTTTCATTTCCGGCTTTGCTCACCCCAACACTGCTGCCCATGTTTGCAGGTTTGACAAACATTGGAAACCCAAGTTGCCTGATAATTTTTTTAAAATGGATCTTTTCGTGTTGAAAAACAGTGACCCAGGGCGCCACCAGAATGCCAGCGTCCCGCAAAATTCTTTTGGTAAAATCTTTGTCCATGCCCACCGACGCCCCTAACGTATCGGGCCCAACATATGGCAGATCAAGAATGGACAACAGCCCCTGCAACGTACCATCCTCCCCAAACGGTCCGTGGATAATATTGAAAACCGCATCGACCCTGGGAAATTTTCCTTTACCCGATTTGTAGGCTATAACGTGCTCTTGCCCTGGATTCAAGATCAAAGCCCTTCCTTCTTTCCCTTCTACACTTGTTATTTTTTTGAAAATGTCTACTGGCAAGTGCCGCCAGGCCCCGGTTCGGGCAATGCCGATTACTTCCACGCGGTATTTGCGCTTGTTGATGGCCTTGTAAATATTGCGGGCAGAGTTGAGGGAAACTTCGTGCTCCGGGGAAGTGCCTCCGGTGAGGAGGGCGATGGTTTTCTTCATGTCGAATTTTTAACGCAAAGGACGGAAAAGGTACGCTATGAAAACTATTGCGTTCCTTTTGCGCCTTTTGCATCTATAACGTTTCAGAACTTCTCCGGCCGCATCTGTGGAAAGAAAAGTACCTCCTGGATACTCGATTGGTTGGTAAACAACATCGCCAAGCGGTCGATACCAAAACCGATTCCCGACATCGGCGGCATACCGTATTCCATGGCGCGGAGAAAATCGTGATCGATGTACATGGCCTCATCGTCGCCCCGGTCCATCAGGCGGGATTGTTCTTCAAAGCGTTCCCGTTGTTCGATGGGGTCGTTCAGCTCGGTGTAGGCGTTGGCAACTTCTTTTCCATTGACCATTAATTCAAAACGCTCCACCAGGCCAGGCTTATCGCGGTGACGTTTGGTCAGTGGAGACATTTCCACGGGGTAATCCGTGATGAAAGTGGGCTGGATGTAGTGGTGCTCACATTTTTCGCCAAAAATTTCATCGATCAATTTCCCTTTGCCCATCGAGTCGTCTATTTCCAAGTGTAGTTTTTTACAAACTTCCCGCAGGCCCGCCTCGTCCATTCCATGCACATCAAAACCAGTATGTTCCTTAATGGCGTCGAGAATACCGATCCGCTGGAATGGTGCTTTGAAGCTGATGGTGTTTTCCCCAACAGTTACGTCCGTGGCACCACAAGTGTCGATGGCCATTTTTTCGAGCATTTGCTCGGTAGTTTCCATCATCCAGAAGTAGTCTTTGTAGGCTGTATAAAATTCGAGGACGGTGAACTCGGGGTTGTGGGTACGATCCATCCCTTCGTTGCGGAAGTTGCGGCTGAATTCGTAGACCCAATCGAACCCTCCAACGATCAACCTTTTCAAATAAAGCTCATTGGCGATCCGCAGATAAAAAGGTACGTCCAATGCATTGTGATGGGTAATAAACGGCCGTGCCGCTGCGCCGCCGGGGATGGCCTGCAATACCGGTGTATCGACTTCCAATGCACCTCTATCGTTCAAAAAACTCCTGATGGAAGCAACCATTTTTGACCTCTTCAAAAATGTTTCTTTCACTTTTGGGTTCACGACCAAATCCACATAGCGCATGCGGTACCGCAATTCCGGATCTTTAAATTCATCGTAAACATTCCCTTCTTTGTCCCTTTTTACAATGGGAAGCGTCTTCAGGGATTTGGCCAAAAATTTCAACTCCTCTACGTGCACGGAAACCTCTCCTGTGCCAGTCGAAAAAATATATCCTTTTACACCGATGTAATCACCGATGTCCAATAACTTGATCAGTTTTTTGTTCCGTTCCTGCTCCTCTTCCGTTTCGCCAAACTTTCCTTTGCCCAGGAAGAGCTGAATCTGGCTCTGTGAGTCCTGCAATTTGGCGAACGGCCCGCGCTGCCCCATAAAACGACCGGCCAGGCAAACCTGCTTTTTGTTAAATTCACCCAGCCCTTCCCCCTTGATGGCCAGCAAATACTCCGAAAGGGTTGATTCAGAACGGTTGGCACCTTCGTCGAAAACAATGTCCTCCGAGAGGTTAAATTCCGCTACTGTTTCTTCGTTTTTCAGAAGCCCCTCTGCCTTGTACCTGTTCTTGAGCACCAAGGGCAACAGCTTTTCCGCACCAGCGGAGCCAATCCCTTTGATGGCCGCCAGCATCTTTTTCAGATTTTCATGAAAAACGGCTGTGGTGATTTCATTTGAATAAAAATCAACGGGGTACAATTCTGGCGGATAAGGATCAACACCTAATTCCTTGATTTTTTGCAAGTTGTCTCTGCGGACGATTTCCTGTTCGGTGAGTTTCATCTTCTGGGAATGAAGCATGAGAAATGAAGAATGAAGAATGAAACGTGTCATGCATCCTTCGTTTTTCATTTTTCATTTATTAAAAATGGGCGCAAAAATAGCGTTTATAAGGCAAGTAAATAATTTGGGAAAAAGAAAGTTCAAACGGAAAGGTCAAAGTTGAAATAGAAGTTGTTTGAAAATTCCTGT
>JBCBRY010000188.1:0-16270 GCA_039819485.1 Bacteroidota bacterium | reverse complement strand
TTCAAATACTGACTTCGAAGAATTTGAACCAATTTTATATTTTATTCTATCAAAAGAATATTTGCATTTTTTCCTCATTTCGTAATAATCATTCGAGCTATTAGGGAAGGAAATCATGTAATCCCAATCACCTGTTTCATCGTAAGTTCTTGCAAAAATTCTTTCCACAAATTTGTGATTATTTTCGTAGAATCTAATTAAAGACCTTGGTTCCATTTTGTCAATATAGCTGATTCGATAAGAGAGATTTCTCAAATCTCCATTTTCCTTGATGATTATTGGATAACCGTTGTAAGAATGGCCATTTAAATTTTCGAGCAATTTAGTAACTGTTTCAATTGGAGTTAGAACTCTTCCATTTGAATTTCTTTTTAAAAATATTTCGGCATGTATACTTAATAGGTTTCCCATTTGTTTTTTATTCTGACACTGCTTGTGTATTGCCATGTTATTGTGTATAAATTGTTAACTAAAGTAAAGAAAGTAAACGATTTTAGGAAGGATTCCTTTTAATGGATCACAAGCACCTTTCTCTATAGAATTGTTAGCTGCCACAGAGCCTGTCCCGAATTCGCTTTGGGGTGGCGATTAATATTAAAGGGTGTTTTAAGTTTTGTTCTGTGACTTAACCTTATTGTTTCTAAAAGATCAGCGTTTAACCATCAATTTCCTGACAGTTGTTTGTCTATCGTCTGTCAATGAGACAAAATAAGTTCCATTGTTAACTATGATCCCGCCCAGATCAATCTGTGCCTGGCTCTCTCCTTTCTCCACTTGACTGCGATAAAGAATTTGACCAAAGGCATTCCTGATCTTTAAGGTAGCAATAGTCGAAAGTTGGTCAAATGTGACATTGATGTAGTCTCTGGCAGGGTTTGGATGTAGATTCACCTGTCTGACCTCATTGAAAACACTCGACACTTGGTGGGAGATTTCATCATGATTGTTTGCGATCATTTGAGATGGAGGTGTACAGGCTAATATTTCCGATTGATTGTTACAACCAACAGCATTAAAAAAGATAGAAATGGCACCACCAACACCATTATTGTCCAGTAGGTTATAGAAAGCGCAGCAATCTGAAAGCAGAAAATTATAGTACATAAACAAGCTTCCACCTACAGAGGTTAGATTATCGAAACCGTCCAAGGTTGTTAATGATGGATTAAAATAAATAGTCAATGAGCCTCCAATGTCCGTCAGACTTTCCAGACCAGCCAAATCGTTCAGCCCCGTAGTCTGAATAATAACATTGCCTGTCACCTCCTCCAGGTTTGAAAGATTGTTAAGGCTGTCAATATTACTGCCCAGGATGGTCAAAGACCCATTAATTATTGTATAGCAGGAAATAAATGCATCTATATCTGCCTGGGTGGCAAAAACTAAATTACCTACATAGGTCAAACCGCCCGAAGTTCCCTCATCGATTTCTCCGTCGCAATCGTCATCAATTCCGTTACAAATTTCAATAGCAGCGTGATTAATGGCTGCATCGGTATCGTTGCAATCAATATCGGTGCTGTTGATCAGTTCACCTTCAGCCTTGTAACCTGTAGGCCTGGAACATGCTGTAATGGTTGAACCTTCCGTATATCCATCAT
Organism: Bacteroidota bacterium; assembly: GCA_039819485.1. GTDB lineage: Bacteria > Bacteroidota > Bacteroidia > Chitinophagales > Saprospiraceae > UBA6168. The sequence goes on along the minus strand of JBCBRY010000188.1, from coordinate 14,669 downwards.
TGTCACCATCGTGGTACCAGGTTTGGCCGGGGTATGCATTGGGATCATTGTCATCACAATCGCCAGGTTGGGCACTTGCCTTGTAACCGGCTGGTTGGGTACAGGTGATCTGGGTCGTTCCATCGGTGTAGCCATCATCGTCAAAGTCTTTGTACCAGGTTATTGGTGAAGGGCCGGAAGCAATAGAAGCAGATTCATTGACTGCGCAAATATTGGCAATACCAAATACTTGAATGATAATACTGTAATTGCCCGGCGTCACATTGGTAAATGACCCGTTAGGCGTAAAGCTCTGCCCTCCATTGATGGAATACCTGACTTGGCCACCGACAGCCGATGCCGAAATAGTAATGGCGCCATCACCTGCTCCTGCACATGTTTCGTCGGATACGTCTATCTGAACATTGGAGATAAAATCTTCGATTGTTACAATGGCCGAACAGCTGCTTTGGTTATTGTTGGCGTCGGTAACAGACAAGGTCACATTGTTCGGGCCAACATCGGCACAGGTAAACGAAGTAATATCGGTGTCAAATACAAGGCCTCCGCAAGCATCGCTGCTATTATCGTTGATGGCATCTTTTGAAATAGTGGCATTTCCTTCATTGTCCAGTTGTACGCTGATGTCTTTGCACTGAGCCGTGGGGCCAACCTTATCTTGTACAGTTACAGTGGCACTGCACTGACTGGAATTATTACTGGCGTCGGTAACGGTCAGGTTGACAGAATTGGCTCCAATATCGGCACAAGTAAATGAATTGACATCAGTATCGAAAGTCAGACTGCCACATGCATCTGCACTGCCATCATTAACTGCATCCTCCGCAATATTGGCTGCTCCATCCACATCCAGTTGCACGGTGATGTCTTTACAATTTGCCGAAGGCGCAACTTGATCTTCCACGGTGACAAGGGCATTGCAGGAAGACGAGTTACCTTCGGTGTCAGTAACGGTTAGGGCCACATTTGCCGAAGGCATATTTGAACAATCAAATGAAGTGATGTCGGTGTCAAAAGTAATGTTGCATGCATCGGAACTACCATCGTTTACCGCATCTTCCGAGATGGTTACCTGTCCATTTGCATCGAGCTGCACAGTGATGTTTTTACAATTTGCTACAGGAGCTATATTATCTTCCACGGTAACCGTTGCGTCGCAGGTAGACTGGTTGCCAATATTGTCGGTCACGGTGAGGCTGACGGTCACGTTCCCCAGTTGACTACAATCAAAAGTATTTGGCGAAGCCGAAAGCGAAGCAATGCCGCAGGCATCGTTGCTGCCTCCGTCGATGTCGAAAGCTGAAAGACTGCCGAGGCCGTTGCCGTTAAGCTGCACCGTGTGGGATTGGCATATTGCGGTGGGAGCATCATTATCCACCAGGTTGCTGTCGTGGGTGTCGATGTCGCCATCGCAGTCGTTGTCAATGCCGTCGCAGACTTCCGTTGCATCCGGGTGAACAGCGGGATCATTGTCGTCACAGTCACCGTCGATGGTCACGAGGTCAGATTCTGTTTTGTAACCGGGGGGTTGGGTTATGCTGGTCTGAACAGTTCCGTCGGAGTGGTTATCGTTGTCCTCGTCTTTGTACCAGTCTATTTCATTGAGTTCATAAGCGCCCATGTCAATTTGTTCGCCTCCGACAATCAAATCTACTTTCCGGTTCAGGTTATCGAGGTCTTCGGTGGTCGGGTTAGCGGAATCAAGCCCGGCATCAATGGCAGGGGAATTATTGGTGACCCGCAGGTCGCCATTGGTCGTCGGGGCGGTGGCATGATCGGGCTGGTCAACGAACAATGGGTCTTGATCGAGGTTGCCGGTACCGGCGTATCCGCCTTCGACGATGGAGTAGGAGACTGATATGTTGGAGTTGTTACCTCCAAAGGTTTCAGGGCTGTTGCCCCAGAGAACGCAGTTGGTCACGGTAAAGACTTGACTGCCTATATGGGATAATGCCCCACCGTTGGCGTTGGCTTTGTTGCCAGAAAAAGAACAATTGATGACTGTAGGCGCTGACAGGACCATGCTGGCAATACCACCACCGTTACCACCTGCCTTGTTGCCTGAAAAAGAACAATTGATGACTGTGGGCACTGACTGGACCATGCTGGCAATACCACCACCGTTACCACCTGCCTTGTTGCCTGAAAAAGAACAGTTGGTAACCAAAGGTGTAGACCTGAAATTTATTAGCCCACCTCCGTTGTTGGTAGCTACATTACCCGAAAAGAGACAATTGGTAACAACGGGTGATGATAGGAAAATATTAAGCATACCTCCTCCACCTGAACTGCTGGAATTTTCTATAAAAGAACAATCGGTAACGGTTGGAGCAGATGAACGATTGTACATTCCTCCGCCAGCCGGACCACTATTTTCTTTGAATATACAGTGTGTGACAATTGGTGAAGAATTTTGATTTAACATGCCTCCACCGCCATTATGTGGAAAACTACTTCCGTTCGCATTTCCTTTGGTAATGGTAAAGCCATCTATTTTGGCGGTATTATTTAAGCCGTTTTCAAAATTATCTATGACATGATACGAGTTGTCGCTATCGTCGTTGGGAGTGCCAATATCGCCGCTGAGAATCGTCTCATGGGCTTCCCAATCGCGGTCGTTCATGGTAGGAGAGCCGCTATTTGGGAAACCACCGTAAATGTTTAGGTCATTTTTCATGGTAAAAGAAGCGAAACGATTGGTACCGGAAGTAGGCTTGTAGGTCCCTTCTGCGACCCATATTTCGGTGATGCCCGGACAGGTATTCGCTAAGGCATCCTGCAGGTCCGTATAGGCATCCGCCCAGGAGGCGCCGGAATTGAGACCAGTGGCGGCGGCATTTACATAAATAACCTGACTGCCCGGCACACAGCAAACATTGCTATCGTCGATGCCATTGCTGCAATCGTTGTCGATACCGTCACAGACCTCGGGCACTCCGGGATTGACGGTGGGATCACTGTCAGCACAGTCGCCGGTGCCGGTGAGTTCGGTAGCCAAAAAGCCACCTTCGGGCCGGTCACACTGAATCACGGAAGCACCACTATATCCATCGGCATCTTCATCGAAAAAGTAAGTGAAAAATTGGTTGTGCTCATAAACCCCTGCGTCGATCAGCTGACCGCCACTGGCACCTTCTACTTTTCGCTGTTTGCCGGCAAAATCTTTGGAAATGCTATTGGCAGCATCGCTACCCGCATCGACCGCCGGGGAGCAAATGGCCGTATTAAGATCGCCGTTTGGAGTCGGAGCCAACGTATGGTCAGGTTGATTGATGAATTGCGGATCGGCGTCGATAATAGCGGTTCCGGCGTGGCCACCTTGCACGATGGAGTAGGAGAGGGCTGACGTGCTGCCTCCGAGGTCGGAAATTTCAGAACTGTTGCCCCAAAGGATGCTGTTCACCACCGTCGGGGTTGAATTTCCATCACTGGCGATGGCGCCGCCGTCACTGGCTGCATTGCCGGAAAAAGAGCAGTTGGTGACCGTCGGGCTGCAATTGGTCAAATTGTACATGCCACCGCCCAAACTGTTATCAGCGAGGTTTCCTGAAATAATACATTGGTTGAAGGCAGGAGCAGCAGATTGTTCATTGCAAACACCGGCACCACCGGCGGAAGCAACATTGGTTTTGAAAATGCAATTGTATACGGAAGGAGAACTGTTGTAATTGTACATGCCACCTCCTTTGTTTTCGTTGCCCGTCCCATTTGCATTTCCATTGGTGATGATAAATCCGTCAATCATGGCAGTACTGTTCAGGTTGTTGTCATTGTTTGAAATGACGTGGTAGGAGTTGTCGTTGCTTTCATTTGGTATTCCGATATCACCGGAAAGAATTGTTTGATGAACAGTTGGCTTGCGATGTGCCATATTCGGATTGCCGGACTTGGGGAACCCACCATAAATGGTGATTCCATTTTTCATAGCGAATGCTGCAGAGCGGTCACCTGCGGTATAGCCGTCCCCCTGATCGGGTGAATAAGTTCCAGCAGCCACCCATATTTCAGTGATGCCCGGGCAGGTGCTATTTAGGGCGTCCTGCAAGCTCTTGAAAGCATTTCCCCAGGAAGTACCATTGTTTTTTCCAGTGGCATTGGCTTTGACAAAAAGGGCGTTGCCGCCTGGACACTCGATCAGGCCTTCGATAATCACTACTCCATTTTGGTGGTTACCGCTTCCATTTGCTCCTGGTGTAGCTGAAACAACAGTCCCGTTTTTGATAGATGTGTTTACAAATGAATTGCCTCCATCGCCTCCATCGGAATTGATGGTCGAACCATCGCCACCTTTGTAGCCACCCCCACCGCCGCCACCTTGATTATTGGCACCTCCGCCGCCGCCGAATCCTTTTCCGCCATCACCACCAAGGCCGTTGCAGCCTGCTGCATTTCCACCAATTGTTGTTAGGGTAGCCCCTTTTCCACCCTTGGTTTCGGCGCATCCCGAGGCAGGGTTGGAAGCCGTTGCATTGAAACCACCGCCGCCGCCGCCGGTAAATGGGTTCCCGGTGGTCGTAACACCTGCACCGGGAGTTGTATTGGTATTGGCCAGCCCGCCGCCGCCATGTCCGTTACGACTGGCACCACCGCCTGCTCCTGCGACAATCAGCACGTCCGAATTATTGATGACAACTGCTGAGCCGCCGCCACCGCCGCCGCCGGCCCTGGCATCAACCTTTCCGATTTCTCCACTTTCGCCCACAAAAATCCGCAGTACATCATTTGGGACTACATCGAAGGTAGCAACAGTAACGGCACCAGTTCCGCCTCTAAGGTTGGAACTCCATTTGTCGCCGCCATCCGCCCCTTTGGTCGTGATGGTGATCGTCGAGGCAGCGCCTGCTGTGATGGTGTAAGTGCCTGGGTTGGTGTAAGTGAATGTTGACTGACTGGAAATAGAGGTGTTTATCAAAAAGAAAATAGCAGTCATTAAGCTAACTGAAAAAAGATTTCTTGTTGTTTTCATTGGTTGTGTCCAAAAAATACTGGAATTCATTTTTGTAATAAATTAATTGTCTGACCATGGTGGACAGATGCACCTGTGGCCAGCGGGTTAAGAATTAAGTGAAAGGAGTACCGAAAGCATCGGATGGTATTTTCAAAAAATAATGGAGGTTTTTAATTTCGGATAAATGGTGAGAACGGCTGTTTTCAAAAGAAAGAGAACCACCGTCACCTTTCGATTCAGGTGGCTGAACTCCATTAATTCTTTGTTGTTTATACATTAAATCAAAAAGCTCTTTTGGCTTTTTCGTCTCGCATCTCTGACGTTGCCAGCTTTTGCTGGCTATGGACGTAGATGCTTTGTTGGTGGTTGTCTTCTTTCTATCTTTCGATGATTAATTTTCGGTTCGTTGGATTTCTTTCATCGCAGATTTTGACGATGTAAATTCCTATATTGAGTTCCAAAAATTAAAACTTAAATTATTATTTCCGTTTGAAATTGGCAGGATTTGATTAAGCACTAATTTCCTTGTTATATCAAAAACAGAAACCGTGATTTCATCATCATTTAGAGCAAAGTAATCCAAATTGACCAATCCCGACTTGCTCGGATTTGGGTAGAATTCTCCAACTTCTGCGTTGCCACTTTTGAAGTTTACACTTATCACATTACTATATTCAGATTGTCCGTCAAAATCAATTTGTTTCAGGCGGTAGTATGAAGTTCCGTTTCGTGGATCATGTACTTCAAATAGATATTCTTGCTGTTCAAGTGTGGTCCCCCCTCCCGTTACTTCTCCAATTTTTTTAACTGCTCGACCGTCACGGCTCTCTTCTATTTCAAACTTTTCATTATTGATCTCCGATTCAGTCTGCCAATTTAAGAGTAAGCTTTTCTCTGAAATGTTGGCTTCAAATAAAATCAATTCAACAGGCAAACTGGTTTGTGTACCTGAACCGTCAAACTGTATGAAGCCACCACAACCAAACAAATCTGACCAAGTTCCAGTACCCAATCGCGGTGGATTAGGCCAAGAAGCAAACGTATTTGAATATGTCAAGATTCCAAAAACTCCGTTTGCGTCTTCATCTACTTGAACCTCCCAACGGCTATCAGCATTATCCCAAATTATACGATAAGGGAAACCAATACCATTCATGATTCCTTCATAGATATTTCTTTGGGGACTTCCCCCGTCATTTCCAGTTAACGATGCTACATCTGGGCTCGCAAAACAATATCCATTTTCGCTAATCAAATTAATCGTTTGCGAATTAAGTTGAATAGATGTCAAGAACATCATCAAGAACATCACAAAAAGTCTAATTCTTTTTTTCATTTTGATTTATTTATCTTGATTACTAAGAATTCGTTCCCTTATGGTTGCCACCAACACCTTGCTTATAGCCATAGGTGAGGAAACGTGACACGCTGCTTCATTTTTTTTAATAAAATCCTTTTTCCTCCGTCAAGATTGAAGAATTCAATCTATTTGGATGGGTGGCAACCCCACTTATAAATAGAAGACCGGAGCGGATTTCGAGTCTTTTCATCATAAGGCAAGATACTGTCCGCGGAGGGCAGGCCCATTGGTTCGGGCAAGACCGAATCCTATTTGAATATCATTTCTTTCAAACGTTGGAACCAACTCGGGTCAGGTGGCCTGACGATGGTGAGTGGGCGTATAAAATTTTTTCCATTCCATTCAATCCAAGCGCGATAGCTGCCTGTGCCCAGGTTGTCAAGATTTATTTCCAAAAGGTTTTTACCAGAAGGCAACAGTTCATTTTTTCGCAGGTAGACGCGGCCTTTTTCGTCAAGAAGAAGTAGGGAAAGTTCCGCAGGCTCGGGCAGCCAGCACTGCATTGTGGCAGACAGGATCTGTCCCTGGTTTTGTTTGAGTTGGAATTCCGACAATTTTATTTCTTCCTTTTTAGTTTTTGCTGCCATGAATAAATAGAGATTGTAGAGTTGTAGTTGATGGTCATTTCACAACGATCCTTTTTTGCCAGGACTCAGACCCAGCTTGCACCCGTGCGAGATACAGGCCAGTTGGCAGTTCCAACAGTTCGATATTGGTATGGAATGGGTCCACATCCAGGGAAAGGGTTTGCTCTTTGACCAGTTTACCGGTTCCATCAAAAAGCAGGAAGGTCGCTTCGCCCTTAACATCAGATTCCAATGAAAGCACAGCATGGTCCGTAACAGGATTGGGGTAGAGGTGAAAGCCGCGGCCGTCCGTTTCTATTTCTACGCTGACAATGTTTGAGAATTCCGATTCTCCGTTGAAGTCTATTTGCCGCAGGCGGTAATAATTGGTGCCTTTGATAGGGTCGAAGTGATGGAAGGTGTACTGGTTGTTGGTCAAAGAATGGCCTTTCCCGGCAACAAAGCCAATTTTCGACCAATGCAAGCCATTGGTTCCATATTCGATGTCAAACCCTCGGTTATTGGTTTCGCTTTGCGTTTGCCACTCAAGCTGTACCGAGCCATCGTCCATCAATTGGGCCTGGAACTCAGTCAGTTCCACTGGTAAAAGGGCAAAAGAGACCTGCCCCAGATTGCCGCCTACAATGGAAAAAGTACCCGCGTAACCAGCAGGCCAGGTGATCATGGGATTGCCGGTAATGGTTCCCGTGGCGTTGATAATAGTAAAAGTGGTAGCAGCAGGTGCTATTCCGCCAATGAAACTAATTTCGATGATCCCCTGGCTGGTAAGTGAGACATTGCCGGTTACCTGTATTTGGTCAAAGTTTGAGCAGGCAGCTCCATCGGCCAGTTCTATTTTGACAGTTCCGCCACTGGTAAAATCTCCGGCCAACGATATACAACCTGGGGAAGTCCCCGGATTGACAATACTGCCGCTGTTACCAATGAACTGGGCAGCCGTGATACTCCCTCCCCCAACGACCGTTCCTTCATTGGTAATATCAGCCTGTGCATGCACAGTGGCGGATGATTGAACCGTCAAGGATGCGCCTGACGCTACCCAAATAGCGTTTTGTCCACTAATTGCGGAAGCGCCAAAAAGGAATAAGAAAAAGAATAAATAATAGGTCTTCATGTTTGGTAAATGTTGCATGCTTCAGTTTTCACAGCATTTAAGCGCTGCGAGAGCATCAGTCATCCTGGTTGGCCTGAAAGGCTTCTAATTGTTCAAGCCGCTGATTGATGGCTGATAAGGCATTCTGCTGTGCCCGAAGTGCGGCTACTTCGGTATTCAGCCCTTCGATTATAAGCTGTTGCTCCTTCATCGCTTCGACCAACAGGGCTGTCAGCTTTTCATATTCCACATTTTTGAAACCATCGGCATGGGTAATGACCACCTCCGGGACGACCTTTTCAATTTCCTGGGCAATGAAACCGACCTGGTGCTGTTGGCGGAAATGGCGGTCGGGGAATTCATCGTGGCGGAAGTCATACTCTACTCCGCGGAGGGAAAGTACTTTTTGCAGTGAACTTTGCAGCGTATGGATGTTCTTTTTGAATCGCACATCGGAAGGGTTGGAAATGTTGACCCAGGCAAGGCCATTGTATTCGAGTCGATCACCGTTGGCAGGCATACCCAGTGAAACATCGGTCAAGTCGCTGAGGGCCTGGCTGGAACTGCTCGACATCCAACTCACTCCATTATAAGTTAGCACATCGCCGTTAGATGGCATGCCCGGGAAAACATCGGTCAGGTCATTGAGGGCCAGGCTGAAACTGCCGGGGCTGGCCGACGACCAGCCCATGCCATCATAAGTCAGCACATCTCCAGCGGCGGGCATGCCCGGGAAAACATCGGTCAGGTCGTCGAGGGCAAGGCTGACGCTGGGAAGACTGGTCGACGTCCATCCCATGCCATCATAAGTCAGCACCTGGCCAGCGGCAGGCATACCCGGGTAAACATCGGTCAGGTCGTCGAGGGCCAGGCTGAAACTGCCGGGGCTGGCCGACGACCAGCCCATTCCATCATAAGTCAGCACTTGGCCAGCGGATGGCATGCCCAGGGAAACATCGGTCAGGTCGTCGAGGGCCTGGCTGACGCTGGGACTGGCCGACGTCCAGATGCCCGATCCTGTAAAAGTCAGCACATCGCCGGTGGCAGGCGGCGTTAAAAGGAAAACATCCGTCAGATCGCTGACGGCCTGGCTGACGCTGGGAATGGCCGCACTCCAGCCCATTCCATTGTAAGTCAGCACCTCGCCGGTGGCAGGCGGCGCCGACGAAACATCTCTCAGATCGGATAAGTCAACATGATTGCCAAGATTGATACTACTGGCCCCACTCAGGTTTACGGCCCCACCGCTGGTTACGGTCAGTCCACCATCTACCCGGGTACTGCCATTGACATGCAGGGTAGACTGTGGGTTAGTTGTATTGATCCCAACATTTTGGCTATAGCCGGAAACTGTCAGAACAAGAAAGAAAAGAAGTAAGAACTGTTTCATTTTATTCAATTATTAGATTTTGAAAACTTGGTGATTGCTTCCCGATCTCTGTTTTTCGAAAACTGCCGGAAGAATGGTTGTTTAGGTATGAGGAAGGCATTTAATTCTCCCCTGACCTTCCGGACCCTGTTGGGAGATGGAGTGTCCTGGGTTCATTTGCCCTTTTCCACCTGCTTATAGTCGTGGATGGGAAAACGTGACAAACACTTTGATTTTTTTTAATTGAAGGGGATTTAAGGGGAAGGCAGAAAGGGGACTCAAAACGGACGATGACAACAACTATTTTCTGATTTTAATTACTGATAGCTCTATTCAGCCTTTCGTGACACCTGCTCAATTTTTTTGAAAAAAAATTCTTTACTTTCCGTCACATTTCATGAATTGCCTCTATCTGAATGAGTAAGAACCCAAGTTTCAAATATGAAACAGGCACAACGTTCGATCAATTCCTGCTTGATTTGCGGAGCGGGAAAGATGCTGCCTGGGAAGACCTGACCACCCATTTCAGGGCAAGGGCCATTCCTTACCTGAAAAACAAAGTGGGCTACTTTTCATCGGGTTCAGTCGTTTCAGTCGATTACTTTATCGAGGAAGTTTTTGCTGATTCATTGGTCAAGTTTTATGAGCTGTTCACCTCTGGCCAATTTGAAAATGCGGGTCACTTGCGAGGACTGATGTTCCGCATTATTGACAACCAACTGTTGGCGGCTTATAAAAAGAAAAAAAGCGACCGTCTCGTCACCAATTCGGAATCACTCGAAAAAATGGAAGTGGAGGCAGCAGGGGCAGTGGAGCGAAGTTTAGAACAACAAAGCGTTATTCAACATTTGGAGACAGCGTTGAAGCAGTTGCCAGATGCGGACCGAATGATACTTCACCATTATTCCATCGGGGGGAAATTGATTGACATCGCTGAGGAGATGAATATATCGGAAGCGAACTGTCGGAAAAAGAAACAACGGGCAATGGAAAAACTAAGAAGCCTGTTGAAGCCTTTACTCTTCTTTTTTGCAGGAATAATGCATGCAATTGGGATTTGATTAAAACCATTTTAAAGTTAAAAGATCAAACGAGACAATAGATGACAGAAAGAGAACACATAGCACGCTATTTACAAGGTAAACTGGCTGGGAACGAACTGGTCAAGTTCAATCTGCGGCAGGCTCGTGACGAGGCATTCCGAAAGGAAGTAGAAACCGAACGGTTGCTACATGAATCCATTTTAAAAGATAAGCAACAATTCGAAGCTGCCGGGGATAAAAGAACTGCATCTGCCGGCGTTAACAAATGGTGGTTTTTTATGGCCCTTTTATTTGTTGCCTGCATTAGCTTTTATTTTTACCAAAATGCTACCAGCCCGGCTAACTCCATCGAAACGGACTCCGGGCCTTCCGAGGAGAAAGCAAAGGAAGAACTTCCTGAGCCGCTTGACACAGAAGAAATTAAGACCGATGATCGGAAAGAAAAACCGGCCTCGCCAGAAGAGCAGACAGAACCTGTGAAGACAATTCCACCCACCAAAAAAGAAGACCCCAAACAACCTCGGGTCTTTGCCTCCAATTTCACTGTTAACCCGTTACTGGAGGAAGTCATCAATAATACCGGTGTCCGCGGTAACGGACTCCGCCTGAACTTGAAGGAACCCGCACCGGCTGCAAAACTTCCCCTATCTGAGCAATCCGTTTTACTAAGATTTACTGGTACCGCAACCTCCAATATGGAAGACAGCCCGGTACGTCTGCTGTTTTTTTCCAATAAAAAAGCCGACTATGAACAATGGAAGCCCATTTTCGAAAGCGCTATCGTCCTGCAGCCAGAAAATGATGGCTTTATCTTCTCTTTTGAAAAAGAAACAGAGCTGGGGCCAGGACTTTATTACTACATTTTTGAGGATGTGAACGAGGAACGTTACCTGCTGGCCGGGAAACTGGAAATTGGGAATTGAGAAATTTAGCAGGTTTTCCAGCTTACTCGATTAATATAAACCCAGCCCAGTTACGGGGATTAAACGGCAACGCATTTTTTTGCTGCATTTCGATTTGTGCCAGCCGGTAAGCTTCAGGGACAGGTTTGCCAGCAGTCAATTTTTCATAAAAGGAGGTCATGAACTCGTACGCCTTTTTATCGTTGACCGACCATAGGCTCATGAGGATATACTTGGCACCGGCCAGCTTAAATGCCCTTTGCAGGCCAAAGACACCTTCGCTCCCTTCGATGTCCCCCAACCCAGTTTCGCAAGCAGATAGAACGACCAGTTCGGTGCCGCTCAAATCAAGTTGTGCGATTTCATAAGCGGTGAGGATGCCGTCTTCGCCCGTTTTCGGAGTGTTGCCCTTCCAGGTTTTATTGGCTCCTGCAAGAATGAGCCCAGAACGAATCATTGGGTGTTCTGTTGACTGGAAGCCAGTCTTGGCGCCGTTTTTTGGTTCAGGGAAGAAATATCCGTGTGTGGCCAGATGGATCAGGCTGGGAGAAGGGGTCATATCATTTGGAGTGCCCAATTCTTTAAATGCTTCTTCAGTGGCTGCTGTACCAGTTTTAGTGGTTACTTTGGTTCCCGCTCCTTGTAAAACGGCAGTGATTTTTTCCGCTTCTAATCCTGTCCATTGTAAGCTTTCCCAATGGTCATTTTGATATTGACGGAAAATAGAAGAGTTAAAACCTTCTTCTGCGGTGGCTTGATTATCCACATTTTCAAGAAGTAAAGGTTCTCCTCCAATTTCATAATTAATATCACCAAAGACTACTGCTTCCGTACCTTTAAATACTTCGCCGGACGGCGACAACAGTTGACGGGCGTTGCCTAATTGTCTTATTTCAAATTTATCAGCGATGGTCTTGCCACCGGTTGCGGCCAGGGCTCCAAAATTGATCCGGTGAAAGAGGCCGTCCGGAGAATAATAAATCCGTTTTACATTCTTCAGGTACGGGGCGATGGCCGACCAAATACTTTTTGACAATCCTTTTTCAGGAGCATACAATGAGCGGGTAGCTTTTAAACTACCGATATCAGCAGTATTCGTAAGGGGAATCAGCTTTGGAGCTGACTGGTTTGGTTGGATCAAGAACGCACTGTAGTAAACCTCATCAGGTTCATTGGTTCGCCGGTACTGAAAAATATCAATCAAAACGTCGGATGGCTGAAGTTGACCTCTGATTGCTGCCCAATCGACATCGTTCAAATACTGTTTGTCGGAGGAAATTTCTCTGACTATCTCTCTCTCCAGAAACTTAGTGACTGACTCTAGTGAATCGACGGTAGTCTGCTGGGCGATGGGAAGGCTATATTGCCGGGCCAGTTCTTTTAGTTCGGATTTCCAGTGAGTGAACTTTTCCCGGGTTTCGATTGGAGCGTGTGCCATTTCCTTGTTGAGTTTCATAGATTGATCCAAGAGAAAACCTTTATATAGCAAATGACTGTTGAAAGCAGATTTCAGCAATTCGGGATTGGGGTACAAATGATTGAACTCATGAACCAGGTCATCGCCGATCTGAAATTTATCCATAAAAGAGAGCATTTCATTTTGAGACAGGTACTTTGCTTTCCGTGTTCTCTGTTTTCTGGTAACGTTCAATAGCTTGCTGAAATAGTTGATGGCGGGGTCAGGTTGTTCCATTTCAAAATAAAGCTTCGCCAGATTGACCAGATTCACAACCGTTTCTTCATGAGTATCTCCAAAATACTTGATGCTCAATTTTTCTGCTTTTTTGAAATATTGCTCAGCCAGGTCAAATTTATGGGTATCCAAATATAAGTTGCCCAGCTCAATCAGTACATAAAAATAGAATGGGCTCTCTTTTCCGTATAGCTTTTCACGGATGGATAAAGACTCCAACAACAGGGGTTCGGCCTTGTCAAATCGGTTTGTCTTCATATACAAGGTTCCCAAATGGTTGATGCTTACACTGTATCTCTTATGCTCTTTGCCAAATATTTTTTCATTAATGGTTTTCGCCTCCAAAAAATGGGGTTCGGCTTCGTCATATCGCTGTTGCATGGCATAAGCCCTTGCTAGATTCTGAATTAATAGAGCGTATTGGGAATGCTCGGTTCCGTATGATTTTTCATAGATGGGCATTGCTTTCTTTAAATAATCCTCCGACTCTTCGTACTGTCCATATTTAAGGTACAATCCTCCCAGGTCATAAAGGCTCTCACCATAACCTGCATGGTCTGTGCCCAGTATTTTGGCGCGGGTATTCTTCACTTCCAAAAACATGTTTTCTGCCTTGTCGTTGTCTCCCAACCTGGTGTAAAGCAGGGCCAATCCCCGCAAATTGGTCAGATAATCATTGTGTTCGACACCAACGGTTTTAACATACAGGTCATTGGCTTTCAAAAAATAGGGCTCTGCTTTTTTATACCGTCCCATCATCCCATTGATCCCTCCCAGGTTCTTAAGGTTGTCAATGTAACTGTGGTGTGCCTCCCCATGAAGATCCTTAAGGACGACCAACAGGTTTTTATAAATATCCTCTGCCTCCTTGTATTTTCCCAAAGCCCAATAGGTACTGGCCAACAAGGACATGGTCTTTGCAGAGCGGTCGTTGTTTTCTCCTAAATTTTCAATACGGATGCGCAGGGCCTGGCTGATGTGAGTTTCTGCTTGTTTGAAACCTTGCATTGAAAAGTAATTAGCTCCAAGGACGTGGAGGCATTTGGCATACAGGAGATGATTGTAGCCGAAGTCCTCTTCTCCTTTTTTGACTGCTTTCTGAGCCATCCTCAGGGCTTCAGGGTAATTCTTAATCTTTTTGTACTGTTCGGAACTGTCCAACCAACTTTCAATTATTGTCCGCGAAAATGAAGTGTCAGGCAACACTGGTGAACTGGATACCTGTGCTGTTGAAGCAGTTGCTAAAAAAAACAATAGAAAGTGAAAAATCCAGAGTGCCTTTTTCATCCGGTAATTTTAGAATTGATGAATAAATCGAGTTCAGATACCAATGTTCAAATTGCGTCAATTTGGACAGGCATTGGTTCTAAGGCGAATCTAAAATAACTAGAACGGGAGGGCTGTCTGCGGGCAAAGATAAATTACGCTGCATGATCAGGCTAAAAAAATATGGGTTGAAAAGGACAAATCACCGCTTTCCTATATTAAATAATTAGACTGAATCAGTAGATACGGTAATGTTTGAGTAATATCGAGAACATATTGCCGAACCCCCAATGCGGGAGATCAGTTCCTCAGTGACGTCCTCCCTAAAAAGTTGTCCTCTTCCCAAAAAGAGCAACCGCATCAAAGTAGAAAGTTTCGGAATGATTCATTAACTTTCTAAAAATTAAA
>JBCBRY010000187.1:0-16292 GCA_039819485.1 Bacteroidota bacterium | reverse complement strand
TTAATGTTTTGTAAAATCACTATGCAACAGATCAGAAGCATGGCGCCTAAAACAGTTTGAACGGAAGTGTCAAATTGAAAACTGCCAAAATTTTTATTCATAATGCCCCAGGTCAATGAGGCGAACCCGAGTGTTAATAATACAAGAGATAAAGTTTCTTTTTCGAAAAAGGAAAGCTGGTTTCTGCACCATAGAAAGAAGAAAGCTATAGCCAGGTAAGCAGGAGAAAAAAATATTAAATGGCGAAACGTTGAAATAGTAATATTTTTAAAAAAGCCGTACAGGTAAGAGCTTTGCGAATGGGTAGAGTCATAATTGGAGGAGTTTTCAAGTGACCCGAAAACCATATGGAAAACAAAAAAATAAATTGCTGCAAATCCGATCAGCGCGATATTGGCCAGTTCTTCCCGGTTGTGGTTTATATAAAATCGACCACTGTAATAAATGACGGATGCGCCCAGTACAGTTGGTAAAAAAAGAGGGTCGGAGAGTATGATAAATCCAAAGGCAAGGGCTCCGATGTATTTTATTTGATAACGACTTCCAATAAGGGCAAATGGAAGGAGGATGGGCACTGCGGCGACTTTTGGATAAGTCATAATATTGATGTGCAAAACCGCAGACCACCTGGCCAGCTCAATCGGGATGTACATGATGAATACAATGCTGCCGAGTGCGAGGAATATATTTAAGAGCCTGTTTTTTTTATTTTTTTGTAAAACTGTTAATAATGCCAAGCTGGCAAAAAAATGAATTGTCCCCAATACCGGACTAAAAACATAATTGAATAAATCAAGCGGTCGTTCAGGTAAAAAATCAAGGATCAGCGCAAAAAACCAAAAGTCTTCAAAATGATAAATTTTTGCAATTCCATCTCCTGCAACATCTGTCAGTTGGTACCATGGGGAAGGTGTTTCAATGCCGGTGATTTTTAAGTATTCAGACACGGTTGCATAAATGCCGCTGTCCTGCATGTAAGCTTGAAAATATATTTCATCGAAAAATCCATACCGCCAGCATTGGAACAAAACAAGGGTACTCAAAACCAAAGTGGACGACAAGAGGTATTTTATATCTGATTTACAGATTATGGAAAGGGCAGGCCATTTTTTTTTAACCAAAAAAAATACGATTAAATATAAAATAAAAAAACCTGAAAAAATAGTGTAACCTCCCGTGAAATATAAGCTGTAAATGGTCGGGATGGCCATGTATCCCATTGCTGTTCGTATGAAAAAGGAAATAGGTGCTGGGATTTCTTTTTTTTCAAAAAATGGTAAATAAAAAATTAAACCAACGATATAGGTGATGAAAAATACAACGGTTGTAATAGTAATAAGTGGAATTAATTCCAGCATATTTTATAGGGTTTTCTACGGAGAAATAAATTAGGTTATGTAGTCAGGTTTTTTTAATTCGGTGCCCGCACCAATTATAGGTTAGGAACTGCCAAAGGTAACAATTAAGGAAATGAATGAATTGCCGGATAACGAAAACTTGATTTTTTGAAAATAAATGGAATTTAATCCAGGACGTCCAAAACGAATTTTTGATAGTTTCCATTTCCAAGGTTGCCTCCACAGTTGCCAGAATTGTCATCGGCAAAGCCTTGGACGGAAGAAGGGCGGTTGCCGTAGGAAGGCCGGGACTCCAGCCATTTGCAATCTTGAAAGTTAGTATTGAAAAGAGAAGGCAGGATGCCCGTAGGGGCCAGGATGGATGTGCCACAAATGGAGCTTACCGTTTCCCGGTCGGCATTCTTGATGATCCCGTCATCGAATTTTAGATCAGGTAGATCTTCGGCCACATCGGAGATGGTAATGCCGCTGGCGGTCGCTCGTCCCTCGATGAGGTTGATGAGGGTCAGGGAATTGTATTCTTCTTTGAGCAAGTTGAGTAAATGACCTTCGTGCATCAGGTTGGCTTCGAAAGTGAGCAGGTAGAAGAGTTCGTAGTCTTTCTCAAAATGTTTCAGCATGCCAGTAGTGATGAAGAGGTTACCTCCGGGCAAAGTGAAGGCATGCCGCATGTCGTCATTATTGATAATGTAGATTTCCCAATCTCCTTTCCAGCGGTTATCACTGGGCGATTGGCGGTCCAGTTGCATGACGTTAGTGGCCTGGGAGTAGAGCGTCTGAATGTAGTTGTAGGCAGAATCGTAGGGTGGGAAATCCGGAATGAATTCGTTGTTGGTCAGAATATCGTTCATCAGGAGCTTGCCAAGCTGTTCCCTTTTAGTTTTGGTGAAGACATCCTCATCGGGCACGTCAACGGGGTCGCCCTGGCAGCTGTGAAGCAATACAACCAGTAAAATGAAGGTACTTAAAAGCCCTATCCCAAAATTTGGCAGATTAGTGCCGGTTTTCATCTTTATCTCTTTTTTAGGTCAATAGTGTTTGTCAGAATCAATTCAGTTTTTGACAAAAGCTATCAACAGCAAAAATCACACCGTAAAGAGGGTAGATATTATATTTGGGCTTAATGTGTCGGGAGGAAGCAAAAATAAGATTGACGAAAACGAAATCCCGTATTTTAATCGGGAAAGCAATTTGAATGCGGCGGAAAAAACAGATTTGCCACCTGGTTTTCTGCAAGCAGCAAAGGTTGTTCGAAACTGGAAATCAAGGAGTTGAAAAACCTGCTTTGGGTGGAAGATCAACCGGTTAGTATCTTTCAGATTCCATTTTCTTGCTATCGCATAAAAACTGGTTTATTTCAATAAACGCAACAAGTACTCGCCGTAACCACTCTTGATGTACTTGTTGCCAAGGTTTTCCAGTTGTTGGTCGTCAATGAAGCCCATTTCCCAGGCAACTTCTTCGATGCACCCAATTTTCAGGCCTTGTCGTTCTTCAATAACCTGGATAAACTGGCCTGCCTGGATAAGAGAAGTATGCGTTCCAGTATCCAACCATGCAACTCCCCTGCCAAGAACGCCAACTTGCAGTTTTTCCATCTCCAAATACTGTTTATTGACGTCAGTTATCTCATATTCTCCGCGGGGGCTGGGTTTTAGGTTCTTGGCTATTTCCACGACCTGGTTGTCATAAAAGTAAAGTCCCGGAACGGCGTAATTGGACTTGGGCTGCTTCGGTTTTTCCTCGATGGAAATGGCTTTTCTGTTTTCATCGAATTCGACGACACCATAACGTTCCGGATCAGCGACCTGGTAGGCAAAGATGACACCGCCATCCGGATTGGCGCTTGCGCGCATCAGTTCGGCCATGCCGGCACCGTAGAAAATATTATCGCCAAGGATCAGCGCTGCTGCATCGTCACCGATGAATTCTTCTCCCAAAACGAACGCCTGTGCGAGGCCGTTTGGCTCATGCTGTGCCACGTAGGAGAAGTTGCAGCCGATTTCACTACCGTCTTTCAACAACTTTTCAAAATTGGGGAGGTCATAAGGAGTGGAAATGATCAGCACGTCCTTGATCCCCGCTTGCATCAACGTAGAAAGTGGGTAATAAATCATCGGTTTATCGTAAACAGGCATCAGCTGCTTGCTCACTGCAAGTGTCAATGGCCATAAGCGGGTGCCGAGTCCACCGGCGAGAATAATTCCTTTCATGATTAATTAGGCAAATATTAAGCAGGCAAGTATCAAGTAGGCGTGTATAGGATTGAAAATGCCCAATCGCCTACTTGGTACTTGCCTACTTGACAATTATCCCGCTACGTTAACAAGTTGCAGCAGGTGACGAATGCGCATGACGAGTTCGTCTGGTTTGTAAGGAGCGATGATAAAGTCCTTGGCACCCAGCCGCAGTCCTTCCATCATCAGGCTGTCTTCTTTAAGGGAAGCTCCAACGAGGATGGGAGTATCGGGGCAGGTTTCTTTTGCTAAATTCTGGACGATATCAAGTCCTTGATAATCAGTTAACTGAAGGTCGACAACAACCAGTTCTGGTTGCAGTTCTTTTGCTTTTTCTATGGCGTTTGGGGCGTCGTGTACAACTTCCAGTTTCCACCCGTTTTTGCGGAAGCGGTATTCCAAAGAGGTGAGCAGGAAGCTTTCTTTTGTGCAAAACAAAATTGTCATAGCGTTTCGATAGTTGGTGTTATTGGAAAATGGAAATCGGAAATTGGAAATTCAATTATTTTAAAGTTGAATGAATTTACAGTTTCTAAATTTCTAATTTCCTGTCAATAGCTCATCAGTTTTTTTAACTGTTCCCGCAAGCGATCAACCGGGAGGAAAATATTTTCCAATGGGATTGCAAAGGGAACGGGAGTATCTAACGAGGCCACCCTCAAAATGGGTGCATCCAAGTACTCAAAAAGATGTTCGGCAATGTAGGCGGAAATCTCTCCACCCAGGCCACCGAACTTAGTGTCCTCGTGCAAGAGCAGAACTTTATTGGTCTTTTTTACTGTTTTTTCAATCGCTTCATAATCGAGTGGCAGTAAGGTCCGCAAATCTATGATTTCTGCATCCAATCCTTCTTCTTCCACCGCTTTTGATGCCCAATGCACGCCCATGCCATAAGTGATGATGCTGAGATCATTTCCCTGTCTGGCCGTTCTTGCCTTTCCAATTTCTACTGTATAAAAATCATCTGGCACTGCTTCAGAAATACTTCGGTATAGCGCTTTGTGTTCAAAAAAGAGGACTGGGTTTGGATCTTCAAAAGCAGCCAGTAAAAGTCCTTTTGCATCGGTAGGGGTCGATGGATAGACGACCTTCAGGCCCGGCGTATGGGTAAACCAGGCTTCGTTGCTCTGGGAGTGGTAGGGGCCGGCGCCAACGCCTCCGCCGGTAGGCATGCGGATGACCACATCGGCATTGGCTCCCCAGCGGTAATGCAGTTTTGCCAGGTTGTTGACGATCTGGTTGAACCCACAGGTGACAAA
The DNA here is from genome assembly GCA_039819485.1 of Bacteroidota bacterium. Taxonomy (GTDB): domain Bacteria; phylum Bacteroidota; class Bacteroidia; order Chitinophagales; family Saprospiraceae; genus UBA6168. The sequence continues at coordinate 11,438 of JBCBRY010000187.1, read as the reverse complement.
ATCGGCAAACTGCATTTCCATCATGGCTTTATGGCCCTTGAGGCTCAATCCCAGTGCGGCACCTACGATGGCCGACTCGCAGAGCGGTGTATTCCTTACTCTTCCTTTGCCAAATTCCCTGGCGAACCCGTCCGTGATTTTAAACACACCTCCGTAATCGGCAATGTCCTGTCCCATGAGCACAAGTTTGTGATGACGCCGCATGGCGGTACGGAGGCCGTCTGAGATGGCATCGATCAAACGCCTGTCGGATTTTTTGGTATCAGGTATTTCTGTATTGGGGTATTGGGGTATTGGTGCGTAGACGTCCTTGAGCTCTTTGTTTTGAGAGGATTCGATGGTAGGTTGTTCGACTGTTGATTGCCAGGCCGAGTTGATTTGCGCTTTGATTTCTTTTTTGATGGCTTCGGCTTTTTCGCTGGTCAGGATGCCTTGTTCAAGGAGAAAGTTCTCATAATTGGAGATGGGGTCTTTAGCTGCCCAGGTTTCCATCAATTCCTTTGGAACGTACTTGGTCCCCGATGCCTCCTCGTGGCCGCGCATGCGGAAAGTTTTACATTCCACCAAGACGGGCCGCGGTTTTTTGCGGATGTCGGAGGCAATCTTTGAAAGCCGGTTGTACACCTCTAAAATGTTGTTGCCGTCCAGGATGTGCGACTCCATGCCATAGCCGATTCCTTTGTCGGCAATGTGTTCACAGCGGAATTGTTCGTTGATGGGAGTGGAAAGCCCGTAGCCATTGTTTTCGACGATAAAAATGACGGGCAGTTCCCATACGGCAGCCACATTTAATGCTTCGTGAAAATCGCCTTCGCTCGTGCCACCATCACCTGAGAAGGCGAGGGCCACTTTTTTTTCCTGATTCAATTTATGCGCCAGCGCCACCCCGTCGGCCAGGGCCAGCTGTGGGCCCAGGTGGCTGATCATGCCCACTATGTGATGTTCCAAGGTGCCAAAATGAAAAGAGCGGTCGCGGCCTTTGGTGTAGCCGTTTTTTTTGCCTTGCCACTGGGCGAACAGCTTTTCCATCGGTACGTTGCGTGTCGTGAAAATTCCCAGGTTGCGGTGGAGGGTGAATATCATTTCATCGTCATCCAGCGCACTGGCAGCACCAACGGCGATGGCTTCTTGCCCGATGCCGGAGAACCACTTGGAAATTTGCCCCTGGCGAAGCAGGATCAACATTTTTTCTTCAATCATTCGGGGCCTGAGTAACCGGCTATAGAGTTCGAGCAACCGCTTGTTGCTCAGTTTTCCTTTTTTGAAAATAATTTGATTGGCAGGTGCTGTAAGCATGGGCATTTAATAAAACACTTGACAGGTTGGCCCAACCTGTCAAGTGTAGTTCATAAAGGCTGCAAAGATAGACTTCTCATCGGTACTGGTCAGGGCAGCCGGGGTTAAAATTCAATATTTCACCTAATAATTATTATTAATATTTTGGAGTGTCGCTTTTTAAAAATATCTTAGCGTAATTCCCACCCATAGTTTATCCAAACGTACGTTTTTCCCTATTAGAATCTACCCTTCCCGTGAGCGGCCCATCCTCATATCCGACCTTCTATATTCCCATCTGTACATTTTAGCTTGATCCATTTTTTTTTGATTCTAAAACCGATTAATTATGACACGACTGCTATTGTTTTGCGTTGTGGCCGTATGGCTGGTCCCTACCCGCACGGACGCCCAATTTGATGAAGTGGGTATTTTCTTTGGCATTTCCCATTATTCAGGTGATTTAACGGAAAGAAAACTCGAACCGTTGGAGTTTAATCGAGCCTGGGGCATTTACGTCCGAAAGAAAATGACCGATCGTTTTTCGATGAAATACCAATTTACCAAAGGCCTGCTTTCAGGCAAGGATGGCAATGCCACGGTGGAAAGTGCTTTGTGGCGCCGCAACTTGAGTTTTGAAACGGATATCTATGAACTGTCTGCTATTGCTGAGTACTATTTCTTTCGATTAAAAAAAGGAGAGTACGGCATTTCTCCTTACGTGTACGGAGGGCTCGCCGGTTTTTATTTTACCCCTTATGCTGAAGTGGGAGGTAAAACATATGACCTGCGATATTATAGAACAGAAGGTATTGAATACAGCTCCTATCAATTTGCCATACCGTTTGGGGCAGGGGTCAAGATACAGGTAAACGGGATGGGCAGCCTGGGCATCGAAGCAGGTCTGCGCAAAACTTTTACCGATTATCTGGATGACGTAAGTGGTTATTATCCTTCGGACCTGATCGGGTTTGTGGATGGGGAATCCATGAATCTTCGGACCCAATTGTCGTACCGGACGCCTGAGGTGGTTGCCGATGCACCCGAATTGCCAAAACCAGGTGGACGAAGAGGGAACCCGGAAAACAATGATTGGTACCTGTTTTTTGGGGTGACGCTTGGGGTGAATTTGAAGTGAAACATCACAAGTTATCTTAAAATCAATAGTTTACCACCGTTATTCAGGGGGCCGGTACTGTGAAAATGCCAATAGTACATACCGTCGGCAATTGTTGCAGGCAAATTTAATTCGTACAAGGACAGACCTGGCCGGAGTATTTCAACATGCACTAAATTGCCAAGCTGATCGTACAGTAACCATTGATTTTCCGAAAGGAGAGGATTGGCCGTTTCAATGGTTATTGTGCTTTGGGCCGGATTGGGGTAAACCGTGACCAACGGGCCTTGCCCTGCAACACTTTCCTCTGTACTGACCGGGTGGCAGTCGATCACTTCCATGCACCCGTTCCTGTCCACTTTGACGAGGATGCCGAGGTTGGGGCCAGGGCCGTCTGGCATATAGTAACCAGCGGCAATCAAGCTGCCAGACGGCAGTTCGACGGCAGAGTGGAGAAACTGCAGACTTGCATGGGGGAGCGTGTCCGGGAAGGCCAGGTCGTTTCTGGTCCAAAGGGTGTCGCCCGTTTCGTCGATCCTGACCGTCCAGCCATAGACATGGGCCTCCGCCCCAACGGGGTCGGCGACCCATTCAAAATTCCCTCCGACACCCAACCACCCGCCGCTTGAAACAGGGATGAGGTTGAGGAGGTAGTTGTAATAACCGATATCCAAGTCGTCCAGCAGCCTTTCCTCCACGATGTCGAAGCTGCTGTCCCGGATGACGAACCTGGCCTGCCTTTTCTGGTAGCCGTCCACTTCGAACTCGCCCCTGGCCGTGGCATAGGCCCAATGGCCATCGTCGGTCTTTTGCAGTCCCTTTATCCAAAGCTCTTCAAGGGAAGGGGCGCTCTCCCACGACCATTTTTCGTTGCCCAGGCTGTCGATGGCGAATATCTTGACAGTGTTCTGCCACTCCTGCCAGGGAACGCCTATTTCGTCGCCTGTGGAGCTGCTGATTATAAATTCATTTTCGTTTTCCACGATTATTTTTTCGAATGAATCCCATCTGTTGTTTTCATCCCCATACAGGTTTTCCCAAACCTTTTGACCCTGTTTGTCCGTCTTCATGGTGAACAGATTGAGGCTGTAGTCCAAGTCTTGTTTTGAGCCTGCGATCAGGAAACCATTGTCTGTTTCAACAATTGACCGGTAGGCGTCTTGCCTTGACTCTTCATCTTCATACTCCCTGGTCCAAAGGGTATTGCCTTCGTTGTCAATTTTTATTGCCACACCGTTTTTTCTTTCAAATACATGGCTCAGCAGCACATACCCCGACCCGTCAGAAGTTTTGAGAAATCCCCTTGGGTATTTTCCGGGGGTGAAATTCCCGTTGAGGCTATCGGTGATCACCTTGTGCATTAACAGGTTCCCATTGGTGTCCAGCTTGGCAAAGATGACGGCCTGCACCGACTGGGGTGGTTCTGTGATTCCGATGCCTGTAGCAATCAAAGTATCTTCGTGGAGCATGAGGTTGGTAAAGACCATTCCCGGCAATTCCATGTCGTAGGATTTGATAAAGCCCGGGGACTGCCCAATAACACAAAAATGAAGAGGGAGTAAAGAAACTAAAATAAGCCAGCGCATGGGAAATGGTTTAGGTTTAATGACAGTTGGCCGAAAAGAGCGGCATCCTGTTGCGCAAAATACGGAATATTTTGACTGGCGACAGTCATGTTACATAAAACGGCGGATTTGCTTTTTAAGCAACTTCAACTTCAACTTCAAAATAAAAAAAGCAGAATGAAAAAAGGTAAAGCCTTCTTAAACAAGAAATGTTTTTGAGGGCTGTTCTTGCAATTAGTAAAGTTTTGGGATTTGCCCGCCTCCCGCTCGGCTCGGGAAGCCTGTGAGATGTAGAGAAAGTGTAACATGGTTTATCTATTGGGGCCTGGATATAGAAAGGTGTGTGTGTTTTTAACCTATAATACCAGACCTGATTAATAAATCGAGTAGAATGTAGGGTCTGCTTGGTTTATCAGAATATCTGTGTTTGCGTATATTGGTCGGATTACTATTTTATGATAATCAGTAGTTATAGTGGTGACGAGCAACAAATAGGCGTTTGATTAAAGGTATAAAAGTATTCTCGAATATATAGAATTGTGATAAAATGGATGGGAAGTCACCATGTATAATTACAAATGAAGCCGGCTCGGGGCCGGCTTCATTTGTAAGGGAGGGACTTGAAAATTATTTGATCTGAACTGATCTGAAAACTCGGGACGGCTTATGCTTTTTTCACCAAAGATCAGGGTCGGTTTTTCAATTCAAATAATTCAGGTCGAAGAAGGTGCGGTAATCCACCAGGTTCTTTGATTTGAGCAGCTCCCGGTAGTTGCTTTGGCCAATGGCCAGCAGCTCGTAGTCGAAGGTTTTCTTATCGAGGAAATCCTTTTTGTTTTTCTGGACGCCGTCGTAGTAATCCATGGCGTCGGTCTTGTCCTTGAAGCGGCGGATGGCCACAATAGGGTAGCGGTCTTTGCCCGTGCCGAGATAGATGTTGTTCATGCGCAACTTGTCTTGGCTGTGGTATTTTTTGTTGTAATCGCTGACACCCACCTTGGCATCGTTGAGGGAGACTTTGTTTTTGAAAACGACAATCACGTAATGGAGTTGACTTTCCTCTACTTTGTAATTGCCGACCTGGCCTTCTCCATTTGGCAGGTTCCGTTGCTGGCCAGGGCCTGTGTTCACCCGTTGACCGAGGTTGCGGAGCATTTCTCTGGCGGTGGAGGCTTCCGGTTCTTCCGGGTGTTTGGCGATTACCGCTTTTAGCTCTTCAACGTATCTTTCCTTGCCTTCGATATTACCGACACACATGGCTTGCAACAAGGAGAACCTTGGCATGAGCGGATTGGTACCGCCAAATTTTTCGCCTACTTTGGAGATGCGGTTCAATGCATTCTGGAAATCCCTTTTCTCAAAAATAGCATACGTTTCATCGTAGTACTTAGTCACCTGTGCTTCTTTTGAGTTGACCTGCAGAGCGAAATTCGGATCTTTCAACATGCGGGCATAATTCGTGTTCGGGTAGCCGTTCACTATTTTATCGTAATAGATTTGTGCATTGGTGATGTCCCCTTTGTCCTGATAGGCCAGGTGCAGGTAATAATATGCATCGAGTTTGTACTGCGTGTCAGGATAACGGTTGAGCAGTTCGAGCATGGTTTCGATACATTTGTCATATTTTTTCAGGCGGTCGCGATAATGGGTGCCGAGGGTAAACATGGCGGCTTCGATCATGCGGTTGGATGCCGCAATTTCGTCTTCCGATTCAGGCACGTCCTTGAAAATTTCGTTGATTTCTTCATCTGTCAATGGGCCACCCTTTTCTTTCGCCTGGGTAATTTCCACGCCGCCGAATGAAGCCTGGTTGGAAAGGCGCCAGTTGTCGGTGAGGGTGCGCGAGCCCCATTGGCGCTGGAATTCCCGAATGCCTTTTTTTACGTCACGGTCATCGTACGCCCAGAAATCCGATTGGTTGGAAGCGGTCCGCACACTTGATCTGGCAGGTGCGGCGGCCCGTTTTTCGGCTTCCTTTCTGATGGCCTCCAATCGTTTTTCCTCTTGTGCTTTTTTCATTGCCTGGGCCAGTTCTCTTTTTTCTTCGACGGTCATTCCGCTGATGCGGAGCAGGCTGTCCTGCAGGGTGATAATCTGGATATTTTCAGCGATGCCGGTCAGGCTTTTAGATAGCCGCTCTACTCTTTCGTACCGCTCGTCTTTTTTATTCAAAGCACCAAGCGTAGCATCGTAATTGGATTTGGCTTCCACGTATTGTTCATCTTCAAAGTAAAGGTCGGCCAATTTCAGGAAGGCTTCTGCCCGGAGTGCCCGGTTGGTGGAGCCTACTTCGAGGCATTTTTCCAGGTTGGCGATTGCGCCTGGCTTATCTCCTTTCTGCAAGTCGAGGTCAGCCAGGGCATAATAGATCTGGTCGCTGAATTCGAGGTTTTTTTCCTCTTTCAGCATACGTTCCAGTTTCTTCCGGGAGTCTGCTTCGGAATTGACCCCTGCCAGTGCGAGGTTGAGGCGGGCGTTGAAATCCATTTCAAAAGCGGGTTTGTTTTTGATGACTTCTTCGAAGGCTGCATAAGCCGCATTGCCTTGATTTGCCCGCGAATGGAGTTGGCCGAGAATAAAGTTGAGCCTGGCCCGCACGAGGTTGTCTTTGGTAGAATTGATGGCGTTTTGCAGCGGCTCGGTTGCCTGGCTGTACTTTTTTTGTTTCAGGTAAAAATGAGCTCTTGCGATGTCAGCTTCCCGGCGGATATCTTTGGGGGTGGCTGAATTGTTTTCCAACCTCATCAGCAGCCGGTCGGCGTAATTATAACTTTCTCTTTCGATGTAAGTTCTGGCCAACCAAAGGATGCCTTCCTGATAAGCCGGGCGGTGCTTGAATGTGTAGTTTTCTGGATCGCCGTCTTCTATTTTCATTTCTAGATTGCTCAGCCTGACAGAGCCTGGCATTGGGTAGCCGTTGGGCAGGCGGGGGAGGTCGTCGACTTCTTCCTTTGGAAGGTTTTCGGTGAGCTTGGTGTCCTCTTCTTCCTGCCGGTCTTTTTTCTTGGGATCGGGTTTTCTTTTTTGGGAAGTTGATTTGCCTTTGCGCTTGCGCTGAATCTCTTTTTTCTTCAGTTTCCTTTCTCTTTCCCGGGCCTTCCGTTTTTTCTTGTTTTCCCTTTTTTTGTTCTTGGCCAGTTTTTCGCGCTCCTTTTTGGTCAGCTGTACTTTTTCTCCAGTTTCGTCCACGGTTGGCCTTTCCCCTTTTTTGATCGACTCCTTGACGGCTTTGCTTCGCTTGGCCCGTGCTTTTGAAACGGAGGCACGTTCGGCCATTTTTTGAGGGCTGTATTCAGCGATCAGGTATTCGAACGTTTCTTCTGCGGTTTCATAATCTTGTTTCAGGAACTGGGCCTGTCCGGCCAGTAAGTAACAATCGTCCACCCAACGAGCCGGTTCGTGAAGTGCCACGACGGTGGTCACTTTTACAATGGCTTCGTCCAAAGGTTCGGCGACTGCTTTAGGGTTGTCAGCAGCCATGTATTTATAAATGGGCAGAATTTGGTTGTAGTTGTCCTTGTGTTGGTCTTCAAGTTCAATCTGGCTTTCCAGTAGAAGGTTGGAAGCGTTGTAGTAGCCGTTGTAGCGGGCTGTCATGTTGTGATAGCCTTTACCAATCGGCCCGACATCCTGTTTTTTCTTTTTGGTCACACATCCAGAAAGGACAAGGAAGCAAATGATATACAAAAACGAAGAAGTAAACTTTTTCAAATCAGGTATTTTTTTAATGGTCAATGGTGAACGGTTAACGGTGAATTTTTGACGTGAATGACTTGAAACTTCACCATTTATCATTGAGTATTCACCATTGTCACAAGTAATTGCGAATTTTACGTTCCCTTACAGAATTGGGCTTTGTGAAAAATTCACACCACACCAACTAATTAAGGTGCAAATTTATTTTATTAAAGGCAATAGATAACACATAATGGCTGACGAAAATAAACAAGAACGAACCCGCTGGGAAAGATGGCAAGACCCATACCGGCTGGTAATCCGTAACGAAGATTCATTCGAAGAAGTTGCTTCCTACAAACTGACCCTGCTAAATGTCTACATGGTGCTGAGTGGCCTCGTCGTTTTGGTGGCCTTTGCAGTCATTCTTTTTATTGCTTTTACACCGGCCAAACGATTGATCCCCGGATTTAATGGGACAGACAGCGCGGAGCTGGTCAAAATCTACAAAGACCTCGATTCACTTGAACAAATGGCCCGTGAACAGGAACGTTACAATGAGGGCATCCGCCGCATGTTGGTGGGCGAGGTGGAATATGCATCGGAAGTGCAGCCCGATGCTCCGGCCAATAGCGCAGCCTCCCAAGATCCAGTAGAAAAGGTAGCGTCGGATGAACTGCTCCGTCAAGAGGTGGAAATGGAACAGATCAGGAGTGTTACCGGTGACCAGACGAACACACCCGTCAACGTTTCGCCCCGCGATATTCCTTTGGAACAAATGTATTTTACGCCCCCTGTGTCAGGGTCTATCAGTTTACAGTTCGATATTGAAACGAACCATATCGGCGTGGACATCATCGCCCCCAAAAACACACCGATCAAAGCAGCCCTGGATGGCTGGATCATTGCCTCGGACTGGACTTTGGAAACCGGTAATACCATTGCCATCCAGCATACCAACAATATTGTTTCCTTTTATAAACACAACTCTGCATTGTTGAAAGAAACGGGCGATTACGTGCGCGCAGGAGAAGCCATCGCAATCATCGGGAACACCGGGGAGCTGACTGACGGACCACACCTGCATTTCGAACTATGGCATCGCGGGAAACCAGTGAACCCGGAGGACTTTGTGAATTTTCGATAAGAGATCGCTTCGCTGTCAGATCGCTTCGCTGTCAGATCGCTTCGCTGTCAGACCGCCTGCGGCTGTCAGAGGTCAGACTATCTGACAACGCAGCGATCTGACAACAAAGTGGTCTGACAGCGCAGCGATCTGACAACAAAGTGATCTGACAGCGCAGCGATCTGACAACAAAGTGATCTGACAACAAAGTGGTCTGACAACGCAGCGATCTGACCTCCGACAGCGCAGCGATCCCATTCCCATTTCTACCGTCTGCTCAGAAGGGCTCTTTGAACCGTCCCAATCTCATAAGTCAAAACAGGAGGTATTTCTTCATTGTCGAACGTGCTGTCGCCGGTGGTACTGACGGGCCGGGTTCCCCCGACAACAATTTCCCAAACAATTGATGCGCCCACTTTGTCGGCCCTGATCAGCAGGCGGTTTCCCTGTACTTCAAACCACTGGTAAAATTGGCCTCCAATAAAATAGCCTTCCATTTTGATGGAATTTTTCTCATCGATCATATAGTGTCCTTTCGTCGCATCCAGGGTGACCAATTCATAGGGGCGTTTGCCGGATTCCTGGTCTTCTCCGTAGATGATGGTCCACGTCCAGGATGGCACGGCCGCCGAGTCGATGGGAAGAATATGTAGCTGCATCGGGAGAGTCTGGACTTTGCCGGTGTCCTTAAAAATTTCGATCAGGCCGCTCCATTTGCCTTCCCAGCTTTGCGGAAATGGGCGCTCTTCGTTTTGAGAAAAACAAAAAATGGAGGGGAGTAAAAAAAAGAGTGCCAAGGCAAATTTTTGTTTTTTCATTATTCTAAAAATATAATTAGTGATTTTTGCTAACAATGTTAGGATAAATTTGTTGGAGGCATGGAAAATGCACTTCCATAAAATAAAATTTGGCAAAGGTGTGTTTTGTCAGTGCTTTAGAACGTCTATTTTCATTAAATTTGCAAACTTTTTCTGCCTAACCAAATTATTAAAAAAGCAGCGCAAAAGTTGTGTCTGCAGAAAATAACAACCAAAATATGGCTCAAGTAGAACTAATTATGCCCAAGATGGGCGAGAGCATTATAGAGGCCACCATCCTCAAATGGGTCAAAAACGTGGGCGATACGATCGAGGTGGACGAGACGGTCCTCGAAATCGCGACTGACAAAGTCGACTCAGAAGTTCCTTCCCCCGTCGCCGGCGTACTTTCAAAAATATTATTTCAGGAGAATGATGTGGTAGAGGTCGGAGCGGCCATTGCCATTATTGCCACGGAAGGAGAAGCGCCCTCCAGTGACAACGGCCCTGCTCTGGAGCCGGACACTGCTGCCTCCAACGGGCACAATGGAACGCCCCAACCCGCTGAGGTGGTCGCAGCACCGGCCGTTGCCCATAAAGCGGAAGCTGTGGCAATGGTGGCGAAAAGAACTTCCGACCGTTTCTATTCACCGTTGGTGAAAAACATCGCCAAAGCAGAAAATATCGGTTATGCAGAATTGGACCAGGTACCAGGTTCGGGCCGCGATGGCAGGGTCACGAAGAAGGACATTCTTGCTTATGTGAAAAACAGGGGAGCTGCTGCTGTAACCACTCCACAACCTGCCGTTGCCGCCCCACAACGGACTGCTGCTGCGCCAAGTGCTAAAGCAACAACAAGTGTCAGCGGGGCAACCGAGATCGTCGAGATGGACCGCATGCGCCGACTTATTGCCGATCATATGGTGATGTCCAAACGCACGTCTCCTCATGTGACGTCCTACGTAGAAGTCGACGTGACCGATATCGTTGATTGGCGGAACAAAAACAAAGCTGCCTTCCAGAAGAAGTACGGAGAAAAAATCACCTACACGCCGATCTTTATCGAAGCGGTGGTGAAAGCCATTGGAGATTTTCCGATGGTCAATATTTCGGTGGACGGCCATAACCTGATCGTGAAAAAGGATATCAATATCGGTATGGCAACGGCATTGCCTTCGGGCAACTTAATTGTACCGGTCATCAAAAGTGCAGACCAGTTGAATTTGGTCGGCCTGACAAAATCCGTTAACGACCTTGCTGGCCGTGCCAGGTTGAATAAGCTGAAACCGGAAGAAATCCAGGGGGGGACTTTTACCATTACCAACGTCGGGACCTTCGGCAACGTAATGGGAACGCCTATTATCAATCAGCCGCAGGTCGCTATTTTGGCCGTCGGTGCCATTCGTAAGAAACCGGCCGTCGTGGAGACGGAGTACGGTGATTTAATTGCGGTTCGCCAGATGATGTTCCTCTCGCTGAGTTATGACCACCGGGTGGTAGATGGATTTTTGGGAGGGTCATTCCTTCGGAAAATTGGTGATTACTTAGAGGCTTTTGATAAAAACAGAGGAATTTAATTTTAAAACAACTTCTTTATTATAAAATATAATCTGAAAAAGGAAGGGTGTTTTAAACGCCCTTCCTTTTTTTTTAATAATGGAAATTAGACGTGCTGATTGATCAACTTAGGGCAGCCCCAGCGGCAACACCGTTCTAAAACGGTGTTGCCGCTAAACTTTACAATTAGAAATTTGAAATTGTGAGTAGTTTGATTTTTGGTAAGCAGGTGGTCAAAAAAAATGACATTTTTCCTTTGCCTGAAAAAGATTTTTAAGACTTGGAAATCAAACATTTACCAAAATAAAAAGTGTCATTTTTAGCGC
>JBCBRY010000186.1:0-16337 GCA_039819485.1 Bacteroidota bacterium | reverse complement strand
AGTATATTTAAGAGATTTTTTGTACGGGTCGATCTCTTCTGTAATAAGGTTCAATTACTTCTCCTCTAGGAGTTATTACTTCTTTTGAATATGATCTTAAAGGAAATATGGTTAAAGAAATAGATGGAAATGGAAACGAAAAAAACTATAAGTATAACCAATTGAACCTTATTACAGAAGAGATCGACCCGTACAAAAAATCTATTAAATATACTTATGATAATACCGGTAATAAATTGACTGTAACTGATAAAGAAGGAAGAATAACTACACATGAATACGATGAGTCAAATAGGGTGATAAAAACAATCGATCCACTAGGGCACCAAAAATTATTTACTTATGATAACAATGGTAACCTTATTACGGAAACCGATGAGATTGGTAGTACTACAACTTTTGTTTACGATCCGCTTAATCGGATGACTAGTGAAACAAATGAATTAGGAGGTAAAACAGAATTTACTTATGATGGTGAAAACAATATAACCACTATAAAGGATAAACGCGGGAATACAACATCTTTTACATATGATGATGCTAATCACCAGACTACTATAACGGATCCGCTAGGGTATGAAATTACAAAATTATTTGACCCTTTTGGAAATATCACATCTATTTCGGATAAAAATGGAAATGTGACCTCCTATAGCTATGATAGTTTGAATCGGCTATTGAATGTTGAAATGCCAAATGGAGAATCTTACTCCTATGTATACGATAAAGTAAACAACCTCTCAAGTATAACTTTTCCAAATGGTCGTATTATTGAATATGTTTATAATGAGGATAATGTTGAGGTTTTATCTTCTGACAATATTGGCCTTTTATATAATAAGGAATATGATATGAATTATAACCTAACAAAGGTTATAGATGCTAACAATAATTTTATTGCATTTGAATATGACAAATTAAATAGAAGAACAAAAATAACGGATGCAAGTGGAAATAGTAGAGTATTTAAATATGATAACAATTCAAATAATGTTACAATTATTGATAAGAATGGCAAGGCAACTCAGATGTCTTTTGACCAGCGGAATAGGCTAACATCAGTAACTAATGTACTTAATCAAAAATATGAGAGAACATATAACTCAGCTGATGATGTTACCTCATTTACTGATGGAGATGGAAATGTTACCATTTTTCAATATGATGAATTGCATAGACTCGTTTCAATTGTCTACGCTGATGGAACCACTACAAATTTTCAGTATGACCTAAACGATAATTTAATTTCTTCTGAAAGTAATAATTCGACTACCATATATACCTATGATCCTTTGAATCGCTTAGTGAATAAACAATATCCTGATGGGACGACTGATGAATACACATATGATGGAAATGGGAATATGACCTCTGCCAATAATCAGAATGCTACGGTTGTCTTTACTCATGATGAGAACAATCGTTTGACGAGTGAAGTACTAAATGGAAAAGCGACAATATATACATATAATATTACAGACCGCAATAAAACAATATTTTACCCTGGGGGAAGGATTATTGAGAATAATTATGATTTTAGAAATAGGCCTTCAAAAGTAATTGAGGCAAATCAGGAGATTGCATCATTTAGTTATGATAATGGCAATCGCCTTTCTACTATACAATATTCTAACGGAACTAATACTAACTTTTCTTATGATTCCAATGACAAAATTACTTCAATTGATCATAAAAATTCAGTATCATTTTCAATGCTTGAATATGCCTATGACAATGAGGGCAATCGCCTTTGGGAAGAAAAACTTCTTGCTCCTAATAGATCTGAATTATTTATTTATGACGATGTTTATAAATTGTCATCCTTCAAAAAAGGGATGATTAGTAGTGGGAATATTAATTCTCCTACCAAAGAAATAAGTTATGTTTATGATGCTTCAGACAATCGATCTTTTTCATCAATTAATAATTCCTCAGAGAATTATATATCAAACGTTGTAAACGAATATGAATCAGTGGGAGGTATATCTTTTACTTATGATGAAAACGGTAATTTGACTTCTGATGGTGAATTATCCATTCAGTACGATACGGAAAACAGGATTAGCAATATAGAAATAAATGGCATAACTACTACTTATAAATACGATGCCCTTGGAAGAAGAGTTCAAAAAAAAGTAAATGGTTTAGAAACGAATTATTATTACGATGATATCCGTATTCTTGAAGAAAGAGACAATTCTGATGATATAAAAATTAGTTATGTTCATGGCGAAGCATGGATAGATCAAATCCTTACGTTTAATCAAGATGGAGAAAATTACTACCTCCATGTAAATGGACAGTTTTCGAATATAGCATTAACAAATGATTCAGGGCAGGTAATCGAAAGATATGAATATGATCCTTATGGTAAACCCATATTTTTAGATTCTGATTACAATTCCATTGGTACCTCATCAGTACAAAATCCGATACTTTTTGTTGGCAGGTATTTCGATTATGAAAGTGAATTATATTTTGTTAGGGCAAGATACTACCATACAGGGTTAGGTCGATTTGTTTCCCCTGATCCACTAGGCCAAAAAGATGGTCTAAATCTATATACATATGCCTTTAATAATCCTGTTAATTTTTTCGATCCAAATGGCACCGAGGCTTTGACAATTGGTGCAGGTGCTGCTATTGGCACAGGCACTTTAGGTGGGGGATCTCTAGGCGGAGCATTAACTGGAATAGGTGCCTCAATAAGTGGGGCAGTTGGGTCAGTGGGAGGGGCATTAGGAGCAGGGCTTGTAGCTCTTTCTAATGTTTTGATTCCAGCAGCGATTGTAGCTACTCTAATAACTGCCGGGGTTGTAATTGTATATCAAGGAGCAAAAGCAATAAGGAAAATTGATGAGGAAATAATTCAAAAGGCCAAGTCCCGAGGACTGACTATAACAACTGCGGGGTACCTAAATCTTGCCAAGGTCAGAAGATGTATGGACTTGTATGATAGGTACAAAAGTGTTTGTGGTAAAGGGGCAAAGTTAAATTGTAAAAAATGTCAGCCCTGTGACGGTTATTTAGCAAAACTACAAAGCCTGATAAAATGTAAGTCAGCTAGATTAAACTATACTGATTTTGGCTGTGATAGTTATATTTTACCTGGTAAGGATCATGATACTCCTGTAAGTCAACTCTGTATGGCAATTGTAAATTGTTCAAATAAATTGGCAGATTGTTTAAAACGAGACCCTTGTAAACCAGCTTGTCCATAATCTAAATGCTTTAGTTCATTGATTTCAGTAAATGGGTTTGGTAACTATTTACGGATCAATTATCGCCAATCAAATATCAAGTCATTATAATGAAGCATTTAATAACGATAATCATTTTATTTATATCTATTTCAGGAATTACACAGTCCCCCGATAATCCTTGTGGACAAGGACCTCAAGGTGGTGGACAAGGTGGAGGAGGCAATCCTGGCAGCGCACCTTCCCCAGGACAAGAATTCGGTTGGCCCCGCCTCCACGCCGTCGACCCCAACGAAATCTCCGGCCCCCTCGGCTACGACTCCGCTCAGTGGGTCAGCGTCAACGACCAGCTGGGATATACCATCTTTTATGAAAACGACCCCGATTTCGCCACCGCCCCCGCACAGATTGTCCGCATTGATTTGCCCGTTGATCCCAATTTGAATATTTACTCAGTGCGGCTGGGCAATTTCGGGTTTGGCATGTTCAATTACGACGTGCCGCCCAATACCACCTTTTACCAGCAACGTCTAACGGATACGGAAGACTCATTGAATGTACATGTGGACGTAACGGCAGGGATCGATGTGGTGGAGGGAAAAGTGTTTTGGATATTTGAATCAGTCGATCCGGTGACCGGACTGCCGCCCGAAGATGCCCTGACCGGGTTCCTGCCCGTCAACGATACCTCCATCAATATTTACAATGACACCCTGACCAAAAAAGGGGAGGGGTTTGTCACGTTCAACATCATGCCGCAAGGCTCGTTGGTGACGGGTGATTCCGTGACCGCACAAGCCTCCATTATTTTTGATATCAATGCACCGATAGAAACGAATACCTGGAAGAATTTGATTGATGCTTTTCCCCCAACCAGTGAAATTGATACCAATGCCACAGTGGTGGACGGCAATTTGATCACCCTGTTTTGGAGTGGAGAAGACGATATCGGTGGCGTCGGAGTGGATTATTATGACCTGTATGTAGCGAAAGATGGAGAACCGTTTTTATTGTTTGCAGAACAAATCGACACCACCGTTTATGTGTTCACGGGTGTACAAGGCTCGACTTATGAATTTTACACACTGGCCACTGATTATGTGGGCAATGTGGAAGATCAAAAATTCGATGCCGAAGAAGAAGTTACCCTCGGTGGCCAGGCCTCCATCACCTTCACCACCCCCACCGCCGGACAGGAATTTTGCGAAGGCGACCAACTCTCCATCGAATGGACGGCCGTGGATGTGGACACCGTAAATATCCTCTTCTCAAGTGACGGTGGATCGAATTATTCAACCATCGCTGCCGACATTGCCTCTGATAGCAGCCCATACCTGTGGACTATTCCATTCACTGCCGTTAGTGACAATGGTAAATTGAAATTAGAGCAGCACCAAATGAACGGCACCGAAACTGAAAGCGACGGTTTTATCATTCATGGCATTGATACCACCGAATTGGAATTAACGACCTGCGACACCAATGCGGTAGGCGTCGTCACGGAAATATTGACCAATCAATTTGGCTGCGACAGTGTGGTCATTACGACGACCATATTGAACACAGAACCACTCATGGCCATTTGTCAGGACATCACCGTGCAATTGGACAACACAGGTGTGGCCAACATCACACCTGAACAAATTGATAACGGCTCTGACATGAACTGCGATGTAGATACACTGGAACTGGACATAGACCAGTTTGCATGCAGCGATGTAGGTGATATAGTGGTCACGTTGACCGTAACGGATGTGGGAGGAAATACCGATGATTGTATGGCGACGGTAACGGTCATGGACACGTTAGCTCCCACCGCCCTCTGCCAAAACATCACCCGCTCCCTCGACTCTGCCGGCTCGGCATCAATCGCCACCGCCGACATCAATAACAATTCAACAGATGCCTGCGGCATCGACAGTTTGAGCTTAGACCAGATGACATTTGACTGTCAGTCGGTAGGTGTAAACATCGTCACCTTGACGGCCACCGACGTAAACGGCAATTCAAATACCTGTACCGCTGAGGTGACCATCGACGACGATATACCACCGGTCGCCATTTGTCAGGACATAACCGTTGAGTTGGATGCGCAGGGACAGGTAACCATCGCCCCAGCACAGGTGGACAATGGCAGCTCAGATGCCTGCGGCGTTGACAGTTTAAGTTTGGATCAAACAATGTTTGACTGCTCGGCTTTGGGTGCGAACACTGTCACGTTAACAGTGATAGATGCAAATGAAAATTCCGGCTCATGTACCGCTCAGGTGACAGTGGAGGATGACAACATCCCACTGATGGCTGCCTGTCAGGACGTAACGGTAGCATTGGATTCACAAGGTATGGTAACGATTACTGTTGCTGATGTAGACAACGGCAGTTCAGAAGGCTGTGGGGCAGGCATGGTGAGTTTGGATCAAACCATATTTGATTGTCAATCAGTTGGAATGAATACAGTGACGCTGACAGTGACCGGGGAAAATGGAAATTCAGATACCTGTACAGCTACCGTGACGGTGGAAGACAATATAGCCCCAGTTGCATTGTGTCAGGATACGACGATTGCACTAAATGCACAAGGTTCAGCCAGTATCACTGCAGCACAGGTGGACAACGGCAGTTCAGATGCCTGCGGCATTGACTTTTTGAGTTTGGATCAGACGGCATTTGATTGTCAATCAGTCGGATCGAATACAGTGACTTTGACGGCGACCGATGAGAACGGCAACAATACGACTTGCACGGCTGAAATCACCGTGGAAGACAATTCACCACCAGTTGCTGCCTGTCTGAGTTTAACCGTTGAACTGGATTCGCAGGGTATGGCCAGTATCACGGCGATGGAAGTTGATGGTGGCAGCTTCGATCCTTGTGGAATTGATACCTTGACTATCGACCAAATGGATTTCGATTGTCAGCACGTTGGTACCAACACGGTGATGTTGACGGCGACAGATATAAATGGCAACGCAGCTATCTGTACGACCTCAATTACCATAGAGGACAATATATCTCCCGTTGCCACCTGCCAGGATTTAACCGTCGAACTGGATGCGCAAGGAGTGACCAACGTGACGGCTGCGGAAGTGGACAACGGTAGTTCGGATGCTTGCGGCATTGCTTCGTTGAGTTTGGATCAAACGGCGTTTGATTGCCAATCGGTTGGAACCAGCACGGTGACCTTGACCGCGATGGATGAAAACGGCAACATGGCCACCTGTACGGCGGACATTACCGTTGAAGACAATGTTCCACCAGTCGCCACTTGTCAGGATTTAACCATTGAACTGAACACGCAGGGCATGGCGAGCATCATGGCTGCGGAAGTGGACAATGGCAGTTCGGATGCTTGCGGCATTGCCTCGTTGAGTTTGGATCAAACGGCATTTGATTGCCAATCGGTTGGAACCAGCACGGTGACCTTGACGGCGACGGATGAAAACGGCAACACGGCCACCTGTACGGCTGACATTACCGTTGAAGACAATGTTCCACCAGTCGCCACTTGTCAGGATTTAACCATTGAACTGGATATGCTGGGCATGGCCAGCGTGACGGCTGCAGAAGTGGACAACGGCAGTTCGGATGCTTGCGGCATTGCCTCGTTGAGTTTGGATCAAACGGCGTTTGATTGCCAATCGGTTGGAACCAGCACGGTGACCTTGACGGCGACGGATGAAAATGGCAATACCGCAACCTGTACAGCCGACATTACTGTTGAAGATAACGTGCCACCTATTGCGACTTGTCAGGATTTAACCATTGAACTGGATGCGCAGGGCATGGCCAGCATCACTGCAGCTGAAGTAAATAATGGCAGTTCAGATGCCTGTGGCATTTCGACTTTAGCATTAAACCAAACTATGTTTGATTGTCAACATGTTGGTTCCAATACCATCACCCTGACGTTTACTGATGTAAATAATACTGCAGCCACCTGTACGGCTGACATTACCGTTGAAGACAATGTTCCACCAGTCACCACTTGTCAGGATTTAACCATCGAACTGGACGCGCAGGGCATGGCCAGCATTATGGCAGCCGATGTAGATAACGGCAGTGACGACGCTTGCGGCATTGCGTCATTGACATTAGATCAAACAGCTTTTGATTGCCAGCACGTTGGGTCGAATACGGTGACCTTGACAGTCACCGATGTAAATGGAAATGACGCAACCTGTACGGCAGAAATCACTGTTGAAGACAATGTGCCTCCGGTTGCCATCTGTCAGGATTTGACCATTGAACTGGATTCGATGGGAGTGTCGGGCATCACGGCTGCCGAGATTGACAATGGCAGCTCCGATGCTTGCGGCATCGCTTCTTTGATTTTGGATCAAACGGCATTTGATTGCCAGCACGTTGGTGCCAACACTATTACCCTGACGGTAACGGACGTCAATGGCAACTCTGCTGATTGCAATTCGACGGTCGCTGTGGAAGACAACATCGCTCCCTGGATTGCCTGCCCACCTGACCTGATGGCCAGTTGTGAAATCAGTGAACAGCCGCCTTACCTGTTGGTCAGTAAATTCATAACTGCCGGTGGCATGGCCGATGATAACTGTACCATCGACGATATGGGCATTTCAGTGCTCAACGAAGTGTCGGACGGACTGACTTGCCCGGAAACTGTGACGCGTACGTATCAAATTGAGGATGTGAACGGTAACGCCTCCACCTGCCAGCACTTGGTAGTGATTAATGATGACGTGCCTCCTGTGGCTACCTGTCAGGACGTGACCGTGGTTTTGGACAACCTCGGTATGGGAGTGATTACTCCGCAATTGGTGGATGGTGGCAGCACTGATAACTGTGGCAACATCAGTTTAGGGATTTCAAATACCGACTATACTTGCGCCGATATTGGCCCTCGTGCAGTAGATTTAACGGTAACGGATGATTGCGGAAATAGCAGCGCTTGTTCCTCCACGGTCTACGTGGTTTGGTCAAATGGCTGCCCTGTTCCCGATTTCACCAATATGGGCGGTCCCATGATCAGTGACCCGTGTACCTGCCGCAGCAATGGCGAATTCGACGAAGAAGTATATCTGACCGCACCTTCTGGTCAGGGAGACAGCTGGGTGGTTCAGCTCACCAGTCTATTGGATCCGAATACGTTTTTGCCGTTCCCGGCTGGTACTCCGTTGCAGGAAGTTGACCTCGGCAATGGTATGAGTCAGTATACAATTGTTGGTGTGCATTTGGATGGCATCGGCTATGAGATTTTTGTCGAAAACCCAACCTTTTATCCAGGGCTGGTATTGGACATTTCAAATGTTTGTTATTACCCGAAACCTGAAATTGTGGGCATCGAAAATCCTTATTGTCTCAATTCTCCCGCCTTCCTGTTAGAGGGCGATGTCGGAGGTGTCGATCTGGATTCCGAAATGTTTACCATCAATGGCATGACAGTCACTGAATTCGATCCTTCTTTCTGGGGTATCGGTTCATATCAGGTGATTTATACAGTTGATGCAGGAACGGCCGGTTCGATGGATCCGGGTGATCCGGGCTGTGTAGCCTCGACCACTGCCTTTATTGATGTCATTGAAACGCCTGATCAGTTGGCCTGTAACGACCAAGTACAAGCTTCTTTGGATGAAAATTGCGAAGCTTTCATAAACCCCGACATGATCCTCGAAGGTACTTATGGATGCTTTGATGACTATACTGTGGAAATTAGTTTCCTGGGCTCAACGCTTAGCAATCCTTTGGATATTTCTCAGTTAGGTAAAAATCTGGTGGTGACCGTCACCCATTTGGTCAGCGGAAACACTTGTTGGGGTAACCTGACGATTGAAGATAAATTGGCACCCGTCATTGAATGTCCAACCGACCCTGTTCAGATTCTTTGTTATGAGGACGCCGATGATGTTAGCCAACCTTTTTTTACGGATAATTGTGATCCAAATGCACAGCTCATTTTTGCGGGTGAAATGACCCTCGACGATGATCTTTGTGATGATGGTACGATCCAGATCGTAAGAACCTGGCTGGCCGAAGATCAATTTGGTAACCAATCACTTCCATGTGATCAATTGATTGAAATCGTGCTGCCAACGGCTGTTGATTTTCCGAACGATATTGTCTGGACTTGTGACCAGTACAACATTTACCCAAATATTACTGATGCAAAAGTCTTGCATCCATTTGTGGCGGACAGCGATCCGCTGACAGACAAGGTAATTGAAGTGGTGCTTGATCCGAATTGCGACAACGACGATGACGATGCAACCGATTTCAACAGCACCAATATCGATAACTTTGGAAATGGCTGTCCCGGCATTGGTTTGGACGACGCGGATGTGTTGGCATTGACGGGTTCTGGCATTCCGCCAAGCATGGCCAGCCAGACGTGTCAATATAATTTCACTTTTAGTGATCAAATATTTGATGAGTGCGGAACCAGTTTCAAAATTTTACGAACCTGGACGGCACTTGATTGGTGTACAAATGATATTATCACGACGGGCATGGATGGGGAAGACAACTTACAGGTGATCAAGGTAATTGATAACACCGCACCAACCATCAGCATTTCCCCATTTGAGGTAAATGCCAATAATGCTGCTAACCATCCGCAGTTCTGTACTTCGACTGACTTTTTGCCACCAGCAGCCGTTACAGATAATTGCAATGATTGGACCCTGCAAATTATCACGCCGATCGGCGCCGCTGAATACGTAAATGGAGTAGATGGAAAAGCAGGTGGATACATTCCTGATCCGGGGTTGAATGTTGGTACCCATCAGGTCATTTACCGGGCCATGGATGTTTGCGGTAATACGGTTGAAGATACAGTCGAGGTGACCGTCAGTGACCTCACCTTACCAGTAGCTGTTTGTGATGAAATTACCAGTGTGTCACTTACGACCAACGGGCAGGCTGAAGTGGAGGCCAGTGTATTTGATGATGGCAGTTATGATAATTGTTGCCTGGATCGTTTTGCTGTTCGCAAAATGGAAGACCACTGCGGCATTCTGGAAAATCTTGATTTTGGCCCCTCTGTCATCCTATGTTGTAATGATGTCAATTTTAATCCAATTCAACTGGTCGTCAGGGTGTATGATTGTGCCGACAATTTCAGCGAGTGTATGGTCGAGGTGGAAGTGGAAGATCAATTGCCACCGATTCTGACTAGTTGCCCACAAAACCAAACCATTTCCTGCGACACCTATGTACAGTCCCTGGAACCTGGGCTGCTGGTGGGAGATACGACAGTGCTGGACGCCTACGGTTTCCCGACTTTTATGAATAATTGTGACGGTAATACGAGCTACCTAATAGATGTGAATATCGACAATTGTAAAATAGGTGAGATTACCAGAAGCTGGACGGCGGTAGATACGGTTGGCGGAACAACTTCTCTTGCCTGTACACAGATACTTCGGGTAGAGCATGAGTCTGACTGGGTAGTGGAATTCCCCGAAGATTTGACCGCAAATTGTGGAGACTCTATACCTGATTTTGGCCAGCCACGCATTTTCTTCGAAACCTGCGAACTGATCGCCGTATCCTTCATAGATATTTATTACGACGTCGTGCCTGATGCATGCTATAAAGTGGCCAGGCAGTGGACCGTGATCAACTGGTGTGTAGTCGGTGATGAAATAGATCAGGAATTAGTGGAAGTGCCAGAGAGTGAACTATTGTTAAATTTCCCTGATTGTGACCTGGACGGCGATGGAGATTGTGATGACCGGACTTTCCAGGACAGCCGCAACCAGTTTGGCATTTCTGATACCGATCCTGACCCGGATAATTTCGATGGCTATATCACCTATCAGCAAGTCATCAAAGTGAATGATGAGGTGGATCCGATTTTGACTTGTACCGATCAGACGATTTGTATCGTGGACAATGCATGTGATGTCACTGTGGTTTTAAATGAACCTGAATACCAGGATTGCAGCCCGGTAGTTGATTTCACAGCTACCTCCGATCTGCCCAACTTTGATGCAGACGCGCTAAGTGCCGAAAACGTACCTCCGGGCATTTACAGTGCTACTTTCCTCGGAACGGACAACTGTAATAATACCACGGCCTGTGAGGTGCAATTGACAGTCGTTGATTGTAAAAAACCGACGCCTTATTGTAAATCAGGGTTGATCGTCGAACTTATGCCCGCAACGGAAACGATTATGGTCGAGGCCGCATCTATAAACGATGGCAGTTTTGACAATTGTCCCGGCGATCTGCAATTTTCATTTTCAGATGATGTCAATGAAACGGAAGTCGTTTTTGGCTGCTCTGACCTCGGACAAAACGATGTACGCCTCTGGATAACCGATGAAGCGGGCAATCAGGCGTATTGTAAAACTGTCGTTGTCGTGCAAGCCAACATGGTGGATTGTGGCAATGACCTGCTACAGTTAACCGGTGTGATTGAAACGGAAATGAATGAAGAAGTGGAAGGCGTCGACGTCAAGTTGACGGGCGGTATGGATATGGATTTCATCACTTTTGATGATGGCATTTTCAGCTTCTGGGTCGACAAAGGGTTGGATTATACACTCACTCCGGAAAAGGATACTTTACCGCTGAACGGTATGACGACGTATGATCTGGTACTCTTGCGGAAACATATCTTGGGAGTGCAGTTGCTTGATTCTCCTTATAAGATAATTGCAGCCGATGTGAACAAGTCCAACTCTGTCACGACATCAGACATGGTGCAGATCAGGAAATTGATTTTGGGCGTTGATACGATATTTCAGAATAATACTTCCTGGCGTTTTGTGGAAACGGCTTATGAGTTCCCGAATCCCCAAAATCCGTTCTTGGAACCGTTCCCGGAAATCATCAACCTGAACAATGTCGATGCGGACATATTGGGCAATGATTTTATTGCAGTAAAAATTGGTGACCTCAACGGCAGCGCTTCTCCAACTAATTTCATGAATGCAGAGGACAGGAGCAGCAGGGATACGCTGTTCTTCAATCTGGGCGATCAGTCATATGGTATCGGTGAAGCAATCCGAATTGATTTCAGGTCTTCCAATTTTTCAGGTATTGAAGGCTATCAGTTTACGTTCAATTTTGATCCTGAAAGTCTTGATTTTATTGGTTTCGAGCAAGGGTTGCTTCCAAATATGGAGTTGGGCAACTTTGGTCTGAACAAATTGGAAAGAGGCTTGATCACTACTAGTTGGAATGGCAGCGTGACTACTTATGGCAAGGAAGAGATTTTGTTTAGCCTTTTATTTGAAACAAAACAATCAACTACTTTGCGAAGAGCCATCAGTTGCAGTTCTGATTATACTTTGGCAGAGGCATACAATGCCGGAGGCGAGATGCTGGATGTTGGCTTTAAGCATCAGGGCTCATTTGATGTGACTGCTGCCGGGGAATTCCAATTGTATCAAAACCGTCCGAATCCATTTTCAGAAACGACGGTCATTGGTTTCCAATTGCCGGAAAGCCAAACGGCGAAATTGTCGATATTTGATGTGACCGGAAAGCTGCTAAAAGAAATTGAAGAAAACTATTCAAAGGGCTATCACGAGGTTTCAATCAGTATGGACGAACTCGGCCAGATTGGGGTATTATACTATCAACTTGAGACGGAAACAGATATTGCGGTACGAAGAATGGTAGTCACAAAATAAAGATTTTTTAGCTTAGGTTATCCATTTCTAAATTGCCATTTCAAATTGAGTCTTAAGTGGACCTGAACTTGACCAGTGTATGAGATCGCTCGATGTCTTTTATTAGTATGAAAAATGCTCGTTTCCAATATAGAATAGCAAAACCCTTGGTACTCAGGGACAAAGGTAAGGTACGTTAATATGGTAGTGTAGATGGGTACAATGTAGTGACATTTGTTAAAGGTCAATGAAAAATTCATCCATTGTATATCTGTACTTGTGATTACTTTTTGTTGATAGAATTAAGAGCAATTCTCGCTCATTTTAAATGTAATCCAGACTAAAATAATGGGTTTGCTTTAGTGGACATTATTAATTTTTGAGCAACTGTTCATATTTCTTTAAGTTTTTTCTCGCTGTCTCTTCTTTCCCAATTCCATTCTTCAACCTATAACGGGCCGTCGCTATCTGTGATTTGATTTTTTTGATGTCTTGCTGTTTGGAGTTAGGTATGCTTTCGGTTATTTTCTTTTGTACGCTTACATTACGTTTGCGAGGTAAGCCAGCTTCTTTATCCGTTTTTTTACTGTTTACGACCCGTGTACGTTTTGTCACCAGTGATGGATTTTCTGGTGTGTCTCCCTGAAACTCTATGTAACTCCTAAAATCATAATATTCCAGGTACCACGCACAGATCATAAAACACAATTCGCAGCAAAGGGTAAATAAAGCGAAGTGCTGTGCGCTTACATAGGTACGCGCATTGTGTACAGCTTGTAACCGCTGGTTTTCTTCTTGTACACCTCGATTGATAAGGAGCCTTTCACTCTCCAATTCAGCGATTACTTTAGTAAGTGCTTCGATAGTTCGTTGACTGGATAGGGTAGTGGTGCCTCTGCGAGTCTTGGTATTTCGAGCAGCATCCAATTGTTGGGTCAATGTTGAAATTCGGTTTTCAATTGGTTGTATTAAACTGTCAGCACTGACTGTAGCAACGGGCTTACTGTAGGTAATCACCAATTGTTTACTTCCTTGATAGGAAAATGTAATACTTAGCGATGTCAAAATAACAGTAAGCGTTGTCATAAAAATATTGAACCTGTTTTTGGTAATCCAGTCAAAAAATACCGCCTGCGCAAACAAGCGCTTACTAAATTCCAACAGCCCAAGGAATGACAGTGTGGCAATTCCCGCCACCCAATCTAAACCGGTTATTTTCATAACAAAAAAATAAACCATGGTCGAAGCTGTAATCAAACTGAATATGTTGAAGCAGTATGAGGCCAGGTGTGCGACCTTCTTAAAAAGACCATAGCGCACATAGTATGGACGTGGTGTATACTTTTTCTCCAGGCGGATGGCAAGTTTTGACATTTTGAAATGATCGAAGTTTTCTTTGAAAATATCATTTTGCCATTTGTTGGTAGTTGATGACATGGGTATACGGTTTGTGTACATCATGATTACAGGATGTTAACCCCTGTGAAATGACAGGAGTATTGAGAGGAGCCTGCAATTGGTACTAATTTTTTGTAATGGAAATCTTGGTGGTTGTCATCAATTTCAAATGATGACAATTATTCAACATGTTGATCTGTTATGAGCCTTTATGGATTTCTTTGCTTTTTTCTTTTGGGCACTCAAGATTAGAAAGAGAGTACCCAAAAAAACGAATAATAGAACATATCCTTTGGTAGTCATGGAACTGATTATTTGAGGTTATAAAAATGGTTTCTTAATCTGCGTAAAAACGTTTTCAAACTTCTTTGCCATAATGCACCCTGGTTCTCATAGGCGTGGATCATACTTGCCAAGACTATCTCATCAATTGTGTTTTTAGGAAAACGTTTTTTGAGCTTATTGAGAAAAGCGTAGAAGGTTTTCACTTTTCGTTCTTCCTGGAATGGTAGATTAATTCCTCGGTTAACTTCTTTTTCCTCCTTTTGTTTGAGCAGCAATTGATGCTGGCTGAGTACCAATGCTTCTATGTATTGGGATGGACTCAGACCCAATTCTTTAGCTTTCAATGCTAATTTCAATTTTTCTTGGGGCATAATGCGGAAGGTACAAGTAGTTTTACCTGATACCTCCGGCTTTAGGGAATTGCCTTCGTATGGGTTCATTTGTTAAATGGTTTTTAGGAAAATCCCCGGTATACATAAAGTTTATGCAGTGTACACGATTGGTATACGTCGGGTAAAAATCCTGATTGTGGTTTAAATTGATCTCGCTTTTAGAAATTCACTGTTCGAACATTACTTACCTAAAGTTTCCATGGTTTCCTCTATAGGGTTTCCGGAAACTTTAACCAATGGAAACCGGAAACCTCAATCATCATCCTTGAGCCATTTGGAAATCGTGCCCTTTGAACCGGGATTCCCTAATACCTCGATTGCAATTTCTTTTAGGGTTTTACCTTCGTCCCGCAACTGTTTTGCTAGCAGCTTCTGTTCGTTTCGGGTTTCGTCCTCATTTTTTGATAGATGTTCCGCTTCCGGCCCGTATCCAATCAATGTGTATGTCAGGAACTTCAGATCTACTTTCCCCAACATACAAGTGATCACGTTTTCAGAATGGAACTTAATTTCTGCACTCCTACTTGGTTTAACCTGTTTCCAGAAACGGACGTTCTTGTCTTGTCTGCTGCGACCAATTGCCGAAACACTATCGGCAAAATTGGAAAGGTGCTTACTTCCAGCCAAGTGGTTGATGGTGATTGGCTCAGAAGGGTTCACTTTAGGTGTGTGTGCCAATACCAGTACCGAAATTCCAAATTCCCGTTTGATCTTATTCAGCCTTCGCATCAAGTTCAGGGCAGCTTCTGTTTTTTGTGTGGTAAATTGATGGAGGTAACTAACGTTATCGATCATTAAGACATCAGCCTGAGTCGATTCCAGGTCAACCCTTATTTTCTCAAAAAGCAGTTCATCAATATTTCCATCAGGGTCAACTTCGTCTAGCCGTATGAAATCAATCGTATCGTAGTAAAACTTCTCGTCGAACTCATATTGCTCCAAACTGAGTTCATCGGAATACCTTTTTTCTGCTTGTTTATCTGAAAGTTCAAAATCGTACAACAAAACGGTCAGAGGATCGGTCTCATTTTTTAATCCTAAAAAGTCCTCTCCTTTTGTTAATGCATCCGCAATGCTTACTGCCATGATGCTTTTTCCAACTCCGGTATCGGCAAAAAGAATATGCAGCTCTCCGGAAAGCCAGATGGGCCCACACAGTTTCCTTATTTCTGGCATTTTAGCCGCATCTTTCATTCGTTGTCTTGCACTTCGGGGTGACGGAAGATTTTCCATCCTTTTTTTTACCAGCAAGCTTTTATCGATGGCTGATTCACTAACCAACCCTACCTTATGCCGTAGTGGCTCAAATGAATGTCCATTTGAATGCAATGGTTTATATAATTGATCTATCATAATGCAGGTAAATTAAAGACTGTGACATTTTCACCCTCAAAGCAAATCATGTAGCTGAATTTTTTGGGTGCATTGTTTTTTGAACCATTTGTTTTTGAAGATGCTGCCCTTCTTGAAAA
>JBCBRY010000185.1:0-16380 GCA_039819485.1 Bacteroidota bacterium | reverse complement strand
GTTGAAAAAAATTTTTTCAACCTCAACGATTCTATTTGGATAGTCTTCATCGATTAATCTAAAATATTTCCTACTATCTTTTTCAGCTATATTTATCAAATAAAAATCCCGGTCATTATCTAAAACCGGAAATGCAGAATCATTAAATTGATTGGAATTGAATGGAATTTCGTTGGCCTCTAAAATCTGTTTCACTTTTATCCATTCAATTTCGTTTTCTATCTGTATTGTTCTTTGATACATGTTCTTCATTTTAAAAGGGTTAACTTAAAATCGTTTCTTTATGTGGTGGTGATTGGGCATGCGCCTATAACGCTTGCCGGCTTCTTGCCAAGGTTTCAATTGTTTATATACCACATCCAAAGGCAATCCTGAAAATCGGTAAACATGTGAAACAACAGACCAATGGCGATTATCCTCACTTTTCGAAAAAAAGCCAGGATAAAATAAATACCGATCGCAAAATAGGAGTGTAAAGGGTGAAAGCCAATGCCACATCTGTCAGGATCAAAGACCGGGTCTGCCAGGAGGTGGTCTAAATCAACCAGCATGGTTGCGATCATGATCAGCCATGCTTTTTTCCATTCTTTTCTGAAAAACACCCAAGCGATCACCCCTGGAAAAAGGAAGTGCAAACTGTAATGAGTGACAGGTTGTAAAATTTGCAGTAGCTCAGCGATTGTCATTGGATATTAATTGTCTGGACAAAAATGAGGGGCGCTAAAATGACACTTTTCTATTGGCAAATGTTTGCTTTCCAAGCCTCAAGACTCATTTTCAAGCAAAGAAAAAGTGTCATTTTTTTTGACCACCTGCTTACCTATTTGGTGTTGAGTTTCTCTATTGCAACCTCATCAATTCTTCTGGCCGGTAAAATCCTTCCTTTCCTTCCACACTTGCCCGTACTTCTTTGACTTGCTCCGGAGAAATCACAGAAGCTTTGTTCCCAAATGCATTGCGCACATACGTCAAAACGGCAGCGATTTCCTCATCGTTCATGAGCCCTTCGTACGGGGTCATGGGAACAGTGCCGGGGTAGTCCACGTCCAACACCTTGATCGGGCCGATCAGTCCCTTTAGGGTCAGTTTGATCAATCGCTCTTCATCCCCGAGAGCCCAATCCGTTCCGACAAGTGGCGGATAACCAGAAGATTTCAACCCTCTGCCATTGGCCTGGTGACAAGTGGCGCAATAACCATCGCGGTTGAAAATTGCGTGGCCTTTTTTGAATTGTTCCAGTGCTGCTCCTGCGAGGTGGTCGGCATTAGGCTCCTCCATTTTTTCATGGACACTTCGGCCATTTACGTGGGCTACGGCTGTTTCATAGGCTGGTTTCATCCAGCGGTCGAGGGGGTGTTTTGCAGCCTCGTTGAGGATGGGCATGGCTTCATCTCGCTCCAGCCATGAAGCAGCCGTAATGGCTTCGAGACGTACCCGCCCGTGCCCGTCCCTTGCCGCTTCCCGGAGAAACAGTGCCTGGTCTTTCATTTGATGGCCGGCATAGCGCAGTACGCGAACGGTGGCGGCTCTTACCCGAAAGTCATTGGCTCTCAACAATTTATGGATCAGTTCCTGATCGACTTTGTTAAGTCCCCAGGTGACCCAGAGTGCTTCCAGTTGAAGGCGTTCAAATTCAGGATTTTCCTCATCCAGATTGGCTACCCATGTTTTGAGAGCTGCCAAAACCTTTTCGGTATTCCTTCCCCGCAGCTCCCGCTGCGTACGGTAACGGGTGCGGTATTCTGGCAATTTTAGATTTTCCAATAATTCGTCAATACTCGCACCGGCTACGTTCGCTGGTTC
The DNA here is from genome assembly GCA_039819485.1 of Bacteroidota bacterium. Lineage (GTDB taxonomy): Bacteria > Bacteroidota > Bacteroidia > Chitinophagales > Saprospiraceae > UBA6168. Next base: position 14,577 of record JBCBRY010000185.1, on the reverse strand, counting down.
CACCAGGGGGCGTTCCGGATAGGTCACCCGGTAGACCCGGCCATGCACATGGTCCCGGTACGGATCACGGGCATTGTGCTGCATGTGGCCGATCAGCACATTGTGCCAGTCGATTACGTAGAGCGAACCATCCGGCGCAAATTCCATGTCGACGGGTCGGAAATTTTTGTCGTCGCTCCAAAAGAGATCATGGCGGAACCTGAATTGGTAGCCCGTTGAGTCGTCCAGTACCCGGTGCTGCTTCATGCCCAAAAAACCGATGGTATTGTTAATCAGCAGGTCGCCCTGCACATCGTCGGGGAAGTGGCGGCTGGAGACAAATTCAAGGCCGGAGGTCGGGCGCACCTTGTGGTCGTCTTCCACCAATTCGAAAGATTTAGGATTGCCAACACCATAGCGCGGTTTTCCAGAACTTGGCATCATCCAGCGTACGGCAGGGCCGGATGTTTCGGCAAAAATATTTTGCCCCCACTCGTCAAAAGCAATGCCCCAGGGATTGGGGATGTGCATCTGGGCGGTCCGTTCCAAGTGCCGTCGCTGGGGAGCGAAGCGGAAAAAGCCGCCGTTGGTAGCCCGCACCGGGCCATAAGGTGTCTCCACATTGGTATGCAGGAAAACGCCTTCTCCCATATAAATTGCTCCGGATGGATCGGCACAAAAAGCACTAATGACGTGGTGGGTGTCGTGGTCGTCAAAACCACTGTAGATTATTTCTTCTTGATCCGCTTTGTCGTCACCATCTGTATCGGTAAATAATTTCAAATTCGTTCCCTGCGACACATAAACACCTTCTGGCGCAAATTCAAAGCCGACGGGAATGTGCAGGCCCTCTGCCCAGACGGTCTGCTTATCTGCTTTGCCGTCGTTATCTGTGTCTTCCAAAATCAATAACTTATCGTTTGGCTTGGGGTCGCCCGGTTTCCAGTGGGGGTAGGTCGGCATGACGGCGACCCAGAGCCGGCCCTGGTTGTCGAAAGATAATTGTACCGGATTGGCGAGGTCGGGAAATTCTTTTTCCGATGCAAATAATTCTATTTTATATCCGGGTGCGGTGTAAATTTTATTTAAAGCATCCTGTCCGTATAAATAGCCTTCGCCCCGGCCATAATCGCCGGGTTTGTAATTTGACTCGACTGGTGGCAGTTCGGTAGTGTTTTTATCGGCTTCCGTCAAATTAAAATTTTCCCCTTTCGCCACGGCCCAAATGGCCCGGTCCCGGTTGGCCGTCATTTCTCTTATTTTTTTTAATTCAAATGGATAATTGTCGGGGCCGAACGGATCAAACCGGCGGCCAAAAACATGGACGCCGTTGGGGATTTTAAAATCATTGTGCCAATACCAGTTTTTTTCCAAAACGGCTTCCCGGATTATACCTTTTTTATTTTTTGCCTTTATTTTATTTGTTCCGAAAATCCGGTCAGCTAATAATTGTGAAAATAATTGATAGCCATCCTTGTTTAACTGATAGCCATCTATCGTTAATCGCTTATTGTTGGTAAACCATTTTTGTGAAGGTGAAAAAGCATCTATAAAATGTACGCCCAGTGAGTCACAAACTTCCTGCATCGCGTCGGAATATAATTGTAGGTTGTTGTTTTCTTTTTTTCCATTTGGCAAATCATACTTGTCTGAGAGATCCTGATAGGCAGTAGGCGAGACAATGACTAATTGCGGAGCCGTTTTACCATTATATTTTTGTTTGAAAGTATGTTTAATAAATGCCGTTAATTCTGTGCGGTAATTCCGCAATCCGGTGGTTCCCTGAAATGATTCATTAAATCCGAAACATGCAATGATAATATCTGTTTTTAACCGGGTCAGCCATTCGTCCTCTGTCTCGAAGTGACCTTGACTGTTGGAATTATTGGCCATTTCGCTCTGAAAAATTTCTGCACCCAGAAAGGCCCAAGGTGAAATGCGCCCGGAATGTGGACGGAACCCGGGAGTATTGCCGCCATCACACATATTTCGAATAAATAAATTACTGTCAGGAAAACGCGCGTGGAGTTCTGTTTCGAAATAACCGAAATTCATCATACGAGAGCACAGGTTATTACCGATGAGGACAATATGCGTCTCTTTTTTTAAAGATAAAATTGGCTTGCTTTCAGGGGCGCATTGGATCAATAATATGCTGATTAACAAGATGGTAAAAATAGAAACGATCGTTTTTTGCATGTTTATTTTTAATGAAATATTACTTTGGAAATGGAGCGAGTAAAGATAGTGATTCAATTCTCTTTACAAAGAAAATCATTCGAAAGCGAGGGGGTGATTTTCTTGCACACACAGGCACATTGAGCTGATAAAAAACCATTTAAAATAGTGCAATCCATGAGTGCTGCGTGCCTATGTATTTAAATATTTAGCTATTATTTTTTCTTCGGTCAAAACCTTTAAATCTCCATCTGTCGGAATCATATTTTCCCAGATCCAATTATAATGCTCGATGACTTTTTTAGCATTTAAATGTGGACGGTCACCTGTCGTATGAGCATCTTTAACTACAGTCACGTGATAGTCTTTGCTGAGGGCAGATTGGATAGTTGCCTCCACACAAAAGTCAGTGGCACAGCCAGTTATCAATAATTCCTGGATGTTGTTTTTAGTTAAAAAATCATGGAGGGCAGATTTGTAAAAAGCATCGTTGGCTGTTTTGCTTATTATTGTATCGCTTTCCCGGATAATTAATTCATTCAATATATCCCATTCCTCCGTATTGGGTAAAAAAACATTTTCTTTGGTGCCGTCGTGTTGGATAAAAATGACTGGAAAATTGTTTTTTCTACATAGGGTCGCTAAGTTGTTTATGCGTTCAATAGTGCCAGGAGTATCGTGCCTGGGAGTTACTGGAGTGAACGATCCTTTTTGCATGTCAATGATCAGGAGGGCTTTCATGTTCACTGTTTTTTTTAATTTATTTGGTCAGCAGATGGATAAAATAAATAATGCTGTTAAGGCAAGGAAAAGATTATTTTCCTGCAGTTATAACTGTATTTATAAAAACCATTTTATTGCTGTATTTTAATTGTTCCATTTAGGGTTTGCTTTGAGTACCTCCTGATAGACCGGGCACTCCTTTCCATGCGACCCTTTTAAATAACCACAGCTCATCAAAAATTCGTTGGTGATTTCCCCGCCGGTAAATTTGAAAGTCTTTTTAAAAAGTTTGACCCACTCTGCTCTTGTTTTTGGGTGATGGTGGTCGAGCCATTTTCCGAAGGAGCCAAATTCTTTTTGTAGGATTAAAATTTGTTGTGCATTGTAGATGGCAGCGTTTACTTTTAGTTTGTTGCGAATAATGCCAGCATCGTTCAACAACCGCTGCCGGTCCTGTTCCGTATAATTGGCGATTTTTTTTATATCGAAATTAGAATACGCATTTCGAAAATTACCTTTTTTATTTAAAATGGTCGACCAGGATAGCCCAGCCTGATTAATTTCCAAAATCAGCCGACCGAACAATTCGTTGTCTGATTTTATTGGGAAACCATATTCCGTGTCGTGGTAAATGCGGTGTGGGTTGTCAGCTTCCAGTTTTTGTACAAACTGGCAATAAGTGTTGGGCTTTTCCATTTTAATGAAGCAGCACGGACGGCCAGTTCATGAATTATCACGGACTGGCCGTCCGTGCTACATTTTTTTAATGATCGGATTAAAAGCTTTTGAGGCGACCGTCACTTTATCACCTACCTGTAGCGTTGCGCCGTCACTTTCGTCGGCCATGATGGTCACCAGTTCTTTTCCGATAATGATGGTAATCAGGTAAATAAATCCCTGTTTTTCCAGTGATACGATTTCTCCGCTAAATTGAAATTTGCCACCCACTTTCTGGTGGCTGAATATTTGTGCCGGCGTGCCATGTTGCGAAATCTTCCCTTCTTCCAAGACGATGACTTGATTGGACATTTTAATGATTTCAGAAATATCGTGTGTGACCAATAAAGTCGTTAGCCCATATTCCCGGTGAGCTTGCAAGATGTGCTGTTGTAATTTGCCCCGCATTTCATGGTCGAGGGCGGAGAGCGGCTCATCGAGCATCAGCAGGACAGGGCGCTGTACCAATGCACGTGCGAGAGCCACCCGCTGTTTTTGGCCTCCGGAGAGGGTAGTGGGTTTACGGTGCTGCAATTCTCCCAACTCCATGATGTCGATTAATTCTCCAATTATTTTTTTATCCTGGTTTTTCACCAGAGCAAATGTCAGGTTTTCCTTGATGGTCATATTGGGAAACAGGGCGTAATCCTGAAATACAAATCCAATTTTTCTTTTTTGTGGTTTTAAATTGATGTTTTTTTTGGTGTCGACCCATATTTTATGACCGGCAGAAATATAGGCTTCGTCCGGTTCCATCAGTCCAGCCAGGATGCGCAGGATGGATGTTTTGCCAACGCCCGATTTTCCATATAACGTAACCAATTGCCCTTGCTCGATCTGGCAACTAAAGGCCAAATGCATTTCGCCGGAGGCGGCATTTAATTTTTTATTGATGGAAATATCAAACATTGTAATTTGTAATACGGATGGTCAGCCCGAGAATCGAACGCTCGGATTGACAATCCGAGTTACTTGATTTTCAGGTATCCGCCATTCACTAAATATACAATTAGCAGAATGATAAAAGTGATGATGAACAGAACCAGGGAATAAAAATTGGCAGCGCCGTAATTCAGTGCTTCCACTTCATCATAAATCGCGATGGAAGCTACCTTGGTGCGGCCTGGCATATTGCCCCCGATCATCAGTACAACGCCAAATTCTCCGACCGTGTGGGCAAAGGCCAATACGATGCCCGTCAGTAAGGAGGGTTTTATATTTGGCAATAAGACTTTGAATAAAGTAGTCGTAGGGGATTTTCCCAACACATAAGCGGCTTCTTTCAACGAAGCCGATAAATTGGTCAGTCCCGATTGGATCGGCTGCACCATAAATGGCAGACTGTAAATCACGGAGGCAAGAACCAACCCTTCAAAAGAAAAGACGAGCCGCAACCCCAGCCACTCGTCCAGCCAATTGCCAAATGCGTTGGAAGGACTAAAAGCCACCAGCAAATAGAATCCCAGTACCGTTGGCGGCAATACCAACGGCATGCTCACGAGGGTTTCTACGACCGGCTTGATGCGGGACTTTGAGTGGGCCAGCCAATACGCCAACGGAATAGCCACCACCAATAAAAACACGGTGGTAATTAACGCTAATTTGAAGGTCAATATCAGTGGTTGCCAATCCATTATCCAGATAACATCATTTCATTAGTCTTGATCATTGCGGTGACTTCTTCGCCCGGTTGCAATGGTAAATTTTTTACCGCATTGGAGGTAATTATGGATGCTATTTTTCCAACGGCGGTTTCGACAACCACCTTGCTCAATAAATTATCCGTCTCTATTTTTATTATTCTTCCGGGCAATTTATTGCGCAGACTTATCTGATGTTGGGTCCCTTTGCCAATAATAACTTCCGTCTCTTTGAAAATGACTTTGACCAGATGGCCTTCCTTTAAATAGGGAGCTGTTTCTGGCGTATCGACCACGATGGCCGTCAGCGTAATTTCGGCTATTTCTGTGCGGACCAGCGAAAGGCTGCCATTTACTTCCACGCTTTTTACTATTCCTTTTAGAATATTCAAATGATAGGAATTGATTGAATAGAAATGTTCAAAAATTAATGATTGTACTTTGTTTAATCCATGCTTCCTCCCCCCGGCGCCCTCCAAAGGGGGAGAAAATTAAAACCTTTCAAAAACCTCTTTCAATTCACCGCATACCCGAATTTTTCCAAAATATTTTTCCCTTTTTCCGAAAATAAAAAATCGAAAAACTGCCGGGCTTCCTTTACTTTTTTCGAGTCTTTTAAAATAACCACTCCTTGCGTAATAGGCGAGTAGATAGCCGGGTCTAATTCAATCCATTGGCCTTTGCCTTTCATGACCTCTGACAGGACCACCGACTTTGCCGTAAATCCGCACTCGGCGGCTTCCGAAGTGATAAATTGGTTGGTCTGTGCGATACTCTCACCGTACACCAATTTATTTTCTGTTTGGCCCTGGATGTTATAATGTTTTAAAACTTCGATGGCTGCCTGACCATAGGGCGCCGTTTTGGGGTTGGCCAGTGCGATATGTTCGATACTATCGGAGGTCAGTATTTCAATGGAAGGGCGAATGTGCCCCACCATGCTCCAAAGTACCAGTTTCCCATAAGCATATACGGCGGGCGGGCTGAGTGAAAACCCTTTTTGGTTTAATGCCGTAGGATATTTCATGTCGGCAGAAACGAATAAGTCGAACGGCGCACCTTCCATGATCTGGGCAGTTAATTTACCTGATGAACCGAGGATGGCCTCGCATTGCACCCCGGTTGTTTCTGTAAAAGAATAGACCAGGTCTTTCATGGCAAATTGTAAATTGGCTGCAGCCGCAATCGTTAATTTTGACTGTTGACGCTGCTGGCAGCTCAAGGAAAAAAGGCAAATTACCAGAAGCAGGTATGTTATTTTTTTGTAAAGTATGTAGGAATTATTGGCCATTTTGCTTTGTCAGAAAGGCGAAAAGTAATAAAAATAACCTACTTCGAACCAGGGGGGTTGCACCTTACTTCATATTGACATAAATTGAGGTTTTTTCCCTCCCGTGAACACACCTGGTAATTATCACATATTTACAGCGTAACTCACCTCTTACATTCGCGGAGCCCTATAATTTGTAGCCTTAACTAAAATAGACCATGAATCAAGTACAATCAAAACCTTTTGGGGTTAACAGCCCTGTGCTTACCAACGACTATATTATCGTGGACGTCCGTACTCCGATGGAGTTTTTCCACGGACATATTGAGGGAGCCAAAAACGTTCCCATTGAAATGATCGATGAATGGTTTGAGACCTTCGCCCGATGCAATAAGCCCATTATCATCTGTGCCGGATGGGGCAGCCGGAGTGCCCGTGCCTGTGAAAAATTGCGGAGCCGCGGGGTCAAAACCATCGACGGTGGGGACTGGGAGCTGTTGGCGGAGCGCATTCATAAATAATGGTTAACGGTTAACGGTTAACCGTTAATTTCACATTATTAACCATTGACCATTATTTATTCTCAAATCTCCGTAGGTAATTTCATGCGTGTGTATAAGTCGCATTCCTGAAAGACCAGCTGTTGTCTGAGTATCTCTCGGAACTGGGTGACAGTTGGTGCCAATAAAAGCTGGTCTCTTTCTTCTGTTGAAATATCTTTCACGGGAGTTACTCTTTCCAGTTTGCCCAAATCTTCGGGCATGACGGCTTCGGACAGTCGAAGGTCGAGGTCATAATCTATGGACAAGATGAGGACTTCCCATTTGTCTTTGCTCAATTTTCGGTTTAAAATGTGGTGACCGCGGAAGTATTTCAAAACGTGGTCTTTCCCCAAATTAAATAAGGTGTCCCTTAATAGGACATCTCCGAAAACAGAGTCTCCTTCTATTTTTACCGGAATGGGTTGTTTGAATCCTTTGACATAAATCTCTTCGCCTACCAGTTCGGCCTCTGCGATGGAATCTAATTCTGAAACTGTAGTCGAAAATTTAAAGTTTTTTTCTTTGTGTACGGTCTTGGCATTAACATGTACCAAGGCGCTGTCCGATTCACACAAAAAGATGCCACGGTAAATAGGTTCAAAATAAGCGCGCGCGTCTAAGTCCTGCGGTTGAGTATCTTGGAAAACGATGGGTGGCTCACCACAACTGGTAAACAAAGTGGCCAATACAATAAGAAGAATAAGGCAATTTTTCATGACGTTTAAATTTAATAGTTAAGTTAGGGCCAAACCGTGGCTTGCTTAAATGAGCATACTTACTCGATGCTTTGATTTTTGTCAGTATATTAAATAGCACTTCTTTTTCAGGTAAATAAAAAATATCACTTTTTTGGAACAGCCATTTACTGTTATTACATTTTTAGTTGCGGCATTTATTTTAGGAGTGAATTAAGCATTCCTCTTTTACAAATAAAAGCGGCTTGGTGCCGCTTTTATTTGTTCAATTCTGAAGATTTATCTGAGTTGCCTCATACTTATATTGCTATTATTCTAAAATATAGAAATCCTTGTGGTATTGGCCATTTCTTCCAGTAAATATAATTTGGTTTCGCCCATGTTTTCTTTGAACTCTTTTAATTCTTTCTCCAATTTCTGAAACTTGAACAAAGGCGTTTTTAAATCTTTTGCATTATTGGTTAAAGTGACAATAATTTCACTTTCAATCGTGTTCATCTTAGCAATTAATGCAGGCAGATCGGTAGTGGTCATTCTGATAAATTGTTCACAAATGATTTTTCCGTTATAGGAACTTCTGGCGGTCCGGTTCCACTTAATCATTTTTCGGAGGAATTTGCATTCCGCTTCACTGAATAAAAGTTCAGATTTCCATCGTTTAATGGCCTCCAGCGTCCGTTCGGGAATAACATGTTTTTCCTGTGATATCGCAGAACGCATCGGCACGATGTTTCCAGTGATGGTCGGGGCAGCGGCTGGGTTTAATACATTATTCGTTGGTGGCATGGTAATGATTTGATTTAATTTGGTAAAAGTGATTTTGCCAATTTTGCAATTAGCTATTTAGTTGGACAATTAATTTCGTAAATATTTTGTTTGATGGTGGTTGCTTAGGTGGAAGAGCATTTCTTCTGGTACAATATTAAATGCATTTTCTGAGTATTAAGGTGATAAAAACGGAACAGAAAATTGATAAAAATCATTTTTTTTAATTTCCGTCATTTACGGCAACTCCTGGAATATCTTTTTTGGGTATGCACTTCGTATTTCTAAAAAAACCTTTTCACGTTTTGGTAGAATTTCATTAATCTGTTTGGCTCGTAACATAGTCAAACTTTTGATCCACATCAATAAAAGTTTTTTGAAAAGACCGTCGGTTTATTCCACTGCGGCATCTTCCTGGATATTTAGCGCTGTCATTAAAATTGCCTTGTCATCCCACGGATGTTTTACGCCCTGTACGTCTTGGTATTTTTCATGGCCTTTGCCGGCCAGTAGAATAATGTCGTGTGGGCGAGCGATGGTACAGGCGTAGCGAATGGCTTCTTTGCGGTCTGGAATGACCTGTAAATGAGGCGCATCGGTAGGGATGCCAGCGAGCATATCATTGAAGATTTGAGAGGGGTCTTCCGTCCGTGGATTGTCAGCCGTAATGATGAGGTAGTCGCTTTTGTTGTAGCTGAGCCGGGCCATCACGGGGCGTTTTTCTTTGTCGCGGTCGCCGGCACAGCCGATGACAGAGATGAGACGATGGGTTTTCAGACTGGTCAGGGTGCTGAAGAGGTTGTCCAAGGCATCGGGCGTGTGGGCATAATCGACGATGCCGATGATCTTGTTTTTTGAAATTACGTGATCGAATCGGCCCTCTACCGTTTTGAGTTCCGGCAGTATTTTTTTTATATCGGCTTTGTTTTGCCCAAGTAGCGCTGCGACTGTGAAAGCGGAAAGAACGTTGTAGGCATTGTACGCTGCCCTTAAGGTCAGTTGGATTGGTTTGCCCTCCAGTTCGATGACCAGCCCCGTTAGTTGATTCGATAAAATTTTGGTGTAGAAATCGGCGTCGGGATTTTTAATGCTGACAGACTTCAGCGAAGCAGTCACATCGGCTGTTATTTCGGCAAAATGAGGGTCGTCCAGGTTGCAAACGACAAAGGCCGGAGGCCCCATTGAATCCAAGTAGCTTTTCTTCACAGAGAGATATGCTTCAAATGACCCGTGATAATCGAGGTGGTCATGTGTGATATTGGTAAAGACCGCTCCGGCAAACTCCACTCCCGCCACCCTTTTTTGGTGGATACCGTGAGAGCTGAGCTCCATGAAACAATATTCGCAACCGGCATCGACCATCACCCGGCACAACCGTTGGATTTCGGTAGCGTGAGGGGTGGTTTTGTGGGTTGGCATTTCCAGGTCATTTACCTTGTTGACGATGGTGGAAAGCAGGCCGGTTTTGTGCCCTAACTTGCGGAAAATCTGATGCAGCAAGGTGACGGTAGAAGTTTTGCCATTCGTTCCCGTCACACCCACCATTTTTAGTTTTTTGGTCGGATGGCCATAATAATTGGCAGCTATATGGGACAAGGCGATGAGTGCATTCTCCACCCGCACATAGACGACAGCTTTTTTTCTTTCCGGCGGGATCTTTTGACAAATGATCGCACTCGCCCCATTTTCGATGGCCTCTTCGATGAACTGATGCCCGTCAATTCCATAAGCAATTACGGCGAAAAACAGGTCTTGCGGCTGGACTTGTCCGGCGTTAAATTGCAGGGATTTTATGGGCGGGTTTTCTGCACCTGCTATTTCAAAATAGGCAATATTTTGGAGTAGTTCTTTTAGCTCTTTCATGCTTGAGGAGTTAATGATTTTGACGGTATCGGCAGCAAACCGTTGTAATATACTGTCCTGCGAGCTTGGCAGCCTTTGCGTGATCGCCGGGAAAATTCCACGCAGAGACCGCAAAGTCCGCAGAGAACCTTAGGACACAGGTTGGTTGGCGACTGCCTTTTAGAGAAAAGAATTTAAAATGGATAAAGGGGCGTGTAATTTATTGTTGGCCTTGCTTCCGCTGCTGTCCTGCGTGGGCGTCAGAATATCGTTACCTTTTAATACATGATTAAAATAAAATCCCTCTCCATTCATGATGCGATAACTGTAAGCAATGCCTGCCGGAATAAATATGGTGGCCGGACTGTTGATCAGAAATATTTCATCGTCTAATTGAACCTCGCAGGTCAATCCTTCCAGATGGTCATTTTTTCCGATAAAAATGGAATAACGGTCTACATTGTGTTTTTCGGCTGGCTCGAATTCCAGTTGGGGGATATCCGTTAGAGCTATGTTTTTGACGGTACCGCTGACATTTGCATCAGGAATTTGTTGGGCATTGAACAACTGGTAATCATTGCCATTGCGGAGCGGCAGGTAATCGAATTTTGTGTCAGCTAAGGGTACTGGCTTGATGATTAAATCGGATAATTGGAACGGCGGAAGCTTTTCAATACACCTAGTTTGCTGGCCAAAAAGCGCAGGTTCAGTCCAGTTGTAACTGGCCGGGTTTTTCTTCATCGCATTTACGTGCAGCTTGGCCACGTGTAAGAATGCCTTGTTCCCAACTACCGGCCGGTGGGCATCTACGGCCAAACGGGTAGTACTGGCCACCAGTTCACTGGCTTCCTTGATGTTTCCCTCGGCGGGCAGCGGACGGAGTCCTTTGTGGTGTAAGTTGGCCAGGAGGAGGCAGGTGTCAGTGATGCCCGACCGTTCTCCGATCCCATTAACGGAAGACGAAACCCACTGGGCACCTGACTCGATGGCCTGAAGGGAATTGGCCATGGCCAGTCCCCGGTCATTGTGAAAATGGACTTCGAGCGGGATTTCGTTGTGCCAGTTTGTCAACATGCGCACGGCGCAGTCAACCTCTTTGGGGTCCATGATGCCAAGGGTGTCCGCCAGACAGATACGATCCGCTCCCATCTGAATGGCGCATTCATACACATTGAGCAACAGGCTGCTGTCTGTTCTGGAACTGTCCTCTATGGTAAACCGAACTTTCAATCCATTGGCTTTGGCAAATTCCACACTGGTGGCCGCCTGTTCCATGATTTTTTCAACCGAGAAATTGTTGATGCGGTATTTGGCAAAGCCATTGGTCGAAATAAAAATGCCGATCCAGTCTACCTGAGCGGCGATTGCTTGCTGAATATCGGAATGAATAGCGCGGGCATGGGTCATCAGTGAAACTTCGGGAAAGGTGGTTTTGATTTGTTTCAACATGTTGATTTCAGCTGCTGAAATGGCAGCATGCCCAACTTCCAATTGGTCGATGCCGAGGGAAACAATCTTTTCTGCCAGCAACAATATATTCCTGGCAGATAGGTCGCGGCGAAGCGATTGCTTGCCTTCGCGCAGCGTTGCGTCGACGATAAAAGTGTTTTTCATTTTATTTGTTAGCGTTTGGTGACAGCCTTTGGCAAATTCACTTTAGGTCAGAAAATGAGGCCTAAAAAAAAAGACCAGACATTAATTTGAATTTAAGAAATTGAAAATTTTGATGATTAAAAACAATTAATGGGGGCGTAAAAAAAAGTTGGGTACAGGTTTCCGAAATCTGTTTGCCAAAAATGATCGAAATGCAATGACTGCAATAATTTACAAAACGAGATTCTGGAAACCTCTCCATTCAATTGAAAAATAATTGGCTGATTTTAATGTGAAACAGAGCTTGTAAAAAAGCAGTAATTAAAATAACCTAAGGAAAGAAAATAATCAGAAAATTATCCCGGATGAGAGATTAGATTAAGAGGTCTTGTGGGCGGGCAATAGAGCTGTGCAAAAATGGAGTTTTATGCTGCGCAATGATAAAATAAATAAAATTGTGATGCAAAAAGGCAGTAAATTTTTTTAGTGAAAGAAACAGGTACAGATGGATGGGAGCCTCAGTGGTTCGCATTTTTATACCGATGTGTTGCTTCACCTTGGCTGCCAATTGATAGGTTTAATTCAATTCGGCACATTTATTCTTACAGTAGCCGTATTATTGGATTACTTTTTAGGCAGAAACAAATTTTATTATTGTTATTTGCGAACTAAGTTTCATACAATTTCTTGCAGGAAGAATGGGCGCTTTTTGCGCCCGCTTCTTTTTATAGCGTTTTATCGAAGGAACCAGATAAAGAAATGAGCAAAACGAAGGAAACAAACAGAGGTGATCAATCCACACATCCAACCCAAAAAATAATGGCCCATGCTCCGGGCAGAATCAATATCATTGGAGAACATACGGATTATAACGGAGGGCTTGTATTGCCGGCTGCGATCGATCAAAAGGCTACTTTTCAAATCCATGCCAATTCCTCGTCATCTACCGCCGCAGTGACTGCCACCGATCTGAACGAAACATTCCATTTTGACCTGCAAAATTTCTCGCCAGCAAAAGACCCCTCTTGGGCCAATTACATTATGGGCGTTGTTCATGAACTGCAAAAAACGGGCGGGCCGATGACCGGTTTTTCTGCTGCCTTTTCCAGTAATGTGCCGGTTGGTGCGGGAATGAGTTCCTCGGCGGCGCTGGAATGCAGTTTTGCTTTCACATTAAATGAATTGTTTGCACTGGGTCTTGACAAATGGCAGCTCATCAAGGCATGTCAAATGGCGGAGCACCATTTCGTCGGGATAAAATGCGGCATCATGGACCAATTTGCCAGCATCATGGGCCGTCGGGGCCACGCCATGCTGCTCGACTGCCGGAGCCCCGAATACGCCTATATTCCCTGCGACCTTGGAGATGGCCAGTTCTTGTTGCTGAACACCAATGTTTCGCATGCCCTGGCCACTTCCGAGTACAATAAACGCCGGGCCGAATGCGAGGAAGGCGTGGCCATTTTACAAAAGGCCGGTCTCGAAATTTCCAGTCTCCGCGACCTGACCCTGGATTTGCTAACGGACCAGGAGGCACAGCTACCTGCCCTGATTTACAACCGCTGCCTGCACGTGGTCACGGAAAATGACCGGGTCTTGGCTGCTGCCGCTGCTTTGAAAAATAAAGATCTGGCGACCCTGGGCCGTTTGATGTACGAATCCCATTTCAGTCTGCGAAATGATTATGAGGTCAGTTGCCCCGAACTCGATTTTTTGGTCAATGCCACGCTCGACGATGACTGCGTGCTGGGCAGCCGCATGATGGGTGGCGGCTTTGGCGGCTGTACCATCAATCTGATTAAAAAAGAGGAAGTGGACGCTTTTGTAGAGCAGGTGTCGGAGCAATATTTCCAGGCGTTCGGGAAGGACCTGACGCCGTATTCGGTGAGGATTGGGGACGGGGCGGGTTTGGCTGGTTAAGGGGCTTTATCTTTTTTTATTGAAATAGTTTCTTAGATGGGCTTTGTAGGAATCTTTCTTTTTCTCATCAATGCAATTGCCGTTGTAATCTACTACTGCGGATTCATTTCCGAAATAAACAAGGAAATTACCGTCTTGGTCAGATATTCCGTTAAAGCACAATGGGATTATTTCTAATCCGTTGGAGTCTACAATCCCGTAAGATTTATTAAGTCCCACTCCTGCCAAACCTTTAGGATTAAAGTCACTCATTACCGTATATTTTACTTCCACGACGAGCTGGCCATTTAGATTGATGGCTCCAAGTAACTCATCATTTTTTACTCTGGCAAAACCATTTACAAATTTGTGGATTATGTCATACCAATCGTCAGTTATGATTTTGCCTGATGTGTCAACCAAACCAAATTTACTTTTATACGTATAAATAAACTCGATTGTAGCAATTCCATTCTCATCAAAATCATCAATGTAAATATATTTATCGTTGAAAGGTAAAATTACATTTCCGGTCTTATCTATTATACCATGTAGACCTTCATAATTTGCAATTATCAGATCATATGCAGGTTGGTATTTAAGTGAATTATAAATACAATCAATAACCATTTTTCCAGTATGATCAATTATACCTACATAAAGTATTCTTTTTTTAAAAATATATGACCTCGTTTTTGGTTGATCGTCTTCACTTTTTATATCTGACTCTTTGG
>JBCBRY010000184.1:0-16408 GCA_039819485.1 Bacteroidota bacterium | reverse complement strand
TTTTGAGGGGAATAGTCGGGGTTCTTTCCCGATAAAAAAACGAAGCATGGCGGAAAAAGACGTTCATATTAACGAATGAATTAAATCCAAACAGCTTCTAAGTTCAGATAGATTTAACAGATTAAAACTTGGCGCTCCATTTTTCTAAGACCATCTTTGCAAAAAAAACTATGACCTTCCGATCCATCCTTTCCTACTTGCTTATCTTGTTTTTATGCCCAATAAATCTGATTGGCCAAAATATTGAGTCGACACTCAAACAGCACCACCGGACGGCAGTACCGACGGCCATCTCCGCATTCAATGCCAATTGGGCACCTTTTTACCACGGTGTGGCCTCCGGTGATCCTACGGCCAATAGCGTCATTATCTGGACGAGGGTCACTCCTGATTCACTGAATGGATCACCGATTCAGGGCACCTGGAAAATAGCGACGGATACCCAACTGGAACAAGTAGTCAATGATGGCAATTTCACGACCTCCGAAGACCGGGACTACACCGTTAAAATAGATGTGCAGGGGCTTGACCCCGGCACCACCTATTATTATGGCTTCGAAGCTATGGGTAAATCTTCCTTAACAGGAAAAACCAAAACCACACCGGTTGGGTCCGATGCGGCGCATTTGCGCTTTGGGGTCGTTTCCTGTTCCAATTATCAGGCAGGCTATTTCAATGCCTATCAACGGCTGGCGGAACGGCATGACCTGGAAGCCATCATTCACCTTGGCGATTATATTTATGAATATGGAAACGGCGGACTGGCCGACCCTGACCTGGTCGATTTGCGGCCGATTGAACCGCTCAACGAAATTATTACTCTGGAAGAATACCGAACCCGTTACTCCACTTACCGGCTGGACACCAACCTCGTGAGGGTACAACAGCAGCATCCTATGATCGCCGTTTGGGACGACCATGAGTCGGCCAATAATTCGTGGCCGGGCGGCGCCAACAATCACACACCCGGCGTAGAGGGGGAGTGGGAAGACCGGAAAGCAGCCGCCAAGCAAGCCTACTTTGAATGGATGCCCATTCGGGACAACGCCGAACAATCCGTATACCGCAGCTTTTCCTATGGCGACCTGGTCGAATTGATCATGCTCGACACCCGTCTGGAGGCCAGGGAACAGCAGATCTACGATATTGAAAACCCCGACCTCTACGATGTGAACCGGACCCTTTTGGGAGCCGAACAAAAACAATGGCTGAAAGACCAGTTGCTCAATTCGACGGCCAAGTGGAAGCTGATCGGAACCCAGGTGGTTTTATCGGAATTCAATGTTGGCTGGGGAGCTGCCATCGATCCGAGTAGTACCTATCAGGAAGGAGAGGCACTCTTCCTTGATATCTGGGACGGCTACCCGGCTGAAAGAGCCGAACTGATCCAGTTTTTCGAAGACAATCAACTCGACAATATTGTGGTGATGGCAGGCGACCTGCATACCAGTTTTGCGTTTGATTTAACCAAAAAACCGGTTGAAGTTGATGTGCAGGACACCCCAAATGGAGAATTACCTTTTTACAGTGCCAGTGATGAATACGATGCGGAGACCGGCGAGGGCTCCGTAGCCGTGGAATTTGCGACCCCCAGCATCACGTCGTCCAATTTTGATGAAACAGTCGGGGCATTTATCGCAGAACTGTTCCAAAATCAGATGAACCAGGTTTTTGATTTCACCGGTACCGATTATGGCAATCCGAACCCCCACATGAAATTTGTCAACCTCATCGATCATGGATATTTCATTTTAGATGTAAAACCTGACAGTGCCCAGGCCAACTGGTACTACTCCCCCATCAAAACCATCAACGATACGGAATCGTTTGTGCAAGCCTGGTACACCCTGGACTCCGAGAACAGGCTGAGGCAAGCCGCCGGGGAAAATGCCCCCAAAAGCGAAATGGACGAACCGGCTCCCTACCAACCACCTGGGTTCATGACCTCCCTTGCTGAAGTTCCACCAGAGTTCGCCATATTGGGGCTTTACCCCAATCCTTTTTCCGATAAAACCAGCTTGCATTATGGACTCAACAAAAAAATGTTTATGCAGATTGGGCTGTATGATGCGCAGGGAAAATTGGCAGAAAATATTATGGCAGCAGAAATACCTGCCGGACTGTACACTTTAGAAATGGTAGGAGAAGATTTGAGCAGTGGCGTTTATTATTTGAGAATCGCTGCGGGAGGAACGGCTAAGGCCATAAAAGTGATCAAAAAGTAACTCGGACTGATAAACCAAGCAGCACCGTAACTCGGATTGTTAATCCGAGAAGTGCTGCTCGGAGAAGTGGCTGCTCGGATTGACAATCCGAGTTACTTTTATATTATAGCTGGTAACAAGTAATCAAATGATTCTTTTCGTTTAAAAATACCCGGTTGTCGATTTCATCGATAACATAATCAGGTGTTTTATCGGCCAGTTTGATTTTCTGGTCAATCTTTCCTGTGTTCTTGTTCAGGACGTAGACAAAGTTGCCGTCTGCCGCCTTGGTGGTCAAGAACTTGGCATCTTTGGTATCTTTTGAATTGAAATAGCGGGTTTTGGTCACTTCAAAAACCGGAGCCATGGCAGCACCGTTGCCTACATACATGCCCGCCACGACCGACGTTTGACTGGTCGCATCGTTTTGGTCACCAGCAGTGCGATAGGAACCGTTGGCGAGTGAGTTCAGTGCATTGATGTTGTCCATGCTGCCTTGAATGTCCAGATCAATCCCAGTTGCCATTCCAACGCCCATTTCAGCAATATTCATGAGGCCACCGATACTTGATACCGGTTCGAAATATTCTGAATAGACGACTTTGCCGGATGGGCTCAATAACGATGCATGCTGGTCGGTGCCAATGAAATAGCCACCCTCCACATACTCGGCCGTAAGGGGTGTTTTTTTATCGACATCCTTCAATTCCACATCTTCTGCAAACTGGTCGATGGAGCCACTGCCCAGACCAAACTTATACCCTTTTTTATTTTCGAAAATAATCACCTTGTCGGCTTTTTCATCATAAGTAATCGCAGGTATGGATTTGAATTTGACATCTTTTTTCCAGAGGTCTTTACCGTCTTTGTAGCTCAGTACATTTGACCGCTGGGTAGAGATGTACATGATTCCTTTTGGGGTAGGCGTAGCATAATAAGCGTAGCCTTTTACTTTGGAATCCCATACTTTCTTGCCATCCTTGTCTACCAATGAAATGCCACCGTCTTTTTCGTCTTTGCCAATTGCGATGTATTGATCTTTGTAGGGAATCACTTCGTCCAGGTAGTCAATTTTGTAGCTTTTTTTCCACTTGAATTCATCTGATTTAGGATCGATCAGGTTGAATCCTTCGGTCTCCACGAGAATGAGGTTGTTGTTCTCGTCGGGACGGACGTCCAGCAAACTGCCGCGTAGCTTGAGTTTGCCAGGTGTGATATCATCTCCGGTTGAAGGCTTCAGCACCGTCAATTTCTTGGATTTGCGGATACCGAGATAAAGGCTGTTGTTCAAGTCAGAATAGACCAGTGCCTTGATTTTTTTGTCGGTTTCCTTGCTCCAGGAAACAGTCCCCGTCTTATTGTTGATGGCAAATACCTGTGATTTGGCCCCTAAAATGAGCTGGCCATCTTTGGTAAAATAAGGACCGTGGTCGATGAAACTGGTCGCTACTTCCCCTTTTAATTTTCCGACCAAGCCTTTCAATTCTCCAATGGTCGTGGTCCATTCTTCTTCCCAGGTTTTCAAGCTGAACTTGATCAATAACTTTTCATTTGCCCTTGAGGCTTCAAACAGGATACACTCCGCACCGGGGTAAATGTTGAAGTTTTTGATTTTATAGCCCTCATCTTTACTGTCCATTACGATATCGCCCGTGCTGGAATTGATCAAAAGGCCACGGGTTTTTCCCATCATCGGGGCGTAATCAACGTAAAAAAGTGGGAGGCCATCTACGTTCAAAAAGGAGTTTTTGTCGATAGCCTTTAGTTCCTTGTTGTGCCAGGCAGTTTCACCGGTTTCGTTGTTGAGAGCTAACAGGCCTTTGTCACCGGCAGCGATGATCATTCCGTCATTGGATTGCTGGATCCAACTAACATTGAACAATTGACTTTTCAAGTCTACTTCCCACTTTTTTTCCTGAGAAAAAACGGTAAAAGGAAGCATGCCAAGCAGGAATAGCCATACAAGAGATGAGCTGAGTTTAATTAGATTTGACATAAAAAAATGTTGGTTTATGAAAATTGATTAATGAATTTATACTTGATATCGGGGACGGCAATGGTTCGCATACCCTCCCCCACAGCAACCCTGTCCTGATAGATTGCAGGTTGCTCAGATAAATTTTTCTAAACTGACAATTGGGTGAAATACAGACGAATAGCTTAATAATGGGGGCGAAAGTAGGAACAATGGAAGGATATGTGAAAATCAAAAAGGCTCAAATACAACTCCTTCACTCTCAAGTCCGCTGACGTTGACCGCCTTTAACTCAAATTTGACGGATCTTTGGCCACTCACTGGTCCTACGTATTTATTTCCATAAGCCGTTTTCACAAGGCGGCCATTTTCATAAACATTGTAACCGACCACCCAGCTTCCCGGAGTGGGGTCATTGGAAGCATCCCAACTCAGAATTCCCGTAGGTCCTTGGGCTTTGTATTTAATATTTTTTGGAGGTGCGGGAGGAGTCGAATCCTTCAAGGGCACATCACCCATCATTAATGCTTCGATTTCTGCGGCAATCAATATCGGGTCTCGCTTCTTTTGAATATAGCCCTGGTGGTGTTCCGTTTCGGGCGTCCAGGTACATTCGCCGCTGGTACTTAAACTAATTTTCCCATTTCTATATGCCTGATAATTCTCTCCTTCTCCCCGCAGTGCAAAGTGAAGGGCACATTGGTCATTGCTGTGCCTGCTTATGTCTGCGTCACTACCTCTTTTACTAAAGTGGTATTCATAACTACGGCGTACGATGTGAGTTGTATCCAGTTTTTTCAAGCCTTGCCCGGTCATCACATTTCCATAGTTGGCATCGTGATAATCGCCACAGCCGACTTCCCAACCAGAGGCCATAAAGGGGGCCGGACAATGGTCGATCACGTACCGGCACATGCGGTTTCTCTCTTCTTTGAGGCACGACCAATCCGTATATGCACACAAAGAATCTGCACCGCCCCAGTTGGTCCGGTCGTAACCACGTCCATCTATAAAATTGCCGCCCATAGTTGCGACTAATTTTACTTTTTGCCCCACTAAAGCAACGCCTGATTGATCGCTGTAATCACAAGCAGATGAGTTTAACAATCCGTAAAAATTATGCATGGTTCCGATAATGACGATGGTAATGCTGGTATCCGCTGCACTGGCTAAAATTTCCCGGTACAGCTGCACACCGTCTGCCGAATCCTCCCAATTTTTCAGCTTACGAGGATAGTTGTTTGCAATATGAAAATCATAGGTTATTTCCGGTGCGCCGATCTTTTCAGGATAGCTTTTATAATCGCCCACCGGAATGGCTTTCCGATTGTAAAAATTATTGATCGCGCTAATACAAAGAGAAGACTCCTGGTGGTTGGTAGAATTAATCATGGCCAATATTTCACATTCTCCCAGGGTAGCCATATTGTGCAGCATGGCCATGCAACCAACGTCGTCGGGATCGTAGGACGGATCGGTATCCAAGATCACCTTTGATTGAGCAAAAAATAATTGAAATGAAAAAATGCAAAAAAAGGAAAGAAAAAATATTTGTTTCATGATTATTTTTTAAGAAGTTGTTTGAAAATTCCGGCTACTCGGATTACTAATCCGAGTTACATTTTTTTTATTAAAACTGCCCATTGTTCTCCAGTTGGTGTTTTAATTTTTCCTTCTAACTGTACAATTTCTTTTTGTGTCCAAACAGAAGTAGCAATATTTAATTTCTTTACTTCATATTTTCTTTCATAGGCCCTCAAAAAAACTTCTCCACCATTTGGAAAATAAATAATAAACCCCTGTTCGGGATTCACCCTGCAGTAAGCTTCGTTTTCTTCTCTTTCCCCGAGCAGCACATTAGTGGCCTCTGTACTTTTAAATAAATTAAATTCTGCCAACAACATTCGCATGCTCTTTATATTGGCCATTGTCACTTCGTTTAATCCCAAACCAGCAGGCGGGCGGTGAAATCGCGCGGCAGCATGTCCTAAAAATATATTTCGCCAAAAACGTTCTGTTCCGTCTTTTGCCGTGCCTGCCCATATTTGGCCCTCTAAAGTTCCTCCATATATTTTTACATTATTGATCGGCCGTTTTTTGCCAGACCCCCGTACCAGACTTCGCACCCTGTCACAAGTCCAGAAATGTATTTCACCAGACTGTGCATTGTTATTCGAAATATCCACAAATTGATAAGAAGCAGTGTCCTCGATAGTATTAACAGCTTTTGCCTGATCATGTAGTTCCATATTTGTGTACTTAGCAAACCAATCACCCAGGTCAGGGTTCTGGGACAATGCTTCTTCCACTCTTCCGTCCGTAGGGTCCCAGTTATCCCACATTTCCGTGACCAATATTTCTCTATTGGCCGCTACTGCTTTTCTCCTTATATAACTCGACCAATGTTTTCCCCATTCTTTGCTCGCACAAGTCTCATTATCAATACAGTACAAAACATTTAAATAATTTAATGAAATGGATAACAATTGATCCACAAATTTTTGCTGAAAAACCAATAGCAGTTTATTATTTTCTAATGCCGCTACTGAATTAAAAAAAGGATTTATTTTTGATTGCGCCGGATAATCAATAAAATCAGGTAATCCCGAATTTTCGGAAGTATAATTATTATTTACGGCCGGATTAAATGGATTATTATCCCAGCGGTTTTCGTTCCAGTAAAAATCATAAGTGGCCCAAATCTCCACTTGTACAATAATGTTCCGTTCGGCTGATAATTTCAAGAGATTTTCAAAACGGTTCCAGTATTCAGGATTAGGCTTATTTAAATCATATTTTCCACTTATTTTTTCGAAAGGTTTCACATTTCCTTCGTCCCGGCTGCTCATGGTACAACGAATATAATTACCGCCTACCGATTGCAATAAATCCAAATGAGATTCCAGCGTGTCCATCTGAAATAAATTATCATCATCTGAGGCCCCCAACAATAAAACGGGTTCGTTCTTATATTCCCAATAAAATGGATTTTCCGAATAAATTTTCAAATCCTCCGCGATGACTTGTGTCCAAGCTATGTTTTTATAATTTAGAACGATCAGCACTAAAAAAAGGTAATAGAATTTGTTCATAATTATTTATTTAAATAAGCCAATAAAGTCTCAAAAAATTCGGCCTTCATTTTTTCAGCGTTTATATTTTTATAATAATTAATTTTTTTGCCCCCAAAATCTTTGGACATTTGGACACTGACTTCTTCCGCCCACTCCGGGTGAATAATGGCTTCGATGAGTGCCAGATCCCAGATAGTCCGACTTTTTCGGGAGCCATCCAAATGCTGATACCACCGGTCGACCAAAAAATCACACAATGGATGTTTACCTTTTAATTGTGCCACTGTTTTTGCATAGTCAAATTCCATATGAGCGGCGACATTTATCGGGATGACGTGCATTTCCACGTCAGATTTATATAAAATATGCAGCGCCTGGATGTCCATTACACAATTAAAATCAGTTGTGCCCAAAATGCCTTTTTGAAAATCATAGGTTGAGCCCAGCCAAAATAATTTAATACGGGTTTCAACGGAAGGGTCAATATAAATGGCCGAGGCAACATTGGTCAATGCACCGAGCGCGATCACGGTTAGTTGCTGTCCTTCCGGCAGGGCCTTCGCCTGTTTTATTATTTCATAAGCCGCTGCCGAATGTTGCGCCATATCCCCCCAGTCATACATGCGGGCCACCCCACCCCGACGGGTTTTAACTTCCGAATTTAAATGGCCCGCAATAACCTGATTCAACCGGTGGCTATTTTCCATGGACTGTGGCTCAGCCCAATGGCTGGTCTGCCAATGTGTGGCATTCAGCGCCAAAATATTCCACGAAGGCTCGATCAATGCCCGGGCAACGGCATACAAATCGTCTACTTCATTGCCCGTATCGGCATCTAAAATAACGGGGATTTTTTCTTGTGCAAACGCGGTGAAAGTGCAGAAAACCAAAAAGATTAAGAAGCCATTTTTCATAGAAAAAATTATTGATTGCTCTGTTTAAAACTGCCTCTTCTCTGTCTGTACGCTGCGTAATTTTTATCTGTTATCGAAGAGTTCAGACGGAGAAGCCCCAGCCCTTAGCAGAGCTTTAAAAATGTAAAGAAGAAATTAGTCAATTCCCATCACCGACTTGCGCTCAATCAAAGCAGGCGGCAATAATTTTGGCACCACGTTTTTCCCTTCCATCAAGTCGAAAAGCGACTGCACTGCCGCCTCGCCGATTTCTGCTACCGGCTGCCGAACTGTGGTAACCGGAGGTGCCGTCAATTCAAAATAGGGCTGTTCGTCAAAAGAGATGATGGAAACATCCTGTGGAATGCGCAAGCCCAGTTCATGGATGGCCTGCATCGCTCCGATGGCAATTTGGTTGTTGAGGGCAAAAATGGCCGTCGGCCGATTTTTTGAGGCCAGTTTCAGCATAGCTGAATGCCCATTCGCAATACTAAAATCATCCCCAACCACCTGATCGTCCAACATCGGCAAACCATGATCTTTCATGGCCTCCGTAAAACCTTTGACCCTCTCCCGGTTTGAAACCGTCAACTCCAGGCCCTGAATACACGTAATGTGACGATGACCTTTTTTGATTAAATATTCCGTTGCTTCGTATGCCCCCTGAAAATTGTCGGTAGCCACAAAAGGTATCGGCAACTCCGTAAAATAGCGATCAATGAAAACAGTGGGGATGTGGGTGAAACTTTCAAAATGACTGCCGGAAAGCCCAACCGGAGCCACAAGCAGGCCGTCTACTTTCCGTCCCATCAACAATTGGAGGGACTCTTTTTCCCGCACGGTATCATCATTGGTGTCACAAAGGAGGATCATTTTGTCTCGCAGCCGCAAGGCCGTCTCGGCCGTTCGTGCCAGGTTGGCAAAAAAAGGATTCGAGATATCCGGGATCACCAAGCCGATGGTATTGGTCTTGTTGAGGCGGAGGTTGAGCGCTATTTGATTGGGCTGGAAATGATGCTTTTCAGCCGCCTCCCGAACCAATTGTTCGGTGCGTTCGCTGATGCGGTACTGCCTGGCCCGACCGTTCAGCACCCTGGATACGGTGGTGCTTGAGATATTCAGCATATCGGCGATTTGTTTGATGGTAATACCGCTGGTGCTCATGAAAAGTAAATAGTTTGAAATTAAATTTGGTCGTTTAGAATATTGTGACTTATTTTGCACAATCGGTTGCGCAAAGGTATCTTGAATAAATCAAAAATAAAAATGGACAGAAAAAAAATAGTGGTCATCGGCAGCAGCAATACCGACATGGTGGTCAAATCCGATCGTCTGCCTGCTCCCGGAGAGACGGTTTTGGGGGGCCGGTTTATTATGAATCCGGGAGGGAAAGGAGCGAATCAGGCAGTAGCAGCCGCCCGACTGAACGGCGATGTCACCTTTATCGCCAAAGTAGGCAATGATGTATTTGGGCAGGAAGCCATCAGCGGTTTTAAATCGCATGGCATACAGACGGACTTTGTCATTTCTGACCCCGACAATCCCTCGGGGGTTGCGCTCATCATGGTAGATAGTAATGGAGAGAATTGCATTTCGGTAGCACTGGGCGCCAATGCGGCGTTGCAAAAATCAGATATCGATGCTGCCAAAAAAGCCATCGTCCAGGCCGACTTGGTTCTGATTCAATTAGAAATCCCAATGCCCGTAGTTGAGTATGCGGTACAATTGGCCGTGAATGCCGGAGCAGAAGTAGTGCTGAACCCTGCCCCTGCCCAACCACTTACCGATCAGCTTTTGGCAAACCTTTCCATTATTTCTCCAAACGAAACCGAAGCGGAGTTGCTGACCGGGATTCAAGTTGAAGACCTTGCCTCCATCAAGAAAGCCGCCAAAGCCCTAAGAGACAAAGGAGTGGAGACCGTCATCATTACCCTTGGTTCAAAAGGGGCTTACATCCAGTCAAAGGACCTGGATGAATTGGTGCCCTCTCCAAAAGTGCAAGCCGTTGACACCACGGCAGCCGGGGACACCTTTAACGGGGCCCTGGTCGTTGGCCTTTCCGAAGGGATGTCTTTGCTCGATGCCGTTGCATTTGCCAATCAGGCCGCCGCATTCTCTGTGACGAAATTGGGGGCACAGGCTTCGGTACCCACGAGGAGTGAATTATAAATTTAGCAAAAACGGTAACGCCATTTCAAGCGCCTCAAAACCGAAAAAAGCGGTCAGGAAATTTCATTTGACAAAAACAATGGAGTTATCGTTCGCAGCCATCAAAATCGAAAAATCATGTTCATACCTGCCAGTTACAGTTTAGCCGTTATTCTTTGCATCATCACCATGTTATGTTGGGGCTCTTGGGCCAACACCCAAAAATTAGCATCCAAGTCGTGGTCTTTTCCACTCTTTTACTGGGACTATTCACTTGGCATCATCCTGCTTTCCCTGCTATTCGGACTAACGCTCGGAAGCACCGGGGAATCTGGTCGGCCCTTCCTCACCGACCTCCTCCAAGGCAATTCCGATTCTTACGTATCTGCCTTCACGGGCGGTGTGATTTTTAATATCGCCAATTTATTGATTGTAGCGGCCATTGATGTAGCCGGGATGGCGGTGGCCTTTCCCGTAGGCATTGGAATTGCCCTGGTGCTGGGCGTTGTGGTCAATTACCTAGCTACGCCGGTAGGCGATCCGATGTATTTGTTTGTGGGAGTTGCATTAGTGGCGATTGCCATTGTTCTGGATGCTTTCGCATATAAAAAACTTTCAGCGGGTAACAAGGAAGCGACGCCCACCAAGGGAATTGTGCTTTCCATTGCCGGGGGCGTATTGATGGGTTTTTTCTATCGTTTTGTGGCGGCTTCCATGTCCGCAGATTTTGCCAACCCGGAGGCAGGTTTATTCTCGCCGTACACGGCAGTATTTGTCTTTTCCATTGGCATTTTTGTTTCCAACTTTTTGTGGAACAGCTATTTTATGTACAAGCCAATAAAAGGAGCGGCGGTCACTTATGGGGATTATTATAAAAAGGGAAATTTTAAACTGCACGCCATAGGAATACTGGGCGGAATCATCTGGTGCGTTGGCATGTCGTTCAGTATGATCGCATCTGAAAAAGCAGGCTATGCCATTTCTTACGGACTCGGACAAGGTGCCACTATGGTGGCAGCGGCTTGGGGCGTTTTTGTATGGAAAGAATTTAAGGAGGCCCCGGCAGGTACAAATAAATTAATCGGGCTGATGTTTGTATTTTTCATCCTGGGTTTAGGGTTGATTATATTTTCTCGAATGGCGGGATAAGAAGACCTGCATGACTGATGTTTTTTCAAAAGGTGGATTTACTTGAGATATTAGCGGAATTCAGAATCAAAGAATTCTAATGTTTTTCCTTCCGTCGCCAAAGGGGGAGAAATGAACGTGTATATTTCCCCTTAGGAAGAGGTCGGGAGGAGGAAGTATGGATTAAATGAATTACAATTATTAAATTTTAAACATTTTTATTTAACTGGATTTTTATACATTTGAATTAAATGCAATTAAGAAACGAAGAAATATGCGGCCAGTACTCCCTATTAAAATAATTAATTCAGCCAGAACCAAACTTCTTATTCTGTTAGCAGCGCTATTTTTTATAAATTTTAATAGTCATGGACAACCAAGTAATCAAAACATCAAAAATCTATACGCAAAATCAAAAAAAATTGGCCAGATTGATTACGCATTAAGATCAGACAACCGATTTATTTTATTTCCCGTCAACAAACTTGAAGTTTCATATAGCAAACCAAAATTCGAAATATATTTTAGCATAGAGATAGATAAAGAATTTAATTGCGACAAAATAAGCCTTCACCCGAAAATTGATCTTCATCCGGAGGATGGGGCAGCTTTCGGCTGGAAGGATGATCTGTTTTTTGAAATGAAAGATGGCAAAGGTCATTTCATCATAGAATTTAAACTAAATACTTTACCAGCGCCTAATGAAATGATCATCAATCTGGAGTTTAAACCGAAGTGCCTGGAAAGTAATCAATTGGGATCGCTACAAAAAGTTGTTATTAACAACTTAGTTATCAAAGAAATAAACTGGGGAGGTGAGGCTACACTAACTCGCCGTTCATTATCTGATCAAATCAGGAACAATAACGACCTCATCGTTCCAAGTACCCCCACCAGAAAGCTTGATTTGCCGATTGAAAACCTGAAGCCCGGAGTGACCAAAGCCCCTCCTTCTCAACTTGACAAATTTTACGAATCATTATTGAGGGAAAAATCAGAGAAAAAAAAGCCTCCAATAAATCAGTTAAATGAAGCACCGAAAATTGAGGCCGTCGACATCAACGAACTTAAAAAGGTCGCTGCACAAAAGGAAGAGGCCCGAGCTGCCCAACAAAACCAGGATCAACCGAAGGAAAAGGATATAAAACATATTGATACGATTGAAGAAAATCTGGCTGAGCCTGTTGCCAGAACTAAATCAGAACAACTAAGGGATTCGATCAATTGGGAAAATGCCAAACGGGAAAATACGTTTTTAGATTATTATCGGTTTTTGGACAATGATGTTTATAAAGAAAAGGCGATGAAAAACCTTATGGAAGTTTTTGAGCAAGAACAAGTAGAATGGGCAGAAGCTTCGAGTGGCAACAATTCTGAAAGTTATAAGACATACATCGAAAATTATCCAAATGGTTATTATACTTTAGAGGCAATCGATTCCATAAAAATACTCAACCCATCAACTGACATTACCAGGCTGGCGGAGCGGTCGATCACCAATTATATTGGAAAGCTGGTCTCTGTGAAAACAGTTGTACGAAATGATAAAACCCCCGACTGGACTTTGGGAGAGGACACCATGTTTGTCAATGATTGGTACTTGTTAAGTATCGAATTACAGTCCGATACAAGTGGGTATTTTTTAAAACGGCCATTTAACAAGGAATCTCAAGCATATTCATTGACATTTGATTTGCTGAGAAAAATAAGTGACAACATCTGCATACAATTATCCGACCCTAATCAATCTTCCTTTACAATCGACCCAGCCAATTGTACAAGTAAAAATATTGATCTCGCAAATGTCAGCGAATCGAACGGTGAGCAACCCCCACTATGGGAATGGAAGGTTAAGCCACTGGTTACTGGGCACAACAGTTTAGTAGTAGCCATCGGACGCATGGAAGGCCAGGATTTCCATCCAAGCGAGCGTTCAAGAATCATTTCCTACTTTGTAATTGACAATGAAGGTTCGAAGCTTTTTTATGCATACCTGGCATTGGCCCTACTTGTTATTTTAGGTATTTTCTATTTTGTCAGGGATAAAATAGACGCTGGAAAACCTGAGAAGTATTTTACTTTGGATTCAGATGAAGTTGCACAGATTAAAGAGTACATTTCCAACAATGAAATTTTAGTTGCTTTAAAAATTCTAAAAGAACAAACAACTAATCAAAAACCTTTAAGTGACATAGCCTTATTTATCTCCCGTCTAAATGATCTGAACGAAAATGAATACAAAGGCCTGATCACAAAAGAAGACAGCGAAGCTAAATTTAATACATTCAAAAACAATTTGCTCTCCTACTTGGATGATCGCACTAACATTATCTAAACACGCTATAAAAAAATAATCCAGACCAATATTTTCTGATCTATTTCAGGTGATCTTTTTTTATTCATTTAAAATTTCCCAACATCATCTTTTCAATCATCTGCGCCATTTCCTCATTATTTCTAATTAATTTTAAATATGCATGATTGGACGTTTTTTCTGTATTCCATTTATTGCCACCGGTATCGTCGGCCTCACAATAACCGCCCGTTATTTTATTCCAATAAACCCCTTCCCCGTTTCTGACTGCATACAAAACAGCCGTTTGATCGTAAGTAGAATTGTCCAATATTTTTCCGGCAAAATTTTCTTTTATCCAGGGAGCATTTTCACTAAAATGCATGGCGCCAATATACAAAGGATGATTTTTATTTAATTCATTAAACACCTCGCCCGTTTTAATATTAAGTCCGACCTCATACCCGGAAAAAACAATTGGGGCATTTATATTTTCAATGACAAATTTTGTCACGCCGGGCATATCTCCATTAAAATTCCATTCATTTTTTCCTTCGGGAAACCGACCGCCCATGATCACGAATTCCTTCACCTTTTTTTGAATTAATTCTTTGCCCGTCAATGCAGAAAATTGATCAGGTTTTGATTCGATTAAACCCTGGATATTTTTTAACGGCCCAACTGTTACGACCACTATCGTTTTATCTTTACTTGCACTTAATATTTTACGGTATAATTGAATGGCATCCTCCGCATTTTCATAGTTTAACTGATACGGAAATGCATCAGCCAGTGGTTTGGTGTAATTCCATTCAGTCACTTGTGCTCCATCCTTTCTGACCCCTATCGGAATATCAGGATGTCCGTAATAACGATTGACTGCATCGATCGCTGAAACGGCGTACCGCTCTGTATTCCAACACATTACGGACAACAGTTCGCATTCATTATTGTCAACAAAGTGATGGAGCATAGCCAGGGCACCGAGGTCATCAAAGTCGCCACCGAAGTCGGTATCGAAAATTAACTGGGGTTGCGCACATGAAGAATTAAAAGAAAACAGGATCAAAATAAAGAGGTAAAAAAAAGAATGATTTATTGGATTTATTTTCATAAAAATGGCAATTAAAAATACTGTGTAAAAATCGCTGTACACACGATTAATAATTATTGGAAAATTAATTTTTTACCGGAATCAAATAGTCGACAATTTCCAGAATCTAAGTTGCTACATTTCGAATAGAGACCCTTTTCTCGCACAATAAAGTCCCGTAAAAATACACTCATCACAAACTAAACATCCGCCAGTAAACACTCAGTGAAAGACTATTTGAAAAGGTCCGGAAAAATTCGAATTGATAATTGCCAGGGTTTGAATATTTCCCTCTTTGCACCATGAAGTTGTCCCTGAAATAATCGAAGTATTCAATGCCCAGGGTCAGTCTCTCCTGTACCTGATAACTCAGCCTGAAATTATACTGCAAATCAAAACGTCGTTCAACAAATACCTCATCATAAATGCCAAAGTCATAATCATTTCGATCTTTATCATTAAATACCACATAGCTTTCGAACAGTTGTTCCCCTACGTCGGTGACAATACGTGTTTGCAGCCCCCTTCTTACTTCCGTAAGCAAGTGGTAATTTGCGACAATACCTGCCGAAAAACTCAGCCGGCGAAGATGAAAAGAAAGGCTGAGCGGTAATTTAATATTGAAGGCCCGGCTGGTGTCTTTTGCCATCGCGGTCAGAATGACTCCGTTGCTTTCATAATGCGTCTCAAAGGATGCATAATTGTACAAAATACCAGCATTGACAGACCATCGATCTCTGTCCTTGAAAAAGGCTTTGCATTCGACTCCCAGGGTTGCGTTCAAACCGGGAACCCGTTCCCTGGTTTCCTCAAAAGGAGTATCTACTATCGGTTTATCTTTTTCCAACCCACTCCAGCCAGCCTGTGCCACCAGGTGAAAGTCAAAGGTCATCTGAGAGCTGGCCATTAAAGGAAACAGCGTCAAAGCAGCGAGTAGCAAAGCCCATTTTATTAGAGTAAAGTAGCGCATGTCAAGACAGTTTAATAGGTGATTGAATAAATCAAATACTGATCGGCGTTCCGAAATGCGATCAAATAATAGGAACAAATTACTTGCTAATAATTTTTTCCGGATTTTTTAACCGTCAAATTTGGATGCACCAAAAATAATAATTTACCAGTTGCATCTCATCCAACATTTCTAAATTAATTTGACTGTAGAGGTGTTTAAAAATAAATGATCCTGATTCGTTCCGTTATATTACCTCCCCCTAACCCCTTCCAAAGGGGGAGATATGCATGTTCTTTTCTCCCCCTTTGGAGGGGGCCGGGGGGAGGTAATATAATGGAACGAATTTCTGAACACCTCTTATCCTGAAAAATAAACTTAGCGTAAGGGAGAATTTATTTATTCATGGTCAGACAGAGGCCCTATCCACAATTATTAGATTTCGTAATTTCTCTGTGATGTGTTTAAACGCTTCATCCTCATTGTCCCATTCTGATATTGGCTTGCCGCCTTCTGGCACGACTTGCAATTCGGCTATTGGTAAATTTTCCCACATACTTTCCCTCACAATAACCGGGAAAACAATGCATTTATTAAGTTCATAATTACTCAAAGCGATTTTCAATTCAATATCGTAACAAAATTCAGATG
>JBCBRY010000183.1:0-16498 GCA_039819485.1 Bacteroidota bacterium | reverse complement strand
ATATTCCTTTACAAAGGGCCAGACAACAACACTTTTGTCGTGTCTCCAATGTGTCCTTATGTTAATGTGTCAATTCAGTTAACCATTATAATTTCCACCGCTTTTGCTGCATGTATTTCCATGGTGTTGAAAATGGGGATCTGGACGTCTTTTGATTTAATTAATAATGGAATTTCTGTGCAGCCAAGTACGGCGCCCTGGGCGCCTTTTTTTTCTAAATTTTCAATTATTTTTTTTATAGCTTTTCTGGAATCGTCTTTTAGAATGCCATGTACCAATTCTTCGTAGATTGTTCTGTGAATAAAGTCCCTTTCCTCTTTTTCCGGAATAATTACGTCAATGCCATATTTGTCCAGAAGAATTTTTTTATAAAAATCTTTTTCCATCGTAAACCGGGTACCCAGCAACGCTACTTTGTTCAGTTTTTTATTTTTTATTTCCATTGCCGTCGCTTCGGCAATATGTAAAAAAGGGACGGAAATATGGTTGACAATTGCTTCGCTGCACAGGTGCATGGTATTGGTACATAAAATGATCAGGTCGGCACCTGCTTTTTCCAGAGATGCAGCGGCGGCGGCCATCTCGCGGTCCAATGCGTCCCAATCTCCGGTGTGCTGTAGTTTTTCAATTTCCGCAAAATCCACCGTCAGCATAATGCTTTTGCACGAATGAAATCCACCTAATATTTCCCGTACTTTTTTATTGATTAATTCGTAATAAACGTGCGAGGATTCCCAGCTCATGCCACCGATTAAACCAAGTGTTTTCATAATTTATTTTTTGAATGCAAACATACAAATCTATTGAGCAGTGGATTTTTTTTGTTACACAGAGTTGCGCAGAGAAGACGCAGAGTTTAAACAGAGATATGAGCATGCCCCAATCTAATTTCTCAAATAATTTTTTCAATTAACCCAATACCCCAATAACCCACCCCTCCTCACTCATCCCGAATCGCATCCGAAGGATTGGCAATCGCCGCTTTCACTGCCTGATAGCCAATGCTCAAAAGCGCAATGAGCAGGGCCGACGAACCGGCCAGTGCAAAAACACCCCAGGTGATTTGCGTACGGTAGGCAAAATCGGCCAGCCAGCCGTTCATGAAATACCAGGCCAAAGGAGTAGCGATGACCAGCGAGATCAGCACCAGCAAGGCGAAATTTTTGGTCAGCATAAAAACGACGTCGCCAACGGTGGCACCCAGCACCTTGCGGATACCGATTTCTTTGCTGCGTTGTTCGGCCATAAAAGTAGCCAAAGCAAACAGGCCCAGGCAGGCAATGAAAATGGCCAGTGCCGTAAGCACCGAGAAGATCCGGCCGGCGCGCTGTTCGAAGGTGTACATTTTATCAAACTGCTCATCGAGGAAATGATAACGGAAGCGTTGGTTGGGGGCGAAGGTGGCCCATTGGGCCTCTGCCTTTTTGATCAGCGATTGCAGGTCGGTGGTCTTGGCTTTCACCATGGCATTGAAGCGGTTGCTGCCGATGACCAGGCTCAGGCCGTCGATTTCCTCTTTCATGGAGGAAAAATGGAAATCTTTGAGGACGCCGACCACCGTGTAGGTGTCGAACATCAGCTCGCCCGTCTCCTGATCGAGGTAGGTATAAGAACTCACCCGTTTGCCGATTGGATCTTCCAGGCCCAGTTGTGAAACGGCTGTTTCATTCAGTAGGATTCCGCTGGAATCAGTCGGCATGTCGATGGAGAAATCCCGGCCTTCCACTATCTCCATCCCCAGGGTTTTTACGTAATCATGATCGACATACCACTTGGCAAGACCGACTTCACTTTCCTCCGGGTTGGTGCCTTCCACCCAGGTGCCGGAGCCATTGTAAGCATAGCCGTCCACGGGTATGTAACCTGTGACCGATACGTTGTCCACTTCTGGCAAATTCTTGAGCGTGTTCTTGAGCGAAGTCACTTTTTCCCGGCCCAGGGTGTAGCAATCTTCAATAATCAGCAATCGTTCTTTATCAAAGCCAAGTTTTTTGTTCTGGATAAAATCAATCTGTTTTTGCACCACCAGGCTACCGATGATGAGGGCAATGGACGTAGTGAACTGTACGACCACCAAGGTCGAGCGCAGGCCGCCCCGCTTGCTGCCGCCACTTAGTTTTCCTTTCAGTACTTTCAGTGGTCGAAAAGAAGATAAAAATGCTGCCGGGTACAATCCTGCCAGCACACCTACGAGCATGGCAGCGCCGAAAACGGACAACAACAACGCTTTTTGCTGCCATGAAAATACCAGGGTTTTGCCGGTGAGTTCATTGAAGAACGGCAAGACCTGAGCGGCCAGAGCCACGGCTATGACGAACGCAATAAAACTTACCAAAACCGACTCCGTCAAAAACTGCATAAATAGTTGCCCCCTTGCGGACCCCAGGACTTTTCGCATCCCGACCTCTTTGGCCCGGTTGGCAGAACGGGCCGTGGTCAGGTTCATGAAATTGATGCTGGCGATCAGTAAAATAAAAGCGGCGATAAATCCAAAAAGCCAGACATATTTAGCATCACCGTGCAGCCAATAGCCCCGGATGTCGGCGGATTTCAGGTGTACATCATTGACAGGCTGTAGCACATAGCGGAAATAATTTCCCGGTTCCTGCAGGCGGTCCTTGATTTCCGGCCGCTCGTGCTTTTGGATCATGGCCGGGAATTTTGCTTCCACGGAGGCAGCGGTCGCTCCTTCCGCCAATTTCACATACGACACATAATTGTTAAAACCCCAATTCGGTACCTTGCTCGCCCGAACACCTTCCATGGAAAGGATGTAGTTGAAACGCAAATGTGTGCGTGTGGGCAGGTCAGCCACCACGCCGGTGATTTTATAAGGCCGTTCTTCATTTTCGTTGATGATCATGGTTTGTCCAATGGGGTTCTCCTGGCCGAAAAACTGTTGCGCTTTACTTTCTGTAATCACCATTGTCAGTGGGTCTTCCAGGGCCGATGATACATCGCCGGCAAGCATGGGAAATTGAAAAATCTCCAAAAAAGAGGGATCGGCATAAATGAAATTTTCCTCATAAACGCTCTGCACTTCCGTAGATCGGCGAAGCTGGTTGTTGCCCGATTCGTACATGTTAGGACCGATGCGCGC
This sequence comes from Bacteroidota bacterium, assembly GCA_039819485.1. Taxonomy (GTDB): domain Bacteria; phylum Bacteroidota; class Bacteroidia; order Chitinophagales; family Saprospiraceae; genus UBA6168. Next base: position 13,398 of record JBCBRY010000183.1, on the reverse strand, counting down.
CGCAAATTCGACTTCAGGAAATTCGTCAGTCAGGGTAGGGACCAGGGATGTTGAGGTCACAGCTCCCTTTCTTTCTGTCTCACCTATTTTGCCTTCCCAGTAAATGCGGTAGATACGGTCGGCTTCAGGGTGAAACCGGTCGTAGCTGGTTTCGTGTTTTATGAATAAAATGATGAGCAGGCAGGCCGCCAAACCTACGGCAAAACCGGCAATGTTGATAATGGAGTAAAAACGTTGCTTGACCAGGTGCCGGGTGGAAATCTTTAAATAATGTCCGAGCATGATAAATTGATATTGAAGGTTTTTTAAATATTCTTTTTTGCCAAAAAAATAAGGGTTGACGTAGCGCAGGGCCATCCACAAAAAACGGTGGCGGGCTTTTTTCAACCCATAGGTTTCCACCTCCTCCTGAAACATTTCAAAGAGGTCACCTTCTACTTCTTCCAGAAAGGAGTCATCGCAGAACCAGCGCAGAAAACGGAGCACTCGCTGGGGTGGCTGGTGGTAAACAGGTGGTTTTTTCATGGACGATAAGGTGCCGGTTGAGAGATGTCATTTTTTCAAAAAATGACATCTCTAAAGCCAGCTGAACTTAAATTGAAATGCGCTTTTTGGGATGCGTTCCCACATCCGTTGCCGTAGTTCGTAGGCATCGCTCAGGGCCATCTGGCCTTTCATGCTGACAGAGTAGATTTTTTTTCGCTTGCCGCCCCGCATATCCGATTTTTCACCAAAACTGGACGAGAGGAAACCCTTGGTTTCCAGTCGGTTACAAGCGGCATGGACGGCACTGATGCTGATTTTTCGACCCGTCTGCTCTTCAAGTTCTTTTTTGATGGCGAGCCCGTATGCCTCCTGCTGCAAGGCCGCAATGGACAACATGACGATCTCTTCAAATTCGCCGAGGTAAGTTCCTTTCATGATGGATTCGTTGAAAAACGTTTGGAAAATCAGCGGTCAGTAAGGAGGCTTTTTTGAGTGAAACCGATGCCGTACACTCCCCAAGTGGTTTCGGGACTGACGATCTACCGTCCGCTGTATTCTATTTTATATCCATAAATGTAGATAAAATAATTGAGCGAAGGTTGCTTCTGTGGAAATTTTTTTTCTATAAATGTAGATAAAATGGTGAAAAAGATAGTTTTGAGTGAGGTTCAGGCATCGGGCTAAGGCAGAAAAAATGGGTTTAGTTGGATGATTTAACTAACTTAGAGTTTAAATTTAAAACCAATTAGCATGAAATACCCACGCTCGCTTTCCACCCTTTTTGTCCTTTCCCTGTTTTTTTATTCGTGGCAACCGATAAAGTCTCAGACCAACTGTGATTCACTGGATTACGCGCTCGAACTATTCAGCCCGGACGTTTATGAAGCGGTAGAATATGGGGAAATTGTAGAATTGGTATTTGAGGCGAATTTCCCAAATTGGCAGATTTCCACCATCGAGTGGTCCAGTGAATTTTCGTTGCAATGCAATGATTGCCTCACCAATTCTTTCGTTCCGACCGATACCACGACCGTACAGGTTGAAGTGACTTTAAATGACGGCTGCGTAGTCAGCGATGAACTGACCATCAATGTTTTTCTGAGGAAGGATTTCTTTGTCCCGAATGCATTCTCTCCAAATAATGATGGGTTTAATGATGATTTTGTCCTGTTTGCCTACGAAAATGCCGTGCGGCAATTCAAATCAATTCAAGTTTATTCCCGCAAAGGGCATGTGGTCTACGAAGCTTACAACCTTGATCCCGGCTTAGCTTACCATTTTGGATGGAATGGTCGATTCAGGGGCAAGAAACTGAACGCCGAGGTATATATATGGAAAATGACCATCGAATATGTCAACGGTGAGGAAGAAACCCACTATGGAACTGTTTCGCTGATGCGGTAAACGAGGAGAGGGTACTGCGTTCCTGCGCCTTGGAAATGACCCGCGAGTCCTCAGTTTTGTCGTCAATTTTCCTGGCGCATAGCTCGAACCTCAGAACTCGTGCTTTTTGGAGGTTGCACTCAAGTTTTCTTTTGGATTTTCATTTTTTAAGAATAGTTGTAATATTTTGTGTGTCGATTTTCACTGCTTCATCTTTCACAAAACTTTTCATCATGAAAACAATTACCATCCTGACCATTTTTTGTACCCTGATCTTTTGCCTCGCCAACTGCTCCCAGCAAAAGGACGCGCCCAACGACAATACTGCACCAGCGACCGCAGATGAAACCGAAACCGCTGCGGCCTCTTTGGTAGATCGAGGAGAATACCTGGTTGGTATCATGGGCTGCAACGATTGCCATACCCCCAAGATCATGACCAAGCGCGGTCCTGCCCCAGATGTAACCAGACTCCTTTCCGGCCACCGTTCCGATGAAGAACTGGCACCCATCGCTGATCAGAGTATTTTGCAGGGATACGCCCTGTTCAACATGTCGCTCACGGCTGGTGTCGGTCTGTGGGGGACGACCTATGCCGCCAACTTGACACCTGATGAAACCGGACTCGCCGACTGGACCCTCGAACGTTTGGGAAAAGCGCTGCGTGAAGGGAAAGCCAAAGGAATGGACAATGGCCGCATGCTGTTGCCGCCAATGCCCTGGCAGAATTACCAAAATTTGTCCGATGAAGATTTATCGGCTATCTGGGCTTACCTACAATCCATTCCGGCAGTGAGCAATGTAGTTCCGGTGCCAGTGCCGCCAGCAGGGGCGGGGTGACGAGAGGTTTGTTGAAGGCTGATAAATGGTTGGCTGAAATGGATTTATCCCGAAATTTCGGAGTGATTCCTGTCGGTCGATTTCCGACCAGCGTTTTCCTTACTTAAAAGTCTTGGCAATACCCACAGAAAAAGAATGAAAAGCCGGCCGCAATTTCAGGTTGTCTTCCTTGCTCGCATTGTTCCATTGCTGGCTCACGTTGTACTGCAAAAACAGCGCAAAGTGTTGGTTCAGCTGATGCTCAACGGCAACGCCCACCTGGGTGCTGAATTGAAATCTGTTGTGGATTGGCCGATCGTTATCGAATGCAAAAATGGACTGATCTGCCGCCACCGTTCTTCCTTTCATATCGGTCATCAGACCAAGGGCCATCCGCACAAATGGACTGAACTGCCAATTCTTCTGCTGGAACACGCGGGCGTATCCGGCCTGCAACTGAATCGACCTGAATTCATTGTATTCCACCAAACGATACCTTTGGGTAGCCGTCACCAAGGTGTCGTCGTAACGATTGCTCATCAGGTTGCCAACCACGTGGTGAGTGGTGCTGACAAGGACATCCTGCAAAGTAGTATCAAAAGTTGTCTGGGTTTCGATATCAATATTTTGGAAAATGACCTGCCGGTTGATGCCAAAGGTGAAATAGTCTTTTTGGGACAACGGAGCCCATGCATCCACTCCATATTGGTAGCCAAAAAAGGCAGAGGAATGATCGTTGCGCGGCTCCGCCGCTTCGGAAGCGCCACTGTACTTCGTAAATGAAGTCAGCGATCCACCCGCAGCAGTTACCCGCCAAGGGGCTTTTTCCATATCAGGATTGATGACTGGAGCCGTAAAGACAAACAAGTCCGGTTGCTTTGTCTGAAAAGGCTTGATGGGGTGTAGGGGGAGGCTTGCGGCGGCTGGCGCAAGGTTTTTTTGTTGGATGGAAGAAGGGGGTTGCTTGTCGGGCTGGTTCGTTGCTGAGGTTAATTTATTGAAATTGGCTTTAGATTTTTTGGCTTCATTTGATGATTCAACAGAAATGGCTGTCGGGTTGGACTGAGTATTTTCGACCTCGTCGGTCAAATTGTTTGCAAGCAGATTTTCGTTTTGGTTTTCTTTTGAAATGTCAGTGGATTCTACTTGTAGCGGTGATGTTTTTGTGGTTGCAACTGCTGGTTCGGGGATTGAAGCAACGGGCTGATTCTTTTTCGCAGGTGTGTGCGGTGTATTCGCAGGTGTTTCGATCGGGGCAGAAGTGGTCTGAGGGGCCCGCGAGAACCAAAAACCCAGACCTGCCAACAGCACTACCGTTGCGCTGCCCCAAAGCCAGAGCGGTATCCGGCGTTTGCGTTTTTCTTCAAAAAAATGAGGATCTTCTTCTTGGATCTTTTGAAAAATGTCGCCCTTCATGTTGTCCCAACTGAAGGCCGCATCTTCCCAATCCTGGCCGGGCTGATGGCCATTTCTATTGTCCCTGTTTTTAGCAGAATCCATTCTTTATCAGGGTTTTGTTGTTAGAAAAATATTGTCGCAACCATTGTTTTGATCTCGATAATTGAGACCTGGAAGTTTCCGGGCTGATGCTCAGTTTTTGCCCAACCTCGTCGTGAGAGTAGCCTTCCAAAATGACCAGTGAAAAAACTTTGCGGTAGCCTTGCGGCATTTTTTCCAGTAGTTGCTCCGACAGGTCGGGGTCTAAATGATCGAGGTCCATTTGCTCGTGCAGCACTTCATTGGAGGTTACGTTTTCCAGGTCCTCAAATTCAAACTGTTTTAGTTTGTCGCGAATGAACATCAGGCATTGGTTCACAGCTATCCTGCGGAGCCAGGGCTTGAAAGCACCTTTTTTCGAATCGTAGCTGCGGATGTTCAAAAAGACCTTGGCAAAAATTTCCTGTACCAAATCTTTTTTGAAATCCGGGTTGTCGGTATAGCCTTTCACCACTGTGAACACATACGGCAAGCAGGCTTCATACAAGGCCCGGAAAGCTCGCTGATCTTTCTTTTTACACTTTTCTATGGTGTTCTCGTTGACCAAAAATTTGACAGCTAAGAAGAATTTTTTGGAAAACCGGAGATTGAAAAACTGCTAATCATTTAATTCATCTGGTCAGCAGATTTCCAAGCACTTGATTTCCAATTATCAATTATCAATTTCCAATGATCTCAAGTCAGGTGTACGGATAAATAAAATTTGAGCTGTTTGGTTTTTGTCGAAGTTATTTTATTTCACTTGCTGGGACACCGTTTTTGTCAATTGCCCCTATGCCAGAAAAAATTAGAGAGTGGGAAAGCTGGGGTGCCAGCCTTCCCTGTGTTTTTTAAATGTTTCTCAGTTGAATAATCAACTTTTCTACTGCTGCGAAGACGGTCTTAAGATTTTCAAATGAGATCTCTTTTCATGTTTTTCAAAAAAAATTAGAGAGTGGGGCAAACTGGGGGGCCAGTTTGCCCTACACTTTTTGAGTGCCGGTCATTTGAATTTACCAGCATTCTTCCAGGGCGAGGAAGAGTTCTTCTTCGTCTGCGACGGTAATTTCATCTCCTGTTTCGACTTTAGTCAGGGAAATTGGATAAACGAATTCGATATGGGTTTGGCCATTCTGACTGTTGATGAGGAAGTCGTTCCATTCATCGGAATCGTTGAAAGTTGCCGTTACCCCGGTAGTCAGTTCATTGACGGTAAAAGGATAGACAAAATCGTAGCAAAGGAAATCTCCGAACTCAATGTTGGGGTTTCCTCCTCCGCCTCCACTGCCGCCGGAGCTTCCGCCGCCGGGATTCTCATAGCAGGCTAAAACGGCTTCATCAAACTCATCCTGGTTGTTCACTACGACTTCTTCTCCGGTTTCAACGTGGACCAAAGTGAGCGGGAAAACAAACTCGATCGGGCCAATTGCTCCTCCACTGTTCAATAAATTGAGCAGGTATTCATTCCATTCGTCCGAGTTGTTAAAAGTAACGACCGTACCGGTTGTGGTTTCGTTCACAGAAAACGGATACACGGCATTGTAGCAGTTGAAATCACCCACCTCGAATGTTGGCCCTCCGCCGCCAAATCCAGAACAGTCGAACAGTGCTTCATGAAGTTCTTCGTTGTCATTCACGACAATTTCATTTCCATCCTCGTCGATCAAGGTCAATGGGTAGCCAAAATCTGCCCATTCTCCGGAAACGAAAACCGCTGCGAATTCATCGTCGTCATTGACGGTCACGGTTGTTCCGTCGATGAGTAATAAAGTAGCTGGATAACCCAGTTCATAGCAACCAAAGGTACCGATGCCATATCCACCAGGGCCGGGGTCGGGGCTACAATCCGCCAGGAGGTCAAAGAGGTCTTCTGCGCTTTCGGCCGTAACTGCGTTGCCATCTTCATCTTCGAGTTCGAGAGGGAAGGCAAAGCTGTAAATATTGCCATTGGACAGGAGAGCGGTCAATTCTGCTTCATCGGCAGCCGTAATAGCCACACTGTCGATATCCAGTAAAGTGATGGGGTAGGTCAATTGATAGCAAGAGGTTTCATAGGAAATGATCCACGCCGGGAAGAACCAATCGTTGTAGTTATCATCCCAGCCAGTGTCGGGGATACAATCGACAAACAGTTCCGCCAGTTCCTCTGCATTTTCGGCAGTCGAGCTTACACCGTCTTCATCGGTCACGGTGATCGGATAGACGAAGTCCAGGGGCAGGTTGTCTTCATTGTTGAAAGCGATGAGGAAATCATCTTCGGAGGCTATTTCAATGATGCTGCTGTCCAGGAGCAGGAGCCCAAATGGGTAGTCAATCGAAACACAACCTAAATCCAATCCTCCGGCACTCGGAGCGGAGCGGGCGAGCAAGCCGTTTACATGGGTTTCAATCGGTTCAATTTCGGGAACTTCGGTAACGGTTTCAAAGATTTCTTCTTTCTGACAAGCCGTCAGGGCAAGAACGGCCAGCAGGGCCAAGAGCGATAGTTGTTTTAAAAATTTCATCTTTAGATACATTTTTTTTGGTTAGAAATTAATTGTCTGATGCCCACTATATGCGAGGGAAGGGGCGAGCGTTGCACGGGGTTGAATTTTTTTTTAAAAATTTTTATTCTACAACAATAGCGGTGTCAGCGCCGCCGGCGCTAACACCGCTCGTCCGAATTACCGATCCACCACCACTGGTCTCATCCGCTGCTTGCAGCCTTTGGCCAGTACCCTGACATGGTAAAGCCCCGGTCTCAAGTCAAATGCCCGGGACTGATTTGAATGATTCAGGTTTTTTTCTGAAACTATACGCCCGAGCAGATCAATCAACTGGTTTTTCCCCTTTGAGCATGCTGCACAAATGATTCGGTAAGGTGACTAAAGTGATGGATCAAAAAATGACACTTTTCCTTTGCCTGAAAAAGAATTTTAAGCCATATAAGCTATGCACTTGCTAAAACAAAAGTGTCATTTCAGCGCTCCTTGTTTTTGATCGCCTGATTAAATGGCGGGCGGAATTTGCGACTGTTTTTACTTAAAAAGATTTCTCGGAACCTGCTTTCGATACGTCTTGCCTATGGGGATTTTAACGTCATTCAAAAGTGTGATTGTTTTTTCACATTGTACTTTTACTTTAGACCTGTTGATGATGAACGAACGGTGAATCCTGATAAAATAATTATCAGATAAAGTTTCTTGTACTTTGGTCAGCGATTTTAATTCCAAATGTTTGCCGGTGGTTGTATAATAGGCGGCATATTCTCTCATGGCCTCAATAAAATAAATATCTTTTAAATAAATCTTCCGGAGTTCATAACCTTCCTTTATAATTATTGATTGCTGGTTAAAAGAGGATTCTTCATCGAAGATGGCTGCCTTCTTCGTGGTTTCGAATAATGTTTTTGCTTTGGAGATAGCTTTTTCAAATCGGTCCCAACCAATGGGTTTTAATAAATAGTCGACCACGCCCAAATCGTACCCTTCAATGGCATATTTTCTAAAAGCCGTGGTAAAAATAATTTTGGGCGGATTGTTTAAATGTTGCAGGAAATCAATGCCCGTTTCTCCGGGCATTTGGATGTCCATTAGAATGAGGTCGATTTTATTGTTTTTTAAATGAGCTTCGATTTCTTTCGTGTTTTTGCATTTGCCTGCTATATTTAAATAGTCTATTTTTTCGGAATAGGCAGATAGCATTTCCCGGGCAAGTTGTTCGTCATCGGCAATAAGGCAATTTATTTTCATAATTTTTTTGAGATGGTTAATTCGGCAAAGTATGCTTTTTCCGTTTTTTTATTTTTTAGGGTAAAGTGCTGTGGATACAGTAGCTCCAATCTTCTTCTGATATTTTGTAAGCCAACACCAAAACTTTCTTTTTTGGTTTTTAAACGATCCCCGATATTATTTTTTACCGAGAAAGTCAGGATGTTGTTTTTTAAGTTGAGATAAATATTGATCCATTGTTTTTCCATATTGCTGACATAGCTGTGTTTGAAGGCGTTTTCGACCAGTGGGATTAATAGCATAGGCTCAATGAAATAAGCATCAGGAGCGCTGCCTGTGATTTCAAAATTTACCTTTATCAGGTCTTCCTCTTTTTGTTGTTGGAAAAAAATATAATGCTGGATGTAATTTATTTCGTCCGTCAACCTAACCTCTTCGAGCGTACAATCTTCTAAAATATAGCGTAACATGTCACCCAGTTTTATAATATAGTCACTTGCTTTTTCAGGGATGAATTGAACCGCTGCATGTAAATTGTTCAATGCATTGAACAGGAAGTGGGGGTTTATCTGGGAGCGTAAAAAATTTAATTCATGTTTTATTTTTTCTTTTTCCAATATATTTTGCTGACGTTCTTTTTCAACAAATTTTTTGGCTAATTGATAGATTGTACTGATAAATAAAATAGTGATGTTCATAAAAAACATCGGTACAAATCGAAAACGAGGGTTCATGTGTTCTTTGAAGGCCACGGGCATGTCGGGCCTGTCGGGAAGGTTGGGAAATTTCGGGCTCATTTCCGAAATAAATAATTCTGAAAAATTAAAGTGTATAAAAGTGACAACTACCAGCAGCCCGATTAAACTCAATAAGTAAATACCAAATTTTCTTTTTTCAAAAAACTGAGGTATGATCAAAAAAATATTGGCGTACGCCACCCCGGCCATCAGCAATACTGCCGCGGAACTTAAAGCCAGTGATTTTTCAATTGGAAAAAACTGACTGGTCGTGCTGATGAACAATGAGAACAACAAGGCCCAAAAGGCTAAGTGGGTAATGATTTCTAATTTTTTATTCCAACGCAAATAAGACAGATTTTGAAAGGTGAAAAAATAAAAAGAGCACGACCCCCAAAAGCCATGCTCCAAAGAACTTAGCTATGGCTTCTTTACTTCAAAAAATGTTGAACGACTGTTCAGGCCGGTAAAAATGCCGAAGCCGTTTGTCACGTTCGTCGTAATTTCATTGATACTGCCAGTGCCGCCGGTATTGCTCTCATACAACACCACATATTCCGGGTTGACACGGTACACCGTGACCTGATGGAGGCCATAATGAGTAATGTCCTGGAATGCATTGATGGCATAAGAAGTTAAAGTAGAAGGCTCTGTCAATATATTCTGCAATTGAGGGGCATTCCCGTCTTCAAAGAGTTCATTTATGACTTCAGGGTTGTTTTCGATGTTTTCGACATCAACAAAATAAAATCCCCCATCTTCTCCTGTCCACGTAATCTCGATAGGGTCGGGCGTGCCCTGGTTGATTAGGTCTGTAAAATCACGGATTTTGCTCCTTCTGACAATTGTATCGGATAGGAGGAGGTCTTCAGGGGCGGCCGGAATGAAAGTCTCTGCCTGAACGAATTCCCCATTGAATTCCACTTCGAGGGTATAAGATTGACCCATTTCAACCACCAGGTCTGGATTGCCATAGATACCGTCTACACCTGTGAAACCCAACGGGAAGGATTCTCCATTGTTTGTCTTAACGATTGGAGTTAGGTCGTTCGGCGAGGCTATAGCTGCCAATGAATCTAGAGGTATGACTTTATCGAACTTTACAGAATCCAGCATTTCCCCGGCATGCAGATAGGCCTGAACACTCAGGATGTTGACTGTTCCGATGGATGACTCTTCTTCGCAGGCCATGAAAATGAGGCAGGAAAACAGGGTGGCTATTAAAAGTATATTTTTCATAAAAATGAGTTTTTTTGGGTTTTGTCCAGTACTCAGATACTGGACAAAACCCGATTTTAGTAGACCTTACTTGGGGCTTCCTCCCCCGTCCTCCTTCAGTGGGGAAGATATGCACGTTGCTTTTTCCCGATTTGGAGGTTGGCATCGGTCATCTTAGGATTTTTCAGGTTTGACCAATACACCGTTTTTCTTCATTATTAACCCGCCACCGACCCCCGCAGGGAAACACAGCTGAACTTTGAAATCGACTTGGTTTTAGCTGTCGTTCACCTTTGGGGGCCGGGTGCGTTGTGCGACGCTGGCGGGATCTAAACCTCGACAGCGCTTTGTTAATTTTTTATTGTAAACTCCAATTGAAATAGAAGCTTGGCGTAAAGCCTAAGAGGTTCACGTCTGTTTCGAGAATAACACCATCGACGACGTCATATTCTTTGTACCATACATTTTTGCGGCCATACAGATTAAAGAGGGATAGCCCGACGGTGGCCTTGCCGCCGGCAAAGCGGTTGAGATTGTAGTTGGCAGATACATCAAAACGGTGGTAGTCGGGTAGGCGCAGGGCATTTTTATCGCTGACGGCAAAGTGATCGGTAGTGTTTCCGTCCAGCAACTCAACAGAATAGGCTCCGATTGGTGCCGTGTATGGCCGTCCGGTAGCATAAATGAAAGTGCCACCAAAGGACCAGTTGCCGACCCGGTACATGCCCACTACTTTTACTTCATTGGTTACATCGTGGGCAGCAGGAAATGGCTCGTCGCCGAACACCTCAAATTCATTCTCCACCCGGCCCAGCGTGTAGCTGATCCATCCGGTCAATTTACCCGTCTTTTTCTGTGCCAACACCTCCAGTCCGTTGGCAGTGCCCGTTCCGTTAAAAAAGTTTTCTTCAAAATCGAGACTGGAATTGGGGCCAAAGCCATTGACCACAAACCGGGTAGAGTATTCCGTGATATTGTCCAGTTTTTTATGGTATCCTTCCAGGTCGAACAAATAATCCGACGTTTCATAAGCAATGCCCAAAATGAAGTGGTCAGCCTTTCCGACGGGCACCTGTTCGCCGTCCGATAATATCCAAAAGTCCCGGCTGCCCTGTGAGATATCCTCCCGGATGATGCGGTTGGCAAATTGGTAATAGCGACCGGTGGCCCCCTTGATCTTAATGTTGTCGGTCGGAAGGTACTGGACTTGAAGCCTGGGCTCAAAATAGGTCTGGGCGGTTTGATCGAAGTAGCTGATGCGAAGACCGGGCAACACAATGAATTTTTCCCAAAAAGTAGATTTACTTTGAAGGTATGCGGCTACCAATTGGCCCTGATCGTCGCGGGCAAGCACCGTAGTGGTATCGTTTTGAATGAAATCATATTTGATATCGAATGCATTTCCAGCAACGCCGAAGCCGATCTTGTGCATGGTCGATGGCTGCCATTCCCAATCCCATTTAAGGGAGTAATCCCTGAGATCGTTGTCTTCGATTGTACTGTTGTTGATTTCGGTCGTGGACGTGTCCCGTTCAATGATCGTCTGATTTCCTCTGTCCCGAAAACTGAAATAATTGGAATAGGAAACCAGGGCGTTGCTGTAAAGTTGGTCGTTCCACCGGCGGCTCCATTTAAAGCTACTGCCCGTGTTGCCCCAATCCGATTTGTCGATAACGTCGATCTGAAAATTAAAATTAGTAGCTCCGCCACCGGGAAACCCGCCGCCAAAACCATTTTCATCCGAGTACCGGCTATTGTCCAAAAAGTCCTTACCGTTGTAATAACTGAGAGAAAAAATGTTTTTTCCCAAGCGGTAGGTAGCTTTTCCGTTCAGGTCGTAAAACCAGGAATTGGGTTCGACGGTAGCAAAACCTCGCCTGCCGCCAAAACCTGCTGGTTGTTCCTCTTCGCTTCCGCCCGTTCCGGTATCACTGTCGCCGTCCGAAAATTCTAAAAGGTCATTGTAAAAATTGCTTTGAAACGAGCGCCGTCCCGTCAGGATAAAAGTACCTTTACCACCATCAAAAGGTATTTCCGTAAAAGCATTGAGGCTCATCAGGCTGACTCCACCTCCGATATTAAATTCTTCGGCGTTGCCGTCCTTCCCGGTAATGTCCACTACGCTCGACAACCGTCCTCCATATTTCGATTCAAAACCGCCCTTGTACAGTTGTACATCTTTGATGGCATTGCTGTTAAATGCACTAAAAAAACCAAAAAGGTGATCCACATGGTAAACGGTGAAGCCGTCGAACAACACCAGGTTTTGGTCGGGCGTACCCCCCCTGACGTAAAGGCCCGAGGAGCTTTCGTTCGAACCACTTACTCCCGGAAGTAATTGGAGGGAGCGAAAAATATCCTTTTCGCCCAGACTTGGGATGGCGGTCAGCTGCGCCGGTGATATGGCAATGCGGCTAATACCTTTCGATGCTTTCATCATTTGCTCCTGCTTGGTGGAGGTCACTAGTATTTCTTCCAGAAATTGCCCGGCAGGCGAGAGGTGAAGCGTCAATGCCTCCATGTCCATCCCTGGCTGTAAACGGAAATATTGGCTACGGTACCCAATGTAGCTGATTTCCAACAAGACCGTATCAGAGGGAACATCGTACAGGGTGAAATAACCATCAACATTGGCAGTGGTGCCCAGCGTGGTATTCATGACCAATAAATTGGCAAAAGGCAATGTTTCTCCTGTTTCTGAATCTTTGATCACACCTGAAATAGTAAACTTGAAAGCCGTAGGTTGGTCGGTGGAAGGAGCGTTGGTTGGCCTGAGGTCAGCTTCGGTCAGTTTGCTGATGACCAGTGTTTTTGGTGGTTGAAGATCACATCTCAGCCCGGTGCCCTGCAGCAGCATATGCATGGCCTCCTCAAGGGGCAGTTTGGGGATGGATTTATTGATACGGATATTTTTTACATCTTCCTCTGCAAACTGAATGTTCAAACGGTGGTTGATTTTCAGGTCGAACAAAACCATGTCCAAGGCTCTGTCCTGATAGCTGAACTGGATTTTTTTCTTGTGCAATTCCTGTGCGTGCAGAGAGGCTGAAAAGAAAATTAAAACGAGCAGACCATATTTGTAAAAAGGTAATTTTTCTTGCCGCATAGCATCATTTTTTTGGTTAAAAACATCGCAAAAAAGTGTACTGTGGCTGGAAAAGGTTGTTTGATGTGTTAAGTTCTCAACGAACGGCAAGGGCTAATCTATGAATGGAAATTATAACAATCGAACCCGCTCGAAAAATTGCTTGCGGTAGCTTGCCCCGACCGGAATTTTTTTATCGCCTATATTTATGACATTTCCATTGATACTTTCAATTTTTAATAAATTAATTAAAAAGGAGCGGTGTACCCGTATGAATTTTTCAGTGGACAATTCACGGGCCATTTTATTCATGGTCTGTTGTACCACGAAACGGCGTTCGGAAGTGTGAATGCTGATATATTCGCGCATGCTTTCCACGTAAGTCCTTGGACAAAAATAAAGGGCGCTAAAAATGACACTTTTCTTTTGACTTATGTTTGATTTCCAAGCCTCAAGACTCATTTTCAAGCAAAGAAAAAGTGTCA
>JBCBRY010000182.1:0-16904 GCA_039819485.1 Bacteroidota bacterium | reverse complement strand
GCCTGAAAAAGATTTTTAGGACTTGGAAATCAAACATTTGCCCAAATAAAAGTGTCATTTTTAGCGCTCTTTATTTTTGTCCAAGCACTTATCTAATTCTTTTGATCCAGCTCAAATTTTCAACAGCTTTTCCATCGTTTTTGAAATGCTCCCCTTCTTCCAGATCATAAATATTTTCCGTTCAAATTGTTCATCTACTATTGGTACGTATTTAACATTGGGGTATGCCATTTCAATATTAGGCACCAAAGAAATACCTACACCAGAAGCGACCAGGGCTTTTGCCATGTCGTCGCCCTTGGCCCGGAAAACAATGTTTGGGTGAATGTTTTTTGCTTTCAGGCGTTCTTCCACCTCACTGTACAGAGAACAGTTGGAGCGTTCAATTAAAGCTTCTCCATCAATGGCATTTAAGGGAAGTTTATTCTTGGCGGAATACGGATGGTTGTTCGGAACAGCCAAAACGAGCCTGTCTTTTCTAATGAGCCGGTAGTCAAAATCGTTGTGGTCAAATGGAATGTACTTTTGAAAATAAGCATCTATGCTTTCGCTTTTAAGCATTTGGTGCAATTCAACTTCGCTGTTTTCAATGATTTGTGTTTCAATATTTGGGTATAATTCATGAAAGGATTTCATCATCGGGACGATGGCGTTGAAGTCGATTTCGCTCACCACACCCAGTTTCAATGGTCTGTGGTATTCCTCGGAAAAAATACTTTCCATTTCGTTCCAGGTCCTCAACAATTGTTTGGCCTTGGGCAGCAACTGTTTCCCTTCGTCCGTCAGCAAAACCTGCCGGTTGTCCCGATAGAACAGCTTGCAACTTAGTTGTTGCTCCAGTTTTTTGATGCCAGTCGAAAAAGTAGATTGTACAACGTGGACTTTTTCCGCCGCATGGGTGAAGTTGCCTATGTCGGCCAGTGCCACAAAGTATTTGACAAATTGCAGGTTCATAATCTAAAAATACGATAACAGCTATTGAATAAATCTATTTTGACGATGCAAAGATAAACCTCACTTTTGCATCGTCAAAATAAATCAAACAATAGTTAACAATCTAAAATACAGATTATGGATTTTCAGGAAAAACTGGAAAAGATCAAAAAAAGAATTGAGGGCAACATGCCACCATCTTACCTCAAAATTATGCACCAGGCGACCCACGATTTAGAAAAATCGGGGATTCAGGACAAGGTACTTAAGGTTGGGCAAAAAGCTCCAACGTTCGAGTTGGTGAATCAGAACGGCGAGGAGGTTTCAAGCGAATCACTCTTGTCGCAGGGGTTTCTTGTACTCACTTTTTACCGGGGCGTTTGGTGTCCGTACTGCAATGCAGATTTGGCCAACTTGAAAAAATATGTCCCGGAAATAGAAGAACAGGGAGCCACCTTGTTGGGTATTTCACCCGAGCTGCCTCAGTTTTTGAAAAAAATCAGCGCTATGCAAAAATTAAATTTTGACATTTTGCATGATGAAAAAAACACCTTGGCTGAGCTGTTTGGTTTGAAGTTTTTTTACCCGGCAGACTTAAAAGAATTATACCGGGACAAATTCAACATCAACCTGGAAGTGCAACAAGGAAACGACGAATGGGCCCTGCCAATGCCTGCCAGGTTCGTCATCGACCAAACCGGCATTATCCGTTATGCGGAAAGTAAGGCCGACTATCGCAACCGTCCTAACCCGGATGAATTAATGGAAGTTTTAAAAAGCATAAAATCAAAAGCATCAATCGAATCATGAAGAAGATTTTCATAATCAATGGCCACCAATATTACCCTTTTGCGGAGGGAAAGCTCAATGCTGCACTGGTGGAAAAAGCTACTGAAATATTTAAAAGCAAAGGCTACGAAGTAAAGACTTCCACCATGAAAGACAGCTACAACGTGGAAGAAGAAGTAGAAAAACATCTGTGGGCCGATGTCGTGTTCTTGCAAACGCCGGTCAATTGGATGGGGGTCACGTGGAGTTTCAAAAAATATATGGACGAAGTTTACACGGCAGGTATGTTCGGAAAACTCTGCAATGGAGACGGAAGAAGTTCTAAAGCGCCGAAGAAGAATTACGGGGCCGGGGGCTGCTTGACACACGCCAAATACATGCTTTCTCTCACTTTCAACGCGCCAAAAGAAGCTTTTGATGACGAGAAAGAATATTTATTTGCTGGTAAATCGGTGGATGATCTGCTCTTTCCACAGCATATGAATTTCAAGTTTTTTGGTATGCAGTCGTTGCCAACTTACGCTTGCCACGATGTGATGAAAAACCCGGAAATAGAGCAGGATTTCAAACGGTTTGAAGCGCACATCAATGAGTACTTTTAAACAACGCGAATGCAAACAAAAGTCAGATATTCCACTAAAGAAATGATACACTGGACCCGATGGGAAACTTTCGGGTTCTTCATTTTTTCTGCCGCAGTCGTATTGCTTTACGACACATTCGGGCTTACTTTTTTAAATGTACCGTGGACGCCCGTCGCCTTGATCGGGACTGCTGTAGCATTTATTATCGGGTTTCAAAATAATGCTGCCTACGGCAGAATTTGGGAGGCCCGAAAAATATGGGGCGGTATTGTCAACACTTCCCGCACCTGGGGCATGAAGACCAAAGACATGGTAACAAATGAACAAGCTGCCAACCCAGTTCCTGAAGCTGTCATAGCTGCCCATCGAAAAACTTTAGTCTTTCGGCATATTGCCTGGCTGACCGCTTTGCGCCATGCCATGCGACAAACTAAAAAATGGGAAGCTTTTGAACTGCACCGCACCAATCGGGAATGGTCGAAAGTAATTCATATCCCTGAACGGGTCTTCAGCCTGGAGGATGATTTGTTCCATTATCTCGAACCGGACGAATGGGAATACATTTTAAGTAAAAAAAACAAAGCGGCCGCCACGCTTTATTTGCAGTCCAAACATTTGCGGGAGCTTAAAGAACAGGGGTTGATCTGGGAATTTGCCTTTTTAGAATTGGAAAATGTCCTCGAAGAAATGTTTACTCTCCAGGGCAAATCGGAAAGGATCAAGAACTTCCCCTACCCTCGCCAATATGCTACGTTATCCTACATGTTTGTTTGGATATTTTTGATATTGTTTCCGTTCGGCATTGTGCCGGAATTCGCAAAAATTGCAAACAGTATGTCTGACAAATTTGCGTTGAGCTGGTGCTTCACCTGGATGGCCGTTCCATTTTGCACCATTGTTTCGTGGGTGTTTCATACAATGCAACGAATTGGTACCGTTGGGGAAAACCCTTTCGAAGGCTCGGCGAATGATGTCCCGATCTCGACCATTGCGAGAGGCATAGAAATAGATTTGCGGCAGTTATTGGATGAAGATTTTAAAACAATTCCGAAACAGTTTCCGGAAGAGAATGATGTGCAGATGTGAATTGATTAACCGTTTATTTTGCAGCGTGCAGGGTCTTGAATTTTATTGCAAAGATTCCTGTATCGCTTTATCCAAAATTTCAATTCCCAAACCTATTTCGTCTTTGGTGATCGATAATGGTGGAGCAATTCTAAAAACACCGCCCATGCCCTTCACCCGGACAATGTTCATACTCAATCCTTTTTCCAGACAGATGTCTGAAATTCTATTCCCCAAATCAATGTCCGGTTCCCTTGATTCCCTGTCTTTGACAATTTCCACTCCCAAAAGCAGACCTCTTCCACGGACATCACCAATACACTCGTGTTTTTGTTTTAATTCAATTAATTGTTGCTTTAAATAAATGCCCTGTTGATGAGCATTTTCAGCCATTTTTTCGTTCACTAAAATGTCTATCATGGCCAGTCCCACTCTTGCTGGCAAAGGGTCAGAAATATGGGAAGTTACGTTGATGAACCCTTTTGCAAAGCAGTCTTCTTCAATTTCTTTACTTGTAATGGTCGCTGCCAGTGGAAGTCCGCCACCCAGTGTTTTTGACAATGTCAGGAAATCGGGTTTTGTTTCTAATAATTCAAATCCGAAATTGATCCCTAACCTGCCAAATCCAGTTTGGGCTTCATCGAGGATTAAATAAAGACCTCGTTCGTCACATAGTTCTTTCAATTTTCTCAAATATTCAGGCGATAATTCTACAATACCTGCCGCACTTAAAACCGGTTCGACAATACATGCAGCATAAGCACCTACCGATTGTTTATCCACCATCGCCATTCCAACTTCAAGGCATGAATTGTCACATTTGTTCTGACAGTGCTTGATCGGGCACCTGTAAGCATAAGGTGCAGGAATGGATAAATTTCCAGGAATTACGGGGCCGTATCCTTTGCGGGTGTGAGAATATGTGCTTGACTGCGACCCTGCCGTCATACCATGCCAGGAACCTAAAAAGCCTACTATTTCAAATCCTTCAGAAGTTAGTTTTGCCATTCTGATGGCCACTTCATTTGACTCGGAGCCGGTGTTCACGAACAAACACTTATCTAATCCCTCCGGTAGTAAATCAACTAATTGCCTGCTCAACTCTACGACGGCAGGTGAAAGCATCGTGCTTAATAAATGGATGCTTTTCTCTGTAGCATCTTGAATTGCCTTAATTATTTTTTCGTGATTGTGTCCAAATACAGAACACATTTGACCGGACGTAAAATCAAGGATGGCCTTGCCTTCTTTTGTGTAGATATATGCACCGCTCGCTTTTTCAATTAATATGGGAGAAAAATCTCCACAATAGCGAATTAAGGTATCTTCTGCTTCCAGCAACCAATTGGGTTTTTCCATTTTTGTTTATTTTTTAGGATAAACTTATAAAAAACTTCTGAAGTTTCCATTAAGCGCAGTGTCCACCAAATCTTCAAATTGAACCAATAGTTTTTCATAGCTACCGACCGTCATGGTCGTTTTAGAAAAACCATTAAAACTTTTTTGCTGTAAAATCGCCATTTCATTGTCCTCATTGATTGCTTTCCAAAAAATCCTGGCATTTAAGTCCCAGTACTCTTTTTCTTTTTCGGTTACCGGTTCGGAAGGGAGCAACATGAATGATTTGAACTGGGTTGATTTTTCGTCGATGGGAACAAACGAAACCACCATTAAGTGATCCGGCTCGATCAACAAAACCGCATTTGGAAATATATGGAGTAGAACATTTGCCCCTTTTCTAAACTGCCATTCTGAAACTGGCAGTTCTTTCATCTTCTGCATGGCCCGCTTCGGAAAAACAATCGAACTATGGATTTTATTTTTTGCATTTACGCTCATGTTGTCCAAAAAATAGGGGCCAATGGTTTTAGCATGAGCGATTTTAAAATGATAGCCTTCCAGGGCGCCGTCCACTACTAATTTCCAATTGCAATCTAATTTTTCGTTGCTGAAATAATAAGGATATAATTCACCAAAATTAAAATCCTCAGTGATTGTGTACACTTCCTGGAGCCATTCGTCAATATTAATTTTCCCTTTTAAATCCATATTTGGAACTACAAAGACCATCCCCAGCCGAACCCAACAGTCCAATTCTATTAGACTGTGGGTAGAAGCATCAACACCTTCAAAACCCTGAGGATGGAAAATACCTTTTAAACAACCCGCTGTATCATATGACCAGGCATGATAGGGGCAGACAATGTTTCTTTTGATGTGTCCGGACGACTCCTCCAGTAACCGAACTCCCCGGTGGCGGCACATATTCAAAAACGCCCGAATTTTATCATCCTTTCCTTTAACTACCATAATCGGCAGCCCCGTCAGATCGTGTAAAAAATAATCACCCACATTTTTTAGCTGACCAGCGGCACCAACGACGATGGGAAAGTTTTTGAAAATTATTTCTTTTTCCTTTTTAAAACGCTCTTTGGAAATATATCTATCGGCGTCGATTTGATAAGTGATACCGTCTGCATCTTCTTTGTTTTTCTGCTTTTCCAAACCAGTAAATACGGCTTCGAAAATTTGAATTTGTTGTCCTTTATTCATGATTGTTTATTTTTTCTGACGATGCCAGGCGTTTTGGTTTTTTCATCGTAACGTCTGTCAGGGTGCAATCGCGCGTTAAATTTTTGGAGTCCCTCCATGGTTTCAGGCTCATAGATGGAATCCAAAAACTTTTCAGCCTCAATACGTAACCCTTCTTGCAGACTTTCTCCAAACCCTCTAACCGCAGCCTCTTTATCTGTTCTGATAGCGGGCTGCGGAAGGGTACAAATAAATTCGGCCAACTCAATCGCGCGCTTGAGCGATTGTCCTTTGGGGACGACTTCATTCACCAGTCCTATCCGGTAGGCTTCATGTGCATCAATGACTTTGCCCGTGATGATGAGTTCCATTGCTCTACCCATGCCGACTATTCTCGGTAACCTTTGTGTGCCGCCATCCGCCAATCCAATATTCCACCGTCTACAGGTCACCCCAAAAGAAGCATGTTCCTCTGCGATTCGTATATCCGCAAAACAGGCCCATTCAAGCCCCCCTGCATAAGCGACTCCATTGACCGCTGCGATAATGGGTTTATAAATATCTGTCCAGCGGGAAGGCCCTAAAATCCCATCCACTTTTCCCTCCCGATGCAATTGTTTTTCCTCCTCGGAAAGACCAACCAATGCACCATTCATGGCGGCTTTAAGGTCACCGCCACTGCAAAAAGCACGATCCCCCGCACCAGTGATAATTGCCACTTTCAGCGCATTGTTGGTTTTAAATTCTTGCCAAACAGACAATAACTCCTGATGCGTATTCGGACCGATACAGTTCATGACCTCCGGCCGATTGAATTTGATAATTGCTATTTCACGAAGCTGTGAAAATTCAATTTCCTTATAAATCATATTGATGAAGTTTGAAGTTTTTTAAATACGCCTCCAGTGCATTTCCTGTGAAATACAAAAGTAAAAGCTGGTTTTGGTGCTTCACTTGATATAAATCAAGAATTAAACTTAGCGCGAATCCGGCTTAAAGTTTCGGGGGTCATTCCCAGCATCGAGGCGAGATATTGGAGTGGCAATTCATTGAACATATTGCTATCTGATTGGAAAAGATATTGATAGCGTTCTTCGGCCGACATAGAAAGGAGCGCATAAACCCGGTTCTCCAGCGCAGACATCAATTTGATGAGAAATAGTTTTTCATAATTATCCCAACCGGGAATCCGTTTTCTGAGATACTGATAATTAGTGTGGGTTAGCGAAAAAATGGTCATGTCGGTCAATGCCTGAATATTCCATTTGGCAGGTTGTTGCAAAAAGAAACTGGCTACGTCCGTCACCAGTTGGTCTTTTCCGAATATCCAGTGGGTAATTACTTTTTTTTCAGAAAAGGAAAAAAACCTGAAATACCCTTGTTCAATCAAGCACATCTTGCGGCAATGCTGCCCCTTTTTGACCAGGAAGTCATTTTTGGTGAGGCGCTCGGTTTGATAAAACTTAATAACGCTTGGAATTAACTGTTGTGGTATACTAAGGTCTTTTTTCAGAAACGAAATGAGCGGTTCCATGCTCCGGGTTTTTGAGTCACGTAGGTTTATTTATAATAGTCAATATCGATCCCTTCTCTTCCCATCAGTTCGATACCAAAATTGCGGATGGTTTCTACAATCGGTATGGCAGACTCCCCTTTCTCTGTAATGCTGTATTCAACTTTTGGCGGTACGACCGCGTAGACTTTGCGGTGAATAAAACCATCTCTTTCCAATTCCCTCAATTGAGTCGTCAGCATTTTATCAGAAATATGTGCAATTGATTTCTTGAGTTCGCTGTATCTGTAAACCTTATCCTTCAACCTCCACAAAATTGGCATTTTCCAGGTGCCGCCTAACCGGTCCATCGCAAATTCTACCGGATTGTAATAGATTTTACCGTTGTATAAAAAATCTGGCATCTTATAACTATTTGATTTTCAGTATACTTTCCAAAAAGTTAGTATCATACTAATTGGTCAGTATCTGTACAAAAGTAGGTTACAGTTATATGTTTGCAAAAGTTTAATCAAAAAAATAAAAGATGAATATTTTCAAATTTAGTTTACTCACAGCAGCCTTATTATTTGCCAGTATTTGCCTGGCACAAAATCAAAATTCAAAAGACATGGTACAAATAAAAGAAGATTTGCATTACGTTCATGCCCACGGGATGCCTACTAAAGGTAAGATCCTGATGGTGGCCAGTAGTCCTTCGATTTCCAAACAAACAGGATGGCCAATCGGCTTCTGGGCAGCTGAATTGACCCACCCGCTTCACGTATTTCAGGAAGCCGGATATGAAGTGGAATTAGCTTCCACCGAAGGCGGAAAAATCGAGATGGACGGTTATTCCAACCCCACTGATGCCAGCGGATATGCAGCACATGACGTGATTTCATTGGGCTACATGCAACAAGATTGGTTTAACGAAATGTTGGCCAACACCAAAAAAATGACCGCAATTAATCCAGACGACTATGATGCTATCTTTTTGGTGGGCGGCCAGGGACCGATGTATACTTTCCGAGGCAATCATGATTTAGCAAAACTATTTGCCAACTTCTACGAATCGGGCAAACCAAGTGCGGCCGTCTGTCACTCGACCACCCTGTTGTTGGAAGCAAAAAAATCCAACGGTGATCTAATCGTCAATGGAAAAACATGGACAGGGTTTGCCGATGCAGAAGAAGAATTTGCGGACCAGGCGGTAGGTCAAAAAATTCAGCCATATCGAATCGAGGAAGAGGCGAGAAAAATAGAAGGGACGACATTTAAAGTAGCGGTCCCTTTTTCTTCCTATGCCATTGCGGATGGAAATTTGATTACCGGCCAGCAGCAAAATTCTGGTGCCGCTGCCGCTAAAATGGTCGTTGAGCAATTGAGCCAAAAGTAGTAGGCCAGGCCAGGGCACTGAAGAAACTGCCAGATTTCGAAATGCTCAACAGTTTAAACACCTTTTGAATCTTATTATTCATGAAAAATGAAACACCTTTTAATCATGCTTTTCATTGCTTTGGTTCCTCTTTTTTGTTTGAGTCAAAGTTTGGAAATCATGGTAGGCAATGAGCGTGTATTTGCTGATGCCCAATGGTTGCGCTTTATGGACAGTAAAAACCAATGGTCGATATTCAGCCGGACCCGAGCCACTGTCAATTATGACAATCAGACCAATTTATTCTCTGGAGCATACTTAAACCATACATTAAAAAATGGCCTGGGAGGAAGTTTGGTCGGTAAAATTGCGACTGGAGGTGGAGGTGCAGATGCAGGCATACATATTTTTAAAAGTCGCCCTACCTGGATGTTATTTGGCCTTGCGTCAGTCGGTTTAAAAGAGGAATTCGAATACAGCTGGTTTTCAATATTTCGCTTTACACCAAAAATAAATGATCATTGGAGGTATTATTCAAGTCTTGAATTATTTAGTTTGTTCGGGAAAAAAAACCATTTGGTGAGCGTACAGCGAATCCGTTTGGGTTTTGATCATCGGCAATTCCAATTCGGCATTTCCGCTAACTTTACCGAAACCGGAAAGGGTTGGACAGCCAATTCAAACCTCGGAGGATTTATCCGAAAAATGTTTTAATTTAAATTTATGAAAATTACAATCATCGGCACTGGAAATGTCGGCGGTGCCTTAGCAGCCCAATGGTCTAAGGCAGGGCATCAGATTTTATTGGGCGTTCGGGATACGTCCCAATTCAAAGGCAAAGAATTACTGGAAAACGAAAACACGACCGTTCACCCTGTCGCAGAAGCCGTTGGTTTATCGGAAGTCATTTTAGTGGCTGCGCCGCCTCAGTTTGCAGAAAATTTAGCGGCCACCTTTGGGGAGGTTGATGGAAAGGTGATAATTGATGCAACCAATGCAGTCCGAACCAAACCCGAAAACCACCCCACTGCGTATCATGCTTTTGAAGCATTGACGAAAGCAGAACCTGTGAAGTGTTTTAACTCGACCGGTTTTGAAAACATGAAAAACCCCGATTATGGGCCTATCAAATTAGATATGTTCATGGCTGGGAAAAGTGAACGGGCCAAAGCCGTTGCAGTCCAACTTTCAAAGGATGCTGGTTTTGAAAAATGTTATGATTTTGGCGGCAGTGATAAAGTTGAATTATTGGAACAATTTGCCTTGTCCTGGATCAACCTGGCCATTTTTCAGGGAATGGGCAGAGGCATAGGCTTTAAAGTCCATTTTAGATAGCTGCCTGCCAAGTCTGCCCGATCAGATTTTCCCATATTTCACCTCCCAAACTTTCTCAATTTGCTCGAGCGATTTCCCTTTGGTTTCTGGTATATATTTCCAGGTAAACCAAATAATAATCGCGATAAAGAACATAAATAAAAAGTAGGGCAACGAACCGTTCCAAACGCCGGCAACGTTGGTCTCACTTTCTACAACTATAGGGAAGGTCTGGGAAACAAGATAATTGGTGGCCCATTGTACCGCCACTGCAATGGACATTGCAATACTCCGTATGGAATTGGGGAACATCTCCGCCAGCATGACCCAAACAATTGGTCCCATTGAAACGGCAAAAGAACCAATGAAAACTAAAATGCCGATCAAAGAAAGAAGTCCAACGTTATCCGTCATCAACGTAAGCCCCAACATAGCAAATCCAATAAACATACCTATAGATCCAGTAATGATGAGCGGTTTCCGCCCCCACTTATCGACAGTTGTCATGGCGATAATCGTAAATGTCACATTTACACCGGCCAAAAGAATCTGTTGGGCCAGAACGTCCTCCTGGCTGAAACCAAGTGCTTTTTCGAAGATATCAGCACCATAATAAAGCACTGCATTAATGCCTGTAAATTGTTGCAGTGCCGAAATTGCAGAACCGATCAGGATGATCGGTAAAACACTTTTTTTGAATATTTCTTTAATGGATACCCCGCCGTCGTGGTGCAGCGATTCGTTGATCTCATCAACTTCAGCCTCGGCCAGTTCCTCTCCATGAATCTTTGCCAACACCTCTTTGGCCTCCTCTTTCCTTCCTTTGAGCATCAGCCAACGCGGACTTTTTGGCACCAGAAAAAGCAGCAGAAAGAATAATATACAGGGTATGAGCTCGGACCAAAACATTACTCTCCATCCCTGATTCAAATTATACTCCTCCCCATTACCGCTACCGATATAGTAAGTTGCAAGAAAGACTATGAAAAAGCCGATTACAATGGCCATTTGATAATAAGTGACCATTTTTCCCCGGATATTAGCAGGCGCCAATTCTGCGATGTACATCGGGGCGTTCATTGATGCAATACCGATACCCAGGCCTCCGATCAGGCGAAAGATCACCAGCAGTGTAACAGACTCAGGCAGAAAAGATGGCAACCCAGAGCCTCCGGCAGAAATGGTGAAAAGTATGGCTGAAAAGATGAGCGAACTTTTCCGGCCAAAATGCCTGCTCAATGGGCCGGCAACCAAAGCTCCAACAAAACAGCCCAGTAATGCACTGCCCACAACCCACCCCTTCAAGGCAGGAGAAAGTTCGAAATATTTGCTAAAGTAAAATTGCGTTCCATTGATTACGCCCGTGTCGTATCCGAATAGGAATCCTCCTAAAGCAGCGATACAACTGATCATGATTAAATTTCCCTGACGACTAAGGTTCAACATTTTGTTCTGATTTTAGGGGCGCAAAATACCAATTATTGCCAAAGATTTATCATGGAATTTCTTTTTGATCATAAATATTTGAAAACATGCACCGGACGGGTAATCGAAAAAGGGAGTCAATGTTTTTGAATGAATAATTCGCCCGTTCATCTGCCTTTTTCAAAGGCGACTTTCCATTACTTTTATTCAACGAAATTTAGTATCTTGTTCCGAAAGGAACGAATGGAGGAATTTCTTCAAATTCATTCGCCTTCCATTTGGTCATTTTCCGAGGGAGTTGTTAATGTGTCAATGAAGCATCTGTTGGTGCAGAATTTCTTAAAAACCAATCCACTTTTTTTCATTTTCAAAATATAAGTTGCATGAAAAACTTCCAGCAAAGATCATTAGAATACGACCAAAAAGACCGAAAACTGAATGCGCCTTCCATCACTGAGTACATGACTCCAGCCAAAAAATTAATCACTTTCAAACCTGATACTCAGATAGCAGAAGCGATCGATTCTTTATTGTCTAACAGGATCACTGGCGCCCCGGTATTAAATGACAAAGGGGAAGTGGTGGGACTCATTGATGACAAGGATTGCTTAAATGTATTGGTCAGCAGCGCCTATTATAATCATCCCGTAGAAAAAGATACAGTTTCCGACTACATGTCAAATGTCATGAAATCCATTTCTGTAAACAGTAACATCGTTGATGTAGCAAATACTTTTGTGCAAACTCCCTACAAGCGTTTGTTGGTCATGGATGAGGATGGAAAATTGGTTGGCCAAATTAGCCGGCGGGATATCCTCCGGGCGGTCAAAGATTTTAATACAAATACCTGGTAAATAAGCGCGAGAATTCATAAAATAAAATCCCGCAAAATTCAAAATTTGAATTTTGCGGGATTTTATTTTGCATGCTATATTTATTGGAAATTGAAAATAATAAATCATTTTTTTCGAATTTCCAATAATCGTTCTACTTTATCCTCTGTTAAAAAAACAAGCGTTTATAGCACCTCCGCCACCGTAAAAATACTACCACCGACAAATATTAAATCGCCTTCCTTATAACTTATTTTAGCGGCTGCAAGCGCCCGTCTTATGCTTGAGTAGTATTTTCCGTACAAACCAAATTCAGCAGCTATTGTCTGCAACGCTTTAGCATCCATTCCTCTTGGAATATTTGCCTTGGCAAAATAATAGGTAGCATTTTTTGGCAATTGGTTGAATACTTTATCCGGTGCTTTATCCTTGACTATTCCTAAAACGAAATGCAACCGGTTAAATGCTATTTTCTTTAATTCCGTCACAAGCTGACGAACGCCATCTTCATTATGGGCACTGTCAATTAGGATTTTCGGATCATTGCTGATAAACTCCCATCTTCCCAGGTAATTGGAAAGAGATTTTAATTGATTAAATCCAACCGCAAGACTTTCTGTAAAATTTTTATCAAACCAATCGGGATAATACTTTTTAAACACAATTAACGCCGCAAGTGAGGTTCTTAAATTCCTTTGTTGATAGTGTGCCAGGTGCTGTAATTTGATTTGATTCAAATTGGGTTCTATAGCCGCAAAAGTGTTTGACTTTTTTAATTCTACTTTATAAAAAGCATGTGTAGCATCGTCCGTTAATCGGCTGACCTGGCATAAATTATCCGCAAAGTAAAGGGGTGCATTTTTGTGGTTAGCTGTTTGCTCAAAAACGGTCGTTGTTTCCGCTTGTCTTTCTCCTATCAAAACAGGAACATTTGGTTTGATTATCCCTGCTTTTTCTCTTGCGATCTTTGGCAGGGTATCACCTAAAAATTTAACGTGATCAAAACCAATATTCGTTATGACCGAAAGCATCGGGGTGATAATGTTAGTGGAATCCAATCGCCCTCCCAGTCCTGTTTCGATAATGGCCATCTCCACTTTTTCTTTATTAAAATAATGGAATGCCAATGCTACCGTCCATTCAAAAAAAGAGGCTTTGGTATCTTCAAAAATTGGTCTGTTCTCGGCTACAAACTGCACCACTTCTTTTTTAGGAATCAGTGCGCCATTGATTTTTATGCGTTCCCTGAAATCCCTGTAATGGGGCGAGGTATAGAGCCCAGTCTTATAGCCAGCCGCTGTGAAAACTGCCGCCAGCATGTGAGCGACTGAACCTTTTCCATTGGTTCCGGCAATATGTATGCAGGTCAGATTTGATTGCGGATTTCCCAATTTTTGACCTAGCACCTTGATATTGGTCAGGTCCTTTTTGAAAGCCTTTGGACCTGTTCGCTGGAACATAGGAAGTTGGGAAAAAAGGTAGTCTAAAGTCTGTTGGTAGGAATACTTTTGGATGGTAACGAGTATTGATAACGGGGCAGCTTTTGAAGCTGCCCCGTTATTTAATTATTCGGTAACAAAGTTTTTTTCCATCAGTTTACAAAACCGTTGAACATCTCTCAAGTGCTCAACTGACTTGTTGAAATCCTCTCTTTTACCAGTGAATTCGAAAGCTTCCGTAGCTTTCAATATAGCTTGCTGTTCATTTAGTTCGGCTGTGCGCAATTCGTCCAACCCTTTTTCCGCAGCGACGTTTGCTACTCTTTTCTTCATCACTTTTGTCAGTTCGGCTTTTATTTTGTTTGCAGCAGTCAGGTTGTTTTCTTTAACAGCTGTTTCATACCGGCGCAACAACTTTTGGAAATCGATGACTTCCCCGTTTCGTTGTTTCACTAACTCTTCTGCGGGAGTTTGTCGTGCTGGAACAGTCTCTTGTGCATTTAGAAAAGTCACGCACATGCAAAGCAGTGCCATGACTAGGAATAATGGTCGTTTCATGATGATAAGTTTTAATTGAAACCAGGTTGTCCGCACGTGTGTTGTTTTGTTCCACGACAAAGGTACGATCACCTGTTAAATTCTACAATCTCTGCCGGCAAGAGTGCAAAATCTTATTTTTTGCATGAAACTTTCTAAGTCATCCCTCAAAGTTCCAAAGGAAATTCATGTTCGTATCTGATTTCGTGAGATACCCAATATTTTTGTGCTGTTTACAAGTCCTCTCCGAAACATTTTAATCCATTGCATCGATTGTCATTGTAAATACTGTTTATTTTTACGTTTCTCACAGAATTTTTATGTTCACCGAAAAACAACATCTTACCTCTATTTCAGGCATCGAGCTCGACCAATACCTCAACAATGGTTGGTATCGTATGGGGCAGATCATCTTTACCTGCCATTTCCTTTTTTTTGAAGAGAACCTGTATTCCCCCATTTGGACTCGATTGCCATTAAAGGATTACCGGTTTAGGAAGAGTCTGCGAAAATTGAAGAAAAGCGCTGAGTCCAGATTCAAAGTAGCAATCAAAGACGGGAAGGTAACCGCTGCCAAAGAAAAATTGTATCAAATCTACCGGAAAGGCTTCAATGGTGAGTTGGCGCCGTCCTTGATGGAAAGTTTGCAGGACAACAGTACTTTCAATGTTTACAATTCTAAATCCGTTGAAGTTTATGATGGAGCTAATTTGATTGCGTTCAGTTTTTTTGATGTTGGGGCTACCAGTATCGCCAGCATACAGGGAATTTACCATCCAGCCTATGCCCGTCACAGCTTGGGTTTTTATACGATGGTGAGAGAAATTCAATACGGGCTGAACCGCAATTTTGAATTCTATTATCCAGGTTACATTGTGCCTGGCAATGAACGGTTTGACTATAAACTCAGAATCGGAAAAAAGGAAGAGGTCGAATTTTATGATCTAAAATCAAGGTCCTGGAAAAAATTTATTCATTTTTCCAATCAAAATATCCCCGTAGAAATATTGGGGAAAAAATTGACTACCCTTGGTTGGGAATTGTCCAAAGAAAATATAAGCTGTCAGATTTTATATTATCCAGCTTACGATGCCCGCATCTTTGGCCAACATGAAGAACGGTTGCTCGAATCACCGCTCTTTTTGAACCTGTTCAACAATATATTCCATCAACCCAAATTCATAGCTTATTACGACATCTGGAAAGAAAAATTCATATTTTGCCATACCATCGTCAGAGATGAATTACATGATTATTTTGAATATTCCGATAAATACGACAAATACAGTTCTCGGCACTTTCTGGATTTTATTGCACAGAAATCGAAATTAATTGAAACCTCTAACCCAGGTGAAATCACCACCATGGCGAAAAGCTTGCGCACCTTAATGAAAATAAAAAAGTAGAAAATCAAAACTGTTTTCTAAAATTTCGAGGGGTCGTGCCGGTATTTTTTTTGAAAAACTTTACAAAATTAGTGGGTACGGCAAACCCGGTCTGGTAGGCTATTTCTTTTATACTCAGATCAGTATTCGTTAAAAGTCTTTTTATTTCCAGTACCAGCATTTCATTTAAATAATCTTTTGCAGGTTGGTTGACAATAGCCTGGGTAATTCTATTTAGCTTTTTAGTTGACACGTTCATTTTACTGGCATAAAACTGAACTTTATTATTTATAAGAATATTTTCCTTGATTAAATATTGAAATTGAACAAACGAATCATGATAAAAATGTTTTCTTTTTTGTGCCTCCCCTTTTCGTAATAATCGTTCACATAAAAATAAAAATACTTTCAAGGCCGATTGAATTATTTCTAATGTAAAATCATCATCTGGATTATCGTATTCTCGTTTCATACGCATGACCAGGGTCATCAAAATATCATAGTCATTTTCTTCCAGGTCTAACACACTGTTGTATAATTGATAATTAAACAGTGTCAATATTTTCATAATATTATCACCAAAGCTGCTTTTTTGCAAAAATGTTTCAGTAAAGATCATGAAGTAAGCTTCCCGGTTTACGTTACTTTCAAACGCATGCACCTGATCCTTTGCCAAAAAGATTACAGTCCCTTTTTTATAAGGGTACCGCTCAAAGTCGATCCAATGATACCCCTCCCCTTCTGTAGTAAACAATATACCGTAATATGAAGTCCGGTGTGGCCTGAATGGAACCTCGTCCTCCTTTTTGTTTTTAAAGTATTGCTTGTTGGAAATGATTTCAAATTCATATTTTTTCCGCTTTCTGTTTTGAAAATCTATTTCCGGTATGATCTGATTTTTATCCATTTTTTTATTTCGATTAAACAACTTTAGATAAAACAGTAATTAAAATTCACTAAAAAAATTAATCATTGAAAAAACTTCCAGCCCGTCTATGAAACATAGTATTTAATAAATAACATTGCAGCTGGTAATTCATGATCATTATGGAAGACAAAAAAAAGAAAAAAAAACAACTCGATAAGGAAACCATCAACATCATTCGTACCACCCAACGAAACAATGTGGAGTTGACCCATATAGCTGACAACAAAGCAAATGTTTTACTCAGCCTGAACGCGATCATGCTAACTTTTC
>JBCBRY010000181.1:0-17026 GCA_039819485.1 Bacteroidota bacterium | reverse complement strand
TGCCAACTGCCAAGTAAGCAGGAATAAATCATGAATTAAATTTCCTGATACATCTCACTGATCATACTATAGATTTTTCTTTTTGCCCTGCGTTCCGGCGCGTCCATATGTTCAATTTCCTGTTTCATTCGCCCCAATTTATCTTTTGCTTCGGAGAGTCTGTTTTGTTCGATCAACATTTTGCAAAATTCCATTCGATGATGGTAATTAGTAAATTGAAGATCCATCCCAATAAATTGTTGCTCTGCCTCCTCTAATTTATTTTCGTAAAACAATGCCCACGCATAGGCAATCCGTTCTTGCGAGTTTTTAAATCCGTAATCATTTTCCAGTTGTTTGCCAAACTCGATAGTGGACTTATAATCTTCCGTTAAATAGTTGGCCTGAATTAATTTCCGTAACAACTCCGGATCGTCATTATAAATTCCGTTGAGGCACGACTCATACATTTGGAGGGCATCGGCATATCGGCCTTTTTGCATGTATTCATCTCCGAGTCGAATTTTATTGGCAGCGGTATCGGCAAATCGGTTTTCTTTTTCCAGTTGCTCCATCTGGTAATCGTTGTTCACAGCTTCCTTCACCGTTTCTGTGATATTGTCGATATTTAATTTACCAGAAAAATGAAAATATAAATAAATCAGGCAGCCGATAAACGGAAAGATGACAATGAGGTAAATCCATTTTTGCTCTGAATTATTTTTATAGGCATGCCATACACAAATGGCTTGCAGCAATAGGATCGGCGTGTATAATCTAAACATGTTTTTAAATTGAAAACGGGGAATTGAAAATGGAGAAATTGTGCAGCAGCAAAAATGAAAATAACCATTAGTTTATATTGCAATTTCTAATTTCCAAATTTTCAATATTCCTGTCGAATTAATCTTTGCTGCCCGAAATCACCTCATAGGCTTTTTCCTCGTTATTGATGGTATTGAAAAAGCTCTCCAAATAATCATAAACTTCCTTTCGGGCTACGGGTGTCAGCAGCTTGGTTTCTTTTACCTTGTTCAAGACTGCCGATTTTTTATCCCTGAAATGTTGGATGGTCTCCGCCATAATTGCTTCTGGATGATCATGCCCCAGATAAACCCGGTCCGTAAGCAGTTGTTGCCCAACATCGGCATTTGGTACGGCATAAGGGGCCATGACCATTCCGGCAAAATCAAAATCATAAGGCACGATCTTGATCCGGTCTCCCGTCTTGATGAATTCCAGGTTGCGGGCCATGTGCGAACTCCAGTCAGCATTGCCGATCATATAATTGAACATGGCAGTAATTTGCTCTTGCCGCAGATCAAATGAATCGACCGGGATGCCCATGCGCCAGAATTTTTCCCCTTTCATTCGATAAGCCAGTTCATCGGAATCTTCGATCAGGATGCCCCACCCTTTCATCTTCTTGGGCCGGCCGCCGGTATTTAAATAATTGACTTTGACCAACTGCGCCCGCAAGCTGTTCTCGCTGAGAATATTGAATATTTTATAGGCCAATAATTCGCGGATGACGAGGTCGCGGCTGACCTCTTTCTCCCCCATGCAATGCGTGACCAGCTTCATTTCATTAAATTCATTGAGCCCGTGTGCGGCCAGGTCATCTTTTTTGAATTTAAGTTTCAAAGGTGGAAACTCGCATTTCAGTCGCCGGAAACGCCCCCGGCATTTGATCCGCATCGGAAGAGTTTGCTGGACACCGTCCTTGGTTTCATAGGTAAACTTCCCTTGTATGTATTCATCGGAAGCCAACTTGTTCTTGATAAGCATGGAAAGGTCAGCCTTTACATCGATTTCCGTGAAATTTTTTGAAATCAGTAGGTCAAAAATACCAACGGACCCGACACTATCGACCGCTTGTGTATAAGAAGAAGATGATGAAAAAAACAGAACAGCAATGAATAAACAAATAGCTTTTGACGTACGCATGTTGAAAATGAATTTCATTTGGATGATGGGTGGTCAGTAAGCAATAGCAGTTATCTTTCCGAAAGGTGAAGGTAAGAAATTCCCGTGGACGGGCAAGCAGAATGTAGACTACATATCGTGACGTTCCCAGTAATTTTGCTCTTCAATATCAGTCAAAATAGATAAATAGTTCATATAGCGGAGCTCACTGATTTCCGCATCTTCGACTGCTTGTTTGACGGCACATTTAGGCTCGTTACGATGCAGGCACTGCCCGCCAAATTTGCACTCGGGAGACTTTTCAAAAAATTCACGGAAATTATGGGCCACGTCCATTGGTTCCAAATTACTGAAAGCCAGGGTTTTAATTCCTGGTGTATCAATGATGTTCCCGCCAAAACTAAGTGGAAACATTTCCGCAAATGTGGTCGTATGCTGGCCTTTTCCAGTAAAGTCTGACAACTCGGTTGTACGCAGGTCCAGTTCTGGTTCCACTGCATTCACGAGGGTGGATTTCCCAACACCGGACTGGCCACTGATCAAAGTCGTCTTGTCTTTTAAAAAGGCCCGCAATGCTTCGATCCCTTTGGATTCTTTAGCCGAAACAAGGAGTACTTTATAGCCTATTTTTTCATAAAGATATTCCAGTGCCTGGTAAATTTCGAGGTCGTCGGACGTGTACAGGTCTGATTTATTGAAAACGATACAGGTGGGAATGTTGTAGGGCTCGACCATGAGCAGGAAGCGATCGATGAAACCCGGCTTGAGCATCGGTGAAACCACCGTGGCTATCAAGACTGCCTGGTCAATATTGGCAGCGATCAGGTGCAGGTTCTGTTTTTTGCGGGGTGATTGTCTCACCACATAATTTCGCCGGAGTAAAATCTCTTTGATCAGTCCTTTGCCTTCTCCTTCTGGCTGTACTTTTACTTCATCGCCGACCGCAATCGGATTGGTGAGTTTCATTTTTCCCAAACGGAATTTCCCAACAATGCGGCATTCCCAGACCTCGCCGCTTTCCAACCGTACGCTGTACCAACTACCCGTGGATTTAATGACAGTTCCTTTTTGCAAATAGAAAGTAATATTGAGGGGCTGAATGGTTGGATGGTTTTTGGTTTCTGGTTTTTGGTTCCCAATCTGGCGGTGCGAGATTTCTATTCGCTCCATTTTACCTTTGCTATCCAACTACTTAGCCCGGTGTTATTTTATTGGTTCGGCAAAGGTAACTGAAGGGGGAGGAAAATGGTTCAAAAGGTTTTTGGTTTCTGGTTTTTGGTTTCTGGTTCCCGACCTGGCGGTGCGGGATTTCGCTGTGCTCAATTTTGGTTTTTGGGCAAAATGCCTATTTTGAGCAATAGTTTTCGAACCCATTCATTTTGCTCCATTTTTTCAATAATTAATAAGTAATGGCTTCCATAAAACGCTTCGAGGATATTGAAGCATGGCAACTTGCTCGCCAGCTCAGCAACAATATTTACCAATTGACGGGTAAAGGAACTTTCGTTAAAGATTTTGGGCTCAAAAACCAGATTAGAAATGCCGCGGGATCTGTAATGGACAACATTGCAGAAGGATTCGGCAGAAGTGGCAACAAAGAGTTTATCAATTTTTTAAGCTATTCTATGGGCTCAGCCGCCGAAGTTCAAAGTCAACTGTATAGAGCTCGGGACGCCCGGCATATCAGCGAAGAGGAATTTAAAAAAGCGTACCTATTGGCCAACAGGATTTCAAAAGCCAATAATGGCCTCCTGAATTATTTGAAAAAGAGTGAAATCAAAGGCACAAAATTCAAGAGATAGCATAGCCCCCCTCAAAAAACCAATATTGGGCGCAGGCGCAGCGAAATCCCGCACCGCCAGCTGCGGGAACCAAAAACCAGAAACCAAAATTGAGCGCAGCGAAATCCCGCACCGCCAGGTCGGGAACCAAAAACCTATTTCACCCTCATATGTCGCAATGTATAGTAAAATATATATCCATAGCCGAGCGCCAACATGATATGCAACAATAAGAACTGCATATTTTCCATTTGGTAGCCAAAAACGACAGCGGCCAAAAAGTACAGCGCCAGAACGCCTTCGAAAAAGGTAGTCCAGGTAATTTTTGAAGCAAGGTAATTTTGGTTGCGAAAGGTATCGCTCAATCCTTTGATGTTAAACTTAGGTGTTCTTACAAACGCAGATTGTTTGCCCAGCCACCCCTGGATGACGGCGATGGAATTGTGCAGCGACAACCCCATACTGATGGCAAGAAACAGCGGGAACAGCACGACGAATTTGATCAGCTTTTTCCAGTAGCCCCCTTCTTTGGCGGGCACTTCTACGTTGGCCGTATATTGGATAGCGAGAAAGGCAATGAGGCCAAGGACCGCCCAGGTCATAAAATCGGTACCAAACTGCCAATGCCCCAGCAGAAAAAGCGCAGGTACACTGAGCACGCCCATCAAAAAGACGCAGATAAAAATCGAACTGCCCAGCAACTGCAACGTCACATGGAATTTTTGTCCGAACGTCAAATGTGATTTCCAAATGGTCGGCAACATTTTTCGGGCAGTCTCTGCCCCACCTTTCATCCAACGGAATTGCTGCGATTTCAGTCCGTTCATTTCCGCCGGCAACTCTGCGGGAGAGCCGACTTCTTCCAGGTAAACAATTTTCCATCCCTTCAATTGGGCACGGATACTCAGGTCGAGATCCTCCGTAAGGGTATCGGCCTCCCAACCACCGGCGTCATCGATAGCGCTGCGGCGCCAAACCCCTGCGGTACCATTGAACTGGCACAGGTAATTTCCTCCATGTCGCCCTTGCTGCTCGATGCGGAAGTGGACGTTCAGCTGCAAGGCCTGTAGGCGGGTAATCAGGGAATAACTCTCGTTCAAATGTTCCCAACGGGTCTGTACAACGGCAATTTTTTCATCTTTAAAATGACCGATGGTGTTTTTCAGGAAATCTGGATGTGGCAGGAAATCTGCGTCAAATATGGCGATAAAGTCCCCTTTTGCCTTCGGTGTTGCAGCTTTTAATGCACCAGCTTTAAAGCCCGTCCGGTCATTGCGCTGTACCTGTTCGATCTGGAAGCCCTTTTGTTGGTATTCAACCACTTTGCGCCGGGTGATATCAACAGTTTCATCTGTGCTGTCATCGAGGATATGCACTTCGAACCGGTCTTTCGGGTAATCCAATTGCATGATGTTGTCCACCAGCCGCTCCACAACGTACATTTCATTGAAAATGGGCAACTGGATGGTTACAAATGGAAACTCCTCATCGGCGGAAAGCTCATGGCTTGAGCTACCCGACGCCAAATTATTTCTACGGTGAAATTGTTTGTATTTGAACAAAAGGTTGAGTTGCAACACGCAATACACGGTGATTAGCAGAAGGGCAATGGTATACCCGGCGAATATGAAATAAACAATTACGGACATGCGGGATGTATATTTAATTGCAAATGTAAGCTCCTTATTGACGTTTGTATGGTATGGCAAGGACAAAAGATGAGGATGCTGCCCCTCCAACTTGGTCAGCCAATTATCAAAAGCTGGCCACCGAGTTTTTTTATGCTCGAATTGATCATTGAATATCCTTATATTGGACTTCTGTTTCACTTACAAAACCAAGTTGCGATGAAGGAGAAGAAGCACAATGGTAGGGGGACACTATTGGATAATCACTAAAAAATCAGGTATTCCTCCAAAAAAAATCTCCCTGCTTTCTAGCATCTACTCTATGGATTTGTTCGCAGCTTGAATTACAAAATCAGCTCTCCATGCAACGTTTTTTGTACCAACTTAAAAATAAGAGTTTCGTTCTTTCCTTTTTGCTGGCAGCCCTGCTTTCCTGGGCTTTTACCAATCCACATTTTAGCCAGAAGAATGGCCCGGTCAGTAATCGCATGATGTCATGTGTCACCCCGGCCAATGTCTCCTTATCACAATTTGGACTCGTCGTCGACATTTGGTGGAGCAGTGTGCCATCTGCTGTAAAATATCAGATAGAAATTGGCCTTTCCGGTTTCGAGCCAGGCATTGGCAGCGCTGAAATTCATGATGAAACCATTACCCCTCTGTATTTCGGCGTAAACGGACTGGAAGGCGCCACACAGTACGAGGTGTATGTGCGGGCCATTTGCAGCAATGGCGACACGAGTGATTTTAATGGCCCATCCTTCTTTGCTACACCGCCAACCTGTGGGGATACTTTCTATGATCTGGGTGGCCCCAATGGAAATTACCCCCCAGACCAGTCTATGTTCGTAGAAATCTGTCCCCAAAACCAGGGAGAATATGTTCAGTTGATATTCAATGAATTCGACGTCGATCCTTGCTGCTCGTCCGTTACGGTGGATGCAACTGGTTTTGATGTTCATTTTCTTGATCCCGCAGGGCCCCTGCCCGACCCGATTACCTCCTATCAGGTCGATGGCTGTTTGGCATTCAGCTTTTTCCCAGCGAGTGGCCAGGGAGTGGGGTCAGGATGGGACATTGACATTGTATGCACTACCTGCCCTCCTTTGACTTCTGTGTTTATACAGCATACAACTGCCAATTCTGTCACTTTCAACCTCGACCAATTGGATGTTTTTCAAGAAATCAAATGGGAGCTGGGAGAGCAAGGCTTCCTGCCCAACACCGGTGACGAAATTGCTTCCGGATTTACCCAACTACCGGCACCCTCGCAAACTATACCCGGACTTGGGCAAGGAAAAGCCTATGACCTGTACGTCTGGAACAGTTGCGGTCAGGATGTGAGTATACCTTTCGGCCCCATTCAGTTTACGACTGCTCCTACCTGCGGTCAAACGTTCTATGATCCCGGAGGACCTGACCAAAAATTCCTGCCACGCAACAATATTCCTGTCTCCACAACCATTTGTCCAGACCAGGCCGGAAAAGCAGTTGAGGTAAATTTCACCGAGTTTGAATTGAACCCGGTCGGCGGTAGCATGGTCATCAACGACGGAGCTACGATATTTGATCCATTATTATACGTCATAGAAAATAATGACCACGATGGGTACTTTGCTTCCTCCCACCCATCTGGGTGTCTGACTTTCCGGTTTATTCTACCCCCAACTCCCTTCCCTATCGCAGACTCCATTCCCGGATGGTCGGCCAATGTTAACTGTCTGACATGCCCTCCACTCGGTGGGCTTGAGTTACAAGGTACGACTACCACAAGTGCCGTTATCGGATGGGACGCTACCCTGAACGCAGAGGGATACGAGTGGGAAGTAGGGCCGCATGGTTTTGTACCAGGTACAGGCAATGCCGTTGCCTCGGGCACGAATAGCAGCAATTCCAACCTGGCAAGTGTTATTGGCCTGGAGCGGGCATCCTATTATGACTTTTATGTACGGGCTCTCTGTGGCACCAATGGCATCGGAAATTATTATTTTCCCCTCCTTTTCTCAACCCAAGCTACTTGTGGCGATCTTTACTATGATCCGGGTGGCCCCAATAATGCGTACGACAACAATCTGGAAATAGAGACTACCATCTGCTCATCCATTCCAGATGACCCTGTCACTGTTTCATTTAACATATTTAGCGTCGGCGGCAACGGTACTTTATCTGTCTATGATGGTTTCGTCCATACTGGGAATCTACGCGGTATTCTCAGTGGCAGTCTGCCCCCGCCACCAATCACCGCAGCTGATCCCAATGGATGTTTGGTCTTTAAATTTTCTTCGGGCACAGCTGATGTGGGCAATGGGTGGGAAGCAAACGTAGAATGTTTGGGCACTCCTGTTACTCATGCCCACCAGAAACTTGCTTTCGAGTTATTTCCCAATCCTGGCAATTCATCTATTTTTATCCAATATGAAAACTGGAAGATGGAAGCGTTGGAAGTCGAAATTAAAGGCATCACCGGACAAACTGTATTTTCTGATAAATTGAGTACCGGGGTGACGGGCTCCCCCCACGAAATAAATATCTCGCACTTACCGGCCGGCACGTATTTATGCATTTTAAAAAATGATGAAATGACCGGGGTACAGCGCTTTTTGAAGATAGAATGAGACTGAGAAAGATATATTCACCAATTGATTTCCCAAACGGCGGGGGATTTTATGATCTCGGTTTCGCTCCGAATGATAATTGGTGAGCGGATTAAAAGGTTGCGCCTCCCGATTTGCATTCTTCTAAAACCTCACATTCCTGATTTGATTTTGTTAAATAAAATGAAATGAAGAGAAGAATGGCAAATTTTCAACTCCAAACGGATAATTTTGTTATAGAATCCAAAATCAAGAGGCTGTCTCGAAAAGTACTGACCTGATAGACTTTAAACTTTCGAGACAGCCCCTTCGTTTTAGGACCTAAACCAAATCAGTCCATGAAATTCCTTGTAAGCCTTATTGCTATCTTAGTAACATTTGGCTGTTCCAATAAAAGTACAGTAGAAACGACAGAAGCAACGGCAAAAAAAATAGCTGCCAAAGAAAGCACTGCGCAGGAGGAGTCACTTCCGTTCCCGGTTTATATGACCTTTGATGAATTTGAGCACCACATCCGCCAGGAAAATGACACGACTTACGTGGTTAATTTTTGGGCGACCTGGTGCCAGCCGTGCGTAGCGGAATTACCATGGTTCGAACAATTGATTCCGGCCTACGCAAACCAACCCGTGAAAGTTCTGCTCGTAAGCATGGATTTTCCGAAGCAAATAAAATCGAAACTAATTCCGTTTGTTGAGAAAAGAAAATTGGAGGAGTCCGTTGTTGCTTTGGCAGACATGGACTATAACGAATGGATCGACAAAGTGAGCGAAGAATGGGACGGGGCAATACCTTTCACTTTAATTTACAACAAAAACAAACAGCAAATTAAACTGGGAGAACTTGACGATTATAATGAGCTGACGGGCTTGTTGAATGGAGTGTTGAATTGATTTTTGGTTTGTGGTTCCCGACCTGGGGTGCGGGATTTAGCTGCGCTCAATTTTAAGTAAGTGCTTGGACAAATTAAAGAGCGCTAAAAATGACACTTTTATTTTGGCAAATGTTTGATCTCCAAGCCTCAAAACTATTTTTCAGGCGAAGAAAAAGTGTCATTTTTTTTGACCACCTGTTTACGAAAAATAAATTAAGTAGGTGCTTGGACAAATTAAAGAGCGCTAAAAATGACACTTTTATTTAGACAAATGTTTGATTTCCAAGCCTCAAAACTCTTTTTCAGGCGAAGAAAAAGTGTCATTTTTTTGAACAGCCACTTATAAATAAAATAAATAGACTTTATGAAAAGCTTTTTTCTGATTGCATCTTTTTCTTTAATCACCGTATCGGTTTTTTCGCAGGATGTTTTTGGTTATTGGAAGACCATCGACGACAATACCGGAGAAACCAAAAGCGTCGTACATATCTATAAAAATGACGAAGGCAAAACCGAAGGAAAAGTCATTGAGGTGCTTCCAAGACCCGGCGTCGACCCGGAGGTTAAATGCACAGAATGTCCAAAAGACGACCCGCGTCATGGACAGAAAGTAGCGGGAATGGTCATCATGTCGGACATGAAAAAAGACGGCGACGAATACTGTTGTGGTGAAATCATGGATCCGGAAAACGGAAACAGCTACCGTTGCAAAATCTGGACAGACGGAAAAGAGAAACTAAAAGTACGCGGATATTTAGGTCCCTTTTTTCGAACGCAGACCTGGATGAGGGAAGATAATTATTCGAAATAGAGGTAACGGGAAATTAATTTATGAAAGAATTTCTTGCAGCAGTTTTCGACTCGAATACAGCAGCCGTTCTAACAGCTGGGGTCATTTTTCTCGCTGTTTTTTTTAGGTATATTTTAATTTCCGGTGCTTATCATTATTTATTTTTTAATTTTTTAAAGGAGCAATTCCAGTCACGCCTGATCAACAAAGTGAAATTAACCGGACAGCAGGCCAGGCTCGAGATATACCGCTCACTTTTAACGTCAATTATTTTTGCCATTTCCGGTATGGCTTTATTGTATTTGATGCACCGTGGATTTTCCGAAGTATATTACCAGTGGTCAGATTATCCTTTGTGGTACCACCCTCTCAGTATTTTTTTTGCATTATTTATTCATGAGACTTATTACTACTGGCTGCACCGCTGGATGCACAGGCCAAAAATTTATCGGTATATCCACAAGTGGCACCACGATAGTGTCGAGACTTCGTCCTTGACCTCTTTTTCATTTCATCCAATCGAATCTGTTTTACAGGCCGCAGTCATCCCTTTTTTAATTATTTTTTTACCCCTGCATATTT
This sequence comes from Bacteroidota bacterium, assembly GCA_039819485.1. Lineage (GTDB taxonomy): Bacteria > Bacteroidota > Bacteroidia > Chitinophagales > Saprospiraceae > UBA6168. The sequence goes on along the minus strand of JBCBRY010000181.1, from coordinate 6,872 downwards.
ATTCCCTTTTTTTTCTGCTATTTATCATGACCATGTCCGGAACCATCAACCATGCAAGTGTGGAAATATTCCCAAAAGGCTTTGAAAAAAATTGGCTCGGCAAATGGCTTATCGGAGCTACCCATCACGACATGCACCACAAACAATTCCGGTTTAATTTCGGCCTTTATTTTACCTTTTGGGACAAATGGATGGGGACAGAAAGCCCAACGTATGAAGACCAGTTCAAGAAGTATACGCAGTGAGTTTTGAGTTATTTAAGCAATTTAATTCTTTTTAATATCTTAGGTGCTGAATCAAAACACTCCGCTCATGAGAAAACGCTGGACCCTTTTACCTGCCGATGATAACGCTATTGATCATTTACAAAAAACCTTGAATATCAACCCAGTTTTTTGCCGCTTGCTGGTGCAAAGGGGCATTACAACTTTTGAGGAAGCCAAAGCCTTTTTCCGGCCAAACTTTCACCAACTCCACGATCCTTTTTTAATGGAGGACATGGACAAGGCAACCAAGCGAATCGAGCTGGCCATTTTAAAAAAAGAAAAAATATTATTGTTTGGAGATTATGATGTGGACGGAACAACTTGCGTCGCTCTTTTATTTGAATTTCTCTTTCCCATTCATCCATTTTTGGAATATTATATTCCTGATCGCTACAAGGAGGGTTACGGCATTTCGGAAGCAGGAATTAATTATGCCAACGAAAAAAATTGCTCATTGATAATTGCCATGGATTGTGGTATTCGGGCGGTCGAAAAAGTAGCATTTGCCAAATCGCTTGGAATCGATTTTATTATTTGTGACCACCATTTACCCGATGGTAAAATTCCGGCAGCGGCAGCTGTACTTGACCCAATGCGCCCTGATTGCAATTATCCGTATCGAGGTTTAAGCGGATGTGGTGTCGTATTTAAATTAGCACAGGCAATTACTCAAATTTTAAACCTGCCGCAAGACCGGCTTTTTAATTTATTGGATATTTTAGTATTGAGCATCGCTGCTGACATTGTACCGATGACGGGAGAAAACCGCACCCTGGCCCACTTTGGTTTAATTAAAATAAATAATTCGGAACGGGTCGGCATCAACGAATTAATTAAAAAAAGTCGTCGAAAAAGACCAATGTCCATCAGTGACTTGGTTTTTGGCATTGCACCCATGATCAATGCTGCCGGACGCCTCGGTGATGCAAAATTATCAGTTAAAATATTAATCACAAAAAATAAAACAGAAGCTATTGACCTCGCCCATCAATTGCACACACAAAACGAATTACGAAAGGCACATGATAAATTAATTCTCGATGATGCTAAAAAACTATTCACATTAATACCCAATTATTCCGAATTAAATAGTATTTTATTATTTAACAAAAAATGGCACAAAGGCGTTGTTGGTATCGCAGCAGCAAGAATGGTGGAAGCATTCCATAAACCAACTATCTTATTGACGGAATCAAATGGCGTGGCGACTGGCTCCGCCCGTTCAGTGCCTGGGTTTAAAATTTATGATGCCATAAAAAGCTGTGAAGAGTTATTGACCAATTTTGGAGGTCACGACCATGCCGCGGGTATGACACTGCCAATTGAAAACATCCCGGCATTTCAAAAAAGATTTGAGGAAGCTGTAAAAAAAACGATCACAAAAGAAATGCAAATCCCGGAATTAAAAATAGCTGCGTTAATTGACCTGAACGAAATCAATTTTTCCTTTTGGAATATTTTAAAGCAATTTGCTCCATTCGGCCCCGGAAACAGAAGTCCTGTTTTTGTAACAAAAAATGTAATCGACTCTGGCCAATCACGTTTATTAAAAGGAAATCATATGCGCGTGGGAATTAAAAAAAACAACTCCATTCCTTTTTATGGTATCGCATTTAATATGGGTGAACACTTTCCAAAAATAAGTTCAAAAAAAACATTTCATATTGCTTATAAAATTGTAGAGGAACATTGGCAGGGAGAAAAGTCGTTAAAATTAATGGTTCGGGATTTTTGGTTTTTAGGACATTAGTACAGACAGAGACGTCATTTTTTTGAAATGATGTCCGGATGTCGACTTTATTTTTACTCTAACACCGAACATTGCTGCCACTACCGTTTTCCCATTATAGCAGTTCACTGTAGAACTATCGGCAGCTAAACCCGAAAAATAAATATTAGCATGCCATTTTTTCAGGCATTTAATTTTACTTATTTGATATCGCAAAAAAAGCCTTTTGCTGATGACGATTATTCAATAAAGTCAAAAACAAAAGGCTCATTTGAAATTATTCAATTTAAAAATCAGAAAATATAATTAATCTGATTGCTAAATATAAAATCAAATAATTTAATGTTCGAAATTAGTTCAATTAAAATGAATCAAACGAATTAATATTACTGGCGAACCCAAGTACGTCCACCAAAATAATTACCATCGCCAGCAACGTATTCAATACCATCACCACCATTGGTAATCTTCAATGTTAAAGTACCTGATCCTCGGTTGTTGCCATCTGGCACATCGGCCCAGTTTCCGCCAATTGTATCACCGCCCGCTCCCGAAATAGTACCGAACAGTACATTTGACCAGCCATCGCCACCAGTTTGTTTGCCAAACCAAAATACGTTTTGGTTGCCGGCAGAATCAGCAGCCTGACGGATATAATAAGTTCCTTTATCAGCAGGTGAACCTCCTGTTTGTTTCCATACTCCAGTTAAATCTTTCATTGTTTTTAATTGATTATTGGTCATTCAAAAATAATATTACAGTATTGTTTGACAGCCGAATCCGCTGTTCAATTTTAGTAATACTTATTTTTAAATTCCGTTGGTAAAAAAATAATTGAAATGACAAGGACACGCTCAATCCAAGTGGTCGGATTAAAGAAAATAATTACTTTTCAGAAATCTTTGAGCATGAAATACAATGGAGGGAATGAATTAAAAAAAGAGACAAATGGATAAGAAAAAATACGCAGGAGTTTAATATTTTGTGGCACAACAAAATTAATTATTTTTTTAAATATGCAAAATATTTTATTTATTTTTTTAAGAAAATTTATTTAATCGTGGAGTGCACCTGCATCATAACACTGTCAGAATTTAATTAAATATATTTTTTACGAAGGCACTATTTTCCAGTTAAGCAGGTGGTCAAAAATAAGGCGTGCTAAAAATGACACTTTTATTTGGGCAAATGTTTGGTATCTAAATTTTAAAACTCGTTTTCAAGCATATAGAAAGTGTCATTTTTTTGAACGGTGAAATGCTTGGACAAAAATAAAGAGCGCTAAAAATGACACTTTTAATTTGGCAAATGTTTGATTTCCAAGTCTTAGAAACCTTTTTCAGGCAAAGGAAAAGTGTCATTTTTTTGAACGGCTACTTAGGCCAGTGATAACCAATTAATCCAATATCATCAGACCGTCAATTGGAGACAGATGGCAAGCATACAAGAACCGCCAATTAATAAAATTGAAATCCGTGATTCCATAAAAAAAGCCGGGACGCAATTTGCATCCCGGCAATATATATCTACAGTTCTTTTCGAAAATCTATTAGCTAGTCAGTTTTTGATGGTAGGTTCGTTGGCTGCATAGAAGCGAGCCGATTTGCCTACTCGCTGACCGGCCTACTAAAATCAATTAGTGCCGAACAATTTGCGGAAACGCTTGGCACTGTCAGTCAATTGGTCTTTAACAGTTTCCAAAGTATCGAAAACGATTTCTTGCTGACGGCCAGCTAACTTCATACCGCCTTTTACTGCCTTAGCAGCAACATCTTGCCATTTTTCACCGTTGGCGAAAACACCTTCCACTACCTCATCAGCCGTTTCCAAAGCAATTTTGTTGGCCTTCTTTGCAGTGCTTTTTACAGTGTCCAACCCTTCGGTCAAATCGATGTTGTCGATTGCTTCCTTGGCTTTTTTAGTTGCCACATCTACCATTTCCTTTCCAGAGGCAGTCACATCGTCCAATACTTCTTCAGCCGTTTTCCATACCTGATGGTTTACGCTGATGGTTGTTTTGCGGATCATTTCGATGCTCTGGTTCAGGTCGATTTTTTTACCTGCTTCTTTGATGGTTTTGGTAGCCAGGGTACGGAGTTCTTTTCCGTTGGAGACTACATTGTCGATGACGTCACCTGTCGTTTTCGTCACTTCTTTATTGATGCTTTTAGCTGTTTTTTGGATGCGGTTCACATTCTTTTCCAGGTTCGTCTTTTTTGCGGTTGTCTTTTTCTTGGTTGCCATTTTATATATGGTTTAATTGTTTTAAAAAATTGATGATACAAAGTTATCTGAGGTCAGTTACAATTGAGTTACAAGGGATTGGTTTCTGGTTTCTGGTTTTTGGTTTTTGGTTTTTGGTTCAGCGGCCTTTATTACCGAACCAAAAACCAGAAACCAAAAACCAAAAACCTTACTTACCTCCCTTCAGTTCCTTCTGTAAAACTTTCAATTCGTCCATTTTGCCAGCAGCGGCCAACTTAGCCTGAGCGGCCCAGGTAGAAGGGTCGTGCATTTGGTAGCGGGTGCCAGCCTTGACCAAAACGTCTTTTAGATCGCTTGGAGAAGCAGCGGCCAATTTATCGAGATTGGTGAAACCTGCTTCTTTCAACAAGCTTTCAATCTTAGGGCCGATACCTTCAATTACGGTCAGTTTGGTGTTGGTCGCTGGGATAGCCTTTTTGATAGCAGCTGCAGGTTTTTTTGGAGCAGGCGTAGCCTTCTTGGCAGTTACCGGTTTGGTAGTTTTTTTGACTACTTTCTTAGCGGCTTTCTCCACTTGAGTAGTCGCTTCCATCACCTGGTCGATGCTCTTTTTTGTTTTTGCAGCCGCTTTGGTTTTTCTGGTGGCTGATTTTGGTGTCTTGGAATCAATTGGCTTGAGGTCCAGCAATTTTCTGAAACGTTTGTTTCCATAGCTGTACTGGTCTTTCAACATTTCCAGACCAGAAAGTACCATATCCTGTTGTTTCCCAAAAAGACTGGTCCCTTTCCGGAGCGTCTTTGCGAACAATTTTTGCCACTGTTCGCCGGTAGCGAGTGTTTCCTCCACTATGTCGTTGGTTGTGTTCAAAGCTACCTCACTGAGGTTGCTGGTTTGTTTCTTTACGATCTCTATAGTGGACAGATTCTTATTTTTTTTAGCTGTTTTAGTTGCCATTTTTAAAAGTTTAATGATTTACATTCTTTTGATGGTGCAAATATCAGGAGGGGTAGTTACAGATGAGTTACAAGGGATACGGGAAGGTGAGAGGAGTGAGAGCGAATCAGATCGCCTTAATGGTTTGGAAAAGTTTTTTCGTCTCCGGGAGTGGTTCGATTCCGAATTCTTCATCCAGCATTTTTTGGCACTGCTGGTAAGTTTTGATGGCCATCGGCCGGTTACCTTTGTTGATATAGGCTTGCATTTCAAGGCGATAGGCATCTTCCCAGGTTGCATCAATGAGCAGTGCCTGTTGGGCCAGGCGGATGCTTTCGAGTGGGTTATCGTTCAACAACAATTCCCCCAAAGTAATGTATGCACCAAGCGTCAGGACTTGCAATCGCTCCCGCTCGTCACTCGACCAGTCTTCGTAAAGACGATTGGGAAGGAAACTGCCCTGGTGCAAAAGCACTGCTTCCTGATATGCTTCTTTTGCAACCTCCGGATGTTCGATCAGACATTGGTTGCCAATGGTGATGAATTGTTCCAGTGCTTCGGCGTCAATCCACATTTCCTCCAAATTCAGCTGATAGGTAATTCCCTGGCGAATGATGAAACGGGCCTCTGTGCGGCTTTTTCGCTCCGGTTCGAGGGCCTTGTTGAGGCCGTGCATGGCCACTTTGAAATTCTGATCACCGGCTTCTTCCCACAGCCGGTCGATGATCTGTTCTTTGTGCAGCCCGTGGCGGTGCCGATGGGTGACTAAAAACTGAAACAACTGAATCGTTTTATCCCTTCCCCATTCTTTTGGGCTTACTTTTTCACCGTTTCTCCAAACCAGAAAATTGCCAAGCATCTGCACCTTGATGGCAGCGGTGGCCTGTTTCTCTTTGAGCTGGGCTATTTGTTCAGTAGCTGTATTCAACAAAAGGGAGGCTGGCACCCAAGGTGTAATTTGAAATTACCACCCGGAATGGCATTTTGTTTATGGGTTGTTTTCGATCTTTTTATGCAGGGCCGCCACTTCATCGGATAGTTTGGCGATGGACTGCACAAGGGAACGCAAATCAGCCTTGGTCGCTGGCTTCCAGGCACCTGGATCCAACTTACTGCTAACAAAATCTTCCACCTGTTCCCGCTGCTCTTGTACCACCTGGGTGACTTGTTCCTGCAATTGTTCGACACCTGCCTTGGGGTCTTTCAGGGTCTCCATCACCATTTTAGGGCCCTCCGTGGCCATGCGTTTCCAGAGGTCAAAGCTCTTGGCCAGAATGCCTTTTTGTTCTTCCGGCGATTTGTCCTCCATGGCAGAAATGGTCAAATCAGTCAGCTTTGCCTGCATAAACTGGACGGCGGACTCAAACTCTCCAAATCGCTTTTCCTCCCCGCCCTGCACGTGGCGGATGTTGCCTCTCCACTGTACTTGTGGCTCGCCCTCTTCGTTCTTAAACACCTTTTGGGTGAAGCGAAGCACAAAGGAGGCTGTTTCGTCTTTCTTGGTTGCCATTTTTATAATGCTTAGTGATGAATAGTTATCAGTGAATGAGGGTAAAGGTAAAATTCAAATGTTACAATTGGGTTACACAGCTAATTTCATTTGCCTCCAGGTCAAATAGTTTTTAAAAATATTTAAAACTAAATTTAAATAAACTTATCAGAGTTGCTAATTTCATCCCTGCGACTGTATAGATGAAATCGGAAACCGGCGGACGGATGTCATTTTTTGAAAAAATGA
>JBCBRY010000180.1:0-17351 GCA_039819485.1 Bacteroidota bacterium | reverse complement strand
GAAAATAGAAGCCTGAACCTTTCAAATTGTAAAGTTGCGGAACTTTGAATTTATAGTCGTCTTCTTCCCGTTTGGTAAATCCACCACGCCCCAGGTTCCTTTGATCTTCAATACCTGTATTGATAGCTGACCCGTTTTCATAAAGGTCTTTGACACCAATTGCATAAAATTGATTTGGGTTGTTGAGCGGTTTGCCATTATGGCAGTTCGAACAACCCGCTTTGCCAAAAAACAGGATAGCTCCTTCTTTTTCTTCGGTGGACATAGCATAGCCGTTTCCTCTCAGCCAGTCCTGAAACGGGGCGTTATTGGTTGTCAAGCTTCTGAGATAGGCTGAAATAGCAAAACTTGCAGTTAGTTTCGTATATCGCTCTGCAAGCGGATAACCTGCAAATATTGTTTCAAAATAGGGTCTGTAACCCAGGGTATCCATCACTGTTTCATTGATAACCATTCGATGGAGATCAAATCCTTCGATTACCTGGCTTTCAAGCCCCATCAGGCCAAGGTGGTTGATTTCAGTAAATCCTTCCCAGACATCTTCTGTACCGACATTATTATCATTGGCTCCAAAAGAACCGCTCCAAGTGGTATTGGGTGTGAAAGCGACGTTCATCACGCTCAAAGCACGGGCGCCTTGTACATCCGGTTCATCGTTTTCGTAGAAAAACAACTTGGTCCTTCCTTCTCCGTTTACTCCAAAACCTGCACCCCCGTCGGCAATACCTTGAGCTCGTCCGGGCATGAATCCAGCTTCGGGAATATGACAGGTGGCACATGAGTAAGTGCCCATTGCCTCTTCGTGAAGGGGCTCCAGGGCTATACCTGTTTCATAGAACAGCATGCGGCCGAGTTCTACTTTTAGTTCTGTAAGAGGATTATTTGGATCTGTTGGAATGTTAGAGAAGTCAGTGGGAGCGGGAATAATAAAATGCTCAAGGCTACCATCTGGAGAAGCCAATCGGATAGCTTTTCTCAGGTTTACGTCCAATGGATCAGTCAATTCATCGGAGGCGCAACCAATCATAAATATGATGGCTGCCAATACTCCAATTGTGTACTTTTTCATCGCAAAGTATCTTAATGTTACGGGATTATCACAAATTCTACTTCCTTAAGTTATGGCTAAATTCCTGCCGAAAACAGGATCCTAACAAAGGAGATTTTCAAGTATCGGCTGTCAGGATTGGAATTGGCATTAATGCTTCTTCGATTGCAAAAATAATGCACGAAATTATATTATTAAAATGATTATTCTCATAAAGGTGGCATTTTTATGGTTTACTTTAAATTATTTTTTCTAATCTATTCATTTTGAATGGTTTAGTTCTCCTTCAAGAGAACCAACAAAACCTGATTCGGATATCCTTTTTTATGGATGAAAAGTTGAAACTTATCCTCAAAGGATTAAATTTGGGTTCAAACAGGCTTCGTTTTCCATTTTAACGGTATTCAAACATTTTGGTTTAAGCGCCTATCCGTTCATTTCAAACAAATACCAAACATTTTTTCCATGAGGAATAGCCAATCTCCCTCCATTCATTCGATATACAGTAACGCACTGCCTTTTTATTTGGACCGTGTGGACCTCAAAACCGCTGCTGTGGGTGGAGATACATTTATTGCGTCTTTCTTAAAACAGCTTTTCAAAGGTGATCTCAGCCTGCAATTTGATGCTTCTAAAATAGCAGCGGACAATCTTCGGCACCTATATTTTGAATCCAAGAACCTTAGCAAAACGGTAGGGGCTAAAACTTTTGGATTTGGCTACCCAATGCTCATCGATACACATGAAAACGAACTAATCGTCGCTCCGCTGTTTGTCTGGCAACTGTCTTTAGAACCAGCCCAAACTAAAATTGATGCCTGGGTGGTGAAATTTGATAATCAGCACCCGGTTCAATTCAATTCGCAGGCAGTAAAATATATTAAAGAAAAGTTTGACTTTGATTATCAGGCGCAAATTGAAAAAGTGATCGAGAATAACACAATCTCCGAAACTGAATTGGCCTCACTGTGTAGTGAAATAATTGACCGCTTCCAATTTACAGAACACCGAAGTGAAGGGGTTTTGCTACAGGCTCCGGGAATTGATGAGATTGGTGAATATACCACCAATGGGTCGTTGCATTGGTCAGGGGTCTTAGGCATCTACCCACCTCAACATCAAGTTGTTACATCTGACCATTTAAAGCCCGAAGATGTGTTCATCGACAAGGGCGATGCTAAAGAAAGCGATCCATTTGTTTATCCATTTCTTGCCGCAGATCCCGAACAGGTAACAGCCTTGGAAATGTCTGTTAGCAAAGCTTTATCTGTAGTTGAGGGAGTGGACAGTCTTGGGAAATCCCAAACTATTTTGAACCTTCTCCTAACGTTGCTGATGCAGGGGAAAAAATGCCTGATCGTTTCAGAACGTGCACCTGCTCTCAAAAGAATTCAGGAGTTATTGGCAAAAGCGGGAATCAATCAGTTGAATTTCATGCTAACCGATGCTATGAACGACAAAGATCAGCTGTTAGAGTATTTGCGATTGGCTGCTAAAGGTATATCGCGCGAAGTGAGCTTAGATGAGAAAGATTTTCAATACAAGAAAAATAAGTTCATACGGGAAAAAGCACGGTTGGATGCCGCCTACGGTGCTATCAATAATACTATATTTGGTGATAAAGGATGGACGGATACCGTAGGGCTTTTCCTTTCCCACAACAAAGTGGAAAGGAAAGAATTATTGACCAATCATTTGTACAAAAACGATTTCCAGTTTAACAGTGAGGAACATTTGCAACTTTCTGAAGGCATTCAAAAATGTGTCCCACTTTTTGCAAAAGTCAAGACCCTGCATCATCCTTTGAGCAACATTAATGATCGGGTTTTTCAGCAAGTTTCTATTGATGATGGTAAAAACTACCTGGAAGACCAACTGAATATTTTTATCAAAAAGGCAAGGGAACTTCATCATCTATTCATTGAAACCATTGCAGGTTATAAGATTAACCTCGCCAAACATTTTGATAATTATACACAGAACATCGAACAGCACCTTTTCAAGGTCGATGAAAAAATACTTGGCTATTCTGATAGATTAGGTCGTGACTTTGTGGATGCAGGTCCGATATCCGTGCAGTTACCATCGTTTCTTTATTCTAAAAAAAGAAAAAAAATACTTGCTGCTCAACATGACGTGGCAAAAGGGTACAAATCTTTGAAGGCGCTTTTTGAAAAAGATCCCTATTTCGATTTTGATTTCCCTTCGGCTAAGGAAGGAATGAAGATTAATGAAGTTGTTCTGGGGCTTGAGTCATTTAAAGAGGCATTTGCACATTGGAAATCCAAATTAGAGGGCATTCTCCAGGAAGAAACAGTTCGGCTAAATAGTAAGACGGCTCACCCTAATTTGGGTGTGAAAGAAGAAATGTCGCTCCTCGAATTTTCACTCGATACATTTTTAGAAGAACTAAATGAAGCTAAATTGTACCAAGAGCCTTTGGTCAATAAAAACCTCACGATTCCCAAGAGACAAAAATATTTAGAGTCAGTTATCGATCAATTGGAAACTACGAAACTATACTTGAAGGATTTTGCAGTCTTTTATCAATGGCAATCCCAATGGTTGCAGATCGGGGAGTTGGGACAAAAAGTTGTGAAGGCACTGGTCAAAGTAAAACCAAAAAACTGGAATTCAGCTTTTAACAGTTGGTATTTTTATAACCTGCTGGAAGTTAATAAGAATGAGTCTTTGCCTACAGAACTGGCTCAACTATTTAATTATGAATCGAGCTGGCATGAGTTGAAACCGTTGTTGTTAAGTTACATCGAAAAACAATGGAAACAGAGACAATACAATGGGTTAAAGAAACTCAGAAAATCCAATAAACAGTCTTACCAGGCCCTATTTGACCGGCCATTTTTAAATAATAAAAACAGTTCAAAATCCCTCAAAGATATCTTGGTGGGAGGAATGGAGGAAGTAACGGACTTTCTACCTGTATTATTCGCCAGTTCCCATGTGGCGTTAAATATTTTGCCTAAATCGTTTCAATTTGACATGGTCATTTTTGAAGAGGCCAACAGGTTTTCGATCGAACCATCAACTGAAATTGCCAAACTTGCTAAACAACTCTCTATTTTCGGTTCCAATGACAGCAATGGGAATGAAACCAGTCTTTTACAGTACGCAATAGAAAGTGGCGTCCCTTCTTCTGTAATCACCAACCGCTACGAAACTCCTGACCAGTTTTTGGCAAAATTGGATTCTTCAGAAAAGGTATTTGGCTTTGATCATCATTGCAGGGTTGAAAATTTGGAGGGAAGATTTCACGAAATTGATGGCACAAACGACGTGGAAGCTCAGCAGGTCATTAGAATTCTTAATCAAATAAAACAAACACCACAAAGAGTTTATCCATCTGTAGCCATAGTTACTTTTACTTTAGAGCAACGTGATTTGATATCTGCTTACATCCTAAAGCTCAAACAGCAAAATGCAGTTGGTAGTGAAAAAATCAGGCATTTGGAAAGAAATGGGATGGGGGTCTTTTTCATCGAGGAACTATACGGACAGCAGTTCGATATCGTTATTCTATCTTGCACGTTCGGTTCCATTAACTTAAAAGGGAAACTGACCAAGCGGCTGAGTTTACTTAATACCCAAGAAGGAATCAGCTATTTGCACCTACTGATCAATATGCCGGTTCAGCGGTTATACTTGCTGCATTCATTCACGGATGCGGAAATTGATATTTTCGCTGGTAAGCAGTGGGATAAAGGAACCTGGCTGTTGTCTCATTTTATCAAGATGGCTGAAGCCGCTCAACAAGAAAATAAGTACAAGTATGAAGAAGAAATGGAGATCATCGGAAAGAAAGAGAAAAGCCTGGAAAAAAATGTACAGTTTGTGAAGGAGATCCAGGAATTGCTGCAACCATATATCGACTCAAGTAGATTTGAGGAGCAGGTTCAATGGGAGGATATTGTATTACCGCTGATCATAAAGCCTGTTTCGGAAAATGGGGTAACAATCGTAATCCATCCAGATGGATTCTTTGCAGATACACCTTGTACTTCAGGGGTATGGGAAAAAGCACACATTGATAAATTAACTCGCAACGACTTTCATTTGATCCCTGTTTGGTCGGTCAATTGGTTAAGTGATATGGCCCATGAAACCAGAAAATTGGCCAGCCAGATCATCAAGGTCCAAGGAGCAGTACCTTTTCAGGGTAACCAGAATCAAGAACCGAACACCACTTCCGGAACCAAACAAACTCCAATCGACATAGATGAGAACTGAGCCATGCTTCCATTGAAAATAGATTGGGCACTTAGGTAGAATAATTCTTTGAAAAGCATTTAAATTTTACCTTTGCTGCATTCTTAACAACTGGAAATTCATTTACATCAAATAACTACTTTTTAGTACCCCCTTTTATCCCTCTTAGTTTAGCCGGGAATCTTTCACACGTTATCAATAGTTGGGACCTTTTAAAGTTATACGTTTTGGAATTTTGGAAACTGACGAATTCGAAAAATACATTTCGTAAACCATGTAAATGCATTTATTGCTGAGGTCCAATTAAAAAGCCCGGCAATTTTTAATTGCCGGGCTTAATTATTTTTTTGACACATCTATGCCGAAAAAGAGGTCCCGCATCCACAGGTAGAGGAAGCATTGGGGTTGTTAAATGAGAATCCCCGATTATTGAGCCCTTCTACCCAGTCTATCTCCATACCCAATAAATATATGGCATGTGACTTTTGCATAAATACTCTAAGCCCTTCAATCTCAAATTCGTCATCTTTATCATCTTTTTTATCAAATCCAAGAATGTAAGAAAAGCCAGAGCAACCTCCGCCTTTCACCCCGATTCGTAAACCGTGGTCTGCAGGAATTTCTTGTTCTGCTTTGATCCTGTTCAATTGTTTTAAGGCACCAGATGTTAAGTTTATTGGTTGAGTTGTGGTGGTACTTTCCATTCTATTTAATTTATCGATCAATTTATTTTATTGATAAAAGAGCAGGGTTTGCCCGTTAATGCTTTAAAGAACAAAGATAGTCAATGTTCTTCTTTGCAAAAAACACCTATCTTGCTAGAATGGTTGTACAGGCAATTCATTTTTTAAAATCATTTGTCACAGTTACTTTTGTGCCGCTCAAAATTTCCGAACTTTTTTGAAAAACAAAAATATCGATGGAAACCTTTGTTAATGTTATCCTGGAGATTATAAAAATATCTGTTCCTGCCCTGATCGTGTTTTTCACTGTGCTCCATTTGTTGAAAAACCATACGGAGAAAGAATACCAGTTAAAGCTTTTAGAGAACAAGCAGAGCAATAAAAAAACGACGATCCCTATGCGGCTCCAGGCCTATGAACGCCTTTCTTTGTTCTGTGAAAGAATTGCGATACCCAGCCTGCTGTTGAGGTTAAAGGAGCAAGAACAAACTTCTGCCGAGCTGCGGCTGAAATTGTTGTTGACGATCCAACAAGAGTTTGAATATAACATCACCCAACAAGTTTATGTGTCAGAACAGCTATGGCAAATCCTGAAAATTGCCCGGGAGGACACAATGACCATTATTAACTCGGTGGCTGAAAACCTGGATGCAAAATCTCCTTCATCTGAGCTTTCAAATTCACTCCTTACTTTCCTCGACAAGCAGCCATTTACCACATTGGATAAGGCCCTGATAGCGATTAAAAAAGAAGCTACATTGTTATTGTGACCCGCTAGGGCCATAACTGATTGATTATCAGTAGCCATTTTGTAAATGTCTGATTGTCAGTACTTTATAGAAAGTGCTTAAGCTATATCCTTGATAATTAGTATGTTACGAAATTGTAAACACTTTATAAAAAAAAAAATTTGAAAAAAGATTAAATGGCCTCCCGTTTATGCGATAATTTTTACCACCTTTGCAATCCTCCATTCGGCGAAACTATCCAATGTTTCGTGATTGCGACCTGAACGTGTAAGGGCACATTCCCAGGGCTTTCACTCGGAGTTATTCCTAATTTACTGATGCTACATTAATCGTCCTAAGGACATTGTCAACATTTATTTTTTCACTTCCAACCTAAACTAAAGAATGGTAAAGGATTGCGTAACAGTATGGGATAACTGTCTTCAAACAATAAGAAGAAATGTAAATGGGCAGAGTTTCAAGACTTGGTTTGAACCTATCAGACCGGTACGTTTGGAAAACCAGGCCCTGACAATTCAAGTGCCTAACAAATTTTTTTATGAGTGGCTTGAAGAACATTATGTAGCACTTTTAAAAATGACCATCCGCAAAGAATTGGGCGAACGTGGTCGATTGGAATATCAGATATTAACTGGTACAAAAAAGGTTCGCCAACTTCAACCTGTTACTGCAGGTTATGCCAATTACGAAGGCGCCAACGCTTTCGCAAAGTCCAATTCTTATCAATCCAAAAGCAAAGGTGTTGCTCCTGGTGGGTTGGATACATCCCACATCAAGAATCCATTTGTGATTCCTGGCATCAGGAAAATGAAGGTTGATCCTCAGATCAATCCAAGCTATACTTTTGATAGTTTTATCGAAGGAGATTGTAACCGTTTAGCCAGGTCAGCCGGTTTGGCAGTGGCGAAGAAACCGGGAGGTACAGCCTTTAATCCACTGGTGATTTTTGGTGACGTCGGACTTGGCAAGACCCACTTGGCGCATGCGATTGGCAACGAGGTATTGAAAAGCTTCGATAGCAAAAGTGTACTTTATGTATCTTCTGAAAAATTTACCAGCCAGATTATTGAATCCATCAAGAACAATGCTGTCAATGACTTTGTGAATTTCTACCAGATGGTAGACGTTCTTATTGTGGATGACATTCAGTTTTTGGCAAATAAACAGAAGACCCAGGAAATATTTTTTCATATTTTCAACCAGTTACATCAAAACGGGAAGCAAATTATATTGACTTCTGATCGACCGCCAAAAGATTTGGACGGAATGGAAGAAAGGTTAATCTCCCGATTCAAATGGGGGTTGTCGGCGGATTTACAGGTTCCAGATTTTGAGACCAAAGTGGCAATTCTGGAAGCCAAAATGAACAAAGAAGGCGTAGACATTCCGAATGACGTTGTTGAGTTTATCTGTTATAATATTCAAAACAATATTCGTGAGCTGGAAGGCGTACTGGTTTCTTTGATTGCACAATCCTCCCTGAACAGGAGAGAGATTGACGTAGAGTTGGCGAAAGATGTAACCCGAAACTTTGTGACGCAAATCAATAAAGAAATAACGCTCGATTTCATAAAGAACCTGGTGGCTGATCACTTCAAGGTACCGGTCGAAAAATTAGGTGGTAAGACACGTAAACGTCAATTTGTCATTGCACGTCAATTGTCGATGTACCTGGCCAAGCATCTAACAGATAAGTCTTTAAAAGCCATTGGTGAAATGTTTGGCGGCAGAGACCATAGCACAGTCATTTATTCCATCAAAACGGTACAGGATCTAATGGAAACAGATTTGGTATTCAAAGACACCGTTTCAGAATTGGAGAAAAAAATTCGCCTGAGCCTGAACGAAAAGTGAAAAAAAGTGGTTCGAACAGGCATTAAAAAAAAAGACAAATAATCTGTCCTTTTCACTTTGGAAATTTAAAACTTCCTAATACATTTGCCGCCGCTTTCCTCGAAGGAGGAACGCCTTTAAAAACCACCCGGTGAGGTGGGTGAGTGGCTGAAACCACCGGTTTGCTAAACCGGCATACTTCGAAAGGGGTATCGCGGGTTCGAATCCCGCCCTCACCGCTAATAAAACGAGTTTTGAGATTTTTTAGGTTTTGATGAAACCTTTCTATCTCAAAAGTCGTTTTTTTGAATTCAAAATATACGGGGTGTAGCGCAGTCCGGTTAGCGCACCTGCTTTGGGAGCAGGGGGCCGCAGGTTCGAATCCTGCCACCCCGACCTGATTGTCAAGGAGTTACGAATGAATTTTCGTAGCTCCTTTTTTATTTGCCAGCAATTTGCCAGCAGATTTTGGGTTTATTTGGCCTTATTTGGGTTTATTTTTCCATAGATAAACTGCAAAAGTTTAAACATTACCACTCCAATTCCTGCTCGTCGACTTCCTGAGCCAAGTTTTTTTCATGCTCCCACCTCTGAGCCGTTCGGTCAAGAACCTCAAATTTTTCCTGAGAAAACCCCAATGTAGAAAATCGGTATTTACGCTTGCCACGTACCCCAACGGTTTGCCCGTTCCTATGGTAAAGTTCCAAGCCCTCGTTCTCTAAATGTTGGTAAAACTCTTCCCGACTAAACGAAGAAGCGTATGCCTTCGAGAGCACTTCCGTAAGCTGTTCTTTCTCAGATGGGGCTTTGGTACGAACTGAGCGTTGGTATTCTTTTTCCTTTCTTGTGTTCCTGTCCCTTGTCCTACTGTTCTTCCTCCCCCTTTCTTTCCCCAGGTAAACGAGTGAGTGCAGCAACTGTGGGTACTTCTCTTTTTGGTAGGCCTCCAAGTCCTGCCGTATCTGCCAAAACTGTTTGTCATCTAACCGCAGCACTTTTGATGAGTTTCGCTCACATCCTGATAGGGCAACATGAACATGGTAGTGGTTAGTGTCTTTATGTATAGCAGCAAAAGTGAGTGCGTTAGGGTTGCGAAGGTCTATGTACTTGTTGGTCAGGTCATATATCATTTCATCGGTAATAAGTGGTGTATCATCAGGGCTAAATGACAAGATGGTGTGATACAGTAGGGTCTTTGAGTAATTGCTCCTGAACTGGTCGTTGTGGTAATACTCATTGACTATACCCTGCATGGTGGTGCTTCTCAGGTTGCGGGTAAGTATCTGCCTTTCCTCAGAACCATTAGCTATATACTCAATCAACTTTTTGAAACTCGGTGCCTTATGGCGAAGAGATTTTATTACCATTTTGCAGATAGGTTTAATGATAGTTCTGGTGAGTTGTTGTTTGCATGCCATCAGTAGGCAAAAGGAGCAGTTGCGAGCCAGGGGAAGGGTAGGAGTGTGCAATACCAGTTTGTTCCACTTCCCTTTGGGCATCTAAAGTATTTACCAACTGCCTAAGCTTTTGGGCAAACAGTGGGTCTTTCTCTGCTTCTATCTTAAGAACTTCCAGTAGGTTGGGAGGGGCGGTAAAAATGCGGTAAATCTCGTCTTCCAGCACATTGACCTGCTCCTGTACCTTTGCCACTGCCTGGTGTTCGCTAAGTTCCAGGTTGTTCCTGAGCATGGCCACTTGGTTGATGTTGTTCCCGATGCGCCTGAGCAGTATGCACAGTTTCTGAACCTGTTCTTCGTCCGGCACAATGAATACCTGCTCCATATACCAGCCAAGACATGAGCGGATAAACTTTGGCAGGGACAGACTATGCCCCTTCGCTGCCGATTCCAGTTGTGGCAGATCTTTCCTTGGAATGGCTATCGTGACCTCTTTATGCTTCCTCCTGAATTCTGCTTTTTTCCGTTTGAGGTACTCTTTCCTGTACGCCTTCTTCGCTTCTTCGAGGCTTATTTCGCTCCCTTCATCAAAGACCCCACTGGCAAACAAAAACTCCTTTTGGTTCTTGTAACGTTTTTTCATGTGGGTAAAGCAGGCTGGTTATATTGGGAGAAATCAATTGTTGGTGGGAGCGGCTTTTCCGTTTCCGGGTAGGGTGCTGGTGGTTTCTGTGTCAGGGGTGTAAGTTTCTTATTTCTATAGGCTGGCACCGGATGAATCAGTATTGGGCGTTTCCCTGTCTGCATAACGATACCTTTCCCCTCCATACGGAAAATCTCATCAGCACCCATGAGGGGCTTTGTGATGTCTTTCCCGTTTACTCGTACCGAGCGTTTTCCAAGGCTTTTGCTCAGTTCTTCTATCTCTGCAAAATTGTTGTTCTGTAAGTAGACATGCGTTGCAGTCCCCCCTGTGGTAATGGTCACACCATCATTTTTGCCATATTGTTTGTAGAATTGGCTCTTCGCTTGAGCACACAACAATAAGCCCGACTTTCTTTTTCTAATTACTGTGCTGATGGTAGCAAAATTGGGAATTTTCATCTGGGTAAACTCGTCGAGTAAGAAGAAAATGGGAAGGTCGTCCTTCTTTGGGGTCTTTAAAACCATTGAGAAAAGGTCTGTGACAAGCAGGGAAAGCACGAACGAAAAATAGGGTATCATGAGTTCGTTGACCGTAATGTACAGCGCCGTAGGTTCTCTCCTCATTTTGCCGAAATCGCCAAAAGAATCGCTCCCTGTGATTGATGCAACAGAAGTATTGGCAATTTTTTCAAGGCTTCCCCTTATGGTTGCCAAAATGCTGTCCACTGTTTTCGGGTTCCCTGAGAGATGCCCCCGAAATTCGGTGAAGCATGCCCCTTGGGCATTTTTCATCATCCAGAGGTAGGTTAGTGACTTTTTACTCGATGAAAGATTGTTCACCATATGAAGTACATTGTACAATGTACAATACTTCCTGTCCCCTTTCTCTATCAAGGCACGTATCAGGGTATAGAGTACAGAGGTAGCCGAATTGACCCAGAACTTGTTATCCCCGCCCGTTGAGCCAAGTGATGTTTCGACCAGGGTAGAAGCAAGTTCGTTCATTTTTCCTGTGTCATTCTCATCAATTCTCAGCAGAGGGTTATAGGTCTCGGAACAACTTATGTCCGTTAGGTTGAACCGCTTAATGGTAAACCCTTGCCCGTACAGGTGACCGCTTGTTTGCTCGTACAGTTCACCTGAACAGTCAAGTATAACGGCACTGGTATCAAGGTTAAGAATGGACGGTATAAAGCAGGTCTGCGTCTTTTCGCTTCCCGTCAGTCCATAAACGATGCAGTTTTTGAATGCATCTTTTTTTGATATTGCCCTAATCCCGTCAATTACAAAACCTGTATTGGATGAGCGTAGAATATTCCATTCTTCCAGCTTGTTAGCGAACCTGGCTGTAAAGGCTTTCTTCTTTATTGGTGAAAACAGGAACGTGTAACTTGCTGACAAAAAATCGGTTATTAAGAGATATATGTAGTAAAACCTGTCCCTGTGTTTTTGGTATTTGGCAGTAGAATGGTTTATGCGCTGGATGCGCTGTTGTATCTGTTTCATGATAAAGTGTAAAAGATGGCCTGCTCAGGCATAGGTATTATACCTGAGCGGACACATAGTTTAGGTATTGATTTGGTGGATATTCAGTGCAAACTCAGTTCGTCCCCGTCCAGTTCCTGGGCTTTTGCAAGTTCCTCGTCCCGTTGCAAGTCCTCCAGCCATTGACTGTGTCGTTCTTCCTGTTCTTTGTCTTTTAGCTGCTTGTTGTGTTGTCCAATAAATTCATTTATACGGTTAAATAAATCGTCGTTTATCGGCTGTACTTTTTGTTCTTGTTTTGGTTTCTCTACCGTCTCTTGTTCTTTGTACTGCCCCCTTTTATCCTTCAGTAGTTGCAGCTTTTTTGTCTTGATGCCTTCGGCATACCCCTGGTGAATCCCCGCCTGATAGGAGGTGTTGTAATCCCGTTCCAGTAACGAGTTAAGGAGTACGCTCACAGGTTTGGACAGGCGTTTCTCGTTCATGCACAACTCATGCCCTGCATTGAACCCGGCCAAAAAAGCCTTTACATTGGTAATTTCCTGAAAATTGTTTCTTGCTTTCATGCTCTGCGGGTTTTATGTGATGAAGAGTTGGCCTCGGCGGGAAAGTTCGCCTTGGCGTTTAAGAAGTCATAAACCGACTTTTTATAATACAAGATGATTTTGGGACTGATTTTAGAGTACCTGATACAGTCGTTGTCCCGGAATTTTTGGAGCGTTGTTGTGCTCGAAATCCCCAATATCCGCATGGCCTCTTCTTGTCCTATCCAGGGTTCTTCTTTCCCGAAGCGTTTTTCCATTTCCTGTATGGTCTCCTGTACAAGAGACCAGTAGGCTTTGGATTCCAATATTATTATCTCCACGATAGATTGGTTTTAGAATGTTAGTAAATAGGTGAAGTGGTTTGGTCACCAGCAGCGACCATACCGACAAGGTGGTCATTGCTCAGAGCAAAAAATACCCCAGGCCAAAAATGAGGATTACTCCGAGTATGATTTGGCCTGCCCTGTATTTGACAAGGTGTGTCACAACGTTCCCTAAAATGTCTATGAAAGTTGTGATAAATCTGAAAGCACCATTGGCCAATATCCCTCCTGCTTTCATGGTAAGGTGAGGCCATGTAAGGAGTATCCACCAGCCCAAGACCTGCCAGCGCATGGGAACACGGTACACCCATGAGGTTAGTTTGACAGCTAAAGGGTAGTCGGAGAGTTCATAGTTAAGAGACATAAGCAGAAGTACTATGAGGTATGCGAATACTGCATTTAATATAATTCTCATTGTCGTGAAATTTTATTGGTTGAGAAAATACCTTGCTACTGGCAAAAATTGGTTCGCCATTTTTTGCAGCAGTAGCGAGGTGAAAAAACTACATAAGCAGGAGTGCCAAAGGCAAAAAGCAACGCTTGCATAATTCCTTGCCAACGATGGCAACCGTTTTGGGAATGCCACCGCATTTGCAGGCCTCTTTGCTCTGCTTATTACGCTTTTTGTTTACAGGTGAAATGGTATTGTTGCGCTTGTTCCACTCATCATTCCTGTAGAAATGGTCGAAGATTTGGTTCTTTTTCATATTGCACAGGTTTGGAGTGGTTATCAGTTGCTGAGATATGTTCTTGCGTCCCAATTGGTAGCTACCTCGTATGCCTTCTTCAAAAACTCTTCTTCCATCTCAGAGACGTGGTAAAAGGTTTCGGGAATAACAGCTACGTAATCACCATATATTACAATTAGCCCTGGGTCGTCTCTCATCATTTCCCTTACTCTGGCTGCTTTCATATCCTTTGGTTGGAATGTAAACCCAATAGCGTTTTCGTCTACAACAGTTCGTATAAGTAGGTCTTTGTTGTTTTGTGCATAAACTGCCTTGTGTACTTCTTGCATTGCATTGAAAACTTTGTCGTGCTCAGGGTTTTTGGGTTCAGGTTGAGGTATAGTAATTAGTACGGTATGCTGTGTTCGCCGCTTTACTGCCTGCTCAACGACTTCTGTTGGGCTGGAGGTAAGTGTTAGGCTTGGCACTATATCACGCAGTTTTAGGTTTTTCAGCAACTGGGCTCTATCAGTTTTCGCCTGTTCTGCTTTTTCCTTGGCATTCTTGACATCGAACCACGAAATCAAACCAGCTAAAATAAGAGCAAAGGCCATGAACAATGCACCATAGAGAAATATTTCGTTTATTGTCTTGACTATAACTTGACCGAAATCCGCTTTGCCAAGATTTCTCAAAAAGTTCAAAAAGCACAGTGCTATAAATAAAAGATAGCCTTCTGGTCCAGAATTTAGCCTTTCTATTTTATCCCCCCACAGAGAAAATAAGGAGTATTGTTTTTCATTTGCCAGAGAGGTGAGTAGCTCTGCCCTACTTGCCACCATGTTGTTGTGACTGTTGCTGGGGGCTAAATACCAAAACTTTGTTTTTCCCTGCTTGCACCCTGAAGGTTCTAAAACGAACATTCCGAAAGCTTTTTGGAGGGCTACAAATACTTCTAATGGCAACAAATGCACTTTGAATGAGGACAATACATGCCAAAGGAAATCCTTTTCTGTTTTGATTTTAAGAAGTTTTTGTTCTATTGCCTCGATTTGCTCAAACGGGATGTTTATTCCTCCTCTTGTTGTGTCAATACCAGGAATCTCCATACCCTTTGGATTAACTTTTTTGCCCCGATAATAGGCAATATCCGATTTTAGCCGTTCTTCACAGATTTGAGAGAGGTCAGCAATAGTTTCTATTGCGGTTTTTCCCTGTACAGGGGTTCCGTTAAGCGAGTGTACTCGCTTTTCTTTTGCAGCAATCATAATTGTACAAAATTGTAAGCCTCTTACAAGGAAAACGACCAAGTACCCCGATGAGGCTTGGGTTTTAGATAAACAACGGAAGGAAGTAGTGCCGAATTGGAACTTAAGTAGGTGAGATACTTTGCTGAGACGTTACAACCCCCTATATTCGAGGGTTTTTTGTCCTACCGTGCTGCCTTTGACTGTATCGCTAAATATTTGACAAAGGCAATAATCATGTGTAGGATAAATATGTCTCTTAGGTGCATCTGCTACCGAAGAGCTTCAGACAGAGGCGACCACTTCCATATGGTCGTCTTTTTTCGTAGTCTGGGGTTAATTTTTTTATTACCTGTTTGGGTCATGAAGCCTGATGATATGTAATGTCATCGAACTGTTTTAACTGATTAAGAGCATATATTGAAGTGAATATATACCTGGAAATTATTGTATCCAAGCATTTTATGTACAAAGTCCGAAGGTTTAACATATGCTGGTTTTATATGAATTCATGCGGTTCTGTAATGAATTTTTTTCAAATCAAAATGGCTAAACATGAGATGGAAATTTCAAAGTTATAACTTAACAGAATGGTGAATGAATCAGTCTTATAGGGAAAGGTTTTATTGTGAATTTGGTGATGTAAACAATTCTAACCTATTACATGCTTCATCTTTATAAGTCTTGCCTACAGGGAGTTCTTTTGTTTCGTTTTTCTCAGGTTTGCGAGATACGATAACTTTGTTTTTATTATACGATTTGACTTCCACCATATTTACCACGAATGCTTTATGAATCCTTATAAAGATAGTGTTGGGCAATTCTTTATGTAGGTCTTTTAGTGTATATGAACATGGTATATGGGCATCTTTGTTTTTAACAAATACTTTAGTATTCTTATTATCAGACTCTATGTAAATTATGTTTCCAACCAAAACTACTTCGTTTTTTTTCCTGTATGGTAATGCAATAGACTTCCAAGTTAGGTAATCTGGTGTTTTAAGAGCCTCATTCTTCGCTGCTATTTCCGAGTCTTGTTCCTGTATCACCTTCTTTTGTGATTTGAATTCTTTCCTGAACAGATTCGAGAGCAGAACAATGAAAATGATTAACCCTATTGTGATGAAAAATAGCTTCAATATTTTGGACTTACTACTTTTTAATGCCTCTTCCTTCTCTGATAGTTCTTTGCTCAGTTTTTTCGATTTATACTTCTCATGCAGTTCCAGTTCTATGCGTGATTTCTCGACGTTGAGTTGTTCATCTTTAAGAGCTTCGAATTTTTTAAAATGATGGAAAGCTTTTTTATATTGTCCTGTAGTGTCATAAAGTTTAGAGAAGTGGAGGTGGTATTGGCGAATGTGTACATTCGCTTTTCTTGCTTCTGCCCAACTCATTGCTTCGATAAGTAAATCCTCAGCTTCATCAAAGCTGCCATACTTGATTAGAACTTTGGAGAACGCTTTACCGATATTCATTAATCCAAATGTATCCTTGATTTCTTTATACAAATCATAGGATTCCTGTAAATGTCTGATTGCTTTTTCTTCTTCGTTGACCTTATTATAAATCAGGCCGATGTTGCCTTTTGCTGCCCCAACACCTGCTCTATATCCGACAGTTTTTGCAGCTTTCAACGATATTTGATTGTAATATAAGGCAGAGTCATACGTATTCCAATCAGAATAAATGTTAGCTAACCCTATTGCTGCCTGTGATATTTCGTATGTATCTCTAATAGCAGTGGCAAGCTTGTAAGTTTTCATTTCATATTGTAAAGCAATTAAATCATTCTCGGTGTTATCGTATGCTTCCCCAAGCCCTGCATAGGTAGTTAATAACCTCATGGTATCCTTGGCCCTTTCCAAGATTTTCAGGGCATCGAAATAATGTTCCATCGCTTCGTCATAATTTCCCATCCGATTGTTGGCAGTACCAACATTATTGATAAATATAGCATAGTTAATTGAATCTCCTTGGGAGAGCATCCAAGAAGCGACTTTTTGGCTATGTTCGATACCTTCTGGATAATTGCCTAATGAAATAGCAAAAGCTCCCAAATTAGCCGTACACATCATTGCGAACTTATCGTTGCCAATCTCTTCACTTAACGCCTTGGCACTATTTACATACTGTTTCGCTTTTGAATAGTCACCTAAGGTAAAATTGGCTAAACCTAAACTGTTGGTAGATAATATGTATAAGGTGTCTTCTGGTGTTTTTGATAAAATTTTCCTTGCCTCTTCAGCATGTTTGATACATTCATGAGGTGCTTTGTTAAATACTTTTCTTGCTATATCTGTATGTGCTTTTGCTCTCTGATAGGTGGTGCCTGCATTTTCTAAGGCATTTAATAATTCCTTCGGGACTTGAGCCAAGAGGGTAGATAATATTAATACAAAAAAGAAAGTAGAAAAGGTACGAAATATCATAGTTTTTAATTTTTGTAAAGGTGAGATTTTTTCGGGAAGGTTAATGTTATTTTCACTCCCTTAAAATGGTTG
>JBCBRY010000179.1:17145-17378 GCA_039819485.1 Bacteroidota bacterium | reverse complement strand
TTTGTCCTCTAAATATTTTCCATCATTAAATTAAAAACGTTTGTTTTCTGCTAATGCCTTTTAAGCAACATGAACAAAAGTTTAAATTTCGCTGGATTGTTATTCATGCTGACAATCAGATATTAATGTCTAAATGAATTCAGTGTCGTATTTTTTTTAAAACATTGATCTAATTGATATTGGGAAAATAAAAAGTAATTAGCATGGTCTTAAGGTGCTAATAATCAGTTTGT
>JBCBRY010000179.1:0-17135 GCA_039819485.1 Bacteroidota bacterium | reverse complement strand
AGAGGCAAGAAAAAAGCGGGTTAACCCTGATTAAAGGCATTTGTAAATTAATAGGACAAATATAAAGGTGATTTAATTTTACTACAAATTATTTATAAAATTTTAGCCAGGACAAATTATTTATTTTGTTAATGGGTTTTACAAATAAAGGGGCTACAAAACGCAGCCCCTTTGCTTAAAAATGAATTATAAATGTTAACTGTTTTTTCAAGATTACATCTTAGGACATTCTACCCGATACTTTCGCCCGGCCGATTTCTGGTAGTAGATCAATGATACTTCAAAGGCCCCCCGTCCATTGGTAGGAGGTGCCAATTGATTGGCCGCCAAGTCGTAACTTAAGCCAATATTCCATCTCTCGATCTCTAAGATAGTGGTAAATGTAACCGCAGGTGAAGCAATCGAACCCTCAACATCTTTGACCAAATGCCCCCAGGCACCGGCCCTGATGGCAATTTCTTTCCAGTCGCGATTTGTTAACCTAAAATTAGCACCATAAAGCGAAATCAAAGAGGGTCCCTGACTAACTACGGCCACAGCTGGTAAAATACTCAGTCTCGAATTAAAAGGAATTTCACCACCCAAATGCACAGTGTATTTTGATTCTAAGGTGCCTTCACTACTATTGGCCAAAAAGGAAACTTCGGGCTGGTTCACATGATGAATGGCGCCTCCAACATATAAGCTCTGATTGTCATCGAAGACCGCATACCAAAGCAGACCTGCATTTACATTCAGGAACAAGTCACTGCTGCTTTCTATGTTTTCCCCACTATTAATACTTTGGTCAATTTCTTCGGTCGTGGTATTGAATTGGTTACTGAACCACAGTTTTTCTGGACTGATGTTATGTTGTCCAAAACCAACCTGCACTCCTCCGACCAGGAATTGATCGGCACCTCTGTACCTGCTTCCACCAAGTTGTTTCATAAAGGAAAGGGAAAGATCAACAGAGGTCCTGTTGTAATCTGCGATACCTGCCTCATCTCTCAGAGTCGTCATTCCGAAGGAAAAAAAATCTCCCCTGCCGACTGGGACTTTGGCGTCAAAGCTTGCGCTGATGGTACGAAAAGGACGAGTGTTAAGTATGCTGTTCCACTGCTGCCGATAATTCGCAACAGCTCGCCACTGTCCGGGAAAGACACCTGTCATGGCGGGGTTCAGCTGCATCGGGGATGCATAAAACTGAGAGAACTGTGGGTCTTGTGCCACCAGCTGAAGAGAAAAAATCGTAGCAAAAACAAAAGTTGTAAGTAGTTTTATTTTCATCATTTTTATGTGTTTCAACAAAAAGAATATTTCATCCAAATGTTGCTTTTTGTTATCTGATTAAAGTGGTTTCGCCTTTAAAGGATTCAGTCATGCCATCGGCATATTCCGCTTCTATGTACCAGACATAAACCCCGGCCGGCATTGCATCTCCTTTAAAATTACCATCCCATCCCCGAGAAATATCATTTACCGGTATTTCACCGTCTTGGTACAGTAGCTCACCCCATCGGTCAAAAACCTGAAAGAGTTTTATCATCGTGCCTGACCGACCGTGTACCGGTAGTATTTCATTTACCCCATCGCCATTCGGGGTGAAACCAGTAGGCACAACAACAGATCTTATTTTTTTCACATGGACTTGAATTCGGTCTTCTGCTCTGCATCCGTTTTCATCTTCTATCAATACGAAATAATCATTGGTGAAATCTGGGTAGGCAAACGGCGTTTCACAGATGATATCAATTTCGCAATCAGTCAGCGTATCTCCGCAAACCATGGTGCCGCACCATCCGGCAGTCCAGGTAAAGCTCACTGTCCCGGTGGCATTGCTGATCTCTGGTTCCAGGAAAACCGACTCCCCGGACAGGATGGTTAATTCATCGTCGAAGATACCGTTTCCTCCTGCTGAAACTGAGATTTGCGGTGGTTCATCAACGACAATGTCGGTCGAATAAACACAATCATTGGCATCCCGAACATAAACCGTATAGTCCCCTGCGCTCAAGGCAATCAGGGTCTTGCTTCCTACAAATTGATTATTGTCGAGGCTGTAACGGTAAGGAAGGGTTCCACCACTTGCTTCAATTGTAACTGCCCCGTCCATATCGCCAAAACAAGAGACATCTTTTACCGTCGGTACAATCAAGACCGAATCGGGCTGTTCCACCAAAACAGATCCTTCATATTCACAAAGGTTGGCATCAGTAATGGTTACGAAATACTCACCGGAAGGAATATCAGTCAGTTTTGCCGAGGTAGAGCCATCTGACCAGTTGAAAGAATAAGCTGGAGTACCTCCAGAAACATCTGCATCTACAGAAGCATCCTG
This sequence comes from Bacteroidota bacterium, assembly GCA_039819485.1. Taxonomy (GTDB): domain Bacteria; phylum Bacteroidota; class Bacteroidia; order Chitinophagales; family Saprospiraceae; genus UBA6168. The sequence continues at coordinate 14,815 of JBCBRY010000179.1, read as the reverse complement.
CGCACCAAAGCATTCATTTTCCACCACTTGATAATCTACTTCGATTCGATCAGGTTGGCCAACCGTATAAGTGGCGGTGATGGTGCACAATTCAGTATCGGTAATCACAACACTGTAGTCACCTGCGCCCAAACCGGTAGCAGTTCCGGTTATTTGGTTGTTGGCTGCTGCGTCCCATTGAAAGGTAACTGCTCCATTGGCATTGGCAACAGAGGCGATAGCAATTTCGCCGTTCGTTTCACCGTTGCACAATACATTTGAGATATCGGCTGCTGGAACCATGATCGGAGGATTTGGCAGTGATTGGGAAGCAACACCTTCACACTGCTGTGAATCAGAAACAGTAACACTGTAAACCAACCCTCCCAATAATCCGTCCACAAAATCATTGGTATCACCTGTATTCCAGCTATAGGTGTAACCGGTGCCAGTACCTCCATTGACGATATTTGCGGCCATTGCCCCATTATCACCATCATGACAGGTAGGTGAATCAAAAGCCAATTCTATTTCGATCGGAGGTAGGTCTTCTACAAAAACAGTTTGACTGGTAGAGCAGCCGGAATCATCAGTAACAACGCAGGTATAGTTACCATTCGGAAGGCCATCAATATCAGGTGTATTCGCACCTGTAGGAGTCCAGGCATAGGTGTAAGGAGGCGTTCCGCCAATTACATTGGATTCAACTCTGTTTTGATTTTGGGCATTGCACCCTCTGAACTCAGTCAACGTTAATTCAACACCGTCAGCAGGTTCCAAAATATCAACATTACTGGTTGTCTCGCATCCGTTTGCATCTGTTACAATTACAGATACGTTACCTGCTGAAAGGCCATCTGTACTGTTCTGGTCGGGTGTATTGCCACTGCTCCACATGAAATCATAAGGCATAACTCCACCGGTAGTGGTGGCTGTGGCAGTTCCATCATTTCCGCCGAGGCAATTGACATCGGTCTTATCGATTTCAACTTCCAGCAAATCAGGCTCAGTGATGGTCGCAACTCCTGAACCCGTACATCCGTCTGCATCTTCGGCGGTTACAATGATGGGCCCCGCTCCAAGGCCGCAGACCATATCACCGATTGATCCATTGGGATCGTTCCAGACAAACGTAAATCCACCGGCTCCGCCCTGTGCCTGAACAGTGGCACATCCATCCATTTCACCGAAGCAACTAACAGGTGTCAATTCATTGGCTAAAACAATGATCGGTGCCTTGTTTTCAACAACAAATTCAACAGTGTCGCGACAATCATCGGCATCTTCCACAATGACGGTATAGTCGCCAGCGCATAAGTCGTTCAAGATGCCGTTGTCCTGCGTAAACATAGCACCATTGGAATTATTGGTTACAAAATATGTGTAAGGCAATAAACCACTTGAAACAGTAATTTCAACAGCACCGTCACACAGCCCGTTGCAGGTTACAGCAAATGGCCCTGGACTATTCAACTCTGCTAAGATGGTGCAAAATCCATAACTGATGGAAGAATAACCAATGCCTACCGCGCAGGCACTGATCATGACGATAGAACGTACTTGAATATTGATCGCGTTCCCAAAGTTTAACCCGTTGATCATGTGTGAGAAATTTCCATTATTGGATGGTACCCATCCAGTGTTGTTGACATTCACCTCATACATGGTGCCTGGGTTGGCATCATTCCAAGTAGCAATGGCAATTCCACCAGGCAAATCGTTGATCTGAACATCGGGTGCAAAGTAATCAATTTGTACATCAATTTCTATCTGTTCCGTAGCGCTACATCCGTATATGTCGCTGGCTGTCACTGTGTAAATTTCATCATCATCAGGTGTAGCAATTGGATTAGGGCAGTCATTGCAATCCAGCGTATTTGCTGGAGCCCAATCGTAAAACACCTCGTTGTTGGTTCGAAAGGTAATACTCCACCAGTTTAGCTGTCCCATTTCATCAATCCCAAATTGGTCAGATACCTGCAATGACCAACTGCCATTAATTGGTACTCCAAAAAGGGCATTCCAGGTAGCTTCCGGCAAAAACTCCCCTGTGAAAGGTGGTGTTCCGGCAGCAATCGGAGTGGTAGCAGTTGGTGTAAAACAGGTTTGAGTATAATTGTCTCCTGCTCCTCCATTATTGGTTGAGAGGGTAAAAACCTGCCCATTGGGAGCAACGAGGCGCAAATCTATATTGGCATCAAAATCTGTTTCTAAATCTAAGCAAATTGAAATAATGTCATTGAAGGGATCCGTAACCGTCAATGGATTTACCGAATTAACATTGATGGTGGACAAATAAGGATTTGACGGAGGGTGATTGCTGGCTCCGATTGAGTAATTATCAGTAGATTCGAAGGTAATTTCTCCTGATGAAATGGGAGTGGAGACATCCATCTCAACGGAAGCTCCCAGACAAATGGTAGAATCAGGGAAATCACCTAAAATATCCTCGCACTGATAACAGTCCGGATGCGTATATGGTAGCACTTCTATATTGACCGTCGTATCCCATAAGCATCCAAATTCATCTTCTACTTCAAAGGTATAAGCAACTTCTCCGGCATTGATTGGCGAAGCTGAAATCGAATCCTGATCGTTGTAGAAAATGGAGTTATGATCCTGCCATTGCCAATTGGTCAAAGAAGGCGAAAACGTTTCCAGGGCAGGAAATAAATCTTGATCAAACTGAATTGACCAGGAAAAAATATTTCCGTTGTCAATCGACCAAAGGTCGGTGACGGTGATCGTCCAATCTCCATTGAGCGGGCAACCAACCAAGTTGGTCAATGGTTCATATGAATCATAAGTACCTGCCGGCAAAGTGGTCGGAAAAAACCAATTGGCATATTCAATCCAGGTATAATTATAATCAGGATTTTGCTGCCAGCCGTATGTATAGCCTACTCCTGGAATGGGATTGAGCATGCCCTCATCATTTTCGTAAGGAACTCCCAGAAACACCTCACCACCCAACTGCCCCGGATGGTTATGCAGCATGACACTCGTTCCGTTTGGGCACTCAATCGAAATTTCCAAATCACGCATCCACGAATGTTCCATGTTCACGAAGATCCCGACCAAATCATTGATATCAGTCAAAACCTGTCCGGGAGCGAACCCATTAAATGAAATGGTAGTAGCATACGAAGCTCCGTTTCCATCGGGTAGCGGAAGTGAATCAGAGCGAATCCCTCCACTCTGAAAAGTACCTTCGGATGGTGTCACTGAGACTGTATGCTCATCGTCACTGGTATTTACCATCGCATTTAAATTGACGGTATCTCCAGAACAGATTTGATCATCCCAGACACCCAGCTCAAATGCTGGTTTTGGGGCCACGCGTATTCTTTGTTTAATGAAGTTGGTGTTGTTACATCCCAGTTGGTCAGTGATTTTCAATTCAACAATGTAGCCTCCGGGTTCATCGAAAATATGCGCCACCGAAGGACCAAAGGAAGATGTGCCATCGCCAAAGTCCCATTCGAACTGGCTGGTCAAGTCAGAATGATTATAAACGGTACCATCTTGCGGGTATTCACCGCGACCAGTGAAAAAGACCTGATCCCCCGGACAAATATCGATATAGCCGGTATCGACAGGAATGATTGCCGGGTTAGTTGATTCAATGACCGAAAAAATCGTTTGGCATGCGGGAATACATTTGATGTTTGCACTCCATCCCTCTCCCTCGCCGGATGCATTTGAGTCAAATGTAACGGTAAGACACCCGGATGTATTTGGGGCAGTTGCCTGAATGATGAAGGCCCCTCCCCCCACAAAATCAGCTGCACAACCTAAAGAAGGAGCAGCCACATTGGGGCCATCAAAAAAACAAAGTTGATCACCCGGACTCAGATTTGTTCCACTAAAAATTAACTGCACATGTGTGCCAGCATTGCCCTGTGGACAAATGGTAGTGGTAAAACTTTCGTTGGGGCCATAATTGCCGTTGCCGCCGCCGCTGTCAAGGAAAAAACCTGAACAGCCATCAATGTTTGTCAACGTGCTGCTCATCAAATAATCGTCGACCTGTGCATGAGCGAGAAACCAAGTGAGTGTAAGTAAGAGGGTTAAAGTAGTAGTTGTTTTTTTCATAATGTCAAGGAAAATGTGTGATACGTGAAATTTTGGTTTTACATATTCAGCCAACGACCTATGGGGACATGCTATGTCAAGTAATCCATGGGGTTTTCAAATGCTGTAAAATGAAAAAGCCCTATGGCACATGGCCACAAGTCGGTACTTAAATCGGTGATTCAATGTTGTTCATGGAAGAATTGCCTGGCAGTATTTTATGATAGCATTTGTGTCATTATTCCTTAATCAGAAAAGGAAGCTACCAAAAGGGTACGCCAATTTCCAGGGGCGTTCAGGTGTGGGTAAAAAAGAAAGGTGTGGTTAATACGAAGTTTTTAAAATATATTGGTGTGTTTTAATATGAGGTTTTTTGGAAAAAAAAAGTTCACTAATATGGGTTTTGGTTTTATCCAAAAGAAAAATGATTTCAATATTTGAATGCAAATCGTGAAAGAATAAAAGTAAAAACGACCTCTGAGTTATCAATTTTAGCAAGTCAGTTATTTCTTTAATTCTAAAAATAGGGGGCAGGAAAAAAGAGACGCATGACGGAATACCGTCGTCGATTTAATTCCAATAGTGTTACTGGGAAAGGTTCTCAATCGTCATTCGCTCACCAATTGGGAATTAATATGGGGCAAGCGAAATTGTGGACGAAAATGTAGTGTGGGCTGTTTAAATGTGTCTGACAAAGGTATATAAATTAGCTGATTAAAAACCAAAAATAGATGTGATTTTTTTTTATACCTCCAGTAAGGTGAATTTTCATTTACCTTGTCAGGCTACTTCCGCAAAAAGGCTCATTTGTGCAAATTCACCAGAAGGAGTAAGATTTTCCGAGATGTTCATAGAAATTTTTAATACTATCTTACATAATTGGCAAGCCGATATATAACTCCAAGGCCTCCATACAAATACACATCATTATCACTTGGGTCTCCAGATAACTTTACCCCATCGAGGTAGTCTGTAAAGGTTAATCTCATCCCCCACTCCATGGCTATCTGAATGTGTTTATTGATATCTTTTTTTAATCCAAATCCGATGGGTACCGCTGGTTGAACAGCGCTGTAGGAAGCTGAAATGTCGGGGTTGTCAGCAGAGCCATAATGAATAGATTGACTCAAAACCGTGAAGCCAATTCCGGTAAAAATATACGGAGACAAGATTCGTCTCATCATTTCATTTCTGGGATATCTCCTTTCTCCCAGTAAATCATATTCCATGATAAAAGTCATTTCAAAAAAAGTAGTTTTAAATCGATTGCCCCTATTTCTATTTCGACTGTAAAAGTCATCGTCGCCCGAGAAAGCACCTACCAATAAACTTGGTCTCAAAGAAAAAAAGGGATTGAGTTGTTTTTTACAAAAAGCATTTGCAGCAATACTGGATTGTTTAAAAGTAAAAGTGGGAACTACCAAATCCCCCATATAGTTGGAATAGCCCAATGAGCCACCAACCTGGTTGACGATTTGAGAACTGACCAATCCATGGCAAAAAACAATTAGCGCAAGTGTGTAAAGAAATTTCATTGATTTCAAGTTCAGCTAACTTTAGGTGTCAGGTACAAAGCATCAATTCAACAAGAACTTCATTTAGGAGGGCGTAAACGAAAAAGTGATCTTAAAGACCTGAATTAAAAAATATTGGAGGGTAGAAGAAATCCGTAAAAGGATGGAAGGGAATATTTGCTGGTGGGTTAAAAGCAAAATTCATGCTATTTGAAAGCGCAGCGGTCTATTTAAGTAAATAAACTGCGAATAATCGAAAGCCAAATAAATTATATCTGATGGTTGGTCTATAAACTATTTAATCAATGATTCAAATGAACTGTAGTACTAAAAATTATTTGAACGGCATTGAGTTCACTTTTCTTCCGACGGCATAACCAAGTTGCAAACCTTCCTCCACATCCATCCGGAAATTCACTCCAGCCTTGATTCGGGAAACAGCGTTTTCTTCTGCCATTTGATAGAAAGTATCAAACGAACGTGGCATACCAAGAAAATCATCCCGGTTGTCATGACTGGCATCAGTGAAGGCATATTCGTATCCGAATACATGAGACAAAACTTCAGCCGCTGCCGCTGAAAATGAAGCATGGCTGGACGGATAACCAGGGAAACTGGGAGTCGCAGTTTGATAAGGTTCCCAATCCGCATCGAACACACGGTTAATGTAAGTGATTGGGCGTTCGACCGAATAGGTATATTTAGAATGCCAACAGGCCACTCCTACATCATTGAGTACAATGGATAGTTTCACCAAAGCGTAAAGCGCTGTTTCCAAATGACATTCATCTTGTTCAATTATTTGGATAGCAATAGACACCCATCTCGCGACCGGGCTGAAGGTCAATCCAGGCTGATCATCACTCCAAAATTCTGCCTGCCACTGGTCATTGAATTCAAGGTTGTTGACGGTATTGCGAACTTCGAGCGCTTGCACATAAAACTGAGACATCAGGTCCTCGTTGAAAGTTAAAGGCTCGCCTGCCAGTTTCTCTGTCTCGCTGATGGCAAATGTTCTGACATTTCCCCAGTACGGAAAAAGAGAGGCCGCAAAATCAGGTGCAGTCGGTTGCCATAGTCCAGGACCAGTAGGAGGTGTATATCCTTGTGGCCTTGAATTAGTATAAGCTTCATGACCGAAAGGGTCGGATTTGGACCATTCCCAAACGGCGTTTGCTACCGCCTCTCCATACTCTTGCGATCGATTGTACACATTCGTAGATATGATGTTCCTAAATGAAGCGTTGAACTCATCTTCCAGGGCTAGTATATCAAATTGAAGATTAGATTGTTGAGCAGCATCAATGTATTCACCAGGCAGTAGTCTTTTAAAAAGATTAGCATAAACCGCATTGACTACTGTCGGAAAGTGATATTCATCATTTCCTGCATCGGGTATCGTGAGATCGGAAAACAAGTTTTCAACCGAATTAAATTCAGGCATACCGCTCATAACCGATTCGTAAGCAGCCAGGTTAATATATGCTAAAGAACGGGAAGTGGGTCCAGGATGGAAATCGAGCATGTACCGATCAATTTCCAGGTACATTTTCATCCAAGCGACAGGAACTGCGGCAGTCTCATTCTGCACTAAAATATCAGGCGTCGCATCGCTGTCGTCGTTCTTTTTGCATCCAGCATTTAAGAGGATACCAAATATTAAGCACCCAAAAAGTATGAAAGGATTTTTTAGAAAAGTGTTCATGGAAGTATCATTATCCTAGTGACTATGTTCAATCATCTGCAAAATAAAGGCCTGAGAAGGTGATTTTTCAATTTTATGAGAAAAAATTCAAATGGTTTGCCAAAAATCACCATTCAGGCATATTTTATTAAAAAAAAATATAAATTATTATTTTTAATAAAACAAAGAACATTTTGTAGTAAAAACGGGGCTATTTAAAGTTATAAAGTGAACCTGTAAAAACCCAAAATCTTCATAAGGTAAGTATTTATAAAACATTCTTTATTTCGATTTTTATTATTCTTTCTAAAATCTGCTATAACTGCCCCATCCCTATTGATCCTTAAATTATGCGAATCAAGGATTAGATTAAAATAAGCCAAGAAATAAGGATGATCCAATGTGAGCCGACGTTATGAACGTCGAACTTGCTCCATGATTTAATGGTGGATGGTTATTTCGACTTCATAACGTCGGCACTCGCAACAAACCCTCCCTTTTGCAAGGTATTCTATTTCACCCTTGATCATTAAATTATGATTTCAATTTAATTCAGGCTTAAACTTCTCACAAACAACTATTTACAGAAAAAGAATAAATCAATACTCAAAGTTATTTCTCAAATTTGCAGGTGACTGTAAAAAATGACTAATTTTGCACCTTCTACGATTATAGTCCCTACCTGAACAAAAAGCACCGCACAATATTGAGACACCTTCAATAATTTAGACACCTGAATCTCATTTTTAATCAGGAACAACCAATATATGCCTCAGATATACTTGCGAATTTGCCTCCTCTGGACATGCTTAGCGACCACGCTAGTTCCCATTCATGCCGATCCGACAGGTTCCTTGCCCCCTTCCGTCCTTAGCAATCCATCTGGTTGCAACCTTGCCTTGCCAATCAAAGATTTCAGTTGTGATGCATCTCATTTTTATCAAATACAGGTGACCAATGCACCGGGCAATTCTTTGGGCATTGATGTTTACCTGAAAGAAGTAAGATTAATCATTGCCCATGAATGGGACGCTGACCTTGACATCACCCTCATTTCACCCAATGATGTTGCTATAAACCTTTCTTCTGATAATGGTAGTGGGCAGGATAATTATGGAAATCCTTTTGATTGTAATGAGTACACCAGTTTTATTTCGACCAATACAACTGAGGCATGCAACACACTTTCAATTACGGATGGCATTGTTCCCTTTATCGGAGAACATTTGTCAGAACAGGCATTCACTCCATTAAATGACGGTACAAACCCCAACGATATATGGGTCCTGCAGATTTGCGACGATGGCAAGGAGCATGATGGTACTTTAGAATTCGTAGAACTGGTATTCGAGGCAACTACCTGCCTGAACCCGACCGGTGTTGAGATTATCAGTGTAGATTCTACTACCGCCTTTGTTGATTGGACACCTGGTTTTGTTTGTGATAGCTCAATCCTGGAATTTGGCCCGATTGGTTTTGATCCTGGTTCGTCCCAGATTGCAGGCTCTGCTTCATCGGTTGTGGTTTTGGATTCTTGCCCACCAGTATTGCTTACAGGATTAAATCCTTCAACGGCCTATGAGCTGTACGTAAGAACTAAGTGCGCCAACAGTTTCTCGATCAACTCTTGTTCAGTTACTTTTTCCACAACTTGTTCTCCACCTGTGGTCACGGTCAAAGAAGACTTCAACCAGCAACAAAATTGTATGGCAATCTGTGGAGTACCCTGCCCAATTTCGGGCGTCTGGCAAAATTCATTGATCGATGATTTTGATTGGATCGTCAATGACAACAGCAACATCACAAATTTCGGTACGGGCCCGGATGATGACAATCCAGGTGGAGGAAAATACATATACATTGAATCAAGTGGCTCTTCCTGTCGAAACGGGAAAGAAGGCGTTCTCATTTCAAATTGCATGCAAGTGAATGCCAGTGCGGACTCTTGCGATATGTCCTTCGATTATTTAATGTTTGGTTCGAATGTCAATTCTTTGAGACTGGAATATAAAGAAACGGATAGCACCAACTGGAAATTGATCGACTTACTGGCCGGCAACAGCGGGGATAAATGGATAACCCGTTTTCTGGATTTGGATCACCTGGACGGCCAAACTGTTCAATTCAGATTTGTAGCTGTTGGCGGAAACGGGATCCGGGCCGACATTGCGCTTGACAATATTATCTTTTACGGCTCTGTTGATTTAGGCCCTCCACTTTTTACGTATTATCAAGACGCTGACATGGATGGATACGGAGGTCAGGATGTCTATTTTTCGACTTGTTCATTTCAATCATTTACACCCGGATTTGTCCCAAATAATCAGGATTGCGACGATACTCAGTTTTTTATAAACCCAGGAGCGACTGAATATCCTTGTGATGGGATCGACTTAAATTGTAACGGTAATGTGGATGAGTTCCAATTCGCTGCCCCTATGACTTTTGACACTACAATTTGTAGTGGCCTGGAAGTTCCTTTTACCGCGCAACCAAGTTTTAATGGAAACATTATCTGGTCAAGTGATTCGCTGGCGTCGGACACAGTCCATATTGGCGAAGAATTTTGGCTTACTAATTTCCCTGACAATTTTACAGACACACCGCTTACGATCACTTATTACGCAAGAGAATCAATTAATCCATCTTGTTTTTCTACCTCACTTTCCGCAGCAAATATTACTATTTTGCCGCAGGCAGACATAAACACAACAGATAACCCGACCATTTGTGAAGGTGATTTTTTTGATCTGAGTACAGTTGATGTAATTGACAACAATGGAGCAAATGGAGTGATCACTTACCATGATTCAGGGCTGATCAACCAAAGCTCAGAAATAAGCCCAATCATTTCGCCGATCAGTGGTCAGACCTATTATATTGCTTCTACCCCGAATGGGGGTTGTACAGATATTGCGAGTGTGAATTTTAATATTTTGCCCAGCCCTGTTGCTGAGATTATCGGGGAAGAATCAGTCTGTAAAAATACGCAGCAAACTTTAATGGCCGTCGACAATAACCAAGGATTGGGGCAAGTGACTTATGAATGGAATACCGGAGATTCATCGCAGATAATAAATATTTCTTCTCATCCTGCTGTTGATAGTACCAACACGTTCATTCTGAGAGTTGGGGCGGAGAATGGGTGTACGGCTTTGGACACTTTGAATGTAACGACCATCAATAACATTTCACAAGTATTGAGAGTTGTGGAGGATGTTACTACCTGTGGTGGCAGTGATGGTACGATCAAATTAGTCCCACTTGATGGTACTCCCCCCTATACATTTAGATGGGGAAACAATATGACTCATATAGGGGACAGCCTTTTTCTGGAAAATTTATCTCAAGGGGCGCAATCATTTACCATAACTGACAGCTCCCCGGAACAATGCGAATTCATTATTCCATTTATGACCGTGAATGGCCCCGGTGCCGTCGTGGCCAGTTCTCAAATAACAAATGTTAGTTGCAATGGCGCGGCTGATGGTGTAATTTCCCTCAATGTAAACGGAACGAACCCTGTAATTGCCTGGTCAAACGGCGCCTCTACAGAAATGGTAACTGGATTGGCCGCCGGATCTCATTCAGTGACCATTACAGATGGTATCTGTGAAAACATCATCGATTTCGAAATCAGTCAGCCTGACAAATTAACTATAAATCCAACCATTACCAGCCCAAGCTGCAACGGTAGTAGCGATGGTGGGATCTTGTTAAACGTATTTGGCGGCAGCCCTCCTTATCAATATCAATGGGAAAATGGATTTCAAACACGGGAAATCAAAAATCTTCCAGCAGGAACATATTCCGTAACAGTAGCTGACAGCAAAGGCTGCATACAGGAAATACCCGCATTAGAGATCAACCAACCTGCTGCCATTTCATTCGACACTACCGGTTTATTTCAACCATCTTGTTTTGGGTTTAATGATGGGAGGATCAGTATCAAACCCTCCGGTGGCACTTCTCCATTTGATGTTGACTGGGACAATGATGCGATGGGCACAACCATCAATAATTTATCGTCTGGAAATTACGTGATGACAATCGAAGATGCCAACGGCTGTACATTTAACGATACCCTGTTTTTAGGCCAGCCTTCTCCGATATTTATTGCAGTTGATGAAAAAATCAACCCAGCCTGTAAAGGTCAATCAAATGGTTCGATAAATATTTCAGTCAATGGTGGAACAATGGACTACAATTATTCCTGGAACAATGGCCCAAATTCTGAAGATATCTCTGGTTTGCCAGAGGGAAGCTATGTTGTCTCCATTATTGATGCCAACGGATGTGGATATAATTCTGATCCCATTATATTAACAGGCCCTGAGTTGATCACGTTGGAAGCCGAACTATCTCATCCACCATGTGCTGGAAGAAATGACGGTACCATCATGGTCTCAGCCAATGGGACAGGTTCTTATTCTTATGAATGGGATATTGATGAGTCCGGACCGGTCATCTCAGATCAGGCTCCGGGGTGTTACACCGTGACTGTCACCGACACTGAAACAAACTGTAAAATCGACACGACCTTTTGTCTGACCACCTCCCAGGAATTGTCCTTGAACGTTGATTTTAATCCTCCGTCATGTTTTGCACAGCCGACAGGTGAAATATTTTTGATCGCCTCCGGCGGAACTCAACCTTATACTTATTCATGGGCAGATTCCAATGACACTACCGATCACCGGTTTGCTTTACCGGCCGGTAATTACCCGGCAAGCGTCACTGATGCCGAAGGATGCATCATTTCAACAAATGATATTTTATTGGAGTATCCGGAGCAAATTCAGGTCGAATTGGTCAATTTTGATGCCCCGATCTGCTATGGGGATTCCACCGGCATCATTGAAGTATCGGCAAATGGCGGAACGGGTTCATTGCTTTATATTTGGTCAACGGGAGATACCATTTCCGCCCTCAATCATTTAGGGGAAGGAATTTATTCCGTATCGATCGCTGACGAGAACAATTGTTTGGTTGATGCTGAATATACTATCGAGTGGCCTGATCAATTGGAAGTACAGCAAAATCAATTCATTCCAGACTGTACCTCCCTTGACAGCGTTTGTATTGAAGTATCAGGTGGAGAAGGCCCGTACATTTATGAATGGAACAACGGGGATTCGATGAGTTGTTTAAATGATGTACCGGTCGGCGATTACATAGTTACCATAACGGATAACCTCGGGTGTACTACCGAACTCATGTCGGTCAAGGTCCCCGAAGATGTAAGTCCAATTTATATCCAGCAATTACCGTCAAAAGACAGCCTTTGTTTTGGCGATAATAATGGGACTTTGTGCTTGCTGTTAGAAGGTGGTAATCCTCCTTATCAATATTTATGGGACAATGGTCTGCAAGGCAGCTCCATGAACCCGAATCTCAAAATCAATAATTTATCCACCGGCCAATATCGGGTCACGATCACCGACGAAGATGGATGTACATCCTCTTCATCATTTCTTGAAATCATACAAGCTCCTGAGTTGGCTGGAGCATTACAGCAGATTGATAGTGTTAGTTGTAAAAACGGAGAGGACGGTGCTATTTCTGTAGTGGTTTCCGGGGGGTACGCCCCATACGAATTTCTATGGACCAACTCAGCAGGCGATACGATCGGGATGACGGCTGCTATTGACAGCCTGAGCGCCGGTTCATATTTTGGACAAATAACAGATGATCAGAATTGTACTGATGAGATAGTTGGCCTGGTAGAAGAACCACTCAACGAACTACAGTTAGATTCATTTCAAATTTCCGATATTACCTGTTTTGGAGATGAAGATGCAGAGATAGAAATATTTCCAGCCGGAGGTACCCTCCCCTATTTGTTTGATTGGTCGAATGGTGATTCCGTTCAGCACATTTCAGACATCGGTATTGGAACGTATAACCTCATCATATCGGATAAAAACAGTTGTAGGTTTACTAAAGAGTTTACCGTGGAAGGACCAGATATTCCGATTACCCTGTCGTTCTATAACATTGAAACTCCTCCTTGTTTTGGAGAAACCGGAGGATCGATCGACGTCGACTTCACAGGCGGTACTCCTCCCTACTATTATGACTGGGGAAATAGCAATAATGAAGACCTGCTCAACATCACGGCTGGAGAATACTTCCTGACCGTAATAGACAGTACTACTTTTTGTTCTTTTGACACTGTCTTTGTCGTCGATCAACCATCTCAAATAAGTGTTGATACCAGTAGTACACCAGAGATTCTTGGAAATATGGATGGAACAGCCAGTATCACGGTAATGGGAGGGACGCCTCCATATCAGTATTATTGGGATACCGGTGATACTACATCTACGATAACGGATTTGGCTGCTGGATGGTACGACTTTACCGTAACTGATTCATTAGGTTGCGATCAGGAAGGCACAGTACAGGTGACTGTTATTATTTCGGTTTTTGACAAGGAGAGGATTCTTGACTATCAGCTGTACCCAAATCCTGCCAGTAATTTTGTTCAGTTACAAATTCAACTGACGGAATTTCAGAATATGGAATTACAATTATTGAATGCTCTTGGTGAAATAGTATTTAACAGTGAGGAAAGAGGTCGCAACATCCATTGGGACATAAATATGAGCGAATTTCCTTCCGGCATGTATTACATTTCATTAAAAAATGAATCGGGACTCGTCTTAAGTGACCGACTCATTAAATTATGAAATAATGATTTTAATTAAATACAACCATTTTTCACATAGTCTACTCTTTCGAGATATATTCTAAAAACTTGGCATTCCGATCTAAAATCCATTTATGAAATTTCTTTTTTTATTGATCCCATCGTTAATATTCCTGCAAACTAATTGGCCCACTTTTACAGATATGGATGGGCGTTTCCAAATAAGTGCGCCTGGAAAATTCGATAAAAAAACCGACACGTTGACCACTGATCTCGGCCTATTGGTTTACAATACTTTTTTTTACCAGACCAAAGATGGAGAAAACGAATTGTACCTCGTTAGTTATTGCGATTATCCCCCTGAAACAATTATTCCCGACTCTACGGAATTAATTGAAGATTTTTTCCAAACCACTATAGAATCTGCCGCCTCCAGTGTGGCAGGCGAAGTACTGTACCAGTCTGATATTCAATTAGATAACCATCCAGGTAAATTCTGGAGAATTGATTATAATGATGGCAATGCAATTGTAAAAACAAAAGCTTATTTAGTAAAAGACCGTTTTTATTCGATTCAGGTTTTTTCTTTAAAAAATAAAAATATTAATGCTCAAAGTGAATTATTTCTTGATTCGTTCAAATTACTTTGAAAACAGATAAAATAAAAAAGGGAGGCGATTATCCTCCCTTTTTTATTTTGATTATTTGATAATTTTACTCAGGCAAAAATCCATTTTATTCAAATGGATTGGCACTATTGTTTAGATCTCCAATTTTAATTGCAATAAAATTCTCTTCTGAAGAGCTAACTATAAAATTATTTAAATTAATTTCTTCTTGGCGTTTTGTTCCTGAAGATTTTGAATTTCCAAATCCCTTAAATCCTTTTGAGGAACCTTTTCCAGAAGAAAT
>JBCBRY010000178.1:0-17467 GCA_039819485.1 Bacteroidota bacterium | reverse complement strand
TAATCCTTCAAGGTTCTATCAGGCATTATTTTACAATTTCCTGTTGGTATACTATTTATTATATTTTGATTATATCCTTCAAAACCTTAACGACTCATTAAAAAATCATATCTTTTTTAGATTAATTCATTTAATATCCTTGAAAACTGAAATTAATGTTTTTTGAAATAATACGCTGAGAATCTTAATTTAAGGAGGAAATAATTCAGCATAGTGAAGTAAAAGATCGGATTATTATCCATGCCAGCAGAAACACCCCCTCCACAAAAAAGGAATTCGAAACCTTTCCGCCAGTTAAATATCCATTACACCTCATATTAATATTCGGTCGAGGCAGTCAACAATTGGTGCAAAAGCTGAAACCATTGTTTAACGCTATACCGAAATCCAAAGCCAGACATCGGAAAACTTCGAATCGGCACAAGACTTTATTTTCCCTCAACTGTTATTTTGATGAAGTGGCTACTTTAGAAACAGTGGTTGAGAAACTGCAAGGTGAGAATTTATGGAAGGTAACTTTATCGGCTGAGGATCAAAAATTAACGCCTCAGTGTCTGATCGAAAGTGTCCGAAGTTTAAGTTAGGATAGTGGATAATAATCAATCTTCATCTTTAGTTCCCTCAAAGCCCTCACTGAAAAACTCTTCTAACGAAATTCCTAAAGCATTCAATACACGAAGAAGGCTGCTGAACCTCATGTCCTTTCCTATTTCATAACCGCCATACTGGGAACGTCCAATTTCCTTTTCATAAGCAAAAGTCTCATGGTTCGTGTATCCCAACTCTTTCCTTAGCTTTTTAATACGCTGACCGAGTAAAGCTATTTGCCGTTTTGTGTATTCATCATGTTTCGCCATATGGCAAAGAAAGCCTAAGAGTTTGTTTCATAGAACCATGTTAAATTGTACCAATTTAAATTGTACCTATTATAAAAGGATATTTATTACCTTTACCTCAAACTAATTCTCTATGAGGTTTCCATGTATTCTTGCCATTCTATTAACAAGTATCCTTTGCTATTCTGAAGCACTATCTCAAGAAATAGATACTACGCACCAGATTAGAAAAGTAGACTTTCGAGGTAAAGGGCCAGATAAAGCGGTAGTTGCTGCGTTATCAGCTTCTAAGGAAGATGTCATTGTTATAGTCGTTAGGGGAGGGTCTACTGATCTGGTCGAAAATACGGAAAATGACATCAGGACTTTGATCAATAATGGATATGACCGCATTGGCCTGATTCATTCTGATCCATTTCCTGATGACCAAAAAGGGGTAATTGGCATTTTCTCTCAAGGAAGTACATATGCGGTTTTGGAGGATGATGGCCCAGATACATTTTATGATTGGGCTTTTTACAACCTTGTTATTAGAGCCTATGAGGATGATATATTGTCTAAAGTCAAAGGAAATAGAATAGGTAAGAATTAACTCTTAGGAGGAAGGTGTGAAATGTTCTCTTTAATCTCAGTAGTTTTATCAGCAGGTTCTAAATCTTCTTTTTTCTTTTTACCAGCATTCACTTTCCCAAAATCCTCTTGTAAGGCAGGAAAGCCGAATGAGAAATCATCAGGAGTTTCATCCTTTTTTAAGGTATTGTTTTCCACACTTCTTGGTAATATGTTCTGTGTCTCATAAATAATTTCAATTTGCCGGAATTCATCAAGTTTCTTCATAGCTTCTAAAGCTGATAGGTTTTTTGATGGGTCACTGCTTATCAAATCTTTTTTGATATTTTCTGCTTGTTCTTTTTGAGAAGCGTGAAATTCATAAAGTTCGGATTTCTGTTTAATAGAAAAATTAGTTTGCAGTACCTCCTGTTCTGCCAACATCAAGGCTTCGAGGAGGATGGCGTAAATAGCAGGATCAGAACGATCAATTTTCTGTCCGGTTTTCTTTTCATGTTGGCTTAAGATGGTTTCTGCTTCTTCATTAGCCAATCTGCCATTTTTAGCTAATTCGAAGGCTTTTTCTCTATGAAATTGATCCATTACATCTTTTATGGCTTTGGGTTGTCTATCAATTTCTTCAAGCCTTTCTTGCGCTTTTCGAATAAAATCAAGCAACTCTTCCATCTGTTTTATATGGAAAAGGATTGTTTGTTCTAATTGGGCAATTGCTTGATTAGTGATTTCCCGAAGAATAATATCGAAAAATGCTTGTCCGTACTTTTTCCAATAGTTAAGAGAAGCTGTTTTCCCTGTACTACCATGCTTGCTGATTGTCCCTCCAGGGAGTGCCACGCCGTTAATGTCTCCATAGTTCCCCATCAGGACACCGACCTCTATGTCAAAAATCTTTTTCTCTAAATTATGGTCAGCAATTCTTCTTTGGTTTTCTTCTTCTATTTCGATTTGGTTTTCTGTATCTGTCATAACTTGTCACTGTGGTAGTTATGACAATAATTATAAACCGGATTGTATTAAGAATTGGTAAAGATTATCGTGAAAAATATGGAGGAAATTCCATAAGATATATTATCCGATTTTAAGATGGGACAGCTTTAAAAAAGCTGTACGTTTTTAGCCAGGCGCTCGCCGCCCTCTTTGCTGACGCAAATTCACCCGGCACACAACCCAGCTACCCCTCCGTTTGTCCGGGGTTTTTATTTTCCATGCAACAGAAGATTGAGGTATTTTGAAGGCATGAGCACAAATAAAGATGATAATTTTATGCTTGAAATGTTGGAGAAGATTCAGGAAGATCTGTCTGAACTTAAAGAGATAAGACGGGGAATGCGTGAATGGTTTGCTTCGATTAAATCGATATGACAGGCCTTGTCAGTGATGTTTTTTCACCTGAAAGTCGTATCCTTAACCTGGAATTGAAGTTATAGGTTGCTAAGAATAGGATGTGCCGGATGGCACCATTTCATAAAACATGCCTTATGTTTTTGGCTGTCCGGTTCCCTGCGAGTGGATATTTTCATTGACCCCAGGTTCTAAATATACTATTGTTATCAATAGTATAATCGATTTTCTGGAAGGAGGCAAAAATGTCAGGGGCATTAAAGATATTTCGGATGCATGGGGCAGATGTCAAGGTCGACAACCCCTTGGGGGACTGGCTGGAATCAGAGCGGAGAAGAGCCATGAAGGGATATGATCCTTTGAAAAAAGGCAGCGCTGCGAGGGGCTTTACGGGCAGTCTGACGGCCAGGATATCCGGCATCCATTTATCGGTGCCTAAACTCAGGGACGTGCCTGGTCTCTCGGACGAGCACCTGTTTAGGGACGATCTACAGGGGTCAACAAAACTGCCACCGATTCTGGAAAGCATCGATAGAGGGGAAGCAATCAATTCCCCGGCCGAACTGTGGGTCAACCACCTTGGTAAGACCTATATAAGCGAGGGGAACCACAGGGTGGCAGCAGCCAATATGAAAGGATTGGGGACGGTGCCGGTTACCATCAAATATTTTAATGGAGGGGAACTTGCCGAAGGGCTATTCTCGCCCAAGGCCCTGTTTTCCCTGTATTCGATCGGTCTGATGTGGATCGGATAAACCTTCTGCCCTCATGTGTCCAAATTTGATGAACTGCTTTGTCCCAAAGCATCCAAATCTGTCCATTTTATTTCATTCTTCTCTTCTCAAGCACTATATTTTTATTGGCCGCTTTTCAAATTGACTTTCTGTTTTGGTAGTTGGTTTTCTACGATAAAATTCTGGGTGTGATAGGATGACAAAATGGAACAAGTAAAGATGAAAAAATCCGGTCTCGACAAAGTGATCCTGAATGCCCTTGAAGCTTGGAAAAATATTGACCGGGTTGAAGTCGCCATGAGGGGTTTTGATAACAATATTGAAGGTATTGGCTCATTGGTAAGCAATGTTGTTCAAGACGTTAAGAATTGTAAGACGAACATCGAGGAAATAAACATAACCCTTTTCTTAAGGGACGATGATTTACCCAAGGAATAAATGACCGTTCTCGTTTCTCTATTTGAAGCTCTGAAAATTGGGAAATGCACAACTTGGAGTTTCCAAAAAACGTATGATGTTGTTTTCATTGTACATTGCTACTACCGATTGCCGACACCAACCGCAGTTTTGATAATTCTAAATTTATCAAAGCAACTATTACCCATCCCGGGCCGATGGCCTAAGTCTGGTCGTCTATGATCTCAGTCCGACGTTTGACACGATCTAATTCATCTTCCGCAGAAATCAGCCTGTTCTCAAAAAAGATATGATCTTTTTGATAGGCTTGCATATGGTTTCGTATAGACGAAAAACCTTCCCTCATATCACTGCGAGTATTGCGGAGGTCTTTTTCAAATCTGCTATATCTGCTTGGAGGTTTTGCAGTATGTCAACGATTAGATTGTGGTTTTCATCGGTCATATATTAATAATAGAATGAAGTCGTACCATCTCCAATAAAAATCGATTCTGGTGTTGGATATTATGCCCTCATGTATCCGATTTCATGACGTGCCCTTAGAGTTACAATTAAATTCTTTATCAAGGGAGAAGCTATTTGGTAAAAAACTGATTTTGAGCCAATAAATCGGAAGCTGAATCATACTCAAGAAATATTGCAAAAATATTTTTCGTCCGACTAATCCTCCCTCCCCTGTTGTATTTAAATATCCTTCTAAAAGTTGAAGGGTCGGTAATTTGCCATTTATAATGTTTCGAAATATTAAAAGGGATATCAGCTTTAAATATCATTCCACAACATTGTGCTTTATTCTTATCCTTTTTACAAAATTCAATAACTTTCCTTTCTGCATAGTCCAAAAATTGCACTATCATTTGATTGGACCAATCCTTAGGGTCTCCATAATTATATATATTAATCAATTCAGCTCTAACAATTTCCCAAAATTCTATTTGAACAGGGTCTTCATTAATATGTTTGGAAGTGACTTCATTCTTTTTGATCGAAGAATGTGTTTCTCTGTAATTCATATTATTAGTAGAATTTGTCCCCAATACCTTCAGAATTTTCTCGAAGCTCCCTGGTGTAAACAAATCCACATAATGTAGAGTTTGAAATTTTTTTGGTACTTTACAATTCTCAATTCTTACAGGTATTATGTATATCTGATCGCTTGGTATTTCGTCAAGTGTTTTTAAAGCAAGTTTAAATTCCTTCTGAATGTAGCCTCTTTTTCGAGTCGAGATTTTAGAAAGAAAAACTATTGCGAATTCTGAATTTCTCAAGACATCGAAGATTACATCTTCCCAATTTTGACCCGGCAATAAATTAATTTTGTCTATCCAAGGATTCAAACCGTGCTTTTTTAATTTGAAGTTGTTTAAAAATGATTTGTTCCAAAAAGTTGGAATAAATAAAAAATGTTGCAAAAGCTGTAAATTGTTAGTTCCTACGCAAACAATAAAAAGCGTCTTGCAACATGTATGTAAATCTATCTAAAAAGTTCATAACAAAAAATTTATTGCCTTACCTGAACCAGACGAATCTTGGCAGGAAAACCAAAATTCCTTTGTGGCGAATTATTAAGGCAATTATTTACCGTTTAAAAAGTGGTTGCCAGTGGCGTGAAATTCCAGTCCTTGCTTTTTGTGGGAAAACCACAATTAACTGGAATTCAATTTATTACCATTTTCGAAAATGGTCAAAAGATGGTTCCTGGAAAACCATGTGGACAAAACTGCTTTGTATCCACAAGTCTGAACTGGACATGTCCTCTGTGCAACTTGATGGTTCACATACCCCGGCCAAAAGAGGCGGAGAAGCAGTAGCCTATCAAAGCCGTAAAAAATCAAAGACAACAAATGCTTTGTTTTTAACGGATAAACAAGGCATTCCACTGGCTATGTCCGAACCGATTGATGGCCATCACAATGATCTTTATGAAATCAATTTTTTCTTCCTCAAAATGCTTGGCGATTTAGAAAAATCAGGAATCCAAACAAACGGATTGTTTCTAAATGCTGATGCTGGATTTGACAGTGAGGGCTTTCGAAGAATTTGTTTTTCAAAAAATATCATTGCGAATATTGATTTTAATAAACGTAATTCGAAAAACACGGATGATCAGCCATTACTTGATGATGAACTTTACAAAGAACGTTTTTCAGTGGAAAGAACAAATGCTTGGATAGATGCTTTTAAATCGCTCCTCGTCCGCTTTGAAACTAAATCTCAAACTTGGATGAGCATGCACTATTTAGCCTTTGCCCTCATTCTGATCAGAAATAAAACAAATCATTTTTAAACAACTTCTTTATAATAAAACTCTTCTACCACTTTTTTATCTTCGCTTGCATGGCACAAAAAGATTCTATTTGCTTTATCATCCATGTAGGTTACTGTTTTATACTAAGGTATATGAAAATTTTCAACAAGATAGGTCTTGATTGCGGACTCACTCTTTAATTGTATTAACAACGAACTTTCCGTGAAACATTTTCTTCTAGAGTGTCCATTTTAATTGACCCTCAAAAAAAGACTAACCTATGATACCCTTCTGCAAAACCGACCTATGCCTATACTTAATTTTAAGAACACCCTCAATTCAACAAATTCCTTTGCTCGCCACTCAATTTTTGAAGTAAAACCAAAGGCTGATTTAATAAGTCGGGTTCTTTTTCAAGTAGTATAAGTTGGTTGGTGGTCAGTGTATGAACTATCAGTTTCGGCTTACCGCTTACCATAGATTTTACAATAATGAATTGACCAAACCTTGCAGTTATTTCCGGGATGTTCTCAATAGACTTTAATAGAGCGGCGATACCTTCCATATTGTTCTTGTTGGCCTCGGACTGCTTCAATTCTATATGCGCTATTTCTGCCGCTTTTTTACCTTTTTCGAATAATTCTTTTGCTTCCTTGCTTCGAAATGATGCTTTGATTCGGCCTATAATATTTCTTCTGATCCAAGAGCCTTTTATTAACTCACCGTCGTTAATTATTTCAAAACCGATGTCGTCTAAAAACTGCTTGAAGTGTTGGTAAAGTTCGTCTGCTTTTTCCTTGTCGTCTGTTCCCATGAACATATGGCCTGGGAAATAATTTAAATTCTCATTATCTTTTGAGTAGTTAACAGGATTATCCTCCGCAGCCATTGAAAGCTTCTCCTCGAATAAAGGAAAAGGCTTTGTAATTATGGCTCCTGTTCCCATTACTCGATCACGAAAATCATCATAAATCTGAGGTAGGATGTCCTTGCTTTCTCGTTTAAAGAAGTCACTCAAGTCATTGCGATTTCGGCGGACGTATCGCTTGTAAAGCCGCTCAAAATCGGTCATGATTTCATCTTCGGTGAAAGCGTTGTTGGTGTCCTTCATTTTAGCGATAAGACGGGAGCCGACCTCTGGGGATTCGAGGTATTGGTAAAGGGCTTCAAGCTTTTCCTTGAATTCTTCGATGCGGGCTTCGATGGCCTCTTCTTCTTTGTTGCGCTGTTCGATGATTTCAAAGATATTGGTCTGACGGCCACCACCTGTGGCCCCTCCTCCGCTACCTCTTTTACCTGAACCACCACCAGAACCGGATTCTAAAGGCGGTGCTACGATGCCTGTTTTATAATCGTAGTAAATTTCAATCTCATCTTTGTTGCCTCCCGTGCGGTTGAGGGTGTTGTAGATACGGTTGTAAAGCCGCCAGAACTGGAAGAAGTTTTCATCACTGTACTTGGCTTCCACCTCTACGGTAAACTCGATGCGGTGCAGACGGCTGAAATAGCGGTTCACGCTGCGTTTAAGGTCTCTGGCGGCTTCTTCATTTTGACGGATATAGTTTTCAAAATTGGTCTGGATGGCCAGCAGCGCATTCACATCTACTTTTCCCCCTGAATGGGCGGTGAGATAATTGTTGTAATTGTTTTGGAAAAGGGAATGATCTTGTAAGTCTTTGTACAGAATCATCATCTCTGTACGGTCGTTAAGTGGGTCAATATCGCTGATGACCACATTGCTGTAATGCTCGAAGGCTTTTTTGATATTGTTGATGTTGACGTTCTTGTAGGAGAAGTCAACAATCTTACAATCTTCCTTGTACTTGGTGGTGCGGTTGACCCGGCTGATGGTCTGGATGGCATTGATCCCTTTGATTTCCTTGTCAAGGAACAGCGTGTGGAGCTTCGGTTCGTCAAACCCTGTTTGCAGTTTATCCACTACGATGATGAGGCCGTTTCCTTTTTTAAGGGAAAATTCTTGCAAGACCGTTTTTTCCGTTTTGCCGCCATTCAGGTTCTTGGCTTTTCCGTGTTCCTGGCTTTCAGAGAAGACAATAAAAATGGGAGCTTCCTCGAATCTGCCCTTTTTCTTAGCAGCGGCAGAGTAAAGTTTTTTGATGTGCTTGAAATACAACTTCGCCGCAGGTATGGAATAGACCGCCAGCATCGCTTTGGCCGTACCACGGATATTGGGATAAACGGCAGACACCAATCGGTCTACGACAAACTTGGCAATGGCCTCAATGCGTTCCTCGTTTTCGTAAATCCTCTTTTTCTGAATGGTGTATTCTTTTTCGTCGCCTTGTGTGCCAGCAGCAGGATCGTTTGGCACTTCGTAGAACATTTTGGCGGCGACGGGAACCATGCCCGTCAATGGGTTGAGGATATAGCCATCATTGATGGCTTCGTTCATGGTGTAGCTGTCGAAGGGAATCCAGATTTTGAAATCGGAGTCGTGGTATTTGTTGTACTCGCCAAAGCGTTGCAGGTTGATGTCGGTCGGGGTGGCCGTAAATCCGATGATCAGGTTCTTTTTCTTTTGTGCTTTTTGATATGGCTTGCTGTCATCAAAACCACTTTGGATTTCATCAAAGAGGCTCATCATCTCTTCGCTCTGGGTGCCTGCGTGGGAGCGATGGATTTCATCAATGAGGAAAACGACCCGCATGTCTGCCAGTTTTTGCAGGATGTCGGGTTCTACAAACCCCTTGGCTGATCCAAACTTTTGCAGGTTCACCACAATGATACGCACCTGCCCTTCCAAGGCATTTTTAAAAGTGGACTTGTCGGTGGCCTCCACGTACATCTTGTTGTTGATGTTCATATTGAACAGCTTGCTGTCGAGCTGGTCACGAAGTTGGAGGCGGTCGACCACCAGAAGGATTTTGTCGTACACGAATTCCCCGTTGCGTTGGAGGTCTTTCAGTTGGAGGGCGGCCCAGCCGATGATGTTGCTTTTCCCAAACCCGGCAGCATATTGGAGCAGTAGCGAATAGACATTTTTATTGTTGCGGTAAAGCTTTCGTTTTTCGATGAGTTCCTTTCGTTTGGTCTCGCCGACCTTCAGTTCCTTCAGTACTCTTTCCAGTTTTTTGAGAAAATAACCGGGGTCGTTCTCATGGTCGAGGAACTCGTCAATCTGGGCGACGATCTTGTCGGTGCCAAACTTCTGTTTAGGGCGGGGGGCGATCAGGCGTCCGTTGCGTTCCTTGTAGCGTTTTTTACTCTTTTCGTCTTTCACCAATTCCCGCTCAATGAAATTATAGTAGAGAATTTCCTTTTCGATCATCTTCTTATCGAACAAGGCCCGGCAGACCTCCTCGAATTTCTCAGTACGACTGCCGTTGAGTTTGGTGTCAAGGTGGAGCGGGTAAAGCTTGAAATTCTTTTTCAGAATATCCTCATATGTCTCCCCTTTTTTTTGTGAGGGTTTATATATGGAGTCAAGACAGATGGAAATATTTCGGATGACAAAGGTGTCATTGATATCAGTGGTGCTAACATGGATGGCCTTATGGAATATTTTCAGGAACTGCTTTTGGATGTTCTTGTCCTTGTCGTTGTTCTCGGCGATTTTGCGGTAGGCTTCCACCGCTGATTCATAGTTATTCTGCACCTTGCGGATGCCGTTCTTCCAGGCGCTCTGGTTGTTGTAGTTGGATTTGAGTTCGCTGTAACCGAAATAAAGGCCATTGAGGAAGAAAGTGACATCGGGGCGAAAGGCGAAGTACTTTTTCCCTTCCCACTGGAATTTATAGGGCATCTCTTGCACAACGGAAAAGATGTTTTGGTCAAATAACCTGTCACCGTGTACCTGTGAGCCACTTTTATAAAACAGGAACACCTGTTCCCCTTCGAAAGTGACACTTTGATTATTGTTGAGGAAGATGGCCATGTTGGTGGCGTCCTGCATGCGGTCTTGCAAGAAGGCCATGAAAGCGGCCATGAGGCGGTCTTCACTGCCGAACTTGCGGAGGAGTTTTTTCCAGGCGGCCTTGTTGTCATCGGTATCTCGGAGAAAGGATTTTAGGTCTTCTTCGATCATCAGGAAGTCACTGGATACGGTGTTGGCCTTTACTTCCCGGTAGTGCAGCCCGTCGGTACGTTCGCAGAAGAAGTTGACGAGGTATTTTTCTTGGAGTAAGAGTTCGTTCATGCTGTAGGGGGGGCTTTTAATTTCCCGGTCACCACATCGTTGATGAGGGTCTTGCGGAGTTCTTTTAGGGTGTTGATTTGTTGAGACAGATTGGAGGTGATTAATTCGATTTTGGCAATTTTTTCGTCGAGATAGCTGGCAATTTGGTATTGCTCAGAAAATGGTGGAAGTATTTTTAAGAGACCATTCAACCGTTCTAAATTTAAATTATCCTGTGTATTGGTCACTTTTACGGTATCTAATTCTTGTTTGGTGGTTTCGAGTAAATAGTATAAATAATCAATATTATGATTTGTATGAAAACTCATTATGCTATCTGGAAAATAAGAATCAAAGCTTAGTATTGCTACATCACCAATATTTGCAGCAATAGTCATTACTAATGTTCCAGCTTTAAACTCACGACTTACTTTTATCCCTTCTTCGTTTAAAACCTGCTTGTATGATCTTACGTATTTGCCTGATCTTGAAACATCTCCTGTTTGAATAAAAGGATATTTCCCATTCTCATACATTCTTGCATCATTTCGAGGACGGTGTGTGAATTTCCCTCTCTCTAATCTGAAGATATCTTTAACCCTTTTTACTTCCCAATGCCTCGGCACCTCCCCAATCCACTCCACACCACTGTCTTTCATAGGCACAGTTGGATCAAGCCCACGGCAGACGGTCTCGTTGATGAGGGATTTTTTTAGCTCTTGGTATTTTTCTATTTTTTGGGAAAGGAGATCTATCTTTTGGTCGATGAGGGTGGTTTGATGGTCAAGGTAGGTTGCGATGGAGGTTTGTTCTGAAATTGGAGGTGTGAGAATATTGAAAAGGTTAATATCTCTTTGGAAAAGGTGTGGAACGCCAGCACCATCTTTTTTCAGCTTGACAACATTTTGAATGTAATTTGACAGGATTTGATAAAAAACATAGTTGTTTTCATAGTCATTATTAAATCTGAGAACTGCAATTGAACTATTTACGGTACCCTCTGAAGGAAGGTACTTAACAATATTTACTGTTCCAAGTGTCGAACCGTCTTTAGTTAAAAGTATATCATCGACTTTAAGTATTATTTCTGGTGACTCATCATAGCGTTCCTTGGTGATGTAATTTACGTTTTTGAAGTCTATGTCTTTGTTTTTAATGTTTGGAGTTGAAAGAAAAAAATATCCCTCATCTACATATTCTGATGCTTTTAAAGCTTTCCACCCAACTCTACCGTTGACTTCTCCAATTTGTTTAACTCTACCAATCACCCAATGCTTAGGAATTTTTTTGAGCCATTCCACCCCGCTCTCTTTATATTTTTCATAAGGTTCCAACTTCATGGTTTAATCTGTTTAAACTTTAATAAAATCCGGTAATCGCCCGGTCACTTCTTGAAAGAATTCGACGAGGTTGTTTTTGATGTTTGATTCCAAGACGCCTTCCCGGTCTTCTTTTTCTGCTAAGTCCTTATGGTAATAGATACCAGCAAACACACCGGGCCGGATGTTGGCTGACTGGCGTTTGCTTTCGGCAAACTGCCGCCTGACTTCTTCCTTAATCTTTTCGTCGTAAATGATGATCCCTTTTTCGTGGAGGTCTTGCATATAAGCATGAATGGCGGTGTAAACATTCGGTTGGCCGGGGTTGGATTGTACCTGTCTGATTTCGTTGTTTTTCCAGTAATCCAAATACTTGCGGAAGTTACCTTCCGGTGTTTTACAATAAACCAGGTTGTTCTGCATAAATCCCAGGTGGAACAATGGATGGACAAGCCATTTATCCCTTTCCTTAAATGAAAGAAGTTTATCAAAATCCAATTTCTGCCAATGGTAAAAATGCCGGGCTTGGTGGGTGGTGTCAGCCATGATGACGGTAACATAAAACTCCCAGTCTTCGTGTGAGTGAAAATCGAGCGGCATGCCTAATTTCCCAAAATAAGGAAATTGGTCAGTTGGTATGCACCAAGCCCAAGCGCTATGCCAGTTCACTTGGACATTGTCGGCACTGATGGATTCGAGTACCTTTTGTATCCTTCTCAGCACCAGGTTATGGGACGTACAAAGGTGGAAATGGTGGTAGGGGTTCAGGTCAGGGAAATGCTCATTGACAAAAAGCATGAAATCGGAGATCAGTCCCTTTTCCGCTTCACTGAAAATACCTGCATCGTTGACCTTGTTCAGGTATTCAATGATTTGGCGCCAGGTGAGATTGATGGCGAAATCAAACAGCAGATACTCTTCTTCGCTTTGTTGCTGAAAATCCTTTTTGGCTGGACATAGCTGGCCTTGCCATAACCCATCATAGGGTTTGTTTTCAATAAAAAAGGTGATGTCGTCAAGCGATAAAATGCCATCATATTGAGCGGTTCTTTCGGCAGGGACAATTTTTTCAGTTAGTTTAACAGGGTGGTTGCTGATCAGTACCGAGAGGTACTTGCTATTTTGAGGCAGGGATTGTTGCTGTATTTCGACCGTTGCCGATAACGAATTCAGTTGGTGGTAAGGAGGTAATTGGTACTCTTCTCCCTTCAGGTGTTTTTCAGTCACCTTTTCCCTCGCCATCTCATAGAATCCCTGCCGCACGACCGGGCATAATCGAACCAAAGACATAAAGGCACGGGTGAGGCTATTTTCTCCCTGTCGGTCGGAAGTGTATGGATTGAAGTAATTGAGGTATTGGCTCACGTTGAATGGGTTTTACAATTGCAGTCCGTTTTCCAGTTTATTCAGTTCCTTGTCCAAGTCCTCCAAATCATTGATGATGTCCTCTATTGGACGCAGGACTTCCGGTTTGTAAAAGACCTTGTTGAAATTGATTTCCACGCCTATGGTGTTGTCGAGGTATTCGAATGGCTTGGTGATATACTTTGCCATAAAGTCCATGATGTTTTGTTGGTTCTCCTCATTGTCAGCACTGAAAGGGATAATTTCGTAATCCTTTTCGTTGTCGGCCATCAGTTCAGCGTGTATTTCGATGCGGTCGGGCTGTGATTTGTTGGCCTTTTTGAAAGTGGCCTTCACGATGATCTTACCGCAGCCTTGCATCTCCTGTTTCCCGTCCTTCTCTTTGATTATGGTGTTCAATTCTTCATCAAACCAATATTTTTCTTTAGACCAATGGGTAATTACCAGGTCTTTTTCTTTGTAGTCGAGTAAGTTAATAAAAGGCTTGAACTCGTCGTCATAATAGGCCCGTAAGTCATCATACTTTTCAGCATCGAACTCCTTGATGGTCATGTCCATGATGACAATGCCCCCTTGCTCAATCTTGTCCGGCGTAAACTTGATTGACTTTGCCTGGTATGGTTCTTCCGGGTTGAACCTGTTTGTTTTCCAGGGTAAATGCTTTTGAAATGATTCACCGTTTACGTCGAGGTTTTGGAGTAGGATCGCCTGTTTGTTATAATAGAAATACTCTTTGTCAAACACTTTAGCAAAGTCGGTGTCTTTGAAATTAGAGAGGGTCTGTATGATGATCTCTCGATTAGTCTTGTCAATTTCCTTGCGCTTTTTACCCTTGTTCTTTTTTAACCCAACATAATGCTCACTGGCGTTGATCAGCATGACTTTGCCCTTCTTTCTTTCATCGTACTTTTTCCTCTTGTTGAAAATCCAGAGGTAGGTGTAGATATTGGTGTTGAAAAACTCGTCGGTCGGCAACTGGATAATGGCCTCTACGATGTCCTCATCGAAAAAGTATTTACGGATGTTACTTTCGCCACTGCCCGCATCACCGCTGAAGAGAGTGGAACCATTGTGTACGACGACGGCGAGGCCGTCATTTGCCATCTGACTGACGATGTGCTGGGTGAACAACAACTGTCCATCTGAGACGGCGGGCAATGCTTTGAAGCGGCCGGTTTTGTCGGATAAAATATCTTTTTTGTAGCCCTTCCAATCCACCCCGTAAGGCGGGTTGGCCACGGAGATATTAAAAGCGGTTTCGGTGAATTTTAAGTCAACCAAAGTATTGCCGTATTCGATTTGTGAATCCAGCCGGAAGCGGCTTTCAATCTTTGCGAGGGCATAAAGGGCATCGCTCCAATCTTGCCCAAAGGTTTTGGTGGGGCGGTTGGGGAAGCGGTTGGTAATATAATCTTCGACACCAAAGAGCATGTTTCCCCCGCCGCATGTCGGATCGTAAATGGAGAGGAAACTGTCGTTCTTTTCCAGCTTGGAACAAATGATACCTGCAATCAATTGGATGACATCATCAGGGGTGTATTGTTCCCCTGCGGTCTCAGCAGAAATGTCTGCCCATTTGCGCTTGATATGCTCTTCAAGGGTAGTTACCTCACTGTTGTTGTAAGGCTTCAGTTTGATTTCGCTCCAAGCCTGTACAGATGCAAAAAGGATACGTTTCTTTTTCAGTTGTCCGGCAATGCCGGAAATATCGAGGTATTTTTCTTCCGTGTTGCCCCGTTCCACACCAAGCAATCGTTGTGTCTCAAAGTCGAAACTGCGGAG
This sequence comes from Bacteroidota bacterium, assembly GCA_039819485.1. Taxonomy (GTDB): domain Bacteria; phylum Bacteroidota; class Bacteroidia; order Chitinophagales; family Saprospiraceae; genus UBA6168. The sequence continues at coordinate 2,720 of JBCBRY010000178.1, read as the reverse complement.
GTATGCGGCAAAATCCTGGTCGAACGTTTTGTCGTTCTTGCAGATTTCGGCGAGCGTCTTGCCATATCGGAGCAGTATGTCGTTGTATCCCTTTCCGTCGTCTTTGATTTCTTCGAGGAATTCTTCCAGGTCTTCCCCTTCCAGTTTTTCCAAACCAAATTCTTCCCGTTTCTCATCGGCCATCCTCAGCAAGCGGCTCTCTACGAGGATGAGGGCAAAGAAGGGCATCATGAACTTAGGAAAATCACTCTGTTTGATGCCAGAAGCGATAAGCAAGTCGGCCGTTGCCCAGACTTTGGATTCGTATTGTAGGATATTGGGTTTGGTGGATGTTGTCGTTAATGCCACTTATTAGAATGGTTTTCTAATGAAGTAAGAGTAAAATTTTATCGTAAAATACAGTGTCTTCCTCTTATCTCCCTGAATAGATTTATGTTTTTGCCCAAGCGTAATTTTTTATTTCTCAGGTTATTTATTACGAGCAAAAGTATGGATAAACCTTGCATAAAACCATGCACCTCGGATGATTGAATTTTATGTTTAAGATCAATTTGTGTTGGGTAGTTTTCTACAGTCTATTGCTCTGTCGTTTTGTGTAGCGAACAGGGAGGCGCTCGCCGCCCTCTGACCTTGCGGCCATTCACCCGGCACACAGCCCAGCTACCCCTCCGTTTGTCCGGGGACGTTTTATTTTTCAATTATTGGAAAGGTAGAGTTTATATTGGATCAGGCTTTAAGCTGGTTGATTATCCATAGGTCTAATTTGGATAGAATTTAAGTGTTTGGGCTTAATGGTAGAACCGAGAGTTTACCAGTCATGTAAGATTTTCCTGATCAAATTTTGGATTTTAATCTGGTTGTCACTAAATTGGATTAATAACAATATATCACGAAATATATCTATTGATAAAGATTAGTATTCATTGATTTAAATAGGTAATTCTTAACGTATTAATACTCTATTATGAAAATGGCTCCCCTCTTCTTAGTTTTTATTATTTATACTCCTGCAATTGCCCAATGGAATAATCCAACAATTATTGATGCCACTGGAAATGTAGGCTGGTATGTTTCTATGGCAATTGTCAGTGGTAATCCAGCTATATGTTATTATGATGTTTCTAATGGTGATTTAAAATACGCAAGAGCAACCGACTCCGCAGGAAGTTTCTGGGGAGCACCAATTACAATTGATGCCACAGGTGATGTTGGTCAATTTAATTCAATGATAATTGTGAATGGTAACCCTGCCATTAGTTACCATGATAATGGAAATGGTGATTTAAAATATATCCGTGCAACAGATGCTACAGGTAGTAGTTGGGGTACACCTTTGACTTTGGAATCTGGAACCAATTTAGGATTAAATACCTCATTAAAAATAATAGGAGGTGTTCCAGCTATAAGCTATAGGGATGCTACAAATGGAGACCTTAAATATATTCGAGCGAATAATGTAGATGGCTCAAGTTGGGGGTTACCTTTGATTGTAGATAATGGCAGTAACACAGGGTGGTATAGTTCTTTAGAAATTGTAAGTGGTAATCCTGCCATTGCCTACTGGAATAATCTAAATGACAATTTGATTTACGTAAGAGCAAATGATGCAACTGGTAGTTCCTGGGGGACACCCATTACGGTGGATTCACCTGGAAATGTCGGGGCATGGAGCTTTCTCATAATTGTAAATGGAAATCCAGCTATTGGTTATTACGATGCAACAAATGATCATCTAAAGTTTATTCGAGCTACCAATGCCAACGGAAGTAATTGGGGAACATCCATAGAGTTGACCGAAACTGTGGACATCGGAGGCAATAATATTTCTATGGTAATTGTAGATGGCAACCCTGCCATTTGCTACCATGACTGGATTGCAGATGATTTGAAATATATTCGAGCGAATGATGTAGATGGGAGTAATTGGGGTTCTCCCATAACAGTAGATAATAGCGCCAATAATCATGGTATTTATTCTTCTATGACTATTGTGGCGGGTAATCCAGCAATTGCATACCTTGATGATACGGACAATGATGTAAAATATATCCGTAGCGAGAACATGACTGGCTTATCTGTCGAGTTGATTTCGTTTGCTGGTGTTAAATTGGATAAAGGCATTGAGCTTCTCTGGCAAACTGCCTCAGAAGTTAATAATGAAGGGTTTGATGTTGAGCGTAGTGCCGATGGGGAAAACTGGGAAAGTATTGATTTTATATATGGTCAAATAACTACAGCAGAGTCGTATAATTATACCTATTTTGATGAACAACCTCTTTCAGGAAAAAATTATTATCGGCTAAAAATTATTGACCTTGATGGAAGCTTTGAATATTCGAAGATTATTGAAATTAATTTTCAAAAAGGTGATTCTGATATAGTGATTGTTCCGAACCCTGTTCGGAATGGGGAGGTGATTATTAGTTTGCCACAGATAAATGTGGAGGACATCGAAGTGCATTTATTTGATGTTTCTGGAAAATTGGTATCAAAAATATTGGTTAGTCAATTTGATGGAAAAGTTCTACTGGATTTAGATAACCTACGGGATGGAACTTATTTTGTAAGAGTGAAAAATGGGCAAAAATATTTTGCAGAGAAACTTTTGATTAAAGCTAAATAAAAAAGAAACTGATATTAAATAGGGTGAAAGCTGATGCCAAATTTGTTGGCCCATTTTTCACTCTTACAAAATAAGTTCCATCCCGTAGGTTATCTAA
>JBCBRY010000177.1:0-17502 GCA_039819485.1 Bacteroidota bacterium | reverse complement strand
CAACTTAGTTAACAATATGTAGTGGTACCTTTTTCATGATCATCGGTGGTACCTTTTTCGTGATCATTTACATCTGTCATTTCTGAGGGTATGGGGCATACAAGTGAGCGTACTACTCAGATTTATTTGGAAAGTTTTGGGGATGAAGTGTTGGACGAGGCAAATGAGGGGCTTTTGGATTAGATTCCTTTTTTAAAAGAGTTTTATTTGAAAAATAGCCTTTCAACACATTCAATTTAAGCTTATCACAAATACAACTTTTAACTCCCAATGCAACATCTAAGAATTCAAATAAAATAACCGGCTCACTAATATGATTTTTTTGTTTGAACAACAATCCTTTTTAATGCAATAGGTTTACTTCCCCATGATACACCCTCCTACTTCCATCCACATTCAACAATTCGACTATAAAAACATAAGTTCCAACAGGTCCAGGTTCGTTCTTAATTTGACCATCCCAACCCTCCTCATCCACATTTGGTAAAAAGTTTCTTTTTTGGAAGATTAGCCCTCCCCAGCGTTCAAATATATCAAGAGAAGCTACCTCATAAATAGATGCCCCCGCATAAACTGTAAAAAAATCATTTATTCCATCTCCATTTGGTGAAAAGGCTGTTGGGATAAATATCCCAGATTGGTCGATAACTGTAATGTCTACTTCATCTTTGGCCGAACAGCCATTGCTATCCACGACTTCTATCTCGTATTGAATGGAAAAAACAGGCTGGGCATTGGTGGTCAGACAACTAGGACAGTCAAGATAGTCCGAAGGTTGCCAAATGACGGTTGGATCAGTCAGGTTGGTAGCGGCATCCAGCACGATACTTTCCCCAAGGTTTATTTCAAGGTCATCTATGGCATCAAGGAAGATGGGGTCAGGAGCATCCAGTATTAGGAAAATTTCTTGCTGACAACCACTTGCGTCTTCCACCATCACTTCGTAATTACCCGGAGGCAGACCTTCAAAAACACGGTCATTCTGAAACTGGCTTCCTCCATCAATGGAATAACGGAAAGGCGATAAACCACCACTGACATTTTCAACGACAATGACCCCATCCTCATCCCCAAAACAGGAAGGGTTATCTGCCAATACATCAAAATCAACACCTGGAACCAATTCGACCAAAGCCGATGATTTACAATCAAAGTCGTTCGTAACTGTCACCTGGTAAATACCGGGATCAGAGACAGTTATTTCGGGTGATTCTTCGCCTGTTGACCAAAAATAATTTTCATGGGCGCCAGCCGAAAGTATGACCTCGTCCTGTTCACAAAAATGACCATCCGCATTTATCGATAAATTGGGCAAAGGGTTGACTTTGAGCGAAAGGCAAACCGATGAATCACAACCATTGGGCTGGACGAATACCTGACAAAGGACAGTATCCTGTGAAAGTTCCATACCGTTCCAAATCAAGGTTTCCCCTTGGCAAAGGGTTTCATCCTGATTGGCCAGGACGGTGTCTCCAAACGGTATTTCCATTGAAGCTACTGCCGAACATCCATTAGAATCTTCTACAATTAGCTCATAAGCTCCTGCACTCAGGTCAGTGTTCAAGCTGTCCTGTGCTCCGTTGTTCCAAGAGTAAGAAAAAGGGGCTGTCCCTCCACTGACAATTCCTTCCAATTTTCCTAAATCAGAACAGGTTGCCGCAGGCCCAATATTGAGAATCTCAACAACCAATGTATCAGGTTCTTCCAAAGAGAACGAGTCAGGTTTTGCGCATCCGCTTGCATCGGTAACGAGCAAGAAGTAGGTCCCGGATGCCAAGTCATCAAGAAAAGCTTCCTCTTGTCCAGTTGCCCACTCATTAGTGTACGGTGCAATTCCTCCTTCTGAGGTAACATTTATACTGCCATCGGAAAGTCCATAACACCTTGGTTCGTTTACTACCGCTACTGTCTCTATGTGTTCATTTGAAAGAGGGAGGTCTGCTATGGACAAAGAACTGGACTCGCCACCTGCAAACGCTGTAACCTGTACCTTGCGCATACCTGAAGTAAACGGTATGGCATTGTTGTAGTACCGGATTTCCTTAATGGCATTTTCAAAATCGGCGATACTTGCATTCCCGTTGTTTTCCAGTGTCACCGAAATCGAATTGTTTCCAATAACATTGATATTGTTGGCAGTACCTGCCACGAGGTATTCCTCTGTCCCGTCCTGAACACCTGTTAGCTGTAGAACAATGGATTCAATATCCCCTAATGCTGAAACAATGACCACGTCTGTATCCGACACGGCTGCCGGTGGAACGCAGAAGGCTTCAGCGCAGTAATTCCCCTGAAATGCAAGGGAAGAGTTGTCACTGTCTAGGTCAAGGAGAATATCGCAGGGCGGGAGCATTCCCTCCGTTTGTGATCCTGCACCTACAATGGATAGGGGCAGATCGCAGACTTCGGTCAGTGTCCAGTCGCCAAAATCAATCTCATAGATCTTCGAGTTGTTCGAGGCCCGTCCGATGGCGTAGGTAATGGAACTGTCGCATCCGACTTGCACAGTGGTTAGGGCATCAATGGGGAGTATTCCATCCGGAAAATCCATGACCGCCCTGCTTTTGGAAGGATCTTTCATGTTGACCTCAACCAATTGGTCATTAATGGAATGAAGGTAGAACTTTCCCTTCCGGTAGGTAAGCCCGCCTTCACATGCCATTTCCGGAGGAAGGTCTCCGAAATAGGTTTCCCCATAGGTACAGCAGTTGTCAAAACGGTCCAACCTGGTGATCCCCTTTCCCGCTGCATAGATAAAATCGTACTCGTCAGAGGTAATTCCATTTTTTGGCTTGTCCATGGTGATGGCATCTGTGAACTGTTCACCCGTACCAACGGGGAGGACATCACGGCTTAATACGGTATCGTTGAAACCTTGTGTCACGATGAACTCGAACATGGTACCGTCCTGCCGGAGGAAAATATCAAAGCATTTGTTGATCCCATTGACTTCTTCGAGGAAAGTATGGCTGCACTGTCCGACATCAACAAAACCAAAACTGACATGGGGCGCAAATATCCCATAGATACTGTCGACACAAAGGATTTCCTGCGCCCGGAGTGAAAAGCCTGAGAAGAAAAAGCAAAGGATGAACAAATAGTGATTTCTCTTGATAAACATATTCCCGTTAACAGGCTTCCCTCCTGCACCAAATAATGCTGCAAGAGGAAAGCATAAAGATACTGTATTTGTCATGCCAACCTGACTAACCAACAATTTTATGATGGGCCGCCAAAGGCTAAAATTCCAACGGCATGGCCGCATACAGGTTAAACTGATCGTCATTCCATTTTGACCACTTTCATGGATGAATATACTTCACCTTCTTTTTTTACCATAATGAAATAGAAACCGTTGGCTAGATTTTCCAGTCCATCAATATCGAAACTGTTATACCCAGCAGTGAAAATAAAATCTCTTTTAGTTATTTGGCGTCCAAAATTATCGAGTACAACGACTTGTCCTTTGAAGGGTTCCTCAATATTGTGAGCCGTAATATCAAATTTTGATACAAAAGGGTTCGGGTGGAAAACGATCTCTCCCGGATTCGGTTTTACAATGGATGATTTATGCACTGGTGGATCATCGTCAAGATTTAGGCAGGTCACTCGTAGGTTCCATTTTGAACCCGCAGAACCGCAGGACCTGACCGTGATCTTTATGTCAGGTTCCCCATTAGTGGTATAGGTAGCAACCTCAACATCATTCGGGTCATCCGGTATCGTTGTAACACAACTGATCAGCTGTACATCGTTGACTAGCAGCCTGTCAGGAATACCATATGTCCGGAATCTGAACTGTAGTATCTTACCTGCGGGCAACCCATGGTAGATCCGGTAAATGGTCTCACCTCCCCCTCCACTCACTGCTTCATAAAAATTGCAAATATCCTCGTTCAAGTAACAAGTATTGTTTTCACAGATATAGTCGCTGTTGGGACAAGGGGGGGCACACCCCTCCTCTGGCACGCAAAAACCGAGTTCGTGGCATTCACCGCTGATACACTCCCCCTCCACACAGTTAGGATAACAGTCACCTTCATGACAGGTCGTTCCGAATGGGCATTCTTCACCTACGTCTGAGCAGGGCGGGTTAGGGTTGGGGTTATCTGGGTCTGGCCAGACCACCTGTTCACAATCATCACCCCAGGTAGCAAACAACGGGAGATCGACATTAACGTCATAGATTTGATTGGACAATTCGTTTGCGTCGAACAGGCACCCGCCTGATTCTTTACACCATATTTCTGTGGTATTGCCCAATGGTTGAATGTGGGGAACCTCTCCTGTTATAACATGTGAATTGGCATCCAATGTTAATTCCTGGGTAGTTGGGTATCCGTTTTCATCAAAATCTATGTAGGTCAATGTCCCTCCTCCAAAACAAGGATTTCCTGTATTGATTGGTTCCCATTTAAAGAATGTGAATTGCCAATTATCATAAAATTTACATGATCCCTGATTGTTCTGGAAAAGATACTTCTTGTCGGCGTTACAGGTTCCACAAGTCCAGGTACCATAATAGGAATCGGGTATCCCAAAGGCATTTCGATTGAACCAGTAGTCATTATTGAACCCGATTGCATGGTTAATATTAGAAGGGCCGTAAAAATTCACCTCGGCATACTGGGTACAGTTTTGGTGGTTCCCGCTGCCTTCATAAACGATTCTTATGATATAGGTCCCTGGCCCAGGCGGCACCCAGATATCATCCCCAACCTTATTTTCGACAAATCCATCTTCATTCACGTCAAAACTGAACGGTATTGACGGTGACCAGCCTTGGTGTTCTCCTGGAAACTCTACATGCACTGTCCCGGCCCAGCAGTGAGTCCCATTCTTTGTCTTTGCCAAAAGGTTGGAACATTTATCACCGAGATTAAATAGACCTGAGCAGTCACCGTCAAAACATTCCTTCCTGGTCTCTAAGGTCACAAAGGGGAATGAATGGTAATAGCTGTCCTCCCATTCGGGAGATGATCCCTCGGAAATCAGGTCACAGCTAAATTCTGCACAGCAGTTGGTATGTTCCCTTGCATAATAAGGAGTATCCATACAATACTTATTGTAACCGGTAAACTTGACAGTACCTGGAGGAACCCCATCAATTCTAATATCATCATCTACCCCTATTGTGTATGATGTTATTACCTTAGTAGAAACAAGGGTCTCCGTCCCGTCGGGGTTGATCATAGTTACATCAATCAGATAGGGAAAGTTATCCGCTATATAATGTACTTCTATGTCATATGAATGTGTTGCATTGGGATCGCACGGGTCAGGGCTGTTGTTGCCAAGGGGGGTGATCTCACCAAAGTTAAACCCTTCATCAGGGTCGTTGATACAGGTTCGTATTTCTTGTTCAATTTTCCCGGAATAGGTCATGCAACCCTCATTTGGCCAGGGTCGAAGACAGCCAAAATAAAATTCACTTTCATTTTGGTGTTGATTGGGAATTTCAATATATGTTTCACCCGATGTCCCATGTAAGACATGTTTTCCAGCTATATGAGTTGGAGTAGGTGGTATACTAGGGTCAGAAGTGAAAATGGCCACCCAACCGTACTCCTCTATAGCATCACAATAAATCCGCACAGCTGCAGAGCCTTCCCCTCCACTGTTCTCGAACCACCATTCTACCTCGGATTCATGTTCAGTTACCTGACCTATTCCAGGCCCTTCTACAGTATAGGTCTCTACCAAGGTACATTCATCACTGGTTATAGTGACCGTATAGTCTCCCTCACAGAGGTCCTCAATGTTTCGTGTATTGGCACCGTTGCTCCAACTGTAACTAGGTTCGCTTGAATGGCTGACGAGTAAACTAATACTGCCATTACAATCAGTGTTACAACCGTTGTCGTCAATATTAACGGAAGACACTCTAAGCGTTGCCGGTGGAACAAAATAACCCCCAGTTGCTGTGCAGCCAGCAGCATCAGTCACCGTAACAAAATAGGTTCCAAATTCCAGATCGGACCGTACATCACTATAGGTAATAAAACCATCATCCCAACTTTTAATAAATGGGTTTGAACCAGTAGTGCCACCTACGGTTTGTAGTGTAATACTACCCGTTGGGCCACTACATGCGGCCTGAACGTCAGCAGTCAGTTCAATGGTAGAAGCCGTTTCTATTGTTACCGCTCCATAGCCTTTACAGCCTTCGTCATTTTCAAGGGTAACCTTCCACACTCCTGCAGTTAGGTCAGAGACCGAAAGACTGCTGTTAACGGTTATCTGCTCCGGAGGGCTGTTTCTTTTCCAGGTGGCCGTGTAAGGTGGTTTGATAGTACCGCTTGTCAGCTCAATATTGCCAAACGAAGTACCCGAACCATCGCATGGTAAGGGATTGGGGTCGGCGGTCACATCAAAGGTGAATGGCTGTTGCCAGCCCAAGTAGGTATTGGCCCTACCGGTACATCCCCTACTATCGGTAACGGTCAGATAATAATAGCCCATCGGCAAATGGTAGATAACCGGCATGTCCCCCATTACCGGGTGCCCATTGTAAGAATAGTACCACGGTGAATGCCAGTTGTAACTGTACGGGGATTCGCTGTTCCCTCCTGGATGTGCCCTGATCTGACCATTGTTGACCGGCTGGCAGGGCTGGCTTTCTATGTCGAGCCCTACGTCAAATTCGTTCCCGTCCGTCTCCACATCGAAACAGGTTGACATAAAGCAGCCTGAGTTTATTTCCGTAATGGTTACGCAATAATTGCCCACCAGTATATTATCATTATTCTGGGTTTCTTTCCCATTACTCCACAGGAACCGGAAATTGGGATTTTGTATATTGGGCAGTTGTAAAAGGTTTATGGAGCCTCCTCCCTGACCGGCACAAGGTACGTGGACGACCTCAGCTACCAGGTCATCTGGACCGAACTCACACTGGATCGTCACCGAGAGTGAAGCCGTAGTATTGCACTGGTCAGCCACGGTAACTGTATATGTGTCAGGGGCCAACGGGCCAAGGGACGGAGTAGTTCCCCCTGTGCTCCATTCAAAGGTATAACCAGGCATGCCTCCCTCAGCCGTAACTGTTATGGAACCATTGTTGGACTGGCCCGTCGAATTGGTCACCTCCGATTCTATTACCAACGGCTCCATTTGTGGAGTAATACACCGCTGGCCAGTACAACCACCAGGATCTGTGACGGTGACACAGTAATCCGCGATTCCAATGTCCACTGTTATGGATGGCTGATCAGACCCATTACTCCAGGCATAGGTGTATCCGTTTGTGGGTGATACATTTGCTGATAAATCTATCTTTTCGCAGTCGACCGGATCGGAAACCACATCCAGTTCAAAGGAACAGATTTCCCTGCACAGAGGAACAGAAGTAGTGTAATTACATTGGCCCAGAGATATCTGCAAACAATACAATCCTTCAGAAAGTCCACTGATATCTTCCTCTGTACTAAATGTGCCAGGATGTCCACTCTTAGTCCATATATAGGTAAACCCATAACCTGGATAGGTATCCGAAATATTGATGATATCGATGGCACCGTCGTTTCCGGCACTGGACGGGGCCGTCACCTCTGCCTGGGCATTGTCCATTGCATTAGCCAAATCTCCGCAATCGAGCAATTCAAACTCAAGCACCTCTTCGCATACACCCCCATGATACGTCACGGTAACGGAATAGGTACCTGCAGAAAGGTTCCAGTTCTGTCCGGGGGGACCAAGTGTTGGTGCATTGCTCCAGTTGTATGATTCAACTAGTAGATTGGCCGATAGGTAAATAATCCCGTCTGAGGCACCTGGGGCGGAGATAGTCTGTACAGAAGAATTTATTTCTATTGGGGGTGCCGCTGTTACGTTTATACCGCACAGCTGTTCTTCACAACCGTTGGCTGTTTGGACAGTGAGGCAATATTCACCTTCATCCATATTCTCCAGACTTGCCCTCCCGTCTGCAGACTGTGCCTTCTCGACCAGTCCAGCCCCGACTTTGATCCAGGTCAACAGATAAGGTGGAGCTCCCATGCCCTGGGGAATTTCCAGGTCTATCGTACTGGTGCCTTCTTCATTGCAGTCCGGGGTAATAGCCAGGTAACTGGTCAAATCAAAATTGCAGTTTTCGACCTCTACCTCGAGTGACGTTGTGCAGCCGTTATCTAAATCGGTTACAGTTAAAGTATAAGTTCCTGGTGAATACACCATTGGGTTAAGTATTTCTTCTAAGGGAGGACTCCAAGCGTAATCATAGTTGCCTGAGCCACCGGTTACATTTGCATTTATCTGACCAGTACTACTAGGGCAGATGCAAATTACAGAAGCATCAATAATTATTGGGGCGCATTCGAAAGGCACATCTATACAGACCTCCTTTTCACAACAAAATGCATCCGTTATCACAACGCAGTATGGACCTGGTAACACATCAGATAAATTGGAAGTAGTGGCACCATTACTCCAATTATATGTATAAGGCGGTATTCCCCCGGTCGGTGGGTCGAGTTCAATACTCCCATTGGCAACCCAAGGACCAGAAGCAGCGGAAACAGTGTAATCAATTTCAATACAATTCTCATCAGAAATTATGGAAACCACTGTTTCTTCACTGCTTAGACCAACTGGTCGATACTCTCCACAGCTCCATGTAAAATAGTGGGTCGTCTCTGCCCCAGTGGGAATGTTATTTGAACTCCAGCCATTAGCTTGCCTAGTAGGAAGTATAGTGCAATCCGTTTGAGCAAACGAAGAAAGGTCTAGCAACGGATTGTCACTAAAATCTTTTCCACTGAAGAAAAAAGTCACGTTAGTTACACCCAACATAGATCCTTGCAATTGTACTAATTCATATGGAACTTCAAACGTCCAGAACCTATTACCGAATGTTACACTAGTTGGGTCAAGGTTGAATGCCGACAAAGCTGGTACATTCAGCCCCAATTCTTCTAGCGGCTCACTGGAAACAACTTCTACCGTAATCTTGTCGTTTAATACGATTTGTGAATAAGGGCACTCTGGTTCTGGCAGCGGATTGTTTAAGGAAATACCGCCGGTATTCCCTGAGCAGCTATCTTCACATACCCAGACTTTGTCATAGATGACATGTAACCCAATTTTAGCAGTCACCTGTTCAATAAATGGTTGGAAGTTATCAAGCGTAAATTCAATTGGTGTCCCTTCGTCTTGGATATTGGTAATATTTGTAACTACCGTTTTCAACTCATACTTCCCATCGTTGTACCGGGCACTTTGAGGGCAGTCAGCAATCGCAGCAGGGGCACCATCCATAGGGTCATCCTCGTGAATTCTAGGGATGAAATCGGTAAAGAAATAATCGTCCCATGGGTTTCTAGCATTTGGCCCACTTGTATCACCATTATAAGCGTTTGAGTTCACACCAGTGACTGTCCATTGATGAATGGTTCCCGGATAATTATGATTCTGATTGTGGTTTATCAAAGGTTCTCCAAGTCTAGCGCCCAATGAAATAATGGATTCTTCACTGGCCCCCATTATTCTTTCAAAATTGATATTGTCTGCAGGTTTTATTTTTATTTCAACATTGTTGACATCCATTACATGGTCATACCTATTTACATTTTGAGGCTCTCCAGACATCTGTACCCTTGAAGCAATTTTGGTCGCATTATCGCCGGGATAACTGATATCAATACCACTGCTGTTCAATTGTGACCAAACGTTAATTGTATAATTTGGCACACTGTAGTTGACATATTGAAGAGGGTCACTGTTCACGGCATCGCCGCCACTTGTATTATAGGAATCCGGCACTGTGTTAAGATGCAGATGAGCTATATAATCGGTCAAAACCCCTTGGCTATTCGTATACTGCCCAGAGTTTCCAAGAATTCCTATTGGGTCATATTGGTCAATCGAATTGGTAACTGTTAAGGTATCACCACGATAAACAATCTGGCCATTATTTACTTGCCCTAATTTAATTGTATCTCCATCAATCAAGATTACCATGCCCCACCTATCAGGAGAATTCAATAAATTAGCGACATAAATAGTACTGTCGTTATACCACCGCTGGTTGTTATGCTTGTCAAACATATGAATAAAAGTATATCGGTGACCACCTGCATCAACAACCTGGTATCTTATCTGCTGCTGGGAGCCCCTTATCAAGTTATTAACATCAGGAAAAGTACCAGATTCAGGCGTAAGCAGCATATCCCCAAAATCAGAATTTCCAGGCCCCGAGTTATAATCAACCCCTCCATGCCAGTCGTCACCTAAATCCCTTGGACCAAAGTCGTCAGCGATTTGATTTGTTGGGAAAACTTGACTTGCGTCATACGTTCCGGATCCTGCATTAAAATTTCTATAGGATACATCTTGTGACCACATAATAAATGTCGTCAGAACACAGACTAATAGAGAGAAACAAATTTTCATGATTGTAGAGTTTTGAGTTACATGAAATTATTGAATAATAAGATATAGTGACGGTATACTAATTTAAGTATTCAACCAGTTAGAATCTTGGTTAACTGTACATACATTTAGAGATAATATTTCTAGCTAAATAATTCGACTATCAGCCTTTATAACTGTTTATTAAATATTTAAAATGTACTTATTTTAAAATCAAACGCATTGAGAATATTTTGCCCGTAGTCTTTATGCTTCCAGACTTTATTTCGATGTTTTAGTAAAATGTCTTGTAATTCTTCATCTGTAAATAATCGATAATATTCTTCCTCTTTAACCGGGTCTATAATATACCAATGGCCGTCATATATTTCATCATCTTCACCATTTTTCAATCGAAAATATATCCAATTCGCACTTCCTTTCCAGTGGGACACTCCATCACTGTACTGGCCAGAGTTCTGGTAAATTAAAGACATGTTTTTCAGATTAAATATTTGGATGCCATATTCCCGGTGCCCGTTCATGGCATTTCCAAAATTATTTATATCAACCATACCCCCTGTGCAAATCGCTAAAAATTTTCCATCCGGAGTAATGTAGGTATCATTGATAAATAATTCTTTGTCACTTAATCGATTGACTTCATTTCCAAGGGTGTCCAATAAAATTAATGTTGTTCTAAAATCAATTACGTTTCCATTTTTATTCGAATTATACAACGTGTATATAATTTGTGAAAAACCAGTTTGTTCGTCTATATACACTGAATTGGTACTATTTCGGAAATGGACTTCCTTTCTTGAAGGCTCTTCATTTTTGTCAATTAATTTCCCTTCAGCATTGTAAAAATTATTGACGATACCTGGATACAATTTTAGAAAAGGGTTGCTTTCATCTACATGGAAAGTCTTCAACAATTTTCCACCCTCATCATAAAATTCTAATTGATCATTTTCTGTGCTGAAATTTTCTGACTCCGGATTTTGTTTTACCCATTTAGTGTAACTTATTACTCCTGGATAAAACTCTTTTATGTACAGAGGCGGCCTGAAGCTTTCGAATTGTACTTTTTCCGAAGACCAAGCAAATGCTCCAGTAAGATGGATAGGTACTGTGACATCATCTATTCTATGGTTTTTGATGAAGTTTTCTTCCGACTTTTTTCTTGACAAGTACGGGTTTTCTCTCTGTTGTTGGGGCTGGGAATAGACTTTTTTATCTATGGTTGTTTTTAGATTAGGAACCTGACTAGTCAATACATCTGAAGAAGGAGCTGACTTCTGATCTGTTAATATTTTTTCCTTTGAACTAGTAGGGGTCGTTCTCTGGCAGGATAACATGCTAATAAAAGCAAAAACCATAAAATAAAACATAGATTGCGATACTTTCATGGCAAATATTTTTTTTTTGAAAGGAGGTATATTTAGTGGGGTATAATCCACTACCAAACATTCTGTGATTACATTGGAATGGCTTAACCCATCATATTTTATTAATTGTTGGGGTCTAGGCAGATTACTTCTAATAAGTATTACTCCTTCTCCCCTTTTTTCTTTTCATGAACAGCCTTATAAAACAACTTCATACATAACTGGTTAAAAACTAATCTTCAAAACATTTCTCAAAGCAAGTTTTTTGTTTAGCACATTGTATCGTAGGCAGGTTTCCAACACTCATCCATGTAAGGAAGATAGCTTCCGAATACAGTCTACAAGGAGATCAAGCAAAACTGCCTTAGTTTAATTGGATGTTGCAGAAAATAAGAAAAATATGCAAACAGGTTATCAAGAAAAAATAATAAATCCAGTCCGCTTTGACTCCTAAATAATCGCCAAACGAAAGCACATTTTACCACAGAAACATTCTATTAAATTGGTGCGATATTGCATCAATATAACAATCAAAATTAAAACCTTAATTCTTGAGCTTGATGTATTACTTTATTAAGTACAGAAGGGAATAAGAGAACAGCGCATTCAAATTGAAAATCACATACTAATTAAAATAACTCATATTCCTTAATGTTGTAAAATTGCAATGTTTAAATCCATTCAAAAGTAAGTGTTTATGTTAACAAATCAAATATTATTTTAGTGTTTTTTTTAATTAAGGTTTCAGAGTCGATTGACCATTATTTTTGTGTCCTATAAGACATGTATTACATCATGATAATTATTGAGATTGAGAAACCAAATTTTGTATATTGTTTCAAAAAAATTTGCCAAACGTTTTTATAGAATTTTACAATCAATTTTATTTTTAATCTGAAATTAATTTGAACCAAAAATTGAATTGATCCTACATAGAGTAGCTCCAATTCAAGGTAGAATAAAATTGTAACCTAAAGTTCTTAACATATAATTTTCCATAACACGACTTAAACAGTTAATACAAATAAGAAAAATCAATCAACTCCTCCCTTCACATAAGTCACCTCACACCCCTTACACAACCGCTTCTCCTGCACATACTCATTAATATCAAACCACCCACCCGTTTTCTGCCATATGTCCAGACCCCGCCCTAAAACAATCTTCCAGCCATTGTCCAATTGGATGGAGCGGTCATGGATGTCGCCATCAAACTCATACGAGAAGATAATTCCAATGGATTCCAATGAATAGGCCATCTGTGCAAATGACTCTTTTGCATTCTCGATATAACCCTCATTGTTGCTGGTGACCAGGTGTAGTTTGACCTCAATGGCAGGATCTTTCTTTTCGGAGACTAATTTGGCGAATTCCATAAAATTGCGAAGCTGATAGGGTAGTCTAACATATGGATCGATCACTTTAATATCCGTAGCCCCGACGAGGTAATCGCCAAACAGCAGGTCATAGGATATACCGGACTGGTTGTCCCGGATCACCTTTTGTCCAGCCTGCAATTCAGTTGGTTTATTGTCTGTTGTTTTGGACGATTCATCAGTTGCAGGCTCTGTAGGTGGAAAATCAAAGGTACCATCTGCTACAGCTGGGGTTAAATGCTCCAATACTTCCAGTGTTTCAACCGTGTTTATTTTTCCGGAACTTTTACTGGAATAGCTAAAGTCAACCTCCTCAAAAGTTTCATCCATTTTCTGGAGCTGGAGTTTTACCCGCTTACGGCTCTCTATAGCAAAGTCCATTAGCTCCTTGGTATTCTCTTCCGTCATTTCACCGTGCGGGTAAATAACTTTGGCCAGACCTGCATAGGTTTTGGCGATGGAGGTTTTATCTCTTGTAGTAATGGAATCTGATAGCTCGAAGTACTTGGTATAGTCGTGGGTCCGGTCTTCCTTGCGGAGCGCCCTCAGAATTTCCGCCAAATAATCCACGATGAAACCATAATCGGAAGTGAACATTTCATTCCGCAATTTCTGCACTTCCCAGCCGGGCAGGTAAGCATGCATCCGGTCTAAAAAGGCAGTATCGTAATAGTCCTTTGGTAAAGCCTCGAAAAGGTCGCTATGCCGCAACATATACGGTACGGAATGACCTGTATTGCCAACAAAAACCATAGAAGCCGAGGCACCGTATACCTGTGTACCCCGTGAAAAAGATTTGTTGGCCATATAATTTTTCAAAATATCCACCAGTCCCCGGTCTGCCCGTTTTGTTTTTCCGGCAAATTCATCGTAAGCCACAACGTCCCAGTAACCGACTAACCCAATTTCGCCTGTGCTGTTATTCACAAACAATTTGGCTTTGGATACTTCGCCACCGGAAATCAAAATACCATGTGGCGACATCTCGGAAAAAATATGTGATTTACCCGTTCCTTTTGGCCCCAGTTCAATGAGGTTGTAATTGTTTTCCACGAAAGGCACTAATCGGGTCAACTGTAACAGTTTCGAGCGGAAGGTGAATTCTTCCGGGTTCAGGCCAATGGTCTGCATCAGTGCATCAATCCATTCATCTTTGGAGAAGTGCTTTCGGGCTGCCTTGTATTCTTCCAATTCAACATTAGAGACCTGGATGGGCTTAATGGTTTCCACAAACCAGGGAGTACTGTCTTTCTCATCACTGGCAAAATAGCCCAATGTGAGGATACACCAAACACCTTCTGAAAGTAGTTTTTGGTGCTCTTTGATCACACTGTCAGAAATCGGAACCCTTTTTAGTCCAAGGTTGGCAAAGGAAGCCTCGTACTGATCTTTTTTATCATTTAGTTTGACGGCTACCTTATCAATGATCCGGTGTGAGCCTTTTTCCCTTACCGTAGACTTGATGATCTGCGCCTCGTCCCGATGGACAAAATGTTTGGCTACTATTCTTTTCACCGTCTCCACTCCCTCCACAATTGTATCTTCATCATCGGTTGCACAGTACTGCCCCAACAAATATTCCAATACATAGGTAGGTACGATGGCATTTCCTTTTACCAGTTTAGTGAGGTCTTTCCGCACTACCTTCCCGCCAAAATGTTCGTTTAATTTTTTATCAAGTTCTTTCATATTCAAAAGTCGTCAAAGTCATTGGTGAATGAAATGTTCAGGGTGTAATAATAGTCTTTATACAGCTTCCATTTGTTTGTTCCTTCAATGGGTTCTTCCAAGATCAGTTTGACCCGTTGGTTTTTGAATTTGCTACTGGCATGTGGACTGAGATGAAACCGGTGTTTCACTTCCCTTTGCCTTTCACTTCCTTCATCAATATCAAAATTATAGGTGAATTGGTCGCTTAACAAAGTACCATCCTGTGTGACTATGCTTGCCCTGATTTCCCTTGGCAAAACAGTCTCAGTTACCAAGTCGGATTGAATAAAGGATACCGCCAAAATATTGGTCGTGATCCGATCCGTGGACTTGATAATGTCAATTTCGACTTGTGTGGTTTTTTTCTGCCTTTGCTTGGCAATTTTTATAAGGGGAATAACAATTTCTTGCAAAGTAGCACCTCCATGAACGTATCTAGAACCAGCACCGCTTACTCGAAGCCTGTTGATGGAATTGCAGACCAGCACATCCACGTCGTTATCAATATTCAATTGGCTACCAGTGAAGTGTTTTGCAAAAGGCTGCTTTGATAAACTATCGCTAATAACAAAACGACGGTTCTTTTCCCATGGCTTTCCCGGTATTTTCACATCAATAAAGTCGCTTTCGTCAATGGCTTGATATTGATATAAAAACCCATGGTCAGCAATGATGAGCATGTGCTGGCCATTGGCAGTAAAGACTTTTTGTACCAAGCTTTCCAAATACTCCAACTCTGCCTTTACAGCGTCCACTGTTCTGTCCTCGGTCATTTTCTCATCCCCCGTTTTATCAATTGTATTGTGATAGATGTAAATGAGGTCGTATTCTTTGACAAAATCAGTTTTCAATTCCATGGAACTCATTTTCATGAAGTCCTCTGCCTGAATGGCTTTGACCCGCACACCGGAATTGTGATCCAGGGTTTTTTGCCGGCCAGCCGTTCCCCGACTGGATATACCATCGGCATTTATGTAGAGCGATTTGTTCTGAAAACTCAGTTTGTCGTGAGGGAGCAGAGAAGCCATCCCCAATTGCGTGTAACTGGGCAGGCTTGCCACCATTGGTTCGATAGAAGAAGTAAAGTAACTTTTGCCCTGTAAAACCTTGTTGAGTTCAGCCCCGCATTCATAACGTAGCGCATCCGAAATGATGACAAAAAGGCGTTGCTTTTTATCCATGTAAGGCTGTACATTGATTTTATAAAACTGCCGTTGACTGTTTAATGCATTGGTGTCCCATTGCTCCAGCTCATCGACTATTTTTTGCCAATTGTCATTATACGTGAGCAGCCAATCATTGGTGTAAACCTTCTCTACTTTTTGAGCCAAGGCCGTGAGGATATTATTGTGTTTGGTCTGGCGGTAGTTCCATATGAATTTCCGATAGGCCTGGTCTATCTCATACAATTCCTGCGAATAGTCCTGAATACCTTCCTGGAACGACTGGTACTTTTTATGTTGATGCTGGCGCACCAAATCTATCATGGTAACGGCGTATTCTATGCACACATAAAAAGGTGCAAAGTCCTCGAACCAAAATTTGTTCTCCCGTTGCTTAACATATTGGGAAACCTTGTCTTTGGAAATGGCCTCTTCGCTGATAAGGTGTACCAGGTCAGCAATGATTTTTTGATTGGTCAACCGGAACAGGTCATCACCGACGACCTCCTCCAAGGTGGCAGCGTTCAGCTTTTCTTCTAAGCCTGAATCTTTAGCGATGCGGTCAGTAAGAGCCGTAAACTGCTCCCGGTAAGGATAAGTGTTTTTCCAAAGCGAAATCAAGAATTTGGCATCTTTGGCTATCCCTGTTTTGGTGCCAAGTTTGAAGCTGTTGTTGAATACCTCCATCAGGAAGCCATAAATAGAAGGTTCCTCACTTTGGTAATTGTATATTCTGAATATTTCTTTCCAGTAAAAGTCCTTTAGATTAAACCGCTCCAAGTCCTTGTCCATCTGGTCTTTGCCTTGGATAAAAGCTGAACCATGAGCATGGATAAATGTGGTCAAAGTATCGTTTTCTACTCCAAAAATCACCGCCAACATTTTATACCGGATGGCCTGATGTTCGTCCTCTGCTCCAAGCATCTCCTTTAGTTTGGCCCGGCGATCCTTGGCTTTAAAGAAATCGATATGCTCTGCTACCAGTTCTTTTAAGTGATAACCCAATCCCAGTTCCTGTAAGAACATGGCCTCCTGGTCGGTGTGGAATACGTGGTGCGCCAATTCCATATCCAGTAGCCAATTATCTTCCAGGGCAGGTTTGGGGCCTGTGAAATACAGTAGGAATTTATCGGTTGGCTGTTCCTTGTTGATACGGTACTTAACGGCAAACGGGTTGTCTTGTACCCAAACCTTCTCTATCCCATCAAGGGTCAAGGCCTGATACTGCTCTTTCATCTCCTCCTTTTCATCGTACCAAAAAATGATGCGGTGATCCCTGAAGATTTTATGTAATGATTCTTCGATTCGTGTCATTGTGGGTTATCTGTAAATAATTTTGATTCTTTGACAAATCTCTTAGCAAATCAAAATTCCGTCTTCGGCTAACAAATGAAAGGGACATCGAGTCCCTTTCATTTGTAACGAGGGGTTTCAGGGGAGGCGCAAAAAATTAATTGAGTTTCAAATAATTTTTTGCGCCTCCCCAGAAAACCCACATTAGATTTTTGTAGGCTC
>JBCBRY010000176.1:0-17587 GCA_039819485.1 Bacteroidota bacterium | reverse complement strand
ACTCAAGCTCAAAAAGCCAAATCTGCTTTAGAGCGGAAAAATATTTTTCCCCGAAGATATTTTCATCCGTCATTGAGCACATTTGGCTTTTTGAGCTTGAGTCTCATTTTCAAATATTATTGGATGATAAGCATAATTGTACTCACAGTTTTCTTGAATTTTCGGTCGCCTTGCCTTGAGCAATTTCAGGATTTCATCATAATATTCACTTTGTTCTTTCCGCTTTTTCAGAATTTGATCAAAATGCTTTAAAACTGTCAATCCCATCGCCGCGTGGAATTCTGAGTTTTTTCCGTTTATTCCAACTCCGTTAAATTTTTCCGGACCATCATGGCCAAAATTCCGCATGTAGGCCATTCTTTTCAACAGGTCAGGATTTTTGGTGATGACAGCTCCTCCTTCAACGGTATGAAATAATTTTGTAGCATGAAAACTGGTGGTGCTTATTTCTCCATATTTAAAAATTGACTCACCATTATATTTTGTTCCGAAACAATGCGCCGCATCATAAATGATTCGAAGGTCGAATTCATCCGCTAATTGTTGCAGCCCATCGATATCACAGGCATTGCCAAAACAATGAGTGGCTAAAATGCCAACCGTATTTTCGTTGATGAGTGGCCTGATGCTTTTTGGTGAAATATTCAAGGTTTGCTCATCAATGTCAGCAAAAACCGGTCGAGAGTTTTCCCAGACTATACTGCTGGTGGTGGCCACATAACTAAACGGAGTGGTAATAATTTCTCCTTTTAATTCCAATGCTTTGATGGCAATTTGCAGCGCAATGGTTCCATTGGAGACAAACAATAAATGCGACAGTCCCAGATGCCTCTTGAGCTGCATTTCTAATTCGTTGACCAACGGGCCGTTGTTCGTCAGCCAGTTCCGTTCCCATACGCCGTTCAGGTAATTAAGATATTCTTCTTTGGGAGGAAGAAAAGGTTTTGTTACTGGAATCATTTAAATTAAAAAGGAATTTTTCGGTCTATCGCCTTGAATTAAACCATGTAATTGCTACGAAATTATTTAAGCAACTTCTGAATTGGTCTGTTCTTTTTTTGTGCTATTAAAATCAGAAGTGTACCAATCAAAAGTTTTCTGAAGACCCTCTTTGATGCGGACTGCCGGTTGATATCCTAAATAATTCATTGCTTTTGAGATATCAGCCAAGCTGTGTTTTACGTCCCCTAATCTTGGCGGGCCGAATATGGGTTTTTTCTGAGAACCACTGATGTTTTTTAAATGATCATAAAGCTCAATCAGGGTGGTTCTTTCGTTGGTGGCGATATTGTAAATCTCGTTCAAAGCATCTTTGCGGTCGGTAAATAATGCCTTGATATTTGCCAGTACCGCATTGCTCACAAAGGTGAAGTCACGACTGTGTTGCCCATCTCCGTTGATGGTTATTGGTGTGTCGTCCATCATCGCTTTTATAAACAAAGGAATGACGGCAGCATAAGCGCCGTTTGGATCTTGTTTGGGACCAAAAATATTGAAGTAGCGCAGCCCGATAAAATTGATGTCGTATAAATTCCCAAACACATGGGCGTACAATTCATTGACCAATTTAGTGACAGAATAAGGGGAAATTGGTTTTCCCGTTACGTCTTCCCGTTTTGGCAAATAAGGACTGTCTCCATAAGAAGAAGAAGAGGCGGCATAAACTACTCTTGGAATTTTAGCTTCTTTAGCGGCTATGAAAACATTTAATGTTCCGGTTATATTCACCTCGTTGGTGGTCTGGGGGTCGTTGATGGAACGAGGGACCGAGCCAAGTGCAGCCTGGTGGGAGATCAGGTCTATTCCCCTGACAGCTTCCTGGCAGGTAGCAAAATCCCGAATATCGCCCTCTATGAATTCAAGTTTTGCATTTTGACTGAATTCCTCCAAGTTTCTCAGACTCCCGGTCGCGAGGTTGTCCAGCACTCTTACGTATTCAATATTATCAAGCTTCAACAGTGCTTCCACGATATTGGACCCAATAAAGCCAGCACCTCCGGTCACTAAAATTCTATGTTTGTCCTTCATATCCATTCTTGTTTGTAATTTTTGAAAATAGATTTCATGCAGTAGGTTTTTTCTGAATTTAAGAAAACGGAAATTGGGAAATTGGATAACGGCCTATCTTCAAAGAGCATTAAATGCTTCAATTTTGAATGATTTTTCCCCTTCATTTAAATATTCCTAACCCTGCCTGATTGTAGAGCAGATACCATTTTACAAATTTAGAAATACCTTCTTGCACCGATGTTTTGGGTAAATAGCCAAAATCGTTCATCAAATCGGATACGTCTGCATAGGTTGTTTCAACATCCCCCGGCTGCATTGGCAGGAACTCTTTTTTTGCCTCGATCCCCAGTTCATCCTCGATCGCATTGATAAAGGCCATCAAAGGGGTAGGCTTGCTGTTGCCAATATTGTAGATTTTAAAAGGGGCCGTTGGAGAAGATTCGTTTTGCTGATTTTTTGTTGGATCTTTTTCCACTGGTTTGCTTGTCCGAGGTTCTTTTTCAATGACCCTGATGACTCCTTCCACAATGTCGTCAACATAGGTAAAATCCCTGGAAAGGTTGCCATTGTTAAAAACTTTAATAGGCTTTCCTTCCAACATGGCTTTCGTGAAAAGTGAATAGGCCATATCTGGCCGTCCCCAGGGGCCGTATACGGTAAAAAAACGCAGGCCGGTACAAGGCAGCCTGAATAAATGGCTGTAGGTATGGGCCATTAATTCGTTGCTCTTTTTAGTGGCAGCGTAAAAGGAAATGGGAGCATCTGTAGAATCTTTAACATTGAAAGGGACGTTCTGACTGTCTCCGTAAACACTCGAACTGCTGGCAAAAACCAAATGCTTAACCTGGTGGTGCCGGCAAGATTCCAAAATATTAAAAAATCCGACAATGTTGCTTTGAATATATGCTTCCGGATGTTTTATGCTGTACCTCACTCCGGCTTGGGCGGCGAGGTGGCAAACTTTGTTAAAGTTATATTTTCCGAAAAGGCGCTCCAGGTTGGCCCCATCTTCGATCCCCAGTTGGACAAAGCTGTAATTGGAATACTTGGTGCTGCGAACCGGTTCATTGTAAGCGACTTGCTTACTTTCTATTCCAGCATTTTCGAGACGGTCCAATTTCAGTTTTACATCATAGTAATTGTTCAGGTTGTCCAGTCCAATTACCTCGAAGCCTTCTTTGATCAGCCGGTTGACCAAATGAAATCCAATGAAACCTGCCGCACCTGTGACGAGAATGGTTGGTCTGCCTTTGGAAATGTTTTTCTTCTGAACGGTCACTTTACTGGGGCTTGAATGGTCCTAACGCTCAATCTGCAGTTGCTGGTTCGCTTGGGTTTTGCTGCTAAAAGGGTGGGGCACTGTTGGAATTTCTGCAAATGGATGAAAATGGCCAGTCAGACCAACCGGTTTTTGTTGACGGATTGCATGAACAATGTCAATGGACGTGGCCGCTTCAGTCAATCCAAATCCATTTCCTTTTAGAACCTCTTCATAACTACGGGTATGCAAATCTGTAAACCCTCCGCTGAACTCGATTTCATCGCCATCGACGGTTATAGAGCGGTAGGTACGGGCTCCGGTGGATTTGATTGCATCCGGTATGGTTTCATAGTTGATGCTTAAAAACCAACGGACTCTGGCCTTTTCCAATTGTAAATAACCTGCGGCCCGGTCGTGTGTATGGACATGTACAATGTTTTCCTGCACCTCTCCAAATATCCAGGTAAGCATGTCGTAGAAATGGATGCCGATATTGGTCGCGATTCCTCCACTCTTGGACAACTCCCCTTTCCAGCTGGCATAATACCATTTTCCACGAGAGGTCAGATAGGATAAATCTATATCATAGATTTTATTTGGATCGCCTTCTTCGACTTTCTTTTTTAGGGCAATGATTGCCGGGTGTAGCCTCAGCTGCAAGATGTTAAAGACACTTTTGCCGGTCTCTTTTTCAATTTCTTTTAGCCCTTCTAAGTTCCACGGTGTCAAGACCAATGGTTTTTCACAGATGACATCTGCGCCGTGGCGCAGGCCGAACCTGATGTGTGCGTCATGCAGGTAGTTCGGTGAACAGATAGACACGTAATCAATGTGAGTGCCTCGTCTTTTCAACTTTTCGATGTGACGATCAAAGCGCTCGAATTCGGTAAAGAAATCTGCCTGAGGAAAATGACTGTCAATAATGCCAACGGAGTCATTTTTGTCCATGGCAGCCACCAGGTTGTTCCCGGTTTCTTTAATGGCCTGCATATGCCTCGGAGCGATATAGCCCGCAGCACCGATTAAAACAAAATTTTTCATGAATAAAACTGATCTGAAAGGTTGAAGGGCTTATTGTCGGAGAGTGACCTGCCCGTTTATTAATACATATTTTTTATCCGACCCGGGACAAACCGCTTGATTATTTTCATCAAAAAATAATCGCTCCCCGTGCTCGCTCATCCAGCCGATTTGACGGCCGGGGTTTCCAACAATCAATGCGTATGGCATGACTTCTTTTGTTACCACTGAACCAGCACCGATAAAAGCGAACTGACCAATCGGGTTGCCACAAACTATGGTCGCATTGGCTCCAATGGTTGCCCCTTTACCAACAACGGTTTTCATATATTCTCCCTTTCTGTTAACGGCGCTTCTCGGGTTATATACATTCGTGAAAACCATGCTGGGGCCCAAGAATACGTCATCTTCGCATTCGACGCCCTCATAAATAGAAACGTTGTTTTGCACCTTTACGTTGTTGCCCAATTTTACGCCGTTTGCGACAAAAACGTTTTGGCCCAAATTGCATTTTTCACCGATGACAGCTTTGGGCATGATATGACTGAAATGCCATATTTTACTCCCTGCCCCTATTACCGCCCCTTCGTCAACGATTGCGGTAGGATGGACAAAATGGTTGGAATCAGAATTTTTGATAAGGAAATATTTTAATCAATGAAAAAGGTTAAGACATGCTGAAAAATGCTTTCACTTTACCGGAAATATATTCCAACAAGTCACTGTCCATTTCGGTATGAATGGGCAATGAAATGACTGAACTGCATAATTCTTCGGTTACCGGCAACGGACTTCCATCAAAATATTTTGCAAAAGCATTTTGGCGGTACAGCGGAAGCGGGTAATAAATTCCGAAGGGAATATTATTTTCTTTCAAATAAACAGCCAGCGCATCCCTTTTACCATTTTTAATTTTCAAGGTATATTGATGAAAAACATGCGTGGAATTAAATTGCCTTTTGGGTATCGTTATTTCCGAAATGCCTGAAAATGCTTCATCATAAAATGATGCAGCTTTTTGGCGTGCAAGACAATAGTCGTCGAGGTGTTTTAATTTAACATCCAAAACAACAGCCTGGATAGCATCGAGCCTGGAATTGCAGCCAACAATTTCGTGGTAATATCTTTTCGACTGTCCGTGATTGGCGACCATTTTTATTTTGTTGGCCAATTGATCATCATTACAGAAAATAGCTCCTCCATCTCCGTAGCAACCAAGGTTTTTTGACGGAAAAAAAGAGGTCGTGCCAATGTGGCCGATCGTACCTGCTTTTTTCACAGTTCCATCAGCAAAAGTATAGTCGGCATTAATAGCCTGGGCATTATCTTCGATCACATACAAATTATGTTTTTCCGCTACTTTCATGATCGGCTCCATATCCGAACTCTGGCCAAATAAATGAACCGGTACGATTGCCTTTGAATTCGGTGTAATGGCCGCTTCAAGGATTTCGGCCGTAACATTGAAAGTGTCCGGGTCGACATCAACCATGATGGGATTTAGCTGCAATAATGCGATCACCTCGGCGGTCGCCACATAAGTAAATGCCGGCACGATGACATCATCACCGGGTTTTAGGTCCAGCGCCATTAGTGCAATTTGCAGCGCATCGGTTCCATTGGCACAAGGGATGACATGTTTGACATCGAGTTGCTTTTCGAGGTTGGACTTGAACTCGATTAATTTAGGTCCACCGATAAACCTGGTGGAATCAATGACTTCAGAAATGGCTACATCAATCTCAGATTTTATTTTCTCGTATTGACCTTTCAGGTCGACCATTTGAATGTTTTGCATTAAGTCAGTCATGAGCGTAGAATAATTTATGAAGAATAATTAAAAGGTGGCTGTTCAAAAAAATGACACTTTTCCTTTGCCTGAAAAAGGGTTTTGAGGCTTGGAAATCAAACATTTGCCCAAATAAAAGTGTCATTTTTAGTGCCCCTTATTTTTGTCCAATCACTTAGAAAAGGACGGTCAAATAACCATGCCAGCAGCTACCGTTTCATTCGTTCCCTCATCAATAAGGATGACACTGCCGGTAATTCTGTTTTTGCGGTAAGCGTCGATGAAGAGTGGCTTTGTGGTGCGAATTCTGATCCGTGCAATGTCGTTCATACCTACCCGTTTGTCCTCCAGGTTTCGGTGGAGGGTGTTGACATCCATTTTGTATTGAACTTCCTTGATCATGCAGCGGGCAGTATTTGTGGTGTGCATGATAGCATATTTCCCCCGGGGTTGTAACGTCCGTTGGTTGAACCAGCAGATCATGAGGTCAAGGTCCTGAGAAACGTCTGGTTTATTGTTTTCACGGACGATCATATCGCCCCTGCTCAGATCCAGGTCGTCGGCGATCGAAATAGTCACCGACATAGGTGGGAAGGCTTCTTTCAATTCCTTGCCGTTGCTCTCTATTTTGGAAATAGTAGTCGAGAATCCAGAAGGAAGCAAAACGACTTTGTCTCCGGTTTTCATGACCCCTCCAGCCACTCGACCAGCGTATCCACGATAGTCGTGGAATTCGTCGTTATAAGGCCTGACTACATATTGCACCGGAAAACGAGTATCAATGAAATTATGATCACTACCGATATGCACATTTTCTAAATAGTAGAGGAGGGTAGAGCCTTCGTACCAGTCCATCTTTTCAGACCGTTCGACAACATTATCTCCTTTCAGTGCAGAAATGGGAATAAATGAAACATCGTGGACATCCAGCTTCGATGCAAATTCCTCGAAGTCTTCCTTGATCTTTTCATAAACAGATTCCGCATAGTCCATCAAATCCATCTTGTTGATACAAATCACCAGGTGAGGTATCTGCAACAGGGATGCAATGATCGCATGCCGCCTCGTTTGTTCAACCACGCCGTTTCTGGCATCAATGAGCACCAGCGCAACATTTGCAGTGGACGCTCCGGTTACCATGTTGCGGGTGTATTGAATGTGGCCAGGGGTGTCGGCTATGATAAATTTACGTTTGGGTGTCGCAAAATACCTGTAAGCCACGTCGATGGTAATTCCCTGCTCTCTTTCAGCTTTTAACCCATCGGTCAGCAAAGCGAGGTTTACTTCACTTTCCCCTCTTTTTTCGGAGGCAGTAATTACCGCATCCATTTGGTCTTCGAAAATCGACTTGGAATCGTACAAAAGACGGCCAATCAATGTACTTTTTCCGTCGTCGACAGACCCGGCAGTCGTAAATCTTAATAGTTCAGAGGTCATTAGAAATATCCGTCTTTTTTGCGGTCCTCCATTGCGGTTTCAGACCGTTTGTCATCTGCCCGGCCACCTCTTTCCGTTTTTCTGGAAGTAGCAACCTCGGCAATGATTTCTTCAATGTTTTTTGCAGTCGATTCCCAAACACCTGTACATGTAACGTCACCGATCGTTCGGCAGCGGACTGATTTTTCTTCTAATTTTTCGTCAGGTCTTTTTGGAATAAATTCAGAGTCGGCCAACAGGATTCCGTCACGCTCAAATACCAATCTTTTATGAGAAAAATACAAACTGGGCAATGCTACTTTTTCTTCTGCTAAATATTGCCACACATCGAGTTCGGTCCAATTGCTGATTGGAAAAACGCGGAAGTGCTCGCCGTAATTTTTTTTGCCGTTAAATAAATTCCACAATTCCGGCCGCTGGTTTTTGGGGTCCCATTGACCAAACTCATCGCGGTGGCTAAAAAACCTTTCTTTGGCCCTCGCTTTTTCTTCATCCCTGCGCGCCCCCCCAATGGCTGCATCATATTTACCTTCTTCCAATGATTTCAAAAGCACATGAGTCTGCAAATAATTTCGGCTGGCGTTAAATCCTTTTTCTTCGACCAATTCTCCATTGTCGATGCATTCCTGTACGGAACCAACAATTAATTTTACACCTAATTCTTTTACCCAATTATCTCTGTATTCAATGGTTTCTTTAAAATTATGTCCGGTATCGACATGTAAAAACGGGAACGGGATTCTCGCTGGGAAAAAAGCTTTTTTAGCTAAATAAGAAACGAGGATAGAATCCTTTCCTCCGGAAAACAATAATACAGGATTATCGAATTGAGCTGCAATTTCCCGCAGGACAAAGATGGACTCAGCTTCCAGCTCTTTTAAATGACTTAATCGGTAATTCAATTTTTTTGGCTTTTATTTAATGTTGTTTGTCAAGTTGAATTAATGGCAAAAAATAATTGATTATTAATTGCGCACTTTCTTCGATCGAAATATTGGGTGTAACAATTTCAAGGTCGGGTTTTTCAGGCGCCTCATAAGGCGAATCAATACCCGTAAAATTTTTAATTTTTCCGGCCCTTGCTTTTTTATATAATCCTTTGACATCCCTTTCTTCACAAATTTCCAATGGAGTATTTACATAAATTTCAAGGAAATCTTTTTTGCCGATAATTTTTTTCGCGAATGCCCTTATTTCTTTGGTCGGGCTTATGAAGCTACAGATGGTTACAATTCCAGTTTCCGCAAATAATTTTGCTATTTCTGCTATTCGCCTGATGTTTTCTTTTCGGTCCTCTATACTGAAGCCAAGGTTGCTGTTTATGCCAGATCGAATATTGTCCCCATCCAATATTTTGGTGAAAATATTTTTTCTAAGTAATTGTTTTTCAAGGCACTGGGCGATGGTGCTTTTTCCAGAACCAGAAAGTCCAGTTAGCCAGAGTACCTTTCCACGTTGCCTTAAAAAGGATTCTTTTTCTTCCCGGCTTACCAGCCTTTCAAAAATTGGATGAATATTGTTTTCCATGATTTATTTTCTGTCTTCGCGGACTTTAATTCCTAAAAACCTCCGGAGGCCGCCGATGGGAACCATTTGCCAGGCACGCTCATGTAAATAGTACAAAAGCAGCTTTATAAAAAATTCTATAAATCCAATTTCTAAGGCAAGCGTGACATCTCCAGTGGAAAAATAGGCTATTAAAATAATGGTAGACGTAGCAATTATGCGCCAGGTAATTCCTTTTACAACGCTTCTTATGTGTGATTCTTTTCCGGACATTTCAGGTTTTTAAATGGCTTCGCCGTTCATAAGTCGCAAAGTGACTATGAAATTTTTATGGATCCGAACTTGAACAGAAAATAAATTTCTGTTGGTTAAAAAAGACATTAATTTGATCCGCAAAAAAATTGCGGAATTAATTATTTATCTTGATTGCTGAGAATATTAAATTGATTTAAATTATTTTTCTCAGCAGCGAAACATCAATATTCATTTTTAAAGAATATCCCACATTTTCCAATTCAACCACCATTTGTTTTTTGCCTTGTTTTTCTATGAGCTGCCCTCTGAGGCCAGTTAGTTTTCCACCAATAACTTCTACCACATCACCTTCGTCAAACCTGCCAATGGAAGCTTCTACATTTTCGCCTTCACCGACAACTAATTTCATGATCTCTATTTCTTGCTCAGGAATAGAAACAAGGTTTTTTGAAAAGCGAATAAATTTCACAACGTTCTCCGTCTCCAGCACTGGCACATATTGATCTTTGGTAATTTTGACAAAAATGTAACAGCTGATCAGTGGAATATCATGTGACTTTATTTTCCTGGTATATCTTCTGGTGACTTTTTGCAGCGGCAGATAATTCTCAATTTTTTTACTGGCTAATAATCGCTGAACTACCTTCTCACTTTTGGATCGGGTATACACTGCAAACCATCTTGGCTGTGTAACGTGCAAATGATTTTCGTGATTGGTAAGTGCCATTTCCTCTGGTTGAACTGTCCTATTAAAATGTTGGCTTAAAGCCTCCAATATGACAGCCCCGCTTCGATATATTCGTTTGGTTGGTAAATTCCTTTTAAATCCATTAAGATGGGTTGTTCTTTCATGATGGATTTAAAATATTGAGGATCGTGCCCCTTGTAAGAGTCATGATTTACAGCGACAATCACTGCGTCATAATCACTGGAAACATTGTCTACTAAAGTGAGGTTATATTCATGCGCTACTTCGTTAGGCGAGGCATGTTCGTCGGTAACGTGTACGTTGATCGAATACTTCATCAACTCCTTCACCAAGTCAGCTACTTTTGAATTTCGGATATCCGCCACATTTTCTTTGAAGGTAACTCCCATAATCAGGACTTTGGATTCCAACGGACTCCTGCCTCGTTTCATCAATTTCTGCAAAAGCCTCTGTGCGATAAAAGATGGCATGCCATCGTTGATCCTTCTTCCGCTTACGATCACTTGCGGATCATAGCCCAGTTTTTTCGATTTATAGACGAGGTAATACGGGTCAACTCCAATACAATGGCCACCTACCAACCCTGGCGAAAACTTGAGGAAGTTCCATTTGGTCCCAGCCGCTTCAAGTACAGCTTTCGTGTCAATGCCGATCTTGTCAAAAATGATGGAAAGTTCGTTCATCAGGGAGATATTGATGTCACGCTGTGTGTTTTCAATAATCTTAGCAGCTTCTGCTACTTTAATGTTGGCAGCTCTGAAAACACCGGGCTCGATGATAGCCTCGTAGGTTTTTGCTATTTCATCCAGAGCCGTTTCATCGTTCCCGGAGACGATCTTGAGGATTTTGGTTACGGTATGTACCTTATCGCCTGGATTGATTCGTTCTGGAGAATAGCCCAGCTTGAAATCAGTACCGAGTTTTAATCCGGACGCTTCTTGTAGAATTGGCAGGCAATCTTCTTCGGTACAGCCAGGGTATACCGTGGATTCAAAAATGACATAATCGCCTTTTTTCAGGGCACTGCCCACGGTGCGCGAAGCGCTGAGGACAGGTTTCAGGTTTGGTACCTTGGCTTCGTCTACTGGCGTAGGCACTGCAACCACATGAAAATGTGCCTGTTTTAGGTCTTCAACATCGGTGGTGAACAAAATGTCACTGTTTTCGAATTCTGCCGCTTCCAATTCTTTGGACGGGTCAATTTTCTGCTTCATCATTTCCACCCGTTTCTCGTTGATATCGAAACCGATGACCCTGAATTTTTTTGCAAAGGCAAGCGCAAGTGGAAGCCCAACGTAGCCTAAACCGATTACTGAAATTGTTTTTTCCTTACTGACCAGTTCGTTGTACATACTTTATCGAGTGTTTCACAATCAATCCGTCTTAGGATTTGCCACCGATGCTGTTTTTTGATGGCTGTGAATTAAATGAATGAGTTTTTATTTAACTAAAGATTAGAAAGCGGTTAGTCATCTTTTGACCAAAGCAACAGTGCCTCGCTTGCAAATCCGGAATCTGAATCATTTTTGAACTCCATGGAGTCGTAGATCAAGTACCTGATTCTTCTTTTTACCAATTCCTCTGCCCGTTCAACCAATTTTATAAGATAGCTCTTGTCAACATCCCCGATAAAGATTAAGTCTATGATGGGACTGTCGTTGCCCTTTGCAAATTCTCCGACCAGAAAGACCTTTTCGATATCTCCCAGCCGTTCGATTACGTTCAGGATAATCTGATCGAGACCAATGGTTTTCATCAGCATCGTCCGAACTTCCTTGAAGAGGGGGTGCCCGGTGTTGGCATGGAACATTTTCTTGTTTCCAGAAATAAAAGAGGAAAGCATTCCTGCACTTTCAAGCCTGTTAAGTTCCAGTCTTATTGCATTTGAAGATTCGCCAAACTCAGATTCGAGGCTGCGGAGGTAATCAGTGGTCTTACTGTTAAGAAAAAATTTTAACAGCAGTTTAATCCTGGTTTTTGAAGAGATAAGTGTCTCAATCATTAGATTAATATGAGTAGTTATTTTACTCAATGTGTGTTTTGAAGGGGCAAATATAGATGCAAAAATCAGTTTTTATTGGAATTTTCATAAATTAATTAAAATAATTTGTGAAAAAACAAATGTGAAATTGAGCAGTAATTCTGAGCGAACTGTAACAAGGATTTTAGGTAGGAGCGCAAATGTATAGTTAATTTTATTAATGTGAAATTTTTGGTGGAAAAATTGGGCTATTTGGCCAGATCGAGCTGGATTCCTTGAGCCAATTACTAAATTTAATCGCTTGTATATATTTAAATCCCCTGTAAATCAATTAGTTATAAATTTAAGAAGAAATGACTTTTTAGCTTCTTTGGCATAAAAAATGCTCCTTCTGTGAGTTATTATCTCACTTTGGAAACCTGCTTTTTAAACAAGTCACTCTTTAAAGTAATCATTAGACAAGGCTTACCCATTTTAAATTCACATCCATCTAATTCAGAAATAGGCAATGACCCTCGCTGTATCGGCTTATCGTACAAGAAATTTGCAAAAGACTGTTGCATTTTTCTTTTTGTTTATGGTGCCTGTCCTGATCCTTGGTCAAGACATCAGGGACTCCCTTTTTGTCGAAGTAAGGTCAAAGCTCGAACCGCTCATTAACGACCTTGGAAAAACAAGTTTGGAAAAAGAGGAAGAGTACAACCTGTACGTTGTTGATGCTATCATGAACCTTAAAGATGCCGAACTGGAACCAATCAATCGAGATCGGTACTATGATCTAAAGATCAAACAGCTGGAACAAGACTGGGGGCTAAACCTCCGGGCTCAGGTGAACAATAACTTCGACAATTATTTCTTCAACCAAGATGAGTTTGATGACCAATTAACGCCATTGAGAGTCAGGGCAGGACTCGACTGGGAGATCATGAGAAATGGATTATTGGCGCACCAGAACAAAATTCAACAACTCAAAAATGAAAAGCAGATCGACTGGATCACTTACGATAAACAAAAGAACACAGAACGATATTTTTATCGTTACAATATTTTGATCTATTATTTCAATGTTGAAAAAATCAAACTGCTTCGTGAGCGGAAAAAGCTCTTGGAAGAACAACTGCAGTTACTCTATCGTATTTACTACATCAGGGACATCATGTTCGAAGAGATTATTGCCATGAAAGGGCAGCTCGAACAACTTGAAGTACAGTTGAACAACTATTTAGAATACAATGCCCTGATGGAATCCATTATTGGCATCAACCAATTTCCGACAGATATCGATGTCATGAAATTACCTGTGGTTGATCTCAACATCAACGATTTGTTGAAGGACAGTGCACACGTGTTGAACCTTGATTGGACCGATGCCCTGGAAAGGGAAAATGACAGACTTAAAAACGCACCTGTAAATGATATTTCGTTAAGGGTTCAGCTTTTCCAAAATCTTGGTTTTGCTGATCCTAATTCACCCCGGCAAACTTACACTTCCGGTGGTCTGGTCGCTTCGGTGCCGCTGGAATTTCTCTACCGGGGAGACATAAACGAACAAATAGCAGATGAAAACGCTTCTATCAGAAAACAGCAATCTAAATACTCAAACCTCAATACGGCCACAGAAATCACCAATTATTATTACGAGTTCAATTATAAAATGAAACAGTATGTGGAGTTCCTTTACAAATACATGCTGTACGAAGAGAAGCTTAGGGTAGAACAAGTGGACAAAGTCCATTTTACGGATTATTACCAACCATTCCGGATCTTAAAGTATTACGACCAGCTTCAACTGGTAAAACTCGAACTGATCGACTTAAAGCAGCAACTTTATCTTTTCCTGTTAAAAATATATTCGAAAACGAATTTGAAATCTTTGAAGGATTATCTGCGACCTATTGCTTCCAATGATTATTATGCAAAACTCCCTGCCAGCCGAACCATTTTTATGAAGGAGGCGGACTTCAAAAAATACGATGCCCATTTTATCGAAAACTATTTGAGGTTCAATGATTTCAATTACGCCATCCTAGAAGAAGAGCTGATCGACATTCACGATGAGCCCCTCAATAAAGATCTTGCAGACCTTGCACAGTTTAAGTACGTCCAGTTCATTAAGACCCATACGTGGAACACCTCCTACGAAAACCTGCCGGTCTATGCGGAATTTATCAAAGAGGAGATGTTGGAAAAAGGATACAATGGCCTTATGATCAGGATTCATGAAGAGGATGTAAAAGGTAAGAGCAAGAACGATTTGGCTGATCTGGTTCAAGATATCCAGACCTTCTTTATCGAGCTGCAGAACATTGACCCAGAAGTGACCTTTTTTCTGAACCTTCCAGTAGATTTCCCACTGGAAGAAGCCTCGAAATTGAGTGGGTGGGTGGAAAAAATGGTGCTCAGACTTGAAAATGAGTCCGATCTGGAATCAGTAAAAACGATCCCTGACCGGATTTTGCCTTTCGAATATTTACCAATCTGTGTTTCACTGGATGTAGGCAGGTTTGTTGATCGGCTAAAGCTGGAGGCCTACATCAACCAAATCATCCAGGACAAACGCATCAATGATATTGTCTTCAATGATTTCCAGGCATTCATCAGCATGGAAACCAAAATGTTTAGTGAAAAGATTTATGATTGATCAAGCAAAATGAGGAAAGTTGCTTAAGAAAAGACCCATATGGGATTAAAGAATTTTCCAGGATACCGACCCACTACTGCTGTTCTCAGAACAGTAGAGGAACCCAAACGAAAGAAAAAGTTCAATTGGGACCGGCTGTTTTTTATCATTTTGTTGGCCTGGTTGGCATTTTACTTTGGACAAAAAATCTATAGAAACTACGCCCAGCTTACGGTAAATGGACAGGTGATGCTGGAGAAAATGTCGGTTAATTTTACCGATGAAATAAGGATTAAGAGAATGATCGTCAATGAAGGAGACGAAGTAGTGGCAGGTGATTCACTTTTCAGTTATGTAGTAGAAACACCTACCGACGATGATTTCTTGAAAACCTATAACAAGTATGATGGCAACAGCAATTGGTTTTTGAGGGAAAAAATGGCTGTAACCCGGCAGATCGAATTGAAAAAAAGTGATCGGGCCGGCCTCAACACTTTAGTCGAGTTGAAAGAGTCGGAACTGGAAGCGTTAAAACAAAGGGTTTATCTGGGCTCCGAGCTTTCCCATAAAATAGAGCCGATCAAAACCAAAATTCAGGAGTTGATAAATGACAAAGCTACTTTGAACAGTGAGATCAAAGTCCTGAATGCCTATTTGTACCGATTACGCGAACAGGAAAAGATGGCGATGGACGTTGAGCAAGACCGGATCAATAATGAGCTGGCAGCCAGGGCCGCCTTTGAAAGCCTGATCTTATACTATACCACTCCAATAACCGGGCTTATCGGCCAAATTCAAAAAGAAGAGAATGAAGTATGCTATCGAAGTGAAAGTGTGATGACCATCCACAAATTGGGAATCATAAAAATCAAAGCTTATTTCCTTCCTGAATTTGCCGATGAAATCAATATCGGTGACGAAGTTGAAATTATTTTCGAAGATGAGTCAAAAAGTAAAGGGGTCATTCAGAATTTCTACATATCTACCTACCCACTTCCTCCAGAGTTTCAAAAGCGCTACGAACCGACCACCAGAAGTATAGTGGTTGATATCGTTCCGAAGGATGAGTATGAGGCTGAAAATTGGCTGTCGTATTACAAAATGAGTGTCAAAGTTGTAAAATCCAGGATCAAATTCTGGTAACCATTCCCAGTCCTTACCTACCATTCTGGCATAAAATATGCTCGGAAGGGTTGGATAAATCCGTTTCCCCTCCACTGGTTATCTCCTCAGCAATCTTTGTTGTTACTTTAAATGAACCTCTTAGATGCGATCTTAAGACGTCATTATCATGTTAAGCAATGCAACGGCACGTACACTAAGTTTAGATAAGGTTCTGTATCATGAAGGCCTTTCTTTCGGCGTCATCAGACACTCCCGACAAGTGCAGCTGCCATTTGTGCAATCAGTGGACGCGGTAATTATCCAGACTGCTTCCAACCGGGAATTCGGTGAAATCTGCGTTGAATTAAGGAATCAGCCCGAACCGGAGGACTATTTGAAACCAGTGTTCATGGTTGCAAATCCATCTCTAAAACCGAGCTGGAATAATGAGGTGGACGGAATAACTGAGTTGGAAAACCTGATAGGCATATCCGAAAGAACGCGGAGAATCCACAAGCTCATTTCCAAAATTGCATTGGTGAAAAATCCACCTCAAACTTTTGAGGTCGAGGTTTTGATCAAGCTGATGCAATATTTGTTTACCCGCGAAAAAGAGTTAATACCTTTTCCCAACAGATATTCGAAAATCCATTTCAACTTCCCGTTTGTCAGCAACTTCTTTGACGAAACTACTGAACACCGGGTGTTGCACGCTATCAAACTGGCGGAAAGAAAAGGATGGATCACGGGTAAGGTGATCGAAAAGCTGCACCTCTGTCCAAACTGTGGTAGCAACCACCAAACCTTGCGGGCAACTTGTAAAAAATGTGGTAGTGTCGATCTTTTGGAAGAAGATTTGGTACACCATTTTCCTTGTGCGTATATCGGGCCGATCAGCGATTTCGAAACAAAAGATGGAAACGGCCTTCACTGTCCGAAATGTGATAAATCGCTAAGGCACATTGGCAATGATTATGACAAGCCATCGTCCATTTATAATTGTAATTCCTGTCACCATACTTTTCAACAATCAGATTTCAAGTCATTATGTGTGGACTGTGGAGCAAACAACGATATCCATGCTTTAGAAGAGTGGGATATCAGGCAGTTGCAGATTTCGCCGAAAGGAAAATCAATAATACTCAACGGCACGGGTCTTGGCAAGGCGGTAGAACCTCAACCCAAAAAGTCGGCTATTTCTGGAATTTATGATTTTGAGGTTTTCAAGATTCTGTTGAAACAGGAGTTGGCTCAAAGAAAAATAAACCCAAGACCGGGAGTACTGGGCCAGGTAAAAATTGAAGGAATTATTGTTGACCGAATTCCTTTAAAAACCAGGCAAGAATTGGCCACTGAAGTTTGCCAGGTCATTCGGAGTTATTTAAAAGGGGCAGATGTGGTCAGTGCCAAAGGACCAGGTGCTTATTATTTCATGATGACCGACAGTGGAATCAATGAGGCGATGTATTTGAATGAGCTTTTGACCTATAATTTAGGACAATTGATCGGATCGAATTTTACTGATCAAAAAATTGCAGTGAAAGTGAAGTTGGAACCGATGGTCAAATAATTTTTGCGGAATTATATCCGCTTTATTTTTCTTTAAATAAAATAAATTATCAAACGCTACTGAATAATTGTTTGATTAAAAAATAAATAAAAAAAACAAACCACTTTCTTTTTCCGATTACTTCTTGTTGACTCCATCCGGAGTATTTTTTTTCTAAAAACAGGCTTAAGGGATTACAGCCATCACACGGTTTGGTGGAATAGATTGGTCGTTTTTATGACCTCAACTTCTATTTGGAAAAAGGTCGTGTTTTAGCAGATTGCTGAGACACGTACCTATTTTCTAAATAAATATTAGCCAGATAATAAGCATGTTTGAATTTGAT
>JBCBRY010000175.1:0-17914 GCA_039819485.1 Bacteroidota bacterium | reverse complement strand
GACGCATCGTCGAACGTCGCGGAACCGTTGCTGCTCCAGGCCCAGCCCGTCGCATCGCCGCCCGTCTCGTTCAGGGTCACATCGTCACCGGGGCAGATAGGGCCGCTGTTCGTCGCCGTGCAGCTAGGGGCAGTATTTACCGTGACCGTCGTCTGGCAGCTCGACGTGCAGCCGTTGCCGTCCGTCACCACCACCGTGAAGATCTCGCCGTTCACAGATCCGCTTGCAACCGGACTCTGGGCGGACGCATCGTCGAACGTCGCTGAACCATTGCTGCTCCAGGCCCAGCCAGTTGCATCACCACCCGTTTCATTTAATGTCACGTCGTCGCCGGGGCAGATCGGGCCGTTGTTTGTCGCCGTGCACGACGGTGGTGTGTTTACTGTTACTGTGGTCTGACAGCTGGAAGTTCCAGCCATAGCATCAGTAATGGTCACCGTGAAGATCTCACCATTCACTGCGCCGCTCGCTACCGGGCTCTGGGCCGTATCGTCATCGAAGGTGGCCGAGCCGTCGCTGCTCCAAGACCAACTGACCGCTTCACCGCCTGTCTCGTTAAGGGTCACATCGTCGCCAGGGCAGATCGGACCGTTGTTCGAAGCCGAACAGGCAGGGCCCATAGGTATGGTGGAAGAACAGTCACCCGTTAAAGTAAGTGGGAAAACACCACCGATCCCACAACCAAAATCCTCCTCCGTCCAGGCAAAATCAGCTGAACAGGGCGGAGTGGGTGTATCAGCTGCATTTGACCATTTGAGCGGAGTACCCGAATTGTTCTGGTTGATTTCCCAGCGCATCAGCGTCCCATTCCACTCAATATCAAAGGAACCAGCGCCGTTGTCCTGGTACCAGGGTTTTCCGTCTCTCGTGCCAGCCTGTTGTATGAAGGTCGATGGAGACACGCAAAGGTCACCAGTCGTTGTAATCTGGGCAGATAACTGAGACGAACATAAAAAAGCCATCGCCAGAACAATGGTCACGATGGCCTTCGGAAGTAATTTTCTTAATGTGGGATTCTTTTTTGTAAAAGATATTGTTTCCATATCGTACATTTTGATTGACGTGACAACTGAAAGAAGTAAACAATTTGAAATTTACATTGCCAGCAGCCTTGTATTAAATTTTTCTGATTGACATCGTACAGGATTTTCAAACCAAAAACAAAAAGAGGTATTTTTCAGCTTTGGACAATAAACCCGGACAATTTTGATTGAAATATTTATATATCCTTCTATCTTTTCATAACCACATAGATGGCCATTTAATAGGTAGTTTTGATTTTTTTAAAACTTGATCACGGTCAATTGAAGTAGACTGTTCCAGTTCTCATTTAGTCTAAAGATTAAGGAGGTCAGAATGATGTTCCTGTGATGAGTGATGTGTGAATGAGTGTAAAATTCGGTGATCAAGAAGTGTAACACGGTGTGAAATGTTCTAAAATAGATAAACCCATAAAATGGAGCAGAACTGAGGATAACAGAGTAATCGGCCGTTAATTGAACCAATAAATCAAATACATTTTACTTTCAACTGTTTTTAAAATAACAAGGTGAGCCTTTAACAAGTGTACAAAAGTATTGATTAGTTTGGAATTTACCTAAATATACTCAAAATTGAATCCAAAAAAAGAGTGAATAAAAAAGCCTGAGAAGGGACGAGCATTTGATGAGCTAATTTTCATTTTTCCAATTGAGTTGAAATCCTATATTTGCCCGTTTTTAAACCAAGAGTTGTTCTGATTGACTTTCTGTTTAGCAAAATTCTCTTCCGTAAATTTTTCGTTAAAATTCGTTTTCAAGTTAATAGAATATAGGATCGAAAGCGTGGACAGTTTGTTCTGTTTAAACCTTTAAACTGTCTCACCAAAATCCATCCTACGGCAATTCTGACAAATCAAACCAAACACACATTATAATAAATGATCCTTGAAAACTACCAGACTGCACGGCTTAAACTACGAAGCGTTACCCTTTCTGACAAGCCTTTAATCATGGAGTTGTTCAGTGGTAAAGTTGCTACAGCCGCCACCCAAAACCTGTCCGGCTCTGGCCCTTCCGAGCCCTTTGTCGCGACCTGGATCGACCAACAAGCCAAGAGATACGAGGAATTGGGGGCAGGTTTGTGCATCATAGAGCTAAGAGATTCCAGGCAGGTTGTCGGGACGTGCGGGCTGGTTCGGCAATTTGTGGACGGCATTCCAAAATGGGAAGTCAACTATCATCTCCTACCCCGCTTCTGGGGACAAGGGTTTGCAACGGAAGCTGCCAAAGCCTGCCGTAATGCCTGTTTTAAGGCGGAAATGGCAGAGACCCTTATATCCATCATTCATCCGGAAAATAAAAAGTCGCAGGCAGTTGCCCACCGAATTGGAATGACCTTTTGGAAAAACACTGTTTTTAAGGGGGCGCCCGCCCAAGTATTCCGGATCAGGCGAGAGGAGTGGGAAGCATTGTTGCAGGTAAATAGAGTGTGAGGGAGTAGCATCCAAGTGGCGAGGTAACCTTACCTTGTTCTAGTTTAGGTATTAATTTTATGTGAGGAGGAACCAATAATAGAAAAATGGATATGATTTGCAGCTGGTCGACGTGTCAAAACTTTTTTTATTTAAAATAAATTTATAAT
Source organism: Bacteroidota bacterium (assembly GCA_039819485.1). GTDB lineage: Bacteria > Bacteroidota > Bacteroidia > Chitinophagales > Saprospiraceae > UBA6168. Next base: position 15,292 of record JBCBRY010000175.1, on the reverse strand, counting down.
TTGCCAGCGATTCTTCATTGCCCCAAAATACGTCATTTTGAACTGTTAATTTCTCCATTGTAAGAAGAATCGACCTTATGTCCAAACTAAGGCTCTTAATCCTAACAGTTACTCTCAGACCCTTTGTTTAATTGACGGGTGTTTCTGACTAAAAGTATGGAATCAGAAAGGAAACGTGAAAATTTTTCCTTTCAGTTACTTGAAACTTACATGATTTTAAAGACGGCATAGCGCTTTGACCTTCAGTGGTTAACCAGCAGTATGTGACCGGGCAGAAATGAGTTTGATTTTTATCTGTTTCTATTTCTGTGCAACCTTTGCAAATAAATTAAACCAAATGAAAATAACATCTCCATTGTTATATAGCCAATTACCTTGGTTCAGGCTCAGCCAACACTTAAAGTCCACAAAATCATCGAACACCAACCTTACGAAAAAGGCTGTTTTCCTATTTTAGATAATTTCAAAAGAGCCAGACGGTGAACAAACTGGTTTTTGAGAAGATGCGGATATCTCAGTTGTTCAATGCTGTCGGGCAATTTTTAGAATACAGGGCTTAATAAATTTCGATCATCTTATTTAATTTATTCATAAAAAACCCAATTTAGACAATGAAAAAAGTAGAACAATACAAGATTTTTTACCGGCACATCAATGAATCCGGAGCAGTCCACTTAATTGTATCGGACGGAACCGGGTACCACTACAACTTTCACAGTGCAACGGAGGCCAGTTTGTTGCTGGATATACTCAGAAATGAAAGTCCTGTTTATTATGATCCACACCACGAATTGCTGGCTACCGGGCTGGAAGAGGTGGGCGAAGGAGAAAAACAGGAAGAAAAACAAGAGGAAAAGAAGCCTGTCAGAAAGAAGAGGACCGTCAAAAAGAAATAATCGAAAATACAGGCCGCTCGGATATTTAGAAGCAACAGTCAGCACATGTTTCAAAATGCCGGGTCAACGTTTGATTTTCTAATAAACATTCAAAAGATCTTTGTATAAATAAAGTGGTTGTGAAGTTGAAAACACCGCTCAGAAATATTTCCCAATAATTCTGATGTCCAATTTCCAATTGATTAAAGACACTCGCTTATCAAAGAATCTCATTTATTAACCAATTAAACAATTTTCTTATGGAAGGAATGATCGGTGAAATCCGCTTATTCGGTGGCAATTTTGCTCCGAGGAATTGGGCTGAGTGCTCCGGGCAATTACTCGCTATTGCCCAGAACACAGCTTTGTTCTCCATTATAGGAACCATCTATGGTGGCGATGGCAGGACTACATTTGCCTTGCCAGATATCCGAGGTAGGGTTGTCATTGGACCGGGAACTGGCCCAGGACTGCCCACTTACAGAGAAGGCGCAAGATCAGGTACGCAAACGAATACAATGACAATTTTTACTATGCCGCAGCACAACCATGCCGCTTCAGCCAACACATCCCTTGCAATGGGAGCGGGATCTGCCGGTACGGGTACTGGCGCCAACAACTCGCTGGCATCCACCTCTACAGCTGGCGATATTTATATTGCTTCCGACCCAAATCAAGCTGTCAAGCTGCGTGGCAATCCGTTGGTTTTGACTGCTACTGTCAACAATACTGGTAGCGGACAATCTTATAACAACATGCAGCCATACAATGTGGCAAGGTATATAATCTGCCTTACCGGGGTTTTCCCATCACGAAACTGATGACAGGGATTACATGATCACTGGCATTCAACTAAATTGTTAATAATCAAAACATTCTAATATGGAACCGTATTTAGCTGAAATACGCATGTTCGGGGGAAATTTTGCCCCGCGAGCATGGGCATTATGTGATGGCCAATTACTTGCCATCAATTCAAACCAAGCCCTATTTTCACTTCTGGGCACTACCTACGGTGGTGATGGCCGTACGACCTTTGGCTTACCTGCCATGAGGGGAAGATTAGCAGTTGGCTACGGGGAAGGCCCTGGTCTGACCAACCGCCCGATGGGTCAAAAATCAGGTTCACCTACCAATACACTGACTACTTTGAACCTTGCGTCACACAGCCATGCCGCTGCTGCAACAGGTAGTTTGGCGATGGGACCGGGATCCGCCACTACTGGCACAGGCGCCAATAGCTCTTTGGCATCTACCGCTACCGCAGGGGACATCTTTATCGATGCTGATCCAAATGCAGCGGTTAAACTGAAGGGTAATCCGATCGATGTGGCCATGACAGTTGGCCAAACAGGTAACCAACAGCCACTGAACAATATGATGCCTTTCCTCGCTGTGAACTACATCATCTGCGTACAGGGTATATTCCCTTCAAGGAATTAATGCGAGGCATTAATATTTTTCGGAACAACTATTCGTTAATCATTTAATCAAAATAAATTATGGAAGGATTTATAGGCGAAATCCGCATATTTGCGGGAACCTTTGCTCCTCGTACCTGGGCTTTTTGTGAGGGACAACTCATTGCCATTTCCCAAAATGAAGCCCTATTTTCGATCCTCGGCACCATTTACGGTGGTGATGGCCGTACCACATTTGCACTCCCCGACTTAAGGGGCAGAGCTGCACTCCATAAGGGTAGTGGACCTGGCTTGCCAACCTATCGGCTCGGCCAGCGAGGTGGCTCACCTACTAATGTAATTACTACCAGCAATCTCCCAACCCACAACCACACCGGAACGGTGAAAGGTACACTGGCAATGGGGGCAGGTTCCGCAGGCACTGGTACTGGTGCCGGCAACTCTCTGGCCTCTACCTCTACGGCTGGAGATATCTTTATTGATGCCGATCCTAACGCAGCAGTAAAATTGAAGGGTACTCCGGTGGAACCTACCGTAACACTGGGATTAACCGGCTCTCAGCAGGCTATTAACAACATGCAGCCTTACATTCCCATTTACTATATCATTTGCATGTTTGGGATTTTCCCATCAAGGCATTGATAGATCGAACGATAAAATCTTCTCTGGCATTCAGGCTTTTTGGCCCGTTGCCGGGAAGATTTTCTTTCAGGTAACCTCATTCTTATTTGATTACGTCTTATTCAAAAACATTGCTTTGCTATTGTAGCTCAGCCAAACAACACTTCGCCCAGCCCATTTTCCGGGCATTTTAAATTCAAGTTTTATTAGGAACATTTCTGGCTCAAAAACGTAAACTGGCGAGTCATTCAACATGCCTTTCAACCACTCGCATGGTTGAGATCTAATAACTGAAGTTGCTTGAAAACTCCTTGTTGGCCGCAAATCCAGTCTTTTGAAGGGGGGCGAAATTTTTTCAGCGATAACCCGTCACGTATTCAGTTCGGGAGCGATTCTATCCCTACTAAAATATCAACCAACTCCCCTCAAAATCCTAACATTTTCGACACAACAGGATTCTTCAAGCAACTTCAACTTTATTACAATTGAAAACATGAAAAAAATTTTACTTTTCTGTGGATTGATAATTATTTCAACTCAGTTGCCATCTCAAGTTACGGGCGAAGGTGATCTCTGCGTTGGTTTCGCACAAAGAACTTTTGCTGTTGAAGGAGTTAGAAATGGTAAGAATTTTTGGAGGGACACTGATGATGTCTTTGACATTGAATGGACAGGAACCCGCTGGGAAATAAACCAAATAGGTTCCGGAACACCCCTTAAACATTCCCATCCTGCCGATACCCCTAATCCGCCATGTAGCTCTTTAGCTGATTGGACAGAAGAAGATGTTGGCTGCGGAGGGACATTTGGGTTCCCTTTATTGATAGCTGGTGCTGATTGTTCGGCCTCTCTCTCGATGCCCGTTGAACTTTCTTCGTTTGCCGCTCAACAATCGGACAACCTGGTAGTATTGACATGGCAGACTGCAGCTGAAATCAACAATGAACGCTTTGTTCTCGAACACAGCCGCAATGGCGCAGATTTCAAGGAAATTGGCCAAGTCTCCGGAGCGGGCAATTCACTTGAGACCAACAATTATCAATTCCTGGACCGGGAACCAATAACCGGTACCAACTACTACCGACTGCTACAAGTAGACTTTGATGGCAGTGTCAGTATTTCCAGGGTGGTATCTGTCGTTTATGGGAGGAACGACAAAGTTATTTCCCTGCTCCCCAATCCTGCCAGCAGCTTTGCCAGCTTGCGGTTGGAGACAGCTTATGAAACACAAACACAGTTAGGTATTTTTAACAACAAAGGTCGACTCATTTACGAGAATACGTTTGGTATTGGCCAAACAGAACTGACGGTCGAGATGGAAGATTGGTCACCTGGAACCTACTACGTCAGAATGACCAACCCTTCAACCAATATTGTCGAACAACTAGTCAAGCTTAAATAATTTTGCTTTTACATGTTTGCTTCTAAATGTGTTCTTTGTTAGCAATAAAAAACATGGATCATCCCAAATTTTTGAATCGGCTCAAAACAACCGGTATCCTGGCTTGAGATGTCGATATGGATGGGCTTCCTGAACTCGCTTCGGGCCAATTTCATTTGCCCATTCCGGAAAATTCGGGAAGACTCATGTTTTTTATTTAGCCACTTACTCATTTTTTAAAAACAAAGTAACTTGCGCGTTCAAACTATAATTATAAAACAAACCATCGTAAATGAGTTCTCAATCAACTACTGGAAAACAACCACCCAAGACTTTAGCCGAACGCCAGGAATGGTGGAACCAACTGACAGATTTATGGAAAAAAGCATTCAATGAAACCATGCTCAACAAAGGCCCGGTAACGGATATGCCTGACGAAGAAGGATTCACCTGGATTTTAGAAGCACCTAACCTCCGGTTCGCGGGCCCCAACGCCTTCTATCCCAACATGACTTTTGAACTAACGGACCTGACCGGGTTGTCCGTGTTCCATCTCACAACACTTATCTCTGTTACCAACCACCAAATCACCGATCTGGAGCCGATCGCCCATTTGACAGGCCTTACTTCTCTTTTTGTTAATGGAAATGCCATTGAAAACCTGGACCCCATCAAAGACTTGGTAGAAATAAAAACCCTGTTTTTGACCGACAATAAAATTACCTCCCTGAAGGCCTTAGAAAAAATGACCAAGTTATTCAACGTACAGTGTGCCCACAACAAGCTGGAATCTTTCGAGGGAATACATGCCGGGAATACCAAAGACCTTGAAAATTTTGTCGGCCTTCCCAACCGGGTGACACAAATTGAAATCGACCGTCTGCAAAATGACCTGCGTGTCAGAGTCATCAAGATGTAACCCACCCATCCACCGTTCACCAAGCTTGGGCGGAGGGCAATGTTTTTGCCTGCCGGTGTTCTTCCAATTGGCTTTGAACTGGTTGGAATAAAACGCTGCCGATACTTGAGGATCAATTCGCTCCTTTGGTGGGCGCCAAAAGAAAATTAACCATCAACCCCTGCTTATTGCTCAATTTTATCATTTATGTACATGGCTAAAATTTTGGCCAGTAACCTAGATGGTACACTCCTTGGCCCATTATCTTATTAATTTATGTAGGAATATTTCAGGCGTGGGCACATTGGTTGGCAGAACCAAAAAAACAGGGTATTTAACACCTTCCATTCATTTTTTTTATAACTTTGATTTCAATTCGTTTGTAACTTGCCTCTATTTAAGTGCTCTCAGGACAGCTGTTATTTGCACTATTAGAAACACAAAGTGGATGAAATAGAAATAATATTATTGCCTTGTAAGAAGACTAATTTACCCATCCACAGATCTTTAGCGGGATAATTCAGATAAAAAGGCGGAGTCCCTCGCCGGACGGTAAACCAGTATATGATTGAGCAAAAGTCCCTCGGTGATGACCGTGGATAAAGGTGCTTTAATTTGATAACCTCATTGACAAAAAATTGAGTTGGAGCTTTACTCTCCTTCATTGCGCTTTAGCTGTTCCCCATTTAGTTAAATTAAAGCGTAATTGAATGTAGTTAAAGAGAAAACAGGCTTCGCTTCTGAAAAGGGTACAATAAAAAGAGACGCTACTCCCTAAAGTAGGATAATAGCGCCCCCAAATAGTTAAATTAAAAACGCTGCAAGTTACATTAAGGTGGGTTCATACCCAAGGCAATCATGCAGAAATGAGGACAACTAAAAGCAGGGGACACCAAAATATAGTCAAAAATTAATAACGTAATTTAAATGTTATTTTTTTAAAATTCTCCTAAACCCCTTATTTCTAAAGGTTTCTGTTATTTTTTTACCCCAAAAAAAAAGCCGGATATTACAAGCGTAATATCCGGCTTTTGTTATTCAATCTGACGTGTTTTACTTAATCGCCATCACTTTTCACCTCCAGGACTTTAATCTCTACCCTTTGATTCTTGGCCCGGCCCTCCGGAGTGGAATTAGTTGCAATTGGATTGCGTTTGCCATATCCCTTGTAACGTAACTGGCTGGCAGGAATCCCTTTGTCTACCAAGTACTGGGCCACTGATTTGGAACGCTCAGTAGATAATTCGTCGCAGTAGGCATGGTTAGGTATACCATTGGTATGCCCCCCCACCTCAATGACGATGTTTGAATTTTCCTGGAGAAATTCGAACAACTCATCGACCGTAGGGATCGATGAAGGGTCCATTTTGGTGCTATCTGGCTGAAAAAATATTTTTTTCAGGTTGATCGTTTCCCCTGCCCGGAAGGTGGTGGCATCCAATTCAGGTATGATCCGGACTTTAGTCTCGAAATTCACTTCTGCCGAACAGCCATTGGCGTCGGTTGCGGTTACGGCATGGGCCCCTCCCGAAAGATTATTTACCGATGGGCCTGTAGTCCCATTGTCCCATTTGTACGAATAGTTTGAATCACTGTTCGTAAATGGTGTACCGCCACTGGCCCGGGCAATTGCCCTTCCATTTTCAGATTCAATTGTAGTAGATGGCCGATTCGTAGGCAAGTCCAGCGATAGTGGTTTAGGTTCCTTCAGTTCAACTTTCGCTACAGCCGTTTGTCCGGTTACATCTTCAACGGTAACAGCATAAGTTCCGGACGGTAGCGAACCTGGATTATCTCCACTTAAGCCGGCTTGTCCCCATTTGTACTGAAATGGCCCTTTCCCTCCACTGACAGCGAGTTTAACCGAACCGTTCTTTTCTCCCGCGCACTTGACCCTATCGACAACGGATATATTGACCGCGAGTGCCAATATATTTTCAGAAATCTCAACAACTGCAACACCAGAACATCCATTTTCATCCGTGGCAGTCACTGAGTGTTCACCAGGTGCCAGTTTGGTGGCTGTTTTTCCAGTTTCACCATTGTCCCATTTATACACAAAATCACCTGTTCCGCCGGAAGTGGTTACGATGGCTTTCCCATCAGCATTGCCGGTACTGGCCGGGGCATCTACCTTGGCAGCTATCATGACTGCCTGAGGCTCTTTCACTTTCAATTCAGTAGTCGCTGTATTGCCGACTGCATCCGTCACAGTTAAGGCGTACCCATCAGCGGCGAGCGAGCCTGGTTGTTCGCCTGTCATTCCTGACTTGTTCCACTCGTAAGTAAAAGGGCCTTTTCCACCAGAAATTGCTACCTTAAGTGCAGCTGTTTTGTTGCCTGCACATTCAATTGCCTCGGTCTGTGAAATACTGGCACTCAGCGCCAAAATATTTTCACTAACCGTTACAGAAGCGGTAGCTGAGCAGCCATTGCCATCCGTGGCAGTTACCGTATGCTCGCCGGGTTCCAGTCCGGCGGCCTCTTTTCCTGTTTCCCCATTGCTCCACTTGTAAGTAAATTCGCCTGAACCGCCACTGGCTTTGGCTGTTGCTTTGCCATCGGCATTATCTGTACTCGCAGGTGCATCCACTTTGGCAGACACGGAAACGGCTTCCGGTTCTTTCACCCTGAAACCTTCCGTCGCCGTATTGCCGACTGCATCCGTCACCGTCACTGAATACTCACCAGCAGGCAGGCCATTGGGTTGTTCTCCTGTCAGTTCCTTACTATTCCACTGGAAGGAGAAAGGGCCTTTCCCTCCAGAGGTCGATGCTGATATAGCGGCAGTTTCTTCTCCGGCGCATTTGATCTCAGCCGTTTGAGAAATACTGGCACTCAGCACCAAAATATTTTCACTAACCGTAATAGTAGCGGTGGCTGAGCAGCCATTGGCATCCGTGGCAGTTACCGTATGCTCACCGGGTTCCAGTCCGGCGGCCTCTTTTCCTGTTTCCCCGTTGCTCCACTTGTAAGTAAATTCGCCCGAACCGCCACTGGCTTTGGCTGTTGCTTTGCCATCGGCATTATTAGTACTCGCTGGTGCATCCACTTTGGCAGACACGGAAACGGCTTCCGGTTCTTTCACCCTGAAACCTTCCGTCGCCGTATTGCCGACGGCATCCGTCACCGTCACTGAATACTCACCGGCAGGCAGGCCATTGGGTTGTTCTCCTGTCAGTTCCGCACTATTCCACTGGAAGGAGAAAGGACCTTTCCCTCCAGAGGTCGATGCTGATATAGCGGCAGTTTTTTCTCCGGCGCATTTGATCTCAGCCGTTTGAGAAATACTCGCCGATAGGTCTAAAATATTTTCCGAGATCGAAATGGTGGCAGTAGCCGTACATCCGTTGGCATCGGTAACAGTAACGGTGTGTTCAAATGGTCCCAGCTTAGTGGCTTCTTTTGCTGTTTCTCCATTGCTCCATTTATAAGTGAAATCACCAGAACCACCACTTGCTTTGGCAATGGCCTTGCCATCAGCACTTCCGGTGCTGGCTGGTGATTTTACGGTAGCCGAAAGTGAAATTGCCTTGGGGGCTTTGACTGAAAAGTCGCCACTCGCAGTCGTACCCGCCGCATCGGTAACGGTTACGGTATACTCGCCGCTCCCAATTTTTGATAGCAATTCCCCATCTTCTCCCCCACCCCAGGTAAATTGGAATGGCCCTTTTCCGCCTTCCACGCTGGCCTCCAAGGCTCCTTCTTTACCGTCCGAACATTTCACCTGACTTGTCTGAGAAATATTGACTGCCAACGGCAATATATCTTCGGGGATGGTTACTTTACCCGTGGCCTGACATCCTGCATCATCCGTTACGGTGACGGAATGTTCGCCCGGTCCTAAATTCACTGCCTGTGCTGCCTTTTCACCATTGCTCCAAGAATATTGAAAGGTGCCCGAACCCCCATTTGTAGTGGCAGTTGCCTTACCATCTTCATTGTTAGTGGTAGCAGGAGTATTTACCTTAATCGAGACATTGAGTGCTGCCGGTTCGTTTACTTCGATTGCAGCAGTCGTGGTTTGTCCACTACCATCACTGACGGTGACCGTGTAAGCTCCCGAAGCGACGTTGCTGACCAATTCTCCGGTTAGATTGCTGTTGCTCCATTCGTAGGAAAACGGCGCTTTACCGCCATTTACTTTCACTTCCAAAGCTGCTGATTGATCTCCGGCACATTTGATGTCTTGTGCTTGAGTTATACTGGCATTTAGCCCTGCAATTTCACGGCCGATGACGACGGTGCCCACTTCAGAGCAACCATTTTTATCCGTAACAGTGACCTGATGCTCACCATCACCCAACTTAAAAGCAGTGGCTGTTTTTTCCCCTGAATCCCAATTGTAGGAATAACCCGGTTTGCCTCCTTTTACGTTGACCGTTGCAGAGCCATCAGCAGTACCTTCCGGACTGGCCTGCTTGCCCTGTTTTACCTCTAATGTTAACCTGGGATCACTTAGTTCGACAGAGATAGTATTGTTTTTACCCTGTACATCCGTGACCGTTACGATGTATTTGCCTGGCGCCAAATTGGTTGGATTATCTCCGGCAAAATCATTGCTCCATTTGAAAGAGTACGGTGCCGTGCCACCTGAAACCTTGACTTTTAATGCTCCATCATTCGCATTGCCACCACAGCTTACTTCTTTCACCTCATCGAAAGCCACATAGAGCGTAGATGCTTTTTGAATCAAATACAACCCTTTGTCATTTGTTCCAATCCAGACTCCATTTTTCTGATCTACCGCTACGCAATAGACATCCTGGCTCGTGAACCCGATGGCTGGCCCGAAAACAGTAGCTTCTTCAGTAGCCGGATCAAAACGGGCCACGATGTCGGAAACAATCCAAAGAAGTCCGTTCTGGTCGAACGCAATATCAGCCACATCCCCTTCGATGAGTTCTTCATCGACATCGATCGGGTCCCATTTTCCCCGTGAATTAACTTTCCACAAAAGGTTATCGCCCATTGTCCATACATCCGTATCATTCTGGGCATAGGCACTGAACGAAAAACCTTTTTCTTTGACAGACCAGCTGCCCTTGTCATTGAAGAAGGTTCCGCCATACGTGCCGACCCATAGCCTGCCCCGGTTATCTAAAAACAGTGTATTCACCTGATTATCAGGGATTTTACTGTTACCGGTATGATGCCTTTTCACCAGTTGAAAGGCCGGTTTGGTTTTGAATTCAAACAGCCCGGACTTGCGCGTGCCGACCCACAACAGATCCTTTGTTTCGTGATAAGTGGCCGTAGTGATGCGATCTCGCCCATTTTTGATTGCATTTCCCTGATCGCCCATTTTGCCCAGCAAATCGTCCAATGAAGTACGAATGTCAAAGTTGCCATCGTGGGTCTGCATCAGAGACCATTCACCAGGAGCCAACTCCACCGAAGATCCCTGTTCGGGAGAAAACACTTGATAAAGCCCGTTTCGGTTACCGACCCAAATCTGATTCTCAACATCAACATAAACGTTGGTCACGGGTGTGGAACGATCCACGGCTTTGGTCCGTATCACCTCCATTTTTTGGGACAATAAAGGGATGGAAAACAGTAGTAAAAAACTTAGAATTTTATTTTTAACAGACATCTTGTTTGAAAAATGTTTTTGAGTTTAAATTTGGTCATCTTGCCTACTCTTGCTCATTTTCATAAACTACTAACCACAAGACGCATTTACAGACAATAAATTTTATAAGGAGGTGCAAAGTTGAGTGATTTAAAGATTTTTTGTTACAATAACCTTCCTCAACTGCATTTTGTATACAACGAAGTTGCCTGGAAAAAGTGCAAAAAAAACTAAACCTTAGTTTCATCCAAAATCAAAGACTTCTGAACAGACACCCAAATCTCCCTGCCAATAGGTGTTTTGTAACTGCGTGAAGGCCGTTTTTCTCGGTTGAGATATTTATACGCATAACTTTTTATACCCATTAAGAGCGTATAAACTTGACATTTACTTAATTTTGAAAAATCCTTGCTCTGAATCACAGCCCATCACGAGCGTAAATCATTCAAATTTACTTATGAAGCATATTGCTCTGTTTCTGGTAATGCTTTTCACGCAGGTCTTTCCTTCTTTTTCCCAGTCTTACTACTTCCAGCAGTACTCCGTCGGAGAAGGGCTTCCTCAATCCCAGGTCTATGCCTTGCACCAGGACAAGCAGGGCTACCTTTGGTTGGGCACGCACGGGGGTGGACTTTCACGATTCGATGGTAAAAATTTCATCAACTTCACCGAACGGGATGGATTGCTGGGTAATAATATTAACTGTATTATCGAAGATGACAGCAGTCACCTCTGGATCGGCTCACAACGGGGTATCAATCAATTTGATGGACAAACTTTTAAATCCTATCAATATATCGGAAGTGCTTCAGTAGCTATCAACCATCTCTTATTTGGCCCCAATGGACAATTGTGGATGGCAACTGACCGGGGCATATATACTTTGGGCAAAAACAATAATATTATCAAGGCAAAAAACAGCCAGTTGGTCATTGGAAAAATTTACAAACTAATCATTGATCAAAAAAAACAAATTTGGGCCGCAGGAGAAAATGGTATTTTTAAATTAAACAATAAAAGTAAATGGGTGATTGCCTGGAACGAAAACGCTGAAGTATTGGATTTGGCCGAAAACAAAAAGGGTGAAATTTGGGCCGCTGCTTTTGATTATGGATTAATAAAATGGGACGGAGAAAAATGGAAAAGAACCATCTCTGCAAGTTTGCCTTCCCTGTCGATGCAATGCCTCTGGGTCGATAATAAAAACAAACTTTGGGTAGGGACCCAACGCAAAGGCATTTTCATTTATGAAGAAATAATAAATCCAAAAACACAAAACACTGAAGTTAAAATTACTTCATTGACCAAAGCTGATGGCCTCTGCGACAATAATATCAGAATTATTAAAAATGATTTATGGAATAATATCTGGTTGGGAACATCGGGCGGAGGTGCCTGTAAATACGGTGGCCAGGAATTTACCCGGATGACCACATCCGATGGTTTAAAAAGTAAAAAAATATATGCCATTGCCAATGACACAGCCGGCGGTATTTGGCTGTCGGCAGGTGACCAGGGAGTCAGTTATTTTTATGAAAATAATTTTAAGCATTTTAATTACAATAATGGGTTTACCAATACGAAATGCCGAACCATCCACAGGGATTTAAATGAAAATTTATGGTTTGGTACGGAGGGTGCAGGAATTGCAGTCCACTTAATTACTACTGATTCTATTCCAGACGAAAAATTTATTTTCTTAAACCGCGACAGTGGCCTTGCCAGTAATAATGTAAAAGATATTGTGTCCAACAATAAAAATGAAATATGGATTGCCATGACCCGAGGCGGCATTTCAAAATTAACTTACAGTCAATTAGATTCGATCCAATATAGTTTTAAAAATTTCGGTTACAGGCAGGGAATGACGGACACGGATATTCAATCTTTATTTTTTGACAAGTTCGGCCGGCTTTGGTTTGGGACTAATTCAAGGGGCATAGGATTTATTTTTAAAGATCAATTAAACATGCTGGATGCCTCAGCTAATCTACCGCGAACAAGCATCCGTTGTTTTGCCGAAAATGACCAGGGATATTTATGGGCAGGAACAGAAGACAATGGCATTGGCAGAGCCAAGATTTATGCAGAAAACGAACCAGTTTTTGAATTTATTACCACCTCCGACGGGCTCACATCCAATAATATTTATTTATTGCAGTTCGATGAATTCGGGCACCTGTGGGCCGGAAACAACCAGGGTGTAGACAAATTGACACTCGATGCTTCAGGCAATATTTTAGAAATAAAACACTATGGCCGAAATGAAGGATTTAAAGGTGTTGAGACCTGCCAGCAATCGTCTTTATTAGATGAGGCCGGTAATTTGTGGTTTGGCACCATGGGCGGGCTCATGCGCTATTTCCCGATTGTCGATACCGGGAAAATCATTAAGCCTGCAGTTCATTTTACCGACATTAAATTATTTTATGAGTCATTGTCCAACACTGAATTCAAGCCATATTTTACAAAAAACAAAACCATAAAAAAAGGCACTGTTTTTCCATACGATAAAAACCACTTAGGCTTTGCTTTTTTTGCGCCTAATTTTCCAAGTCCGGAAAACATCACTTATTCCTGGCAATTAATTGGTTCGGAAGATAAATGGTCGCCCTTTTCCCAACGCACCGAAGTGAGTTATTCTAATTTGCCGCCCGGCGAATATACCTTTAAAGTCCGTGCTAAAAATGAAAAAAACACCATCGGCGACCCAACAGCTACCAGCTTTATTGTTGAACCACCGTTCTGGGATACCTGGTGGTTTCGGATAGCAGCAAGTTCCTTTATTTTATTATTAATTGGAACAGTTTTCTGGGTACGTATCAAACAGGTACGCAAGCAGGCCGCCCATGAAAAAGCACAGTTAGAATTACAAAATCACTTATTACAATTGGAACAAAAGGCAAGACAGTTGCAAATGAACCCGCATTTTATTTTTAACGCATTAAATTCCATTCAAAGCCTGGTAGCGAGAAAGGACTTCGATGCCTCCCGTTCCTATATTTTAAAATTCGGCAAATTAATGCGTGCCGTTCTTGACAATTCCCGGCAAGCCCTTATCCCATTGGACAAAGAAATTGATACCTTGAAAAAATACCTGGAGATGGAGCAGTTTTGCCGGGATGGAAAATTTGATTTTAAATTAAATACGGACCGTTTGGAAAATGATGATCTGGAAATGCCGCCCATGCTATTGCAGCCATTCGTTGAAAACGCTATTTTACATGGGGTGGCTCCGTTAAAAAATAGAAAAGGTAAAATTGAAATTACTTTTTCAGAAAACAATAATTCATTAAATGTAGAAATTAAAGACAATGGTGTCGGCATCAACAAATCTCCGGAAGTCGGCAAAACAGAGAAAAAAAGATCTTCGGCTGGCATCGCCGTAACGAGGGAAAGAATTAAAATATTAAATGGAAAATTATCAATTGGAAATAATGAAGGAGACGGTACAAAAGTAACGCTCTCTATTCCTTTGTAATTTTGGGTTCCTGCAGAAGGACACCAAGTTGCCTGCAGTGTAGCGGTATATTTTAATGCGCTACTTTGCGTTAAAACCTGGCGCCCCCTTGCGGGAAATTACATACCATTATGAAAAAAATAAAAACCGTAATAATCGACGACAACCAACACGCCATACTGGGCCTAAAAGAAGACATCGGCCGCTGGTTTCCTGACCTGGAAATCGCTGGCGAAGCAGACGGCGTGGTCGCCGGTGCAAAAATTTTGCGCCAATTAAAACCCGACCTGCTATTATTGGACATTCAAATGGGCGACGGTACTGGTTTTGATTTACTGGAAATTGTCCCGGACTTGAATTTTCAATTAATTTTTACCACAGCTCATGATGAGCACGCTCTCCGTGCTTTCCGCTTTGCCGCCGTCGATTATTTACTGAAGCCCATCGACCCTGATGAATTAAAAGTGGCCATTGATAAAGCTAAAAAAAATATTGGTGCCTTGGCCAGCCATCCCGAACAATTGCCGGTTTTACAGGAACATTTTCAAGCATCTCAAAAACCTGAAACCATTGCATTTCATACCGCAGAAAAAATACAAATTGCAAAATTGAACAACATTCTCAGGATGGAGTCGAGCAGTAATTACACACATGTTTTTTTTGACAACCAAGAAAAAATTTTATTGACAAAAACATTAAAAGAATTTTCACAACTTTTGGAGCCTGCCGGATTTTTACGGGTGCATCAGTCGCATCTGATCAACATGAATTTTATTAAAGAATTCGTAAAAACCGATGGCGGCTACATTGTGATGGTAGATGGTAAAAAAGTGCCCGTATCGGTTAGGAAACGGGCAGAGGTGGTGGCGAAGATTGAGGGGTTATGATTTCTGGTTTCTGGTTTTTGGTTTCTGGTTCCCGACCTGGCGGTGCGGGATTTCGCTGCGCTCAATTTTGGTTTATGAAAAATATTATTTATAAGTGGTGTTTAGAAATAAATAATTCAAATATTTTCCTCCCCCCGGCCCCCTCCAAAGGGGGAGAAATACACTTTCTTTTAT
>JBCBRY010000174.1:0-17951 GCA_039819485.1 Bacteroidota bacterium | reverse complement strand
CTGGTAAATTGATAAAATGCCAAGTAAAGGGAACAAAAAATATAGAATTTAAAAATGGAGACCATACATTACAAATCAAAACTTCTACCTGGAATAATTGGAGTAATTATCAAATGCCTGTAATTGCACTTCTTTGTGATATTAACACAGAAAATATTTATTGGTGCTTGCCTTTAAGTTTTGAACCAAAGAAAGACTCGAAAACAGTAAGTTTAAAATTTTCATATTCAAATATTTTAGCTTCTAAATTTGAATTATTCAAAGGCATAATCGAAAGCTGGTCAAAATCTTTTCCATCAAAAAACATCCTTTTGACTTTACCGTATTTTCATGATTTATTTGAGAGTAGAATTATGGATTATGCTGGCTGGGGAGACCCATGGTGCGCCGTTGAACCAGAAGACAGTATGGTTTTAAAACTCTTCTACTTTCATGTTTTAGAATTAAGGTCAAGTGTAGGACTAAGAAATGATTTCATTTTCCCTTTTCACTATTGGATGATAAGAAACCAAGGAATCTGGGAAGATGGGGTTAGCCTGTTTAACGGAACCTACGATGAAATCGCAAATTATTTGAAACCATTCTATGAAGAGGCAATAGAAAAAATAAAGACCAGATTAAGTAAAGTATCAACGAAATTTGAGCATTTGGAATTAATCAATTATTTCAAATTGCATTCATTACTTCAAGGAAATAATAATGTTTCAATAGACATTAAACATCCATCAAGCGAAGATGAAGCGTTTCACAAAATGATGGAAAATGCTTTAAGCAGAGTTGGAATGAAAAAATATAAATGGCGAAAAAAAACTGATGACAACAAAGCATAAAATGGTCATGTGGGCTATGCGCCCACACGCCATTTATGCAGACCGTTCCCTTTCACCAGAAAAAAGAAAAAACAAAACAGAATGAAAAGATGAATAAAAAAATTACTGCCCTTTCTAATAATGATAATCTGCCAAAACTTAATTGGTCAAACTCAATTAACGGTTTCTTGGGAAACAAATATTTATGAAAAACCGAGTGCAAAACCAAATACGTTAGGAGTAATCGAAAAAAATGGAAAAGTCGAAGCCAAATTCTTTTCAGAAGAGTTTTCCTTTTTCTTAATTCAACAGGGCGAAATAAATGGTTGGATTCCCTCAAGCATGGTGCGATACGATGATAACTTTTATTTAGCGAAGAAATTTACAGATGAATCAAAAGTTGGACAGATAACCTCGGAATATTTGAATTTCAAAAAGCAAAAAGAAGAAGAAAAAAGAAACGCAGCAATAAAAAATGAGGAAGAACGACAGGCAGCATTGAAAAAAATGAGACAAATGGAATTAAAACGAAAAGAAAAAAAGAGGCAAGCTGCAATAGAAAGAAAAACTAAAATTGAATCGAATAGCAATAAAAGTTCATGGAAATTAGGAGATAGAATTTGCTCAAAAAATAATGACACAGGTACAATTGAGGGTGTAATGGAACAATGGAATGCAGATAAGAGCAGACTGAAAATAAAAATCATAGGCGGACCGACAGGGATGTATAAAGGGGAAAATATAGAGAAAGGAAATATGATTTGGGTAGAACCACAAAATTGGTATAAATGTATCGGTGATGAAAATGTAAATTATGAGATTTCAAGGGCGAGAAGCAATACAAAGAATTATGGAAGTGGTGAGTTGGTTGGAAAATCTTGTGTTTTCTATGAATATTTAATCTATAAAAGTGGTGACGGAATTTTGGATGCTCTCGTTCCATCTACAAAATATCAAGTTGAATATTCAGCGGTAATTGAAAGCGAATTGGGAGATAATGTGAAGATGATAATATCAGAGGCGAGAATTATTGACCCGAGTTGGGCATCGGCAAATTACTTCAAATATAAAAAGTATGTGAAAGGCGATGCCCAAGAAAAGATTGGAAAGACGGCAGTAAAGCCCAAATCGGAAATAGAAATAAAATAAAAAAAGAAGGCGAAAAGGGAACAATGGTGGCCTTGAACAAACTTTTTTTTAGGATACTGTCGCTTACAAATGATTAACCCTGAACTTTCTCAATAGTCTTTTGCAAAAATGTCACCTGCTCCCGTAAATGCCTCACCTCATCCTGCAATTCTTTTATCCGGGCTTCCTGAATTTCATTGATCTTGTTTTCACCCATATAAACTGTGTTAAACACACCGATGCTGGACTTTGACTGATTACAATGGGTATTGGTAAAGAGGACTTTATCGTTGAAAGCTAAAATATCCAGAACATTGACCTCCAATATCTCAGCAATGGCCTTTAGGCGTTTTGTATCAATCTTGTCGTTCTCGCTTTCTATACTGCTGTATGCCCGTTGGGAGATATTCAGCTTGCCAGCCATATATTCCTGGGAGAAACCCTTCAGCTCACGGATTTTCCTGATATTCTCGCCTATTTTTAAGTTCATGCCCATTGTATATACTTCTGATTTAGTAGTGGTTACTTCTATTTTAGAAGTGCCCACAAATAATGCTATTGCTGGTTTTCAGATAATTTAGCCTGCTAAATTATCAACCGTTATCTCGAACAAAAATAGTAAAAAATGGATACTAACATATCGTTCAAAAAAAGGTGTGGCGAAGACCCGCATTCATTGCCCGAAATAATTGAAAAAGGTGGAAGCCCCGCCGCTGACGGATGCCCTGATATCTGGGAACTCAGCAATGGTGATTTTGCAATTATAGGGATTCGCAAAACAAAAGAATTTCTCCACCTGTTGCCAAAATCTGCCGGATGCGGACTCGATGAGGAAATCGTTCTTGTTCCCAGGGTTGTCATGGCAAACGCCAAGCGAGACCTGCCAGATTACCATAAAAAATAACCTGATAACAGGAGGCAATTGTATAGCCAAGGGGAATCAGGGATTTTATTCTGATTCCTTTTTTGTTTTGACCAGACTGTAAACCCAAGGTATCATGAGTTCAATGCTTGATGATTTCTTGGCCAAAAATTGGTTCGATCTGCTGCAATCAGGGTTTATTGTCGCCGGATTTGTTCTTTCCTACCTTGCCATTCGAGGTGAGACCCAGGCTAAAAAGGTGGAACACTTGCTCAATATTACCCAAAGCCACAGAGAGATTTGGGAGAAAACCTACACCAACCCCAAACTGCTCCGAATCAGGAAATCCGACATAGATTTAGACAAAGAACCAATCACGGAACAAGAACGGCGAATGGCAAAGGAAATAATCATGCATATCTATGTTGTCAACAGGGCCATCAAGAACAGACAGCTTGACAAAGGAGAAATGGAGAAAGATATTGCCGACTTCCTGAGCCACCAAATCCCGAACCGTGTCTGGCACGAAGTGAAAGGTTATTATGATAAAAGGTTTGTAAATCACATTGAAGGATTGTTATCTAAAAACAGGGCTGGTAAATAAATTCTGACTGTAGAACTCTGATGCTACAATTATGCATACTGCAGAGGTCTTGGTATGCCCAACTGCTTACAAATGGCTATTGCCATTGGTTTTTTCAGTTCCTTCCTGTGTTGCCTGGGGATTGTGGTGCTCTTGCCGTTTTCTTCGTTAAAAACCATCGTATGCTTTGCCCGTTCCTCAAAAGTAATGGATGCTTGGGAACGCAGGTATTTGAGAAATGAGCGGAGTTTCATCTACGCAATGGCCAAAGGACGAACTATCGTTTCTTCTTGTTTGCGCTTATGTCGTTCCCTCAGTGCATCTATGTACTCAAATAAAGCTATCCGAAGATTCCTTTCTGTCGCTGCCACACTTTCACCATCGGTAATTATTGCAGGTATTTCAAGGAGTTGCCCCCAATACCCCCCTCCATCCTTGTCAGGTACAGAATGAATCACTGCGGTCAGTTTCGGTGTTTTCTCAGTACTCATGCAGAAGCATTCTAACAACGGTCATGGCTACGTCAACAAAGTGCATTATAAGCACTTCTGTTCTCAGTATTCATGACGGGTTTTTCTTTCCAACAGGCTCCAAGGCTCACCAGGAATATATCCTCCAGATAACAAAAATGGCCGTTTGGGATATTGGCTCAGGTTCAGTACTGATTATGAAAAGTACTCTTCTGATCTGATACTTTAGTTATAACTATTGTAAACGAAGGACGCAATTTTTACAGGAAAACAGGGCGTTTTTCTGTCACTTTACATGATAAATGACCCAGTTTTTTACTCGGTAAATGACCACTTAATTTAACGATGGTATCTATATTTTTTAGCTGGGATACCTTTCATTGGCCTTGCCATAAATAAAGTTCACTAAATATGGCTTTGATTGCTGTCAATCTTGTCCACCTCAGGTTTGAAATTCCTCACAGAGAACCTGACTTTTAAATAAAAATGTAAACCGACGAAACCGATTTTTCACTAAATTTGAGCATACATTAACCAGATGCTCCTTTTGAGAGTTACTCTGGCATCTACCTTCTCCTTCAACCTCTTAAAGGAAGCCCCAACATTCAATGACCATGATACTCAAGAACCTCATGCTCTTCTTTATTGCATTTCTTTCCTTGAACCTTTTCTCCCAGACCCTTGTAAACACAGAATGGGAAATATTGTACGGAACGCCAGATGAAGTGGACTGGTCGGCTTCGGGTACCGACAATTCCAACAACCTGCTTGAGACAGGGAATACCATCGTCACCAACGAAGGGACGAATATTATTACGACCAAAAAAGACAGGTTCGGCCAAGTAGTCTGGGAAAAGCTTTTTGACGGGACGGACAGCAGCAATGACTATGGCATAGCCGTGAAATCGGATAATTCCAATAACGTGTACGTGGCGGGCGCAACCAATGATTTGACCGATAATGCCTTTGATTTTGTCATACTCAAGTACAACCCCAGTGGTACGTTGCAATGGGAGTATACTTACGCAGGAAACTATAATGGCAACGATCTCCCCATTGATATCCTTCCCGATGGCTCCGGGAACGTCTATGTCACAGGTCTGAGCGAGGACTCTACCGAACAGGACATATTGACATTAAAGCTGTCATCCACCGGTACATTGGTGTGGGAGGCGAGGTACGACCATGTCCAGTTACCGGATATTCCAGCAGGTATGGAGTTCGACGACTCCGGGAACGTAGTGGTTGCAGGGGGGAGCGCCGATACCGCCAAGTGGGAAATTGTCACCCTGAAATATTCCCCTTCCGGGACACTCCTGAACGAGACCAGGGTGTCTTCGACCACCTTTGAGCAGCCAAGGGCATTTACGAGGGACGGGCAAGGGAATTTCTACATCACGGGACAGACAGGCACGGGAGGCCCCAACCCTGATGTAAAGACCATAAAGCTCGACAGTGCCCTCAACATTGTCTGGGAGCAGGAGCATGACGGGACAGGTTTTGAGGATATGGGCAATTCCCTCTGTGTCAACAACGAAGGCGATGTATTCATTACAGGTTATACCGGGAACAGCGACGGCAGCCAGGACATGTTGACCCTGCGCTATAGACCCGATGGGACGGAAGTATGGGCAAAGACCATCAGGCCACTATATCCACAGGGTACTGCAGCGGGAAAAAAGATAACCGCAGACGGTTTCGGGCGGATATATGTGGCCGGGGAAACGCAGTTAAAGGCCAACCCTGATATGGTTGTCATAGGTTATGACACCTCCGGCCTTAAACGCTGGCACAGGATATTCTCAAATGGGCCGACCGGGGTTGAAGTCCCTACGGGCATTACACTTGACCTGCTGGGCGATATCCTTGTTACCGGAATATCGAAGGACGGCACATCCTCAAAGAACTTTACGGTCAAATATTCACCATATGAGCGGTACAGGTCGGTAGAGCTGGACAGTTCGGGAAACCCGCTCTACTGGAAAAGACAGGTCATAGTCGGTTTCAGCCATGACAAGGTATTAAAAGACAACATTGACCAAAAAGAAAAGCTTTATGGAAAGCCTGATTTCTTCCTTGATTCATCCTGTGTATCCCAGTTGTATGGCAAACTCGGCAAGGTGCTCGACGGGACAAAGTTTGTGAAGGCATTCCCGACCCTGGACACCGACTGCAAAGAGACGACGGGCAGGCATGGGAACACGGTTCCCATACCGCCTTTCTGGTCAACCTTTGTACTTGACCTACCGCCCGGTGCGGATGCTGTCCCATTGGTCGATTCCCTGCGCTGTCTTTTTCCTACTGTGCGTTATGCACACCTGAATTATGCCGGGGACATTTCTTCCAATGACCCGCTTTTCGGTGAACAGGCTTCACTCCACCCAATACCAGGTTTGGATGAAGGTCATATTAATGTGGAACCAGCATGGGATATTACCGTGGGCGATGAAGCTATACGGGTAGGCGTGTTCGATACTGGGGTTGAATGGCGCCATGAAGACTATCTTTGGAACCAATTCAACCAGTTGAGTTCAGTGGTTGCTGCTGGCTGGGATTTTGGGTTTGGAGTGGACATGCGTAGCGAGACACTTTCAAATCCTGACTATAGGCCTGACCGGAAAGCAGGTGGGCACGGGACAAACTCAGCTGGTGTGATCGGTGCTGTCCGCAACAACAGTAAAGGGGTTGCAGGAATTGCAGGAGGTGACAAAGGGGGCGGGATCAAAGGAACGACCCTATATTCCCTAAGGATCCTCGTTGAGACTTCAGACCCGGTCGTCAATGGTTATACCGACCTGTCATATTTAGCAGATGCAATTGTAAAATCAGCATTGACAGGTACTTCGCGTGACACGACATATTCCTATGGGTTGGACATCCAGAACCACAGTTACGGTTTTTCCATTAACATGGCTGCCATTTCCAATGAGAGTATCGATGTCCTGAAAGATGCTGTCCATGTTGCTAATCGTGCCAACGTGATAATAGTTGCTGCATCCGGTAACCATCCGAACCCAAACCAGGCTCCAGATGATTATCCAGCCTCTTTGAACGATGATTGGGTCATCAAGGTGGGAGGCAGGGGTTAGACTTACCTATCAATATCCTGCCCAGATTGGGGGGATAGACGTTGTCGCACCGAGCAATGAGTCCCTGACCAAAAGTACGCTGAACATTCTTCACGAATACAGCAATTATAGCGGTACATCCTGTGCTGCTCCCCACGTATCCGGTACGGCAGCACTGTTGCTTGCCAGCAACGGGGGCATGGGGCCGGACGATGTTGAGAGGGTGTTGGAACTGACTGCAGACGATATCACATTGGCTCCTGCAGCACAGGGGGTTGATGCACATACAGGCTATGGCAGGATCAATGCCTGCCGTGCCCTACGGGCTGTCGACCTGCACGATTTCCAGTATATAGGGCCGGACAGCCTGGCTGTCAATTTTTCCGTGGCTTCCCCCGAAGAAGTACGGCTGGAACTGATAGATGACTATGAAAACGACAATGGGGACGTGTTCGGCCCCGGCATGTACGATGCCGATGTATACAGGGTAGATGCGGTCGTAGCCAATGGACTGCCTGTTTCTGCCAATATTGTAGAGGCCTGGCCCCGGGTGAGTTATTCCAACCTGTTTGCTGCCTACACGAACGATCCGGTGACCGATAGCAATTTTCTTGACCCCGTTGAGGACCTTCTCCTTACCAGTTATACTCAGGACTCAGCCTATCTGGAAGGTTACGTTTACGAAATGTTTGATACCAATGGTACAGCAATAGGATGGATACCTTTCCATGTGGACAGCTTACAGGATAAAGCGAAGGTCGCTTATACCATGATGACTGGCTCAGGTATTGGAGGGGCAGGAGATATCTGTGACCTTATCAATAGTACTTCAGTTGCAATTGGTGACGGATATAGCCTCAAGGCTTTTCCTAATCCGACCACTGCTACGATCAGCCTATTGGTTCAGTTTGACCACTTTTTTGAAAACATTGAGGTTGACCTGTACAATGCCAACGGAGCATTGGTAAAATCCGTATATTCAGGTCCGGGACAGGGCAAGGAACTTCTGCTAACAGATGACTTGGAACACCTGCCATCGGGTATGTATTTTTACGTTGCGACTACGGAGGCCGGAAAAATTGCTCAACGCATTATAAAACAATAACCATTAAAAAACCTGACCATTGAAGGGGAATACACAGGTTTAGTGTATTCTCCTTCTAACTAAAATTAAAAGAAATGAAAAAGCTGTTATTATTATTAATTTTTGGAATTTTGATAGTCGTATCATTCGGTTGCAAAGATGATGATGGGACAACGATGGGGATAGATGACGACATGCCCCCAATTGACACCTTGCCTTGTCTTGATGCCCTTGATTCCCTGACTGTTCCCGCAATAAACGTAGACACCATGTTACAATTAGATGACTGTCCTTTGTCTTGGGTTGAAATCTATCCAGAAAGGTACAGGTACTTATCACCTTCATTTAACCCAAACAATATGGAGGAAGTCGCTTTAATAAGGCTTGATAACCAAACTTTTGAGTACAGGCTCTGTATCCTGAATCTGTGTTCAGGGGAACTGGACGTCCTGGAGGCCGAAGCGTTCAATGGTGTCGATTGGGGCACAAATGGATGGATACTGTTCAGCAAACTTGACCTGCAGGTCTGGAAGGTGAGGCCTGATGGGAGCGGTCAGCAACGGTTGACTTCTATTGGGGAAAACAGTAGTCCAATTTGGAATGACGAAGGCGACAGAATTGCCTATAGCTTAACCAACACAGGGGAATTTTTTATCTTGGATGAAGAAGGAAACGCTGTAGACACTGTTAAGGGTATGGAAAATAGAGAAGCTTGCGATTGGTCTGCTACTAATAAACTTATCACACCTTTCGAACCAGGGAGTGCAGATGATATTTATTACTTTGACCTTGATCTTGATACTCTGATAAAAATAGATGAAGAGGGCAACGAAGCGTATATCCATGATGGTAAATGGGGAAAAGAAGAACGGCTCTATTGGCTTGCCCAATACCAGTTGGCATATACCGATATCAACACCAAGGAGCGGACTGTACTATTTAAATTGGCTGATGGTTTCAACAACCGATTTTACCGTAGTTTCACCATTTCACCGGATTATAAGCACATCATCCTCAACCGGGAGGACTGGAAACAGTTGAACGAATGTGATGTGGAAGTTGTACACAGCTTATATATCATGGACATAGATGGCTCGAACGAGCGGAAGGTTTTGATACCGGAATAGTAATGACTTTGCTGGGGTTACAAGAGAATTCACATTGATAGTTGACCATTTATGTATAACTGTTGAGGCAAGCCTTCTTAAATTATTTACAGAAATTTAGCCATTTCCTATAGCCACCCCCCTGTCTCTGAGGTACCTATACAGGGTAGGTTTTGAAATTTCCAGGTGGTCGCAAATCTCGGAGATGGAGCGCTCTTTTTCCGTATAGAGGCTTTCTGCCAAACGAGCCTTGTCTTGTGCTTTTTTGGAAAGCCCCTTTGGACGTCCCCCTTTCCTTCCCCTTGCCCTCGCAGCATCCAAACCCGCTTTTGTCCTTGTACTGATAATGTCCCTTTCGAATTCGGCAAGTGCCGCAAAAAGATGAAAAGTCAATTTTCCCGTCGGTGTGGTGGTGTCGATGCTGTCCTGTAGACTTTTAAACCCTGCTCCAATATCCTGGAAGGTGGAAATGAGGCTCACCAGGTCACGCAGGCTCCTCCCCAAACGGTCAAGTTTCCAGACGACAACGACATCTCCTTTACGGAGCTGCTTCAACATCTCCTTTAGCTTCGGGCGGTCGGACTTTGTGCCGCTTACCTGTTCACTGTAGATTTTTCCGCACCCCGCTTTTTTGAGCGCATCCATTTGTAGGTCAATAGATTGGTCTCTGGTGCTGACACGTGCATATCCGATTTTCATGGCAAGAGTTATATTAAAGGATTGGATTGACAGTTAATGGTACTTTGATTTGTGCAACGGCTTTATTTTACCAATGTCCTTGGTTTTGTCAAGCCGATTTAATTCTGTCGGCAAGTTATATTAAACGAACGTTTTTTGTTACCCAACATATCATGAGCAAACGGCAGACGTCTCCGGCGTTTGAAAATTACAGATTATCCGCCCCCACATCGAAGAGGGCATCCCGCTCCCAAATATATCGAATCTTCAAGCCACAAGTTTAAGCACATTAAAAAGGTGGGTGAGAAAATACCGAGCCAGTGGAGTGGCCGGGCTGGAACGGAAGCAGCGTTCCGACAAGGGAATACCGCAAAGTATAACAAAGGAACTGGAACAATTGACAGAAGCTTTGGTCTTGAGAAAACCACCGATCACGTTGGCTGCCATCCACCGGAAAGTGATGGGGGTTGCCAAGAGAAAAGGGCTGCCTGAACCTACATACCGGGTGATTTGGAGTATTGCCAACCGAATTGACCCTGCAATGGTGCTTTTGGCACAAGAGGGAAATAAAGCCTACAACCGGGAATACGAACTGGTTTTTCGCAGAGAAGCGGAGTTTCAAAATGAAATATGGCAGGCTGACCACACACCTTTGGATATTGTTCTGCTTGATGAAAAAGGCGTATCAAGGAAGCCCTGGCTCACCACCATCATCGATGATTTCAGCAGGGCAGTCCCAGGTTATTACCTTTCCTTTGAAGCCCCATGTTCCATCAATACGGCACTGGCACTGCACCAGGCAATCTGGAGAAAGAAAGACCCAAAGTGGCAGGTCTGCGGGATACCGTCCATTTTTTACACTGACAACGGAAGTGATTTTAAGTCCAATCACATCAAGCAGGTTGCTGCTGACCTGAAGATCCGGTTGAAAAATTCCATTCCCGGAAAGCCGCAAGGCAGGGGACGGATAGAGCGGTTCTTTCTTACGGTCAATCAATTGCTGTTGATGAACCTCCCCGGGTACTGTCCACCAAAAACGCAGTGTCCAGAAGCAACTTTGACTCTAAAGGAATTCATCCCCCTGTTCGAGCAGTTCCTCGTTTACGAATACCACCAAAGGGTTCACAGCAGTACCGGGATGCCGCCGATTGTGCGGTGGGCCGGGGACGGCTTCCTTCCACAGATGCCCGGATCACTGGAGCAACTGGACCTGCTTTTGCTCACGGTGGCCAGGCCAAGAAAAGTCCGCAGGGACGGTATCCATTTCCAGAACCTGATCTATATCGAACCGACATTGGCGGCCTTTGTAGGTGAGGGTGTCACCATCCGGTACGACCCAAGGGACTTGGCAGAAATCAGGGTTTATCACAATGGTTCTTTCCTGTGCCGGGCAGTCTGCCAGGAGCTTGCTGGACGGTCTGTGAGCCTCAAAGAGATTGTCCGGGCCAGGCAAAAACGAAAAAGGGAATTAAAAAAGACCATTGCTGAACGAAAGTCTTTGATGGACACCTTGTTGGAAGTTCCTGCCAAGAAACCAGTGATAACCATTGACCCAAAGCCCGGAAAGCAACCTCCATCCAAAATGCACAATCTCAAACTCTACAACAACGATTAAACCACAACACATGGGTTCAACTGAATTTCTGGTCACCAAGGAGTACCGCAGGTTTGAAGAATTCTGCAATGCCTGCTTCAGGGAAAAATACATCGGCATCTGTTATGGCCCGCCCGGAGTGGGCAAAACACTTTCTGCGAAGCATTATTCAAAAGAGGACGGTTTCAACAGGTTTTTCAACGAAGACACCCCGGAAGAGGAGGCAATTGAAATAGGTGAAAAGATTGTATCCAGCCGTACCATATTCTATACCGCTACCGTGATGAACACCCCCAAGCGTATCGAGGCAGACCTGGAGAAAGGCAGGTACTACCTGTTCAGTTCCCTTTATGACATTGAGAAAAAAGTGCCGGGGGAATTCCCTGTCTTCCGGGACGATTACAGCGCCCTCGTCATCGTGGACGAAGCTGACCGCCTGCACCTGAAGTCACTGGAGCAGGTACGGGCGATCTATGACGAAAGGGGGGACTGGGGCTTTGTACTGATCGGGATGCCAGGCATAGAAAAACGGCTGGCGAGGTATCCGCAACTGTATTCCAGGGTGGGCTTTGCCCATGAGTACCGCCCCATCGGGAAAGAGGAAATGATGTTCATACTCGAGCACCACTGGGGGAAACTGGGGCTGGAACTTGACAGGAAGAACTTTGCCGACACCGAGGCCGTTGCTGCCGTCGCCAGGATCACGAACGGTAACTTCCGGCTGATTCACAGGTTGTTCAGCCAGGTCAAAAGGATCATGGAGGTCAACAGGTTGACTGCAATAACCAAAGAGGTGGTCGAAGCGGCAAGAGACTGCCTGGTCATCGGCAATATTTAACAATAACAGGATGTCCATCAAACTGACAACAGAAAACGGACAACGGAAATACCTGAACTCCGCTGAGCGGACTGCACTCATCAGGGCCGTTAAACAGGTTGCCCCTGTCAACAGGACACTTTGCCTGATGCTCGTCCATACCGGGTGCCTGATCAGCGAAGCCATCGGTCTCAGGTACGGGGATATTGACCTGTCCGGGCAAAAGGTTTCCATCCGCACCCTGAGAAAACGCAACAAAGAAAGTACGGCAACCCGAACCGTCCCCTTGCCAAGCCACTTTCTCATTGACCTTGTATATGCACACAAACTGGGCCGACAAAACACCTTGTCACCGGATACCAGGCTCTGGGGCTGGTCAAGGACAAGTGCATTCCGGAAGGTAAAGGAAGCCATGAAAATAGCAGGTATCGAAGGCTATCACGCTACCCCTCTGGGCATCCGACATGGGTTCGGTATGTACTGCGCCGAAAAAGAAGTCCCGCTCAACTATATCCGTAAATGGATGGGGCATTCCTCATTGGAAATCACGGAAATGTACTTGCTCAACAGGGTATGTGATGAGCGGGCCGTGGCAGAAAGGCTTTGGCATTGAGGCTCATTTACCGTGTAAATAATGGGTTCATTTACCATGTAAAGTGACATAGAGCCAACTGGTCTCCGATATAACAATACTTGATAATGGGCAATCGTGTAAATGATCATTATATCTAACCACGCAACGGGTTTTTTCACAACAGGCTCAAAGGCTCACCAAGAATATCCCCCCTAAATAAAAGAAGACCACCTCCATTAACAGAAGCTGGCCTACAGTTGGAACAAGTCACGAACAATAGAAATGATGGCTATTCCCATTTGTCGCCTTATCATATGATGAGTGTGGACGTCAACCTATCCCATTGACTTGAGTTAAGCATCAACAGTAATAGTAGACTTCTGTAAAGGCTTATACCGGATGAAAAAGATTGGATTATTTGGGATGTGGATGCTTTGTTTGGTGAACGGTTTTATTGTATTTAATGATATTATTACAATAGTAAGGTCAAAGGGTGTAGTTAAATATTATTTATAACTTTCAGGATATCAGGGGATTACCCTAAGTAAGTCTACTTCTAAGCTCCCTGAATCAACTGTAAACTCTGCTTTTATTATTCGATTTTTTGATACGGCCCCGAGAAACCCAACATCGCCTACATTATCAAAATTCTCTGAGATGGAACGAGTTTTGCCTTTTCCAGTTGTTATAGTTAAACTAATGTTGTTTACCATTGGTGTCCCATCAACATCATCAAAAATATGTGCTCCGATTCCAAATATACCTGATGGAAACTCCAATTTGAGAGAGTTACTTTTCTTGCGAGGCTCCGGAGTTAACGAACCACCCGAAATTAAACCTGCAGTCCCATAAGCATTCCAGTTGATTGACCTAAAAATTGTGGGAGGTCGGCCGGGAAATACAACCAGACTATCAAAAAGGTGGGTAATTTCTGCGCTATCAGGAAACAGGTCAAAACTGTCAAAATCCTGAAGTATGATTTGAGTTTCCTTTGCTTCCTTATTAAATTTAGATGAAGAGCGATAGGTAATAGTATTTCTAATCAAGAAAGTTTTATTTGTTACATATAATAATCCTGAAACAATAATTGAAGCAAATACAAAAATTAGAAAAAATTTAGCACGGAATATCGTTTTATAATCTTCTCTATTTTGGTGACCAACGATCTGTTCATTGGTTTTCTGGAATTCTGCAACAAAGTTTTCTGGACTATTTCTAAACTCTTCTAATAAAGGTTCCAAATCATCCAATATCGAATTCAATTTAGTAAGGTTCTTTGTCCCGCCTGTATGTTTCTCTTTGGCCCTTGTTAGGGTTGGCGGTTTTCTACTTATCATCTTGGCTAAATCACCTTGGGTAATTTGTCCTGAACTTTCTTTCTTAAATATATCGATAATCTCTGAAATTCTATCTTTTAGCTCTTCTATATTTCGTTTTCTTTTTTCATTCATTTCCGAATAGTTTATACAGTCTAACTTAAGCAAGGTTGTTTAAAGCCGAATTTAACATGTGCAGTTGAAATTTCACTGAAATTACATTGAAGTACTTGCAATCAAAAGAAAAATGTCCTGATTTTCACATTCTAAAACTTTGCAAAGGTTACGTAAATTCCAATTTGACAAGTATACAGTTTATTTATGATTCATTAGCCCCTGGACGAAAAAATCCAGCTACTTATGTCATATGGACTGGAACAATTTATCGACAAAGAATATATTCACTCATCTTAAATTAATTTATTATGAAAAACATTTTTTTATTCTCCATCTCTTTGATTTCGGTTGTCATTTTAAGCAGTCATTCAACTTTTACTATAACAACCGAGGATCGTAACCCTGCCATTTTTGAACATTCGAATTGCCGTGGCCAGTACGCTTATTTAAATGTTTCTCGCTCTAACTTCAAAAATTATGGATGGAATGATAAAGTTTCTTCAATTGAAGTTCCTTATGGTTGGAAATTGGTATTTTATGAACATAAGGATTATTGTGGCAGGACATTTACAGTATATCCTGGCACTCATAATTTTAAAGATTATGGCTGGAACGATAAAGTGTCTTCAGTTAAGGTCTACTACAATGGCAAACTGCAAGGATACGCCTATTCATGTCCACATACTAAAAATTATGGCCCTGTGGATAATCATCCAGGAAGAGACAGAGATCCTGGATATGAGGGACGGTGGTAATAAGCTTTTCCAATATGATCAAAACTTATTAACAGAGTTTCAGGATTCTGGAAAACGTTCATAAGATAGATGAAACAAACAATGATAAAAATGAGTTAGGGAGGTTTTCCTAACTCATTTATTGAAGAATTAGCATTTAGTCCCATCATAAACTCCATGCAATCCATACTATATTAACTCAACAGAGTTTTCTTTTCAACAGGCTCAAAGGCTCACCAAGAATATACTTCTTCAATTTAGTTAAAAAAAGGCCACCTCCGTTAACGAAGATGGCCTACAGTTGGAACAAGTCACGAACAAAAGAAATGATGTTCATTCCCGTTTGTCGCCTCGTCACCTGCTGAGTGGGGGCGCAAACCCGTCATAAGCACCGACCCACTCGGTAGGGGTACATAGGTTTCCTATCTACCGCTACAAAGTCCCTTCATCGGCGAACGAATAGTAGCCCTGGGAAGAAATAATCAGGTGGTCAAGGATATTGATGTTGAACAGCTTTCCCCCTTCCTTCATCTGCTTGGTCAAGTCGAGGTCAGCTTCTGATGGCCGGAGCCTTCCAGAAGGGTGGTTATGGGCGAGTACGATTCCAGTGGCATTTGCCTTGAGTGCAAT
This sequence comes from Bacteroidota bacterium, assembly GCA_039819485.1. GTDB lineage: Bacteria > Bacteroidota > Bacteroidia > Chitinophagales > Saprospiraceae > UBA6168. The sequence continues at coordinate 2,381 of JBCBRY010000174.1, read as the reverse complement.
CGCCAAAAGGATACGTTTTTCTACCGTAACAGCACCTGTAGTCCCAATTGAATGCAGGTGGTAGCCAATGACCCTCTGCGCCCTGTTGAGGTACAGGGCCACGAATGACTCTTGGAGTGCCAACCTTCCACTGTCCCAGACCGAGGAAATAAGCAGAAAGGCATCCCTGCTGCATGTGATGACCGTTTGTTCCGATGGTTCCAGTTTGGGGTGGTAGCTGACCTGTATTTCTGCGATGGTCTCAGTATCTGTTTCCGAGTGCACGTAATCCATGGTTTTTAGAATGTTGGGCCACCGTTCGTTGCCGTATGCCGGGATAAGAGCAAATGACCGGAACGGATGACCTGATGATACAATAGTCGGTGGGAGTTCGGTCTCCGTACCTGTCAAAAACAGTATACCAGAAGGGAACAATCTGACGGAAATAAAAAGGGTGAAATTTAGTCCCTGACCGGGGCAGTCCTTCTCATGGTAGCAACGTGGCTCACGGCCACAAAGTCAAGAATTTGCTCCCGTTCGAGGAATTTCCCTGTGGCCCATTACGAAAGTGATTGCTTCACGCAGCCGGACATAGGACGGCCTTTGGTCGGTTCTCTGTTGGCTGCTTTGACTTTGTGTACGCCAGTTGCTCACCGAAGGACGAAGCCCCGGTCAGGGCTTCCTACCGATTAACCCAAAACAAAATGACCAATGCACAAAACGGCAACGGCAAAACTCTCGGAGCATACCTGCAAAATATCATTGAGAACGAACCCGGTACCCTCAAGGCGGAAGTAGCCGGTGAGGCACTGGATTACGACGACCCAAAATCGTTTTTCACAGACCTTTTCTATTCTGGATGTATTTCAGGAATGGTAGGCAAACTGGTTTACTATGCAGACACAAGGGCTTTTTACGACAGGTACTATCACGAAATAGAATCATTGAGGGAGGAATGGGAGGAAAGCACCGGAGAACCCTTGCAGATAAAAGGTGACCTTAAAAACTACCTTGCTTGGTTTGGTTTTGAGTACACAGCACAAAACATGTACTTTGAGTGGGAATCCAGATGAGATGATAGCTGAAACAAAAAGGGGGCGAAAGCCCTTTTTTTGCCCCAAAGAAAAAACTGTTTTTTGTTTCCCGTAAACACTCAGGTGCCAGGGTATTGCATCTGCAAAGTGTTTGCATTAAGGTGTTGACCGTCAACGATTGGTGGTATGTGCATAAGGGTAACTTCACCGCTGCAAGTGTGTTGCATTAAGATGTAGTCGGGGTACAATAGCATGAAGTGGTGTTAAGGTAAAAAAGGGTGGTGCGGTTTAGGCAAGTACGCAAGTTCCCCGTCAACACTCTATCGCAAACTGATTGCATCAGTTTTGCTCCATCGTTTTTGCCGTGCAACTTGCCCTCCGCTATCGCTCCGGCTTGCTTAGGGGGAATCCCTAAGAACCCCTTTTCAACCTTCAAAGTTTTTAAGAAATTAAGTGAAGTGTGTCTTCTATACTGAACCATTAAAGATATCAGAAATGGCATTTGCCTCCCAAGCTGAAAATTCATCAGGAGAAGATAAAAGCTTATTCCAAGCTTCATTTAGATACAAAATTACAGGGTTGTTAAATTCAGATATTTGTTGCTGAAATGACCTTAACCCCATTGCATTTAATTGCAGAAGTATGTTTTTCGCAATAGACTTGAGCAATGATGGAGGAAAACATTTTTCATAATTAAGCGGCTTGGGGTTTTCAACGGCAATCTTAAAATTAGACCACGCTGATTTCAACTTTTCTATTCCGTTGACATTATTCATTTCTTGAAGTAGATAAAAGATTACTTTCATTCTACTTTCATCAGAAGGGTGCTCTTCCGACGGAATATATATTTTGTCATAACCACTGCTATATGCAGAAATTTTAAAATTTGTCCATCCATATGCAGGCCCAACAAGAAAAGTTGCAATCATGTCACAAACAAATTCTTCAACCCAGCTTTCTTTCCATTTATCAGCCATGTCGCTAAATTCCTGCTTATATGAAGGGTCACGTCCTTCTTCATCCACTCTTTCTATTTCTTCATTAAAATAGTCTGACACTAATTTGTTAATAATTTCTGAGAAAATAGCCGAATAATTATCATAAATAAAATGTGATATCTCGTGGTATAAATCAGGTAAATTTATTAGGCTTTTTTCCTCACCTAAAGGGACGGCAATTATTCCATATTCAGGGAATGCCCAATAATATTGGTCTGAATTACTAATGGCTGTGATAAAAGGCGGAGAATGTAAAGGGTTTATTTCGTAATATATTCTGTGTATCAGTCTGTTTAATTTGGCATCTGCATGGTTATATCTTACGGCAGGTTGATATCTATATTGTTCAAGGTTCTGGTATTCTTCAAAC
>JBCBRY010000173.1:0-17976 GCA_039819485.1 Bacteroidota bacterium | reverse complement strand
AGAAAATGTTCAAAAATTTAAAAATTTCTTTGCGAACAACCAGGACCTTGACCTGCTGCGGCAAATAAAAAATGAACTTGTTTGTTTTTATGGTTATTATAGGCTTCTTCCCAATTGAATTCCAATAATAATCGATTGTCATAAAATCCATGGTATGCATCTGGCATGGTTGCCTTTTCATCGTCTTTTTTGACGATGTCCAAAAACTCCGCACTTTCCAATGGTTCCACTTTTTCAGTAAATGTTACATCCCGGTATAGTTCTTTGGTGATTTCCCTTTGTAGCTCTGCTGGTTCATTAAATAATGACCAGGGCGAATCTTCTGAAATATCTGCTACGATGTCGACATTGTTTATATTGGTTTCTCGGTCTTTTTGATCGGGGTGGGAAGCCCATTGGTCTTTAAATATGATTCTGCTTTGGGGCTGGTTTTTATCGATATCTTCATCCTTGATTACAGGCAGGCCGTTGGTCAAGGACAATTTGTTGTCTTTTGCTAATTTATTTAATGCAGCGGTGTGTAGCTCGTAAAAGTTTTGTGGGACTTTATTTTCTTTTAATACTTTATTTAAATAGTTCAGGACAATTTGGTAGGCGGAATCGCCAAATACTATTCGTCGCAAACCTGAAACCATCGCTTCCTTTCCAGTCGCTGATACGGCCACTAAATCGGCATTGTATTCCATTTCCCTGGACAGTTTCATGTTTTGTTTATTGATGATTTTATAGAAAAACCTGAACAGCCCTCTGACCAGTTCGGCAATCCTGTAAGTCAGTACCGCAAACAGCCCAAATATACCGCCCGCATCGGCCCAACTTTGTAGGGTCCGATCCCAACGGTCATAAGAATATACCAGGTCGTAAACAACGTGGTTGACCGTGTAAACATAACTGCCGAGTTTCATGCTGCGTTGTGAAAAATGGCCAAACTCATGGGCCAGCACTCCTTTAAATTCACTGAGGTTTAAGCAGTTGACCAACCCTAAACCGATATTTAAATTTTTTCGGACTGGAAAAAACATGCTCCAGAAACTGGAGTTGTAAAATACAGAAGCGTTTACTTCTGGAATTAAAAAAATCTTTTTTGGTTTTGGTGCTTTCAGTTCTGTTGTCAACTGATCAATAAAAGCAAATAGCTTTGGATGGTCTTTTCTTTTGATTTCTTTGGAACCGGACGTATCTATTTTTTTTACTTTAAAAATAAATTTAAATAGAAAAACAAAAACCATAACACCCAAACAGACCAGGCCGATGCTGATCAGCAATGGCCACAATCCTCTAACACTCGATAAGATAGCAGCTGCTGCCTGAAAACAGAAACGCAATAAAAAAATGGCAGCAATAATTAATAAAATATAAACCGTAATAAATAAAATTATGGCACCTATGGTTTGCTTGACTTGTTTTTTAAAGGAGGGAGTTGGATCTAAAAAAGTATAGTCACTAATTTGTGGGCTGGGGGGATAATTAAATTGATTCATTGTGGTGAAATTTTTAGAAAGAGCAAAAAATTATTTTCGATGATAAAGGTAAAACTAAAAAACCGAAAAAGCGCAGATACATTATCGGTGCAACGGTGTTACCGCTGCAAGCGGTAACACCGTTGCACCGATAATGAACGATCCAAAATTATAAATATCAATTAAAAAAGAAAAGATTCAGCTTAAACCAACTCCTTCGCCTTCTCCACCACATTTTCCAGTCCCCCCACATCCTTGCCACCGGCCGTTGCAAAGAATGCCTGGCCACCGCCTCCACCTTTGATCTCTTTGGCCAGTTCTCGTACCATTTGCCCGGCGTTGAGTTTGTCCGTCAGGGATTCGCTGATGCGGACAGTGATGAGCGGTTTTTCTTTGACCTCTGCAGCAAAAACGAGGCAGGCATTGCCCAATTCCGATTCGAGGTTGTATGCCAACGTTTTGATGGCGTTGGCATCTTGCAGCGGCAATTTCGCAGCAATAAAATTAATGCCGTTCACTTGCTGGACTTTGGATTTGAGCTGCCCTTTCAAAGCACTTGCCTGAGCTGCCAGCAATTGCTCGACCTGCTTTTTCAGAGCCTTGTTTTCCTCTTGGAGGGACAGAACAGATTTGACAGGGTCTTGTGTCCCTTTCAGTGATTGGCGGATCGCGTCCAATTGTTCGAGCTGCTTGCGGTAATAAGCCTCTGCGTGCCCGGCCGTCACAGCTTCTATCCGCCGGATACCTGCCGCCACGCCCGTCTCCGCTAAAATTTTAAACTGGCCGATTTCGCCTGTGGCCTGTACATGGGTACCACCGCACAGCTCCCGGCTGAAGTTTTTATCAAAAGTGATCACCCGGACGGTTTCGCCGTATTTTTCTCCAAAGAGCATCATGGCACCGGAGTTTTTCGCTTCTTCGATGGGCATGTTGCGCACTTCTTCCAATTGGATGTTTTCGCGGATTTTTTCATTGACCATCTGCTCGACGGCCATCACTTCCTCATCGGTCATTTTTTGAAAATGTGAAAAGTCGAAGCGCAGGCGCTTGTCGTCCACGTCCTGTCCTTTTTGCAATGCATTTTGGCCGAGTATTTTGTGCAATGCCGCATGCATCAGATGCACGGCAGAGTGGTTGCTGGAAGTCGATTGCCTTTTCTTAGCATCAACTTTTGCCTCCACTTTCACAGAAAGGTCGCTCGGCAATTTGTTTAAAACATGGATGACGAGGTCATTTTCTTTTTGGGTGTCTACGACCTTCACCGATTCTTCACCGAACACCAGCCAGCCTTGATCGCCGTGCTGCCCACCGCTTTCTGCATAAAAAGGTGTTTTATTTAAAACGACTTCGTAGCGCTTGCTCTTTTTAGTGGTTACGGTGCGGAAACGCAACACTTTTGCATCGGAAACAACCAAGTCGTCGTAACCGACAAATTCTACTTCGCCTTCGGCAAACGTTTGCCAGTCGCTGGTTTCTTTGGCAGCAGCGGCACGAGCCCGGTCTTTCTGGGCCTGCATGGATCTTTCAAACCCTTTTTCGTCAACCTGCCATCCTTTTTCGTCCGCCATCAAACGCGTCAGGTCAATCGGAAAACCAAATGTATCGTACAACTCGAAGGCATCTTCGCCTTTGATGGTATCATTTTCTACTTTTAGTTCCGCAAAACGGCGGAGGCCGTTGTCCAATGTATTCAGGAATGCTTTCTCCTCCCCCTGAATGATTTTGGCCAGTTGCTCCTCTTGTGCTTTCACCTCCGGAAAAACCTCCGCAAACATGTCTCCCAGGAACGGCACAAGCGTATGCAAGAACGGTTCTTTGATATTTAAAAAGGAATAATAATAACGTACCGCACGGCGCAAGATGCGACGGATTACGTAACCGGCACCGGTATTGCCTGGCAGTTGGCCGTCGGCAATCGTGAAGGTCACTGCGCGGATGTGGTCAGCAACCACCCGCATGGCGATGTCCGACATCATCTCGGCCGGAGCCTTGGCCGGATCATCGGGGTATCTGCCGCGGTATTTGATACCGCTTTTTTCTTCCACATATTTGATAATCGGAGTGAAAATGTCCGTATCGTATGTAGCCGTGTAACCCTGCAATACCATGGTCAGCCGCTCGAAACCCATGCCCGTGTCAACGTGCTTAGCCGGCAGCTCCTCCAGCGAGCCATCTGCCTTGCGGTTGAACTGAATGAACACGTTGTTCCAGATTTCGATCACTTTGGGGTGGTCTTTGTTGACCAGTTCTGCACCTTCCAGTTCTGTCCGTTCCTCATCCGAGCGCATGTCGATGTGGATTTCGGTACATGGGCCACAAGGGCCCTGGTCGCCCATTTCCCAGAAGTTATCTTTTTTATTGCCGTTTATAATGTGGTGTTCAGGCAGCCATGCACCCCACAATCGGCGGGCTTCGTCGTCCGGTTCGAGGTTTTCGGCTTCATCTCCTTCAAAAACAGTTGCATACAAGCGGTCAGCGGGCAAGCCATAAACTTTAGTCAGTAACTCCCACGACCATTCAATGGCCTCCTTTTTAAAATAATCACCCACCGACCAGTTGCCCAACATTTCGAACATGGTATGGTGGGTGCCGTCTCGGCCGACTTCTTCCAGGTCGTTGTGTTTGCCAGATACACGGAGGCATTTTTGAGTATCGGCAATGCGGGGATTGTCAGGAACCGCGTTGCCAAGGAAAAAATCCTTGAACTGGTTCATGCCCGCATTGGTGAACATGAGCGTGGGGTCATCCTTGTTTACAATGGGAGCGGAAGGGACGATCTTATGCTGTTTTGATCGGAAAAACTCCAGGAAGGTGTGTCTTATTTCTTTTGCAGTCATGTTAATTATGGTTCGATAGTTTGGCCTTTTGGCATATATTTAAAAGAAAATTTTGTTCAAATAACTATTTTTTTTTCAGTTAGTTAAATATTGGTTTTTAACAAATTAAAATAAAAACAAATGTTTAAATAACTGAAATACAGTACTTGCTGAAATACTGACCTTTATCATACGGCTGCGCAAATGAAAAGTTTTCCACATGTTTTCGCAGTTAGGGAATAATTTTCCATCTTTGCCGCTGCCTATGAGCCACTTGTGTAGAAACCAGGACAATATGAGACGAGATAAGGCAAACAACAAGAGAAGATTTCTTCTTGCTGATATTGATAAAGGATTTTGCATTTAATTTAGTTCTTAGAAACAAACAATTTGTTCGTCTTAGTCCAAAACACGTGAACATTTTTAGTATTCACTGTTTCCTTCAGGAGGGAAAACCCTGACCCGTCCGCATTTGCAACTTCCGCTTCTTTTAGCGGTCGTTTTGAAAGGCGGCAAAGTTAGGTTATTGGCTAACAATAGAACAATATGAGACGAGAAAAGTACTTTTATAACAAACAGACACTTCAGTACGAAAAGGTCAAACTTACACCTAAAGAAAAAGCAGGGCGGATATTTGGAATTGCTTCCGCCATCATAGTTTCAGGTGTTTTGTTCGGTACCCTGCTATGGCAGTTCTTCCCCTCTCCCCAAGTCCAATTGAAGAATGATGAGATAGCCGCCCTTGTTTCCGAAAACATGGAAATGCAAGAGTTGGTCGATCACATGTCTTCTACGTTGGAAAATATCCAGGAAAGGGACAGATGGGTACACCGAATGGTACTGGAGATGGATCCTATCGACGAAAACATCTGGGAAGGTGGTGTCGGTGGGCACGAGCGCTTCGCTGATTTGACAAATTTCCGCCAGTCAGGGAAAATGATGGCACAGCTCCGCCAGAAGACGGAAAAGCTTAAGCGCCAAATGGTCGTTCAATCTCAATCATTGGATAAAATAGAGAAAATGGCTGCCAACAAGGAAAAGATGTTGGCCTCCATTCCTTCCATCAAGCCTGTTCGTTCAGACAAGCTGAACCGCCGGGTGCAATTGCTTTCTGGATTTGGTTACCGCATCCATCCGATCTACAAGATCAGGAAGATGCACGCGGGCATTGACTTCAGCGCCAAAACCGGAACGCCTATCCAGGCAACTGGTGATGGTAAGGTGGTTAAGGTCAAGAACAGTGGGCGCAGAGGGTATGGAATCCACGTGATCATCGACCACGGCTACGGTTATGAGACTTTGTATGGACATATGTCCAAAGCCCAGGTGAAAAGGGGAGATATCGTTAAAAAAGGCCAGGTTATTGGCCTGATTGGCAGCACTGGAACTTCCACTGCTCCTCACTGCCACTACGAAGTACACTACAAAGGAAAAGCCGTTAACCCGATCGATTATGTATTGGATGGCCTTTCCCCGAAAGAATACCAGGAACTCGTCCGCCTGGCCGAGCTCGATAACCAGTCGTTTGATTAATTGGTTTTTGGTTTCTGGTCTTTAGTTTTTGGTTCTAGGTTAACCCGGAACCAAAAACCAAAAATCAGGAACCAAAAACCTGAAAGAAACCATATCTTGTTTTCAATAGTAATGTTATTCATACATACTTGTAAAGACTTCCGTTGGTGGAGTCTTTTTTTTGTTTGGGCATTTGCCATGCCGCTGGCCTTTGGCCAAAACAACGACCTCGTTTCCATCATTGGTGTGGGCGATATGATGCTCGGAACCAATTATCCATCTAAAAATTATTTGCCGCCCAATGGAGGGAATGACCTGCTGCGGGATGTAGAACCCATTTTACAAAATGCCGATGTGACTTTTGGTAACCTGGAAGGTGTCATGTTCGATGGGGAGGGGACGCCCAAACGCTGCCGGGACATGAGCAAATGCTATGTATTCCGCTCACCGGCCAGTTATATCAAACATTTTTCAAATGCCGGTTTTGATGTGGTATCGTTGGCCAATAATCATTCGGGTGATTTCGGCGCAGCCGGGCGTAAAGGGACGAAAGCAGTGCTTAGAAATGCAGGGATTGCCTATGCAGGTTTGGCTGGCACGGACGAGACAGCCTTTTTTGAGCGCAATGGAGTCAAATATGGCTTTGCTGCTTTTGCCCCCAACTCTGGTACCTGCGACGTGCGCAACATCCCTCGTGCCAAGGAGATCGTTGCCTCAATGGTAGATAAATGTGACATTATTATTGTTTCATTCCACGGTGGAGCTGAAGGGGCCAGCCACCAAAATGTGCCCAAACGAAGGGAAACGTATCTTGGTGAAAACCGGGGAGACGTTTACAAATTTGCGCATGCAGTAATTGATGCCGGTGCGGATGTGGTCTTTGGGCATGGCCCGCATGTGACCCGTTCCATTGAATTGTACAAAGATCGTTTCATCACTTATAGCCTCGGTAATTTCTGCACATATGGGCGTTTCAATTTGCGGGGCTCGGCCGGTATTGCACCCATTATCAAGCTTACTACCAACAAATCAGGTGCCTTTGTGAGCGGAGAAATAACGCCCATCTATCAGCAAAAGACGCACGGGCCTAAAGTGGACTCGCAAAAAAGGGCAATTAATAAATTGAAAGAACTAACAGCTACTGATTTCCCTGATTCTCAATTACTTATCTCTTCCGATGGCCTGATAAGCCGCAAGTGAGCCATATATAAATGGCATCTCTACCTAAACGCTGTGTTACATTTTTTGTAACGCAGCGTTTAGGTAGAGATAGTGATTTTCATCAATAATAAGTTGGGTTCTCCCTGATTTGCCTAATATTGCAGTCAGTTTTGAAGTTCTGTTCACTTATTGAAATTCTTATTCTCCTTACCCTAACGCATTTTTCAACTTAACAACTCATTTTCTGTATGCCCAGACATTCCAAAAGGGGGGCGACTTTGTCGCAATCTCCTATCCGAAGTTTATTGCCATTTGCCAGAAAGGCAAAAGCGGAAGGCACAAAGGTGTATCATCTGAATATCGGCCAACCGGACATCCCGACGCCACCGGTGGCTCTGCAATCCGTCCGGAACATTGATAAATACATCATCGAATATGGCGCATCGGAAGGGCTGTTTACTTTACGGGAAAAAGTGGCCGCTTATTATGAGAAATACAAGGCCGGACTTACTCCACAAGACGTGTTTGTAACCACAGGGGCTTCCGAGGCTATTTTATTTGCCATTTTATGTACATGCGATCCTGGGGATGAAGTCATCATTCCCGAGCCTTTTTATGCAAATTATCTGGGCTTTGCGCACATGGCATCTATTAACATCACACCGCTGACCACTGTACTGGAGGACCGGTTTGAATTGCCGGCTCCCGAAAAATTTGAAGCACTCATAACCCCCCGTACCAAAGCTATTTTTCTCTGCAATCCCGGCAATCCGACCGGACAGCTCTATACCAAAAATGATTTGGAAAAATTGATGGAGCTGGTCAAACGGCACAACCTTTTTTTATACGTGGATGAGGTATACCGGGAATTTTGTTATGACCAGGAATTCACATCTGTTTTTTCTTTCGAAGGCATGAAAGAGCACATCATCGTAATTGATTCCATTTCGAAAGTATTTAGTGCATGTGGCGCAAGGGTAGGGTACCTGATCACCAAAAACAGAGCGGTTCAGCAAACAGTGGAAAAATATGCACAGCTTCGTCTATGCCCGCCATTTTTTGGCCAAAAACTCGCAGAGGCCTGCTATGATTTTGCGGAAGAATATATTCAACCGGTGAAGGAAGAATACATCCGCCGGCGAAAGGTTTTGTACGATGCATTGAAAAGAATTGACGGTTTGAAGCTGTATAAACCAGCAGCCGCGTTTTATAATATGGTCGGTCTGCCAGTGGAAGACGCAGAGCATTTTTGCAAATGGCTGCTGACTGATTTTTCATTGAATAACAGCACGGTCATGCTGGCACCGGGTAACGGGTTTTATTTCAATAAAAACTTAGGGAAAAATGAGGTTCGGATCGCTTATGTGTTAAATGAAAAAGATTTATTAAAAGCGGTTACTTGTTTGCAGGAAGCATTGAATGAATATAACGTAGTACATGGTTTAAAACAACCGGTTTTGTACTAAGTAAGCAAGGTGGTCGAAAAAAATGACACTTTTCCTTTGCCTGAACGAGATTTTCAAGACTTGGAAATCAAACATTTGCCAAAATAAAAGTGTCATTTTTAGCGCTCTATATTTTTGTCCAATTCCCTTAGAATATGAAAAACCCCCGGACAGATTTGTGCATTTAATTTGTGCAGCTTCATGTTTTTTGAAAAATCCATATTGTCCGTATGGGGGAATTTCCGGCATGCCTTCGGGCGGATGTCATAAATAAGGCACCTATTGTCTTGTAATAAAAAAGGGCAGGGTGAAGTATTCATTACGGTGTCTCCATCTTCATCCACCGTCAAATATTCCTCCTCAAATTCCGATGGTTTCATGCTGAATTTTTTTGCAATCCGGGCGGCGTCTGTTTTGGTAACTATCGGTGGGATGCTCGTACAGCAGTTGGCACATTCGAGGCAGTTTATTTTATTGAAAATCTGATGGTGGGTTTCGTCGGCAAGCTCGTCGAGGTGCTTTCCTTTTTTCTTTCTCAATTTTTTAAGAATAGCCTGATTTTCTTTATTCGCCTCTTTGTTTTTTCTTTTCCAATCTTCGATTAACTGCATGATGCTATTAAACACATAGGCGCATAGGACACATAGCTGTTTTTATTTTTCTATGCGTTCTATATGCCTATGTGTTTATTAATTAATTTTACTTTTTATCTCATTTAAAATCTGTTCCAGCGATAGTCCCTCATAATTCGGCCGCTGACAAATTTCCTTTAACAGTTGATCCTGCTTTCTTCCTTTTTTCATGGCCGTTGCATAAGGTAAATTTTCATTAAATGTTACCAGTGAATATTTGGAATAATAATCGGGGTACGTTTGCTCTAATTGCATTTCCAATTTTCTTTTTGCAATAAAAACAGGATCGTCAACATGGTCCCTCATTTCATAAAAATTGTCAATGGCCAGATCGGCGATGGCATCCGTGTTTTCGGCGCGGGTATCTTGAAATTCGGCAAATATTTTTTCCCAGTCGCCTTCGTACTGTTCCAGAATTTCGTCAAAGACTCGTACGTCTTCAAAGGAAGCATTCATGCCCTGGCCGTAAAAGGGAACGATGGCGTGAGAGGCATCGCCCATAATCAATGTTTTTCCGAATGCCTGCCAGGGATAGCATTTTATGGTCCCCAAAGTGCCCGTTGGATTGTTGTTGTAATCATCAATGAATTCGGGCATGTGCTGAATTAAATCCGGGTATTCTTTTTCAAAAAAATAAAATAATTTTTCCGGTGTATTAAATGAATTAAACCCGGCCTCCCCGTCGTAAGGGTGAAACATTGTGACGGTAAAGCTCCCATCTAAATTCGGAAGGGCAATGGTCATATATCCGCCGCGCGGCCAAATGTGCAACGCATTTTTGTCGATCCGCCAGCTCCCGTCCTCGGCAGGAGGAATGCTGAGTTCTTTATATCCATGCCGTAAAAAATTCTGGGAATAATTGAACAGTAATTCAGGTGTGCGAGCCATCATGCTGCGGCGAACAGCTGAACCGGCCCCATCGGTGCCAATAATAATATCTGCGTGGATGGCCGTTGTTTCCCCTGTCTTGTTTTTGAAATAACCAATGCCTTTTTCAAGGTCGACTGAAAGGCAATTTTGATTAAATTCAATACTTAATTGTTCGAATTTTTCAGCTTCATTTAATAGCGCAATATTTAACCCTCCGCGCGAAACAGAATTTATATAATCGCCTTCCCGGCCACTATATTTTGATAACCAGGTGTCTCCGTGGACCGGATGAATCATTCGTCCGTGCATCGGGATGCACTCTTTTTTTATTGCTTCCGCCATGCCTGCAAGCGCCAATGCTTTTAAACCGCGGTTGGAAAGGGCTAAATTAATTGAGCGGCCCGCAGAAATATCCATCAGCCGCATGTCCGGCCTTTTTTCCCGAAGGATTACCTCGTATCCACGCTGTGCCATTCGAATTGCCAGCAACGTCCCGCATAAACCGGCTCCTACAATTAATACTTTTTCTTTCATGAAAAATTATGGTCAATGGTTCAAGGCCATTGGTTAATGTTTGAAATTATGATTGGCCATTAACCAATGACGATGATCCATTTTTTAATTGATGCATTTTTTTAAAATTTCAACGAATTTATAAACATCTAAAAAAGAATTATAAAATGGTACTGGTGCAACTCTTATCACATCAGGCTCCCGCCAATCGGCAATAACACCTGCTTCGCTAATTTTATTAAATAATTTTTTATCTGCATTTTTTACCTGAATAGATAATTGACAGCCCCTTTCTTTTTTATTTCCTGGGGTAATAATTCGAATACGGTCGGTGTTAATATTTTCCAATAAATATTCTAAATAGCCGGTGAGCAAAAGTGTTTTTTTATTGAGCGCTTCCATGCCGACTTCCTCGAACAAATCCAAAGATGCCATGATCGCCGCCAACGATAATATGGGCGGGTTGCTCAGCTGCCAGCCCTCTGCTCCGGGGATTGCATCAAAGTCGTCGCGCATCCCAAAGCGGGTTTCTTTATTGTGTCCCCACCAGCCTGTAAAACGCGGCAGGTCAAAATCGTGGGCATGACGTTCGTGGACAAAACAGCCACCGCAACTGCCAGGACCGGAATTCAGGTATTTATAAGTACACCAGGTCGCGAAATCGACATGGTCATCATGCAGGTTCAAATGTAAATTACCTGCTCCATGCGCTAAATCAAACCCAACCATGCAGCCTTTTTGGTGTCCCAGTTCTGCGATTCGTTTCATATCGAATACCTGTCCCGTGTAATAGTTGACGCCTCCGAGTAAAATAAGTGCAATATTTTCACCTTCTTCATCAATTGTTTTTTCAATGTCCTCCATTCGGATTAATTCTTCTCCAGCCCTCGGTTTCAGTTCCAGTAGAGCCTCCTCCAATTTATATCCGTGAAATTTAATTTGGGATTCAATGGCATACCGGTCCGATGGGAAAGCATCACTTTCCATCACGATTTTAATTCGGTTGTTTTTCGGCCGGTAAAAGGAAACCATCATTAGATGCAAGTTGACGGACAGGGTATTCATGACCACGACCTCCACTGGTTTTGCCCCAACGACCCTGGCCATTTTTTTTGTCAAGAATTCATGGTATGGCATCCACGGGTTTTTCGCGTGAAAATGTCCTTCCACACCCAGGTTTTTCCAGTCTTTTAATTCTTGTAAAATATAGGACTCGGTAATTTTAGGTTGCAGTCCCAAAGAGTTTCCACACAAATAAATAAATGGCTCGCCGTTTTTTTGCAACGGCAGATAAAATTGATCCCGGTATTTTTTCAGGGGATCATCGGTGTCCATTTCTTTTGCGAATTCTAAGTTGTCGAAATATTGCACTTTCTTATTTATGATTTATGATCTATAATTTATAATTAAAAAAAAACAATCATAAATTATCAATCATAAATAATTAATTCGAGTATAAAATTCTTCTTTGTCCCATCCGTACAGCCAGTTGGCCACATTGTCGCACCAGATTTCATTTCTATCTTCTTGAGAAATAAATTTTCTGTTAACCGCATCATCTATAACTTTTCCGGGATAGCCGCCTTCTTCATTTTCCATTTCCCCTAAAGGATATGGATCATCGAGTCCCGCAACAATTTGGCTGACACCCTGCCGGTCGACTAACAGCCGGAAAGAATAAACATCGTGAACCAAAGTGTCAAAAAATAAATTCGGTTTTCTCAAGGATCGATTGGGATGTCCGGCTCCTTCAAATAAATCAGGACGGCCTTCAAAGCCCTGTGCCCGGCGGCCTACATTTATTTGTCCGAACTGATTGCCGTGCGCAAAACAGGTGCGCATGTTCGGGTATTTATCCGGATAATTTAATAAAGTAAAAAAGTGGTAAGCATCGGCAGTCTGCGCGCACATCCACACCAAATGGAAGCGCCAAAAACGATCTTGCAACTGAATGATTTTCTGGCCGTCATAAGGGTGGATTTCCACGGCCAATCCATATTCGTTGGCCAGTTCAAAAATGGGCTCAACGGTTTCATCGGCGATAGAAACCCATTCATTTTTTTGATTAATAAAATGGGTGGGCAGGCACAATAAATTTAAATTAAGTGAATTAAAACAACGCTCCATTTCTTTTAAAGCATCATCTATATAAGTTGCCTGTACCACAAATCCGCTCGTGAATTTTTCGGGATGATTTTTTTGGACACTTGCATTGAAATCATTTTGAAAACGAATAACATCCCGCGATATATTTCGCTCCATTCCATTGCAGTATAATTGCGATAAATTTAAAATGACTTCGTGGTCAATATTATTTTTTTCCATCCACACCAGTTTTTCATCAATAAAAAAACTGGGATCGGTCACTGGCCTTTTCCAGTCGCCCTGCCGCATAAATTTCCGGTCCCTGTCGATCCAAAATATTTTTTGCTCCCGCATAAATGCAGGTATCTGCTCTGGATTGGGTAATAAATGGCCGTGGCCGTTGATGCGGAAATTGCTCATTGAATTTATGACTTATGATTTGTGATTTATAAATAAAAACCTTGATAATTCAGTGTATTAAATTATAAACCATAAATTATAAATTATTTCGGTGGCTCCATCACCGTTCCACATTTATCGCAAGTACGCAACTCCATGTCACTGTAAAAACGATTAAAAATGACCGGCATATCCGTTTCAATATTTTGTAAAGTAAACGGTTCCCGGTAGAGTTCGTGGTTGCAGTTTTCGCAGAACCAGGCCAGTCCGTCTTCCATGCCCTCAGCCCTTTTCTGTTCAATGACCAGGCCGATGGTGTTGGGACCTCGCTGTGGCGAATGGGGGATGTTGGAAGGCAGCAGATAAATTTCCCCTTCTTTGATATTTATATCTTTTGGCTCCCCTTCATCAATCACTTTTAAGGTAATGTCCCCTTCGACCTGATAAAAAAACTCGGGTGTCTGATTGAGGTGGTAATCTTTTCTGGAATTGGGGCCACCGACGACCATGACGATGTATTCGCCATCATCCCAAACACATTTATTGCCTACGGGGGGCTTTAACAAATGGCGGTGTTCGTCGATCCATTCTTTGAAATTAAATTTTGGAAGTAGTTTGGACATGGTTTAAACGGTTGAAGGTGGACGGTATGCGGCAGACGGCGGACGGTAGCTCTTACCGTCCGTCGGCTGCCGTTCACCGTCCGCCTATTTTTGTGTATAATAAAAACCAAGCTCACGCTTCAGTTCATCCGGCAATGGCGGAAGTTCTGAACGTGGAATGAGCAAGGTAGAAATGTTGTGAAGGTCGGTAAATATATGATGTTTAACGGCAGTCGCATGCAGGTAATCATGGCCGGAAGAGCCGCCGGTGCCGATTTTTCTGCCAAGCATTCTGAGTACCATTTGGGCGTGGCGGTAACGCCACGTAGTCAATAATTCGTCGATGTCGATGAGGTTGGTCAGCAGGCGGAATGGGCCGTGGAGGATTGGCTCGTCCCGGTAAAGATTGATGAAAAGAGCTGCGACCGTGGCCCGATAGGAAAGGCGGAGTTTGCCTTCTTCCTTCATTTGTTGGTGGACTTCTTTGTTCAAAACCGATTGGAAGTAGGTATCCGTACTACCGAGCATTTTCAACCGCATCTCTTTCTCTTTTTCGGTCAGGTAATGGGTCCCTTTGATGGCACTTTGCTCTTTGGCAATCATGCTTTCCACTGCTTTCCGGTAATGATTTAAGAATTTAAAATCACCCCACTTCAAGAAAGGGGTGCGCTCCAGCCAGGCCTCTACCACATCAAACAGAGAGCCGTCTTCAGTGGCCTTTTTCAAGGATTGTTGTTGTTCTTCCTGGAAAACAGACGCATAATGGTGGTTATTGTAGGTCAGTCGTTTTTTCTCTTCCAGTCCGAGCATGACTTCCACCATTCTAAACTGAAAACTTTGAAAACCGGAAGCCGGGAACAAGTAATTCCTGAAGTCCAGAAAGTCCAGCGGGGTCATGGTTTCCAATACCCGGATTTGTTGAATCAGTAATTTCATGATTTCTTCTATCCGCTCCAAACGGGAGCAGGCTGTACCGATGCTGCGCTCGTGGACATTGTCTTGAAGAAACATATCTAGAACGGACTCCAACTCATGCTTGATCTGTTTGAACCAAAGTTCATACACCTGATGAATGATGATGAAAAGCATCTCCTCATGGGCTGGTTTTTCCTCTACATCACCGCTGCGCGGAATTTGCGCTCCGAGTATTTTATCCAGATGGAGATAAGAGTGGTAGTGAATGGTTGTGTACTTAAGTTCTTGGTCGGACATTGGTTAGGTTGTATCGGCCAGAGGGCATTGGCCATTTCCAGGAAAATTTTTTGCGGGGCTAAATTAGTAACTTTTGCCGCTTGGGAAGGGTAAGGTGGAAAGAATTGAGGGTGTTTTTTATCATCATTTACTGATCTGAGCAGGTATAATGATCGAATAACTGTCAGGGAGTCAACGATCAAGGAAAAAGGTTCTGAATTTTTCGAATCCCTCCAGTTCTAATTTTACGAATCGGTCGAATAATTTTCCACCCACCTGGTGTCCCAGTGCTGAAATACCAACGTCAATTAAACGAATGCCTGTTTCTGTCAAAAAAATATTATCGTAAGTCATACTAGGCAAATTGGAAGGCCGCTGTAGGTCCCGGGGTACAAATCCGGCCCGGTGCAGTTGGGCCAGTTCATCTTCAAAAACGTCCAACCATAATAAGCGGCGTTCTTGTTCAAATGCTCGAAAATCAAATGGGTATAACCTTTCCATGACGAGCATTTCACTATTATTTTCAAAAATATCCAGATGTACAAATTTCACGACTAAATCATTGATATCATTTGCACACTTCATTTTTTCTGCTTCCGATCCGATGTCAGATCGAGTGTCACCAAAAAATAACTTGCCTACTTCAGTGTTGGATAGGGCAAGCACCGTATTGTTGGCACCTGAAGATAAGGTCCGAGGAGGGCGTTTTGACATATACTTATTTCACAATTGAATCTCAAATTTACATGATTGGATTAAGTCTTAGCGTACTTTTTTAACACTTATTGAAATAAAAACGCTTCAAAGTTCTTGTGAAAATTTAGCTACGTATTCTACTAATTATGTTGATATTCAAAACAGCCCAGATCGGGTCTTTGCGGGTCGCGGTCGTTGCCGTCCAGGTCGAAAAAGATGCCGTTGATGGGCACGCCCTGCTCTTCAGCGACTGATAAGGTATCGAGGCGGTAATCATCTTCGTTGATGTCGAAGAAGAGGGCATCGCTTGGACTGGCATTGTAGCAATCGCACCAATCGAAAAAGTCGGGGAATCCCAGATCGGGGTCATTGATATCCCTGGCGCGGATAATGCATTCTGAAAAAGTATAGTTCAGCATCGGCCGGTTGCCGCCGCGGGTAAAGGTTAAATCGTCCAATAAAATTTCATCCGCCAAAGAGCCATAAATGATACTATTGCGGAAAAGGGCATTGAGCCGGTAGGTCCTTGCGGTCTGCACATTACAGTTGTCGGGATCGTCGCAAACGCCATTGGTCATCACCAGTGCGGAAGCATCGCCGCCATAGTTGGCCAAGGTGCAATAGTCGAAGTTGTAGTCACCGCCATAGACAAGCTGAACCGAATTGGTACCGTTGTTATAAAACAGGCAATTTTCAGCGTTGACCTGGGCATGGTAGGCAAAAAGGCCCGGCCCGGAGGTATTGATAACCTGTGTGTTTTTTATGGAAAGGTCGGCAGCCGAGTCGAGGAAAATGCCAAAGCGGGCATTTTTCACCACGGCATTTTCGATGACATTATCCTTACTGCCCCTCGAAAAAATGAGCCCGGTCCATTGGCCGTCTGCATTTTTAAAATCAAAACCGAGTTCATCTTCGGTGCGGTCCCCCTCAAATATGACCGGGTTCTCGACAGTTCCCTGTACGTTGATAGAAGCGTTTTCACTGATGACCAGGCGGCCGGTGTTGTAAATGTCTCCATCTTCATCCCTCGCCAGGCCACCGTGTACATGGATTCGGGCACCGGCAGGTATGGTGAGTTTGCAATCAACAAAGCCCACAATGCCATACAAAACATACGGCTTGGGATCGTCCCAAATGACTTCACTGCCGTTGCATGAAAATACTGCGATACTATCGTTGTGCCAGCGGCTGGGAAAATAATTGGCATTTTGCCCGGCTGCTTCCAAGGTGACTGACTGCGTATTGCCATTCGTTTCAAAGATCACTTCATCGTACACAAAGAAGGGGCTCACGGAAACCGGATCATCGGGGTTGATGGTCACTTCCGCAAAGACATAAATACTGTCATTCGGATAAACGACCACATCCTGATGGTTGTCGCCGGGAAGGCCGTCCACGTTCAAGTTGAACTTGGACTGGCTGTTTCCTTTCAATGAGATATTGGAAATGCGGATACTCTGGTTGGCCCGGTTGTACACCCGGAACCAGCGGGTAGCCGAGCCGATCTGAGTAAAAATGGTATCGAAACGGAGGGTATCCACGGAGAATGCCAGCTTGTCGCTACCGGAAGTGGTAAATGAATCTTCCTTGTCGCAGGAAAACAGGACGAACATTAAGGCAATCGAGAAGAGAAGGTACTTCATTGAAATGGTTGAATGGTCAAATAGCTAAATGGGTTGTGCCGTACATACAACTAATTGGCCGATCAGCTTATTTTTTTGAATTGCAAAAATAGGGGAAAAAGGAAGACATATTTGTTGGCTTCTTTACGGTGGATCATTTCTATAAGATGCAACTGCCGGGCTATTGTTTGCTGCCGGACATCTATTTGAATGGATTTATCCGTTGAACACACCTAATATTTTCGACTCAACAGGAATTTTCAAACAACTTCATTGAAATAATTCGCAAGAAATCGCTCTTTCAACTCTCTAAGGTTAAATGTCACACCTTTGCGCTCTTTCTCTTTTTAGGCCTCTTATCGAATCCGCTCCGTGCTGTTTCCTCCACCACTGACCCAACCCTCAAAAAAGCGAAGCTTGTGACCAGGCAAGCCGGCACGCAAAAGAAAATGGGAAAAGGTCGCTTTTTTGAAAGGCTTAAACAGGTCTTTTCAAAAAAGCTAAGCAAGCACAAAAACAGGAAAGAAAAGGAGAAATTCCTATCCAATAAATTCGGCATTATTGCGGTTTACTTGATCCTGTTGAGCATCGTTTCGTTTTTTGTTGGTTTCCTTCCGCTTTTTGCAGGCAGTCTGATCGCTATCGGATTGTTTTCATTGCTGGGTTTTGCGGAGGATGAAAATAAATCAGCGGCCACTGGAGCTGCCGTTTATCTGGTTTTAGTCGTGGTGCTTTTATTTTCTACTATTTTGATCTACCGGTTCAGTGATTGTTTTTGATGCTCACTGTCTTGATGGTTTCATTTTCCCACAAACAACCGGGCGGTTTTTGAATCCTGTTTTCCTCTAACCAGCGGCATTTTCTACTTTTGAAAAAATATTAAAATACAGGACAAAACTCAACATTGATAATTTATGCTTGAAAATCCTCCCCCTCCCTCCAAAGGGGGAAATTAAATCCGTTTTTTCCCCC